>NZ_PBSH01000017.1 GCF_002726155.1 Alcanivorax sp. | reverse complement strand
TAGGAACAGAATCATGCGTCATCGCAAAAGCGGCAGAAAACTGAATCGGAACAGCTCTCATCGTCAGGCTATGTTCCGTAACATGGCTGTGTCTCTGCTCGAGCACGAAGCGATCAAGACTACTCTGCCGAAAGCCAAAGAGCTGCGTCGTGTGGCTGAGCCGCTGATCACTCTGGCTAAGGAAGACTCCGTCGCTAACCGTCGTCTGGCTTTCGACCGTACCCGTTCAAAGGAAATGGTCGGTAAGCTGTTCAACGAGCTGGGTCCTCGTTACCAGGAGCGTCCGGGTGGCTACATCCGCATTCTCAAGATGGGTTTCCGTGCGGGCGATAACGCACCGATGGCCTATGTTGAGCTGGTTGACCGTCCTGAACTGGTTGACGCTGACGAAGAGTAAGCGTTAATCGTTCCAGAAAAAACCGGGCCCTGTGCCCGGTTTTTTTGTGCCTGTTGCAAGTGTGAAAGCATCGGCTATGCTGGAGTTGTCATTAACGGGCACTGCGTATGGCGATCAACGGTTTTCACGCACACGTCTATTTCGACGAACACACCTTTTCCCAGGCGGCGGCGCTATGCCAAGCTGCCCATCAACACTTTTCTGTGCCCATGGGCCATATGCATCGCAAGCCGGTGGGGCCGCACCCATGCTGGAGCTGTCAGCTGACCATCCCGCGCCGTTTGGCCGGGGAGGTTATTCCCTGGTTAATGGCTAGCCGAAACGGTTTAACGGTATTTGTGCATGGGCTCAGTGGTGACGATCTTCGTGATCATACGGAGTTGGTGATGTGGCTGGGTGAGAGCCAGCCGCTGGATTTGAGTATTTTTCAGTTCTCCGCCTGACAAGAGGCTGCCCCACGGTTTCCCTACTCTTGTGCGACCGTCCTGCCCCGGTAAATAACGGCCTTTTGTGTCGAGCGCGAGCGTGTGGGCGTTTGTCTGGCGGTTTCGGGCGCTGGGTTGATCGCTTGTCCCCGGTAGCGTCGCACTGCTGATGCGGGCGGCTGCTGTGGTTCCGGGTCGGCGCCTTCCAGGTTGAGTAGTGCAAGCCGAATTTCGCCGTACAGCCGTTGGAGGCCCTGAGAGCGGGTATGGCCGGCGAAGTGAGCCAGCTTGAAACGCAGTTGTGGGTCGGTGAGGGAAAGGCTTTCGTCGAACTCGGCGCGGATCAATCGCCGACACTGATTGACCAGATTAACAATGTTGTACTGCATCAGCCAACGGTGGTCCGGGGTGGATTCCATGCTAGTACTCCTCGGCCTGTATATAACCTGGTACAAAGCAGAAAGCGTGCCATCAATTCAGGCCCGGCTGGTGGTGGTGATGCCCCGCCACAGGGCGGGCGGGGTAAAGTGTGGTGCGGCTGCGCTATGGTCGTGCGTGGGAGCGTGGGATGCGGTGTTGTCGCAGGCAGTTGGCATAAAAGGTGGTGGTGGCGGGCCAGTCGGAAAAGACACCGATGACGCCCACTTGGCGAGCCAGAACATCCAGCAGCGTCAGGGTATCGCCGTCGTTATTGGTGGCGGAAGGGATGCTTTGGTAGTACCAGCCTCCGCCGTTGGCCAATGGACCAGAGCGCTCCAGGGTCCAGGCAATCATATTCAGGCCGGCCTGCTGTGCGGAGCGGGCATAGGCGCTGGGGATGATACGGTTCTGGGCATCTGTAGTGACCAGCATCCATAGTGGCGGGGCGATGATGTTGACCCCGTAGCCTTTCAGCGTTGCCATGTCGGGTTGCCAGGTGCCGGGGTTTTGCGGCTCGAGTCCGCTGCTGTCCCGGCCGTCCAGATAGACCGCTTGACGGCCAAAGGCCGGTGTAGTCGATAACCAATAGCGAATATCTTCTAGGTTGAATGATTGAGGATAGACGCGGTGGGGGCTGACGCCGGCTTCTTGATAGTCACGGATCATTTGCCGTGCATAGTCCTGCTGGCTGTAGTCCCCCTGATAGGGCATGGGGATTTGAGGGGCCTTCAGTTCCGGGGTCATCTTGACTCCCAGCTGGCGGAACAGGGCGATGCTTTCCTGGTGGCTGAGCAGAGTGCCGCGCTGGCGATAGAGCTCGGTGCGCCAGTCGGGTGAGCCATTCAGGTAGTCGTCAACGGTTGTGGCTTGAGGGTTGGCGCCATCCATTTTTCCTTTCAGGGTTTTGAATTGGGCTAGAGTGATGTCACTGGTGCAGCATTTCGCACTGGCGGCGTGTGTACCGTCAAAGGGGCTGAACGGTTCGCTGCACTGGCTGGCCAGTTCAGTTTCCAGGATGTTGGTGGTGGTATGGAGATCGCACTGTGAATGGCGGCAAACCAGCTCCCGGTCTTTGGTAAAAGTAACGTCACATTCCATAATCCCTGCGCCCATACGCGCTGCAGCTCGGTAGGACTCCTCGGTGTGTTCCGGGAATTGCAGTGGCGCGCCGCGGTGGCCGATGGAAAAGTCGCTTCGTCGCAGCGGGCGGTGCTCGGCGGCACAAGCCTGCAGGGCCTCTTTGACTGGCCCGGCATCCATATCAGAGACCAGGTAATAGGGGCGGGGGCCGAGCGATACGCTACTGCTGTGGGCCGCGGCGTGGTGAGGTGCGGCTTTGCGCCCGGCTTCGCCTGGTGTGTTGTGGTCAGGTGCCTGAGCGGCACAGGCTGCAGTGGCTGCGCCTATGGCTAGCGCTGCGATGCAGCCTTTCAATGCGTCAATCCGTTTCATGACTCGCCTCCATGGTGGTGATTGAGAGTGAGTCTGAAGGCGAAATATGACGGGCTGGTGCGGGGCAGGCTGCGGCTGCGTGACAGGGCGAGGAAATGTGCTGTTCGTCACGGCGCAACTCCTGCGGCGGCCCTTTAAGGAAGAGGCGGACAGGGGCTTGGCGTCCTTGCCGCCCGGTCGTCTGCTTAGCCGGTATCAAGCCAGCTGTATTATTTCAGCATGGGCTTGAGGAAGCGCCCGGTGTGACTGCCTTTGACGTTGGCAACCTCTTCCGGGGTGCCTTCGGCGATGATTTCGCCGCCACCGTCACCGCCCTCTGGGCCCAGATCCACAATCCAGTCTGCGGTCTTGATCACGTCCAGGTTGTGTTCGATCACCACCACGGAGTTACCGTGGTCGGCCAGACGGTTAAGCACGTCCAGCAGGAGCTGGATGTCATGGAAATGCAGGCCGGTAGTGGGTTCGTCGAGGATGTACAAGGTGTTGCCAGTATCCCTGCGCGACAATTCCTTGGCCAGTTTGACCCGTTGCGCTTCGCCGCCGGATAGAGTGGTGGCTGCCTGGCCGAGTTTCACATAGCTGAGGCCCACATCCATGAGGGTCTGGAGTTTGCGTGCCAGCGACGGTACGGCATCGAAAAACGCGCGGGCATCTTCGATAGTCAGGTCGAGCACTTCGAAGATGTTTTTGCCCTTATAGGTAATTTCCAGGGTTTCCCGGTTGTAGCGTCTGCCATCGCAGACTTCGCAGGGGACATAAATGTCGGGCAGGAAGTGCATCTCCACCTTGATAACCCCGTCACCCTGGCAGGCTTCGCAGCGTCCGCCTTTTACATTGAAGCTGAAACGGCCCGGCTTGTAGCCGCGCGCACGGGCTTCCTGGGTGCCCGCGAACAATTCCCGCACCGGGGTGAAAATACCGGTGTAGGTGGCCGGGTTGGAGCGCGGGGTGCGACCGATAGGGCTTTGATCGATATCCACCACCTTGTCGAAATGCTCAAGGCCGTCGATGGACTCATGGGGGCCAGCGGTCAGGGTGGTGGCCTTGTTGAGTTTGGTGGCTGCCAGCGGGTAGAGGGTGCTGTTGATCAGCGTGGACTTGCCAGAGCCGGATACGCCGGTGATGCAGGTCAGCAACCCGACCGGAATATTCAGCGGATGTCCTTTCAGGTTGTTGCCAGTGGCGCCGTGCAAGGTCAGCCAGCGATCGTCATTGTGTTGCCGGTGCTGGGCGGGAATGGCGATTTGCTTGCGGCCGGAGAGGTAGTCACCGGTGAGTGACGCGGGGTTGTCCGCCACGTCCTGGGCGCTCCCCTGGGCGATAACCTCGCCGCCGTGGACGCCGGCCCCGGGGCCGATATCAATGACGTGATCGGCCAGACGGATAGCGTCTTCATCGTGCTCCACAACGAGCACCGTATTGCCCAGGTCCCGCAGGCGGGTGAGGGTGCTGAGCAGGCGTTCGTTGTCGCGCTGATGCAAGCCGATTGATGGCTCATCCAGCACATACATCACGCCCACCAGGCCGGCGCCGATCTGGCTGGCCAGGCGAATACGCTGGGCCTCGCCGCCAGAAAGGGTTTCTGCGCTGCGCTCCAGCGTCAGGTATTCCAGTCCCACGTTAACCAGAAACTGCAGGCGGTCACGGATTTCCTTGAGAATCTTGTCGGCGATTTCGCCTCTGCTGCCGGGCAGCGTGAGCTCGCTAAAGTAGGCGTGGGCCTTGCCCACCGCCAGACGCACCACTTCCGGCAGGGTAGTCTGTTCAATAAAGACATGGCGGGCGGCTTCGCGCAGGCGCGAGCCGTTGCAGCTGGGGCAGCTGGAGGTTGACATGTAGCTGAGCAGGTCTTCGCGTACCGCGTCGGATTCGGTTTCCCGGTAACGGCGCTCCATGTTGGGAATGATGCCTTCGAACGGATGGTTACGCTTGATGATGTCGCCGCGGTCATTCAAATAGCGAAACTCGATGCTTTCCTTGCCGGTGCCATGTAGTACTTTCTTGCGAACTTCTTTGGGCAGATCCTTGAAGGCGGCATCCATGTCGAAGCCAATGCTCTGGGACAGGGAATTGAGCATCTGGAAGTAATAGACGTTGCGTCGGTCCCAGCCACGGATAGCGCCTTCGGAGAGAGAAAGCTCGTCGGAATTGATGACCTTGCCTTCATCAAAGAACTGTTTCATGCCCAGGCCGTCACAGCTGGGGCAGGCACCGGCCGGGTTATTGAACGAGAACAGGCGCGGTTCCAGCTCCGGGATTGAATAACCGCAGGTGGGGCAGGCGAACTTGGCGGAGAAAGTGGTTTCCTCGCCGTCGCCGTCCATGGGCGCGATCACGGCAATGTCGTCGGCCAGATTCAGGGCGGTCTCGAACGATTCCGCCAGGCGGTTCTGCAGGTCGTCGCGGACCTTGAAGCGATCCACCACCACTTCGATGGTGTGCTTCTTGTTCTTGTCCAGGTCCGGAGTGTCATCCATGTCGTAGATGCGGCCATCAATGCGTACCCGGATAAAGCCCTGGGCGCGTAGCTCCTCGAACAGATGAACGTGTTCGCCTTTCTTTTCGCGGATCACCGGGGCCAGCAGCATCAGCTTGCTGCCTTCTTCCATGGCCAGCACCTGATCCACCATCTGGCTAATGGTTTGCGCGGCCAGCGGGGCATCATGCTCGGGGCAGCGTGGCTCGCCGACCCGGGCGAACAGCAGGCGCAGATAGTCGTAGATTTCGGTGATGGTGCCCACGGTGGAGCGCGGGTTGTGGCTGGTGGACTTCTGCTCAATGGAAATGGCGGGGCTCAGCCCTTCGATGTGGTCCACATCGGGCTTTTCCATCATCGACAGGAACTGGCGGGCGTAGGTGGACAGCGATTCCACATAACGGCGCTGGCCTTCCGCGTACAGGGTGTCGAACGCCAGAGAGGATTTGCCGGAACCGGACAGGCCGGTAATCACCACCAGCTTGTCCCGGGGAATATCCAGGTCCACGTTCTTCAGGTTATGGGTGCGTGCGCCACGAACCAGAATGGTATCCATCTACTGCCCCTGAGTACTGTCAAAATGAACAGGGCAGTATAAGGGACGCTGGACGCCCGACGCCAGACGCAGGATGCGAAAAGCCGGCGTCAGGCATTTGGCGTCTTGCGTCAGGCGTGGTTACAGATTTTCCTGGGCCCAGTTCACCGCTTGCAGGCGGTTGGAGGCGTTGATTTTCTTGAAGATATTGTAGATGTGGGTCTTGATGGTGTGCGGGCTCAGGTTCAGGCTGCTGGCGATTTCCGAGTTCTTGGCGCCGGTGGCCATGACTTTCAGCACTTCCACTTCCCGGTCTGTCAGGCTGACTTCGCTGCGTGAGAAGGTCTTGTTGAAGGTTCGGCTCTTCATCAAGTAGGTCTGCAATACGGCGCGCGGGAACCACAGCTCGCCGTCGAAAATGGCCTTGATACCTTTGCTGAGCAGGGCCTGGGGGCAGTCGTGCTGAAAGCCGCCGTTGACCATGGGAAGCCCGGCCAGTTTGGAGAGTGACTCATCGCTGTCCACGTTGAAAACGGCGATCAGAACATCGCTTTCCACTTCCTGGTCGGCTTCCAGCAAGTGGGCGATGACTTCATTCACGTCCACTGAGTGGTAGTCCACCAGAAACAGGTTCTGGTTCTTTTCGCGCAGGATTTCGGTGGTGATATCCAGGGCGGTGGGAATGCTTTTGGCTGCCACGTCTTCCTTGACGAGAAACTCTGTAAGCAGGGCGTTTTGCAGCTGTTGGCTGCCGACCACGTAAACTTGCTGGGTATGTTCTTGGCTATTCATTGGCCCCGTCCGTGATTACTCAGGCAAACACCTAAGAAAAAAAACTGATCAGCCTGTCAATTTATCACCGCTTTGGCGGGGGTTCAATTTGATGCAGTCGAGTTTTACCGATTTCACGATCGAAGGTTGTGGGCCGGGTCTTCCGGGCACTGGTTCTGACGGGGCCGGAATCTGCTACACTGCGTGCCCTTTTGTATCGGCCGGGGTTGCGGCAGCTGTGTGCTGCGGTGCAGCGGCCTCTCCGGGTTAGGAGCGATCACGGTTCATGACGGCATCATCTTCCCATGCCCTGCAGCGGACAGAACTGAAAACCACGGGTTATCTGGCAACCATTTTCGCGTTGCGGATGTTTGGTTTGTTCATGATCCTGCCGATTTTTGCAGTCTACGGGCAGGCCCTTGAAGGGGCTTCCCCGCTTTTGATCGGTACGGCCATTGGCGCCTATGGCCTGATGCAGGCGTTGCTGCAGATTCCTTTTGGCATGCTGTCGGACCGTTTTGGTCGTCGCCCGTTGCTATTGATTGGCCTGTTGCTGTTTATTGCCGGTGGCGCAGTGGCGGCCATGAGTGACCATATTTACGGAGTGATTGCGGGGCGGGCGCTGCAGGGAGCCGGGGCCATCGCCAGCGTGATCATGGCGTTGATTGGTGATGTGGTGACGGAAAAGCACCGTACCCGGGCCATGGCGCTGATTGGCATGTCCGTGGGCGGCTCTTTTGTTCTGGCACTGATTCTGGGGCCCTTGCTGGCGGGATGGTTGGGTTTGTCCGGCCTGTTCTGGATGACCTCGGTGCTGGGGGGCTTTGCCTTGCTGGTTGCTTTTGTGGTGCCGGCTCCGAAAGCCTTGCAGGGTGAGGCATTGCCCGCGTCCGAGCGCTTCCGCCGCGTATTGGGCAGTAAGACATTGCTGCGTTTTGATGTGGGTATTTTCAGCCTGCATCTGATCATGACCGCATCCTTTGTGGTGGTGCCTGCTCTGCTTAGCGATCGGCTGGGGCTGACGCTGCAAAGCCACAGCTTGCTGTATCTGGCGGTGCTGGTGGCAGGGTTCTTGGCCATGGTGCCCTTGATTATCCGGGCGGAGCGCCGCGGAGCGGTGCCCATGAAACGTCTGGCGGTGGTATTGCTGGCAGTTTCCCAGTTGTTGCTGGCGCTGGCCGGCGCGCAATTGTGGCATTTTGTCCTGGCCTTGCTGGTTTTCTTTACGGCTTTTAACCTGCTGGAAGCCTTGTTGCCCTCGCTGGTGGGGCGCGCTGCGCCTGCCGGCACCCGCGGAACAGCCATGGGGGTGTACTCCACCAGCCAGTTTTTGGGCGTGTTTGTCGGCGGGCAAATGGGGGGCGCGCTGTATCAATGGGTGGGCGCGGAAGCCGTTTTTTATGGCTGCGGGTCACTGGCGCTGGTCTGGTTGCTGGTGCTGGTTGGCATGAAAGAACTGCCCAAGCTGGATAACCGGGTTCTGCCGTTGTCCCCCGGGCAGGACTGGCAGGCCCTGACTGAGCGGCTGAAATCCGTGCCCGGGGTGGTAGAAACAGTGATTGTAGAAGAGCAGGCCCTGGCTTTGCTGAAGGTGGATGCTGGCCAGCTGGATGAGCAACAGTTACAGGGTGTCGCCGGAGCCGGACAAAGCTGACACAATGGACAGCTTGATTGAGTTTGTCGTCCAGCGGCGATGACGAGAAGATAGACAGTAGTCAGACCATAAGAAGTCACGGAGAGAAACATGGCGCGCGGCGTTAACAAGGTAATTTTGATCGGTAACCTGGGGGCGGATCCGGAAACCCGCTTTATGCCCAGCGGTGGCGCTGTCACGAATGTGCGGCTGGCCACCAGTGAAAGCTGGAAAGACCGTCAGAGCGGCCAGATGCAGGAACGCACCGAATGGCACCGGGTGGTGTTTTTCAACAAGCTGGGCGAGATTGCTGGCGAGTACCTGAAAAAAGGCTCCAAGGTGTACATCGAAGGCTCCATCCGTACCCGCAAGTGGCAGGGGCAGGACGGCCAGGATCGTTACACCACCGAAATCGTGGCCAACGAGATGCAGATGCTGGATGGGCGCGGTGATGGCGGCGGCCAGGGCGGCGGGTATACCCAGTCTTCCCCGGCTCAGGGCAATCAGGGTGGCTACGGTAATGATAGCCAGTCCGGAGGCAGCCAGCCGGCGCAGAACCAGAATAGCAACCAGGGCGGCGGTTTCAGCGGCCCGGCGGATGACTTCGACGACGACATCCCGTTCTGATCGGTAGACAGGAAACCGGCTCCGTTATGCCACGAAAAATAACACTGGCGCTGCTTTTCAGCGTCAGCCTGCTACTGTTCTTGCTTCTGCTGATGCCGGCAGCGGTATTGGTGGAGCGCGTCCCGGCCCTGCGGCCTGGCGGTGCACCGCTGGTCATTACTAACCCCCAGGGGCTCTGGTGGGACGGGCAGGCGAACTGGCAATGGCAGCGCCGCCAGGGAACAGTGCAGTGGGCGCTGGACTGGCACGGGCTGGTGCCAGGGCTGGCACTGAAGACCCGCAGTGATGATGACGCCGCGCGCTTGTCCGGTTGGCTGGGTGCAGATTGGGGTGACTGGCAATTGCAGCAGGCCCGGCTTTCGTTGCCGGTGGCGCTGGTGGCTGACCATATTCCCCAGGGCAGTGCAGACGGGCGTGTGGACGCGACCCTGATGCAGATTACCCTTGGTGATGCCAAGATCAAGGCATTGCAGGGCACGCTGCAGTACGGCGGCGGCACGGTCACCTGGGGCCGCAATGGCTCCGCAACGGTACCGGTGCTGCAGGGTCGTTTGAGCATGGAAAATACGCAGCCGACCTTGCAAGTGGTGGGCCCGGAGAGTGAGTCGCTGGTGGATGCCCGACTGGCAGATGGGCGCTTCGAACTGGAAGTGCGGCGTGCCTGGCCCATGCTGTTGGGTGTGAGCCAGGGAGGTAATCCGGAGGATGTGGTATTCCAGATGTCGCAACCTTTTGCTCTGCCGGGCGGTCAGTAACACTATATTGCAATAATAAGCCGTAGAATCCGGTAGGTTGTAGCCTCTGCCATATCGGTAATCGGCAATAACGATAAAGGAAATCGCAGGACGGTTATGTCGCAACTGGCGAGTTGGGGAAAGCAGCAGCAATGGGGCGCACCGCTTCGGTGGGTGATCGCTGTATTGCTGGTGGTCGTGCTGGCCTATGTGTTGGCGCAGACCGTGTGGCTATTGTGGTATGGCCCCAGTGAGCCCGTGCCGGCGAATACCCGGACGCGCCTGGAGGTCTCCTCTTCTGGCGATGCTCCGACCCTCTCCCAAGCCCAGATCGATAACTGGCAACTGTTCGGTAACTATGAGCCCGTGGCCAGCACCGGCAATGACAAGCCCACCGATGCTCCCGATACCCGCCTGCGCCTGGAGCTGCTGGGGGTCTTCCAGAATGCCGATACCAAGCGCGCCACGGCGATTATTGCCGAGAAAGGCAAAGAGGGTGAGCTGTACCATATCGGTGACAGCATTCCCGGTAACGCCAAACTGGAAGAAGTGTACCCCGACCGGGTGATCCTGCGCCGGGCGGGCCGACTGGAAACGCTGCGCTGGAGTGACAATGCCCTGGGCGGTGTGACTGAAGTGACGCGTGATCCTGCACCCCGACCGGCGCCCACGGCACCTGCCGGCAATGAGGGCGGGGCGGCCGATCTGGCACGCCAGCGTACCACTATTATTGGTCAGCTGGGGCTGGAGCCTGTCACCGAGGGTGGCAGCGCCGGTTACCGGTTGGGCAAACGTGCTCCAAAACAATTGCTTGCGCAGGTTGGCCTGCAAAGCGATGACGTAATTCTCTCGGTTAACGGACACCCGCTGGGAACAGAAAGCAACGACATGGCGGCTCTGCGTTCGTATCAGGACACCCAGCAGGCATCCATCGTGGTGCAACGGGGTGACCAGCAATTTACCGTGAACTATCCGCCTTAGTGAGTGGTTTTATGACGCCTTTTTTCAGAACGTCTCTATCAAGAATAATAATGCTGTTGGCGCTGTCGGCCGTCATGGTGACGGCTCATGCGCGGACCACCAATGAAGTGCAGGCCAGTGACGACGGCAAGAGCTGGACGGTGAATATCCGCAACGCGGACATTCAGGCGTTTATCAGCCAGGTGGCTGACATGACCGGCAAGAATTTCGTGGTGGACCCCCGGGTACGGGCCCGGGATGTGACGGTGGTGTCCACCAAGTCACTCACCTCCAGCGAAGTCTATGAGCTGTTCCTGTCCGTGCTTCAGGTGCACGGTTATGCGGCGGTGCCGGCCGGCGACATCATCAAGATTGTGCCCAACACCACGGCCAAGCAGAGCAATCTGCCGCTGGTGGGCAAGAATGCAGCCGGTGGAGAAGAGTTGGTGACCCGGGTGATTCCGGTGGAAAACTCGCCGGTGGAAGAGTTGGTGCCAGTACTGCGCCCGTTGGTGCCCCAGTACGGCCACCTGGCGGCGGTGGGGTCTGCCAATGCGCTGATCATCAGTGATCACATGGACAACATCCGTCGCATGGAAGCGATTATTGCCAGCCTGGATAGTGCGGAATCCGAAGACGTTCAGGTGATCAAGCTCAAGTATGCCTTCGCTGGTGACATGGTGAAGATGCTCGAAAGCCTGACGCCGCAGACCGGTGGCCGCCGTGGGAAAACGCCGGAAGGTGGCGTTACGGTGGTGGCGGATGAGCGCACCAACCGGTTGATCATCAAAGGTGACCGGGTCACCCGCCAGCGCATGGTGCAGATGGTGAACAGCCTGGACACCGAAGAAAGCGACAATGGCGGTGTACAGGTAATACGTCTCAGCCATGGTGATGCCAAGACCCTGGCCGAATTGCTCAAGAACTTTGCTGACGGTGCCTCGGTGACCAAGGCCGGTGGTGACGGCAAGGCCGTCACAAGCACGGCATCGAACAACAGCAAGGTATCCATCCAGGCAGACGAGTCGCTCAATGCCCTGGTGATCCGGGCTGAACCGGCAATGATGAAAGAGCTGCAATCGGTGATCAGCCAGCTGGATGTGCGTCGGGCGCAGATCCTGATTGAAGCGGCGATTGTGGAAATTTCCGGGGAGCAGGGCAAGAACCTGGGCTTTCAGTATGTGGCCGGCAGCGATGATAGCGGTGTGGGCGCAGTGAATTTTGGCGGTAACGGGCTAAGCATCAACTCTGTACTGCAGGCTGTGGCCACAGATGATCCTTCCAGTCTGAGTCTGGGGGATGGCATTACCGCCGGGCTTGGCGAAACCGATTCCAATGGCGACTTGAAGTGGGGGGCGTTGATTCAGGCGCTGTCCACATCATCGGATGTGAACCTGTTGTCCACGCCCAGTATCCTGACCCTGGACAACGAAGAGGCGTCCATCGTGGTGGGGGAAAACGTGCCGTTCGTGACCGGGCAAAGCACCAACACCGGCTCCGGGGTGTCTAATCCGTTTACCACCATTCAGCGGGAAGACGTGGGTCTGACCCTCAAGGTCACCCCCCATGTGGCGGGCTTGTCCACCATTCGCCTGGAGCTGGAGCAGGAAAACTCGGCGGTGAAAGATTCCGCCGGCGATGCAGTGGATATCGTTACAACCACCCGCAAGCTGCAAAGCACGGTGTTGGCTGATGACGGTGAAACCATCGCGTTGGGTGGTCTGATCAAGGACGATATTCGCGTTACGGTGCGCAAGGTGCCGTTGCTGGGGGATATTCCGCTGTTGGGCTTCCTGTTCCGTTCTACCAGCAAGGACCGGGTGAAGAGTAATTTGATGGTCTTTCTAAAACCGACGATTCTGGCGAACAATGATCGTCTGGTGCAAATGAGCCGCGAGAAGTACATGGGCCTCACCGCCCTGCAGTTCCGCCTTAACAATGATGGCGAATTGGAGCAGGTGGAGAAGAACCCGATCCCGCAGACTCTGGATCATATTTTTGAAGGGCGTACACCGGTGCCGCAGGACTTCCGTGATGCCTACTTCAATGAGCAGGATGCGCCGATTCCTGCCACCAAAAAAGACATCGAGGACAAGCAGCCCAGGAAGGTTCCAGGGGTTGATCGTCAGGCGGAGGGGGATTCCGACCTGTAGTAAGTGTTCCTTCGTTCGAGTTAAAAAACGCGCTTCGGCGCGTTTTTTTATGTTCATTACAAGTAAAACGAGCAAGCCGGCTGTCCGGATTGTGATGGGCCTTTCGTGCTTTGCTGAGGACTTAGAGCAGAGAGGTTTCATTCGCTCCCTCAGAGGAAATAACACTCAGAAGGCAATGCCTTGTCAGGATTGCTGAAGGCTGCGCAGATTGCTCAGCACACGCTGGCTGCGTTCCAGTTTCTTGTTGAGCTCTTCGTTGTCCGGGTACAGCGGCGCGACCTGTTTCCATATCCGGTAAGCCTCGCGGTACTGGCCGCGGGCATAGAGGGCCTCCCCGGTGTTCATCTCTTCTGCAAACCGGCGGCGGCACCATTGCTCCAGTCGTTTGCGATGGCTGGCCAAGGCGGGGTTGCCTTGGTGTCGGCTCAGGAACGCACGGGCGGCGAGCAGGGATTGCAGCTGGCCGTTGCGCTGGTAGCGGCTCATTAGTTGTTCTGCTTCGGTTTGCAGGGCCAGGTTACGCTTGGCGCGTGCGCGCTGCTCTTCGTTGTTCAGCACTTGCTGGGCCTGGGCCAATACCGGAGATGGTTCGGTCTGGGGGGCCAGCTGATGGGCAGAGCGCAGCAGGTCGCGGGCCAGCATCCACTGTTCCCGTTCACCAAAATATTCGCCCAGCGTGGTCAGGTCCAGGATCAGCTGCTGGCGTTCCTCGGCCAGGGTCTGGCGTTCTTGCTTGGCGTCGACCGCGTGAAAGTTGGCCAGTTGCTGTTCCAGCCTGTCGTTGGCCAGCATGGCCGTCGCCTGAGCCTGGCGTCTCTCTGCCAGTAGCTGGTTCAGCTGGCGCTCTTCCAAAGTCGTCAGGGCGGCGCTCAATTCATCCATGGCCGCCGGGTTCAACACCTTGTCGCGGTTATCGTCCAGCAGCCTGAAGGCGTCCTCCCACTGCTGTTTCCTGCCCAGTTCCTGTGCCTGCTGAATGATGTGCTGGCGGTAGGCCTTGCTGGCCTGGCGAATACCGGGGTATTGCTCCTGCAGGGCGGGGTATTCCGGGTGCCTGGGTTTGGTCTGTTCAATAATGGTTGCCGCCCGGGCGTAGTCGTGCTGCTCCAGGGCGGCGCTGATATCGCTTTCCGGGTGGGGGTTGCCGAAGGTTGCACAGCCAGCCAGTACCGTGGCCAGGCTCAGGCTACTCGCCTTGTACACGTTGATGCTCCGTGTTCAGTTTTGCCAGAAACTGGGCAATACGTTGTTCCATCAGGGTTTCCGACAGGGCATGAACACCGTCAATGCGGTGAGTGCTGACCGGTTCGGCCTTGCCGCGAATGCGCATGGCGCCGAATTCCGTGGCGCGCACCCGGGAAGCAATGTTGGGGTTGGATAGGAGGGGGGCGGCGGCAATGATCTCGTTGCCGCCAGCCATGTTCGATAGTCGCGAAGCCAGGTTAACCGCATCGCCAACCACGGTGTACTGCATGCGATCACGCGAACCCAGGTTGCCGGCCAGCATGTCGCCGGAATTGATGCCGATGCGGAACGCCACCGTGGTTTCGCCACGGGCGTTGCGGTATTCATTAAGCCGTTCCACCAGCCGCTGGATCATCACCGCACAACACAAGCCGTGGAATAGGTGCTCGTCATCTTTCTCCGGTACGCCAAAGACAATCATGGCGCAATCGCCCATGTATTTGTCGATGGTGCCTCGGTAAAAGCTGGTGGCGGTGGTGATAGCATCAAAGTAGACGTTGAGCATGTCGGCAATGGCATCCGGGGCCAGATTCTCGGACAGCCGGGTAAAGCCGACAATATCCGCGAAGACCACGGTGGCGGAAACGTCGCGGCCACCTAGCTGCACTTGATCCAGGTCAGCCATCATGTTGCGGGCCACAGAGGGGCTGACGAAACGTTGTAGCACCCGTTCCACCTGGTCTTTTTCCAGCATGCCGTGAGCCATGGTGTTGTAGGCCTCGATCAGGCCGCCGATTTCATCGTTACGGCGGTCCTGAATGCGATAGTTCAAATCGCCTTTGCGCATGGCGCTGGTGGCGGCCAGCAGATCATGAATGGGCTGGGCGAGCCGGCGGCTGATCAGGAAGGCAACGATAATGGCAATCACGCTCATGATCAGAGTGGCAGTCACCATGGTGTCCTGCACGGCCTGGCGGGCCGCCATGATCGGGCGGTCAGACAGGGAGATGGCAGTGTGCCCGGCCACTGCATCGCTAATCTTGATGGGGGCGTAGTAGGTGGTGACCGGCTCGTCTTCCAGGCTCCAGCGCTTTACCTGCTCGTGCAGTGGGCTGGCGGCCAGCGGCAGAATGCCGGCCTTGTCGATCAGGTTTCCGTCCCGGCCGAACAAGGCGGCGCCGCGAACACTGTCGCTGCGGCTCAGGTTGTTGAGCTGAACTTTGAGAAAGAAGGTGTCGTCAGCGAGCAGGGGTTCGCGGGCGGTGTTCGCCAGCTGCTGGGCAATGGCGGTGCCGAAGCTGTCGGCCTGGTCGCGCATGCGGCTGAGCTGATTATTGAGCAGCAGGGTGCCGAGGATGGTCATTCCGCAGAGGATCAGCAAAGAGATGGACAGCCCCAGTTTCCAGGCCACCGGGAAATACGCAGGCACATAGGGAGCCAGCCACTCGCCGAGGCGGGTGCGTGGGGGGCTGGATTGTTCAGGTCCCTTTGGCGTATTCACGTTGCATCCCTGGTGTTGCTGTGGGGGTGGATCTCCGTGTTTCTGTCAGCAAGCAGGTTGGCGCAGACCGGAACCCGTGGGCTTCGGTCTGTGCTTGTCAGCGGCAGTTCTTGCTGTCAAATTCAGGCATGTGTCTTATGCCAACAATAGCATTTTCGTCGTGCCGGGTAAGTAGCCGTCTGACTGTTTATTGCCCGGCCCTGAATTAGGATATGAGTATGGCGTTTACGCGAGAGCGGCAGGTCCCCGCGAATGGGCTGGATTTCTTTGTGGCGGAGGCCGGTGAAGCCGGCGCCCCGCTGGTGCTGTGCCTGCATGGGTTCCCCGAATGCTGGGCATCCTGGCGATACCAACTGCCGGTGTTGGCGCAATCTGGTTATTACGCGGTGGCTCCGGATCTGCGGGGGTATGGCTTTACCGGTGGCCCCAAAGAGGTAGATGCCTACCGGCAGAGTTTGCTGGTCGAGGATGTGATGGCGCTGATTCAGGCGTTGGGTTATGAAAGCGCTATCTTGATGGGGCATGACTGGGGATGCGGTCTGGCCTGGCAGGTCGCACGGCAACATCCGGAAGCTATCAAGGCGGTGATTGGTATGTCGGTGCCCTATGGTGGGCCGGCTCCGGAGCCGCCCACTGCGGCCATGCGCAAACTGTTTGAAGACCGTTTTTTCTACATGCTCTACTTCCAGCAGCCGGCCTTGCCGGAGCAGGAGCTGGAAGTCGATGTGGCCCATAGCTTGCGATGCATCTTCCATGGTTTGTCGGCGGATGGCATTGCGGATTTCAATGTGAAGCCGGATGACACCGGTTTCCTTCAATCCATGCCGGTGCCGGAGGCTCAGCCGCGCTGGATGCGCGAGGAAGATCTGGCTTATTACGTGGAACGTTTTGAGCACAGTGGCTTTACCGGGCCAATCAACTGGTACCGTGGCATGGATGCGTCCTGGCAAGAAAGTCGTGACGACAGCAACTGGCAGATCACGATGCCGACCTTGTTTATCGGGGGGTTGCAGGACCCGGTAATCATGTTTGGCCAGAAAGCGCTGCAGCGCATGCCGGATTATATTCCGGACCTGCGCACCGTGATGCTGGATCAGTGCGGTCACTGGATCCAGATGGAGCAGGCGGCCGAAGTGAATCGGGAAATCCTGGCGTTCCTGGAGGAGATTCAGGTTGATGGGGAATAGCGTCAGCAATTTTGACAAGGTGGGAGCGTTTCATCGGGCCTTTTCCTTGCCGGTGGAACCGACGCCGATGGTGCCAGACGATGCCACTGTGCGTTTGCGGCTGGCCCTGTTGCTGGAGGAGTTTCATGAGCTGGCCGAAGCGACCTGCCAGGAGGCCAACGAGAATCAGCAGGCGTTTCTAGCGACTCTGGCCAAGGCCCGCGAGCAGCTGGAAACGCTGGACGGTTTTCGGGTGGACCTGGTGGAGGTGGCGGATGCGCTCACCGATATCAACTATGTCACCTACGGTGCCGGGCACACCTTTGGTATCGACCTGAATGCCTGCTGCGAAGAAGTGCATCGCAGCAATATGAGCAAGCTGGGCGCTGATGGCAAGCCGGTGAAGGATGCACGCGGCAAGGTATTAAAGGGGCCTGATTATTCGCCGCCGGAACTGAAGGCGGTATTGGCGGCGCAGGACGAAGTTGGCGTGCGCAACGATCCGTAATCCTGATCCATATCAAGGCGAGGCGGGGGCATGCGCGGCACTATGGCTGCGGGATTTGATCCCGCTGCGTATGCTTCCGGTTGTCTCCGGAAACAGTTAAGGCCCCGTTTTCGGGGCCTTTTTTTTGCTGTTCTGCGGTCGCAACACGCTTCACGCAGCACGCTGTGATGCCAGGTGCATGTCGCGTGAAGCGTCTCCCTTTACCAATGGATCCCTTTGAACAACCGTGAGAAAGCGGCCTGTTCGCGGCGAATCTTCTTCGGTGTCCCTTCTTTGCCCCCCAGGGCGGCAGAGGAATCAGAGAATAGTTTGTACCCGGTATTCATGATGGTTTCGGTGACCCTGGGGGTGATGAAGTGCATTACCTGCCCCATGACACCAAGATTGGTGGCGATGCGTTTGGGTTGACGCACAATGGCGTCGCAGATCATGTCCGCCGCCTGGGTGGGGCTGATGGTTGGCACGTGGTTGTAGATCTTGGTGGGCGCGATCATCGGTGTGCGCACCAGCGGCATGTTGATAGTAGTAAAACGAATTCCCTCGTGGGCCAGCTCGCTGGCGGCGCAACGGGTGAATGCATCCAGTGCGGCTTTGGACGCCACGTAGGCGGAAAAGCGGGGCGCATTGGTGAGCACGCCGATGCTGGAAATGTTGATCACGTGGCCGCCGCCATTCTCAATCATGCTGGGCATCAGTTGCATGATCAGCCGCAGGGCGCCGAAGTAATTGAGTTGCATGGTGCGTTCGTAATCGTGGAAACGGTCAAAAGCATGCACCACGGAACGGCGAATGGAGCGCCCGGCGTTGTTCACCAGAATATCCACATGGCCATGGTCGGCAAGAACCTGTTGAACCAGGTTGTCCACGTCGGTCAGGTCGGAGACATCACAGCTATAGGCCTGTGCGGTGCCGCCCAGCTGGTCGATCTCGTGCAGGGGTTCTTCCAGTTTTTCGGCAGTACGGGCAATAACCAGTACTGTGGCGCCGGCGCGAGCCAGCTTCAGCGCGCTGGCCTTGCCGATACCGGAGGTGGCACCGGTGACCATGACGACTTTGCCTTCCACCCGTTCGGGCAAGGTGGGTAGCGGTTGCAGTTCATCCTTGCGCTCGCCGCGGTCCGGGTCCAGGTGGTTTTCCCAGAAATCCCACAGTTGCTGGATATAACTTTCCAGCTCGGGCGCCGCGATGCCGGTGCCTTCCAGGGCTGCTTTGGCGCGGCTGTTATCGTACTCGGTGGGGAAGGTGAGGAACTTCATGGCCGAGGGCGGAATGTCCAGGTTGTCCAGGGCGGCATTGACCAGCAGGTTGGGGGTCATGGCACTGACGCCTTTGCGAACAAACCCGGGCACGACGTCGAATAGCCGGTTTTCCAGCTTCAGGGCCATGCGCGGGGCCTGGGCTGCACCGGCGATAATGTCCATGATTTCGCCCAGGCTGTAGCTGCGGTCTGCGGTCAGGTGGAAGCATTGGCCGTCGTGGTCAGGCTGGTGGGCAATGTGATCCAGGGCATCCGCCACGAAATCCACCGGCACTACGTTGAAGTGGCCGCCCTCCACACCGATCAGAGGCACCCAGTTGGGCAGCACGTCTTTCAGCTTCTGGATGAACTTGAACAGGTAGTAGGGACCGTCCACCTTGTCCATGGCGCCGGTTTCGGAGTGGCCGACGACCATGGCAGGGCGGTAGATACGCCAGGGGATTTTGCTTTCCTGGCGCACCAGCGCTTCGGATTCGTGCTTGGTCAGCAGGTAGGCGTCATCCAGCCCGGTGGCTTCCTCGAACATGTCTTCGCTAAAGGTGCCGTCGTAAAGGCCGGCGGCGGCGATGGAAGAGACATGATGAAAGTGACCGGCCTGAATTTTTTCAGCCAGTTTCAGCGTTTGTCGCGTGCCTTCGATGTTGGTGTAGCGCTGGGTGTTTTCATCGGCGGTGAGATCATAAATGGCGGCCAGATGGAAGAAATGATCGATTTGTCCGTTCAGGTCATCCTGATCACGCTTGCTCACGCCCAGCAGCTTTTCGTTGATGTCGCCATGAATGGCCACCAAACGGTCGGCATCCACACCAAGCCGGCTGCGCAGGGCATCCAGCTTGTACTCGGAGCCACAGCGAACCAGGGCAAAAACACGCGCATCGTCGCGTTTCAACAGGCGGCCAACCAGAAAACGGCCGATAAACCCGGTGGCACCGGTAACGAAATAGTTCATTGCTTTCCCCTTGTGCTTCCTTGCTGCCTGCTCGGGCAGGCAGGTTGTGTTGTAGCGCTGTCTGATCATGCGCCGTGATCAGGCCGTGTGCCAAATCTTCGGCCTTACATTTGTAAGGTGAATTCTCTTCCAGCTAACAAGTGTTTGTCAAAGATTGTTTTGTAACCGCTGTTCTGTTGCGCTATGGCCGTCGTTTATGGGATTATTTAACTAACATTCGTTAGTGATACTGTTATGGCTGAAACAGCGCGACAGCGCCAGAAACGGCAAACCCGGGAGCGGATTCTGGAATCCGCCCGACATTTGATGGCGGGGGGGCGTGGCCTGGACAGTCTGGGCCTGCGAGAGGTGGCCCGGGAAGCCAGTCTGGCAGCCACGTCCCTGTATAACCATTTCCCGGATATGGAAGCGCTGGGGCTGGCGCTGATTGACTCCTGTTGTTTTCGGTTGCGCTCTGCCATGGAATACGAGCGGCGCAGCATGATCGAGATCGGTGCGGCCCAGGCAGTGCAGGAGCTGGTCGGACGGTTTTCCCGTTACATCGCAGAGAACGGCAATGATTTTCGCCTGCTGGTGCAGCAGCGTCTGGGTAGCCATGACCGCTACCGGTTGAGAATTCAGCGCGAATTACAGTTGCTGGTGGACGAGCTGGCCGAAGACGTGCGACAGGCCGTGGCCAGCCAGGGGCGTGCCCAGGTGCCAGCGGAACAGGAAGCGCAAGCGGCCATTGCGATCATGTTCGGCGCCGGCATTTCCATGCTAGATAGCAGCCCTGCTGCACGCCGTGTGCTGGCCGATCATGCCTGCCTGCAGCTGGAAATGATGGCATTGGGCGGCAGGCAGATGGCAGTAGGTAATCGGCTATGAAATGGCGGTTTGTGACGTGATTCGTGGGTTCGTGCCGCAAAATGCACTAAAAAGGGTCGCTAACTCAGCAACGTTAATACCGCAACGTTGCCGCCGATTGCCACAGGAGGTGGCGATGCCTTTCGATCCCAAGGACCCGTACGACGCCGCTGCGCTGTATGACATGTGGCTCAATTGCAGCCGTTGTCCTGTCACCTTTGATTTTGAACCCGGTGGTGAGGTGAATCTGGATTATTACCACCGTATCGGTCAGCAGGCCCGGCTTGATAAGTGGGCGGTGCTGCCGGCCCGCAATCACGGTGATGAACTGGTGTTCAACGTGCTTTGCCCTGACTGTGCCCGGCGCTTTGGGGTGGATGGCTGCGACGGCCGCATGGAGCTGGCGGCACCGGTGATTGATCAAATCTGCCAGGCCATGCGTGACGCGTCCGAACAAGCGGCCTGATCGCTACGGTCATCGTGTCTGTCCTCTTGCCCCGGTAGACTCGGAGCGAGTTTTGACAGGAGCCCCTGATGACCGCCCACGATATTTCCCTGGCTGATGCCATGATCCAGCGCCGCTCGGTACGCGGCTTTACCGATAAACCGGTGCCCAGCGAGGTGCTGGACGCGGTATTCTCACTCGCCCAGCACTCCCCCTCCAACTGCAATATCCAGCCCTGGAAAGTGTGGGTGGCTTCCGGTGCCGTGCGTGATGCGCTGCGCGAGCGCATGGTGGAGAAGGTTACCCAGGGCGTTCCTTTTGCTCCGGATTACGACAGCCTGCCCCGTTTCGAGGGGGTGTACCGGGAGCGGCAGGTGGATTGCGCCATGGCGCTATACGGCAGTATGGGTATTGCCCGCGAAGACCGCCCCGGTCGCCAGCGTGCAGAGCTGCGTAATTTCCAGTTGTTTGATGCACCCCATGTGGCGTTTATCGGCATGGAGCGGGACTTCGGTGTCACCGTGGGTCTGGATGTGGGCATGTATGTGCAGTCATTACTGCTGTCGATGAGTGCCTATGGGTTGGGCGCCTGTGCCCAGGGGAGCATGCGTTATTATCCCGACGATGTGCGGGAAATGCTGGGGATTCCGTCCAGCACGGCCATCGTGTTGGGGATCAGCTTTGGGTACGAGGACCCGGATGTCGCGGCGAACAGGGCTCGCGTAGATCGGGTGCCTGTCTCCGACTCAGTGCAGTTTTGCGATAGCGTGTAGCCGTCGGGGCCACGCGCTGAAGACAGGGAGGGCCGGCAGTCGCAGCGCGATTGTGCTACAATGGTCGTTTTCCCAGCGTAGTGACCCTCAATGATCATAGTGAAAGGCTCCTTTCCCGTGAAAGAAGACGAACAGCCCCAGGCATTGGAGCTGGTGCAGGCGCTTGCCAGTGCGTCGCGGGGAGAGCGAGGGTGTCTGGCCTACGAGGTCTATCTGCAGGCGGATGCGCCCAGGGTGATCATGGTGTGGCAGCAGTGGTCAAACCTGGATGCGCTGGAAATCCATTTTGGCTCCGAGCATGTGGACGCCTTTCTCGATGCCATTCCCGACATGATTGATGGCGATGTCACCTCGGCCCGTTTTGATGTGTCGAGCATGGATGGCGATCCCATTGTGGAGGATGTCAGCGAGATCGCCCCTGTGGTGCTGGCGGATAACATCATTCTGCATTGATGCACAGGACGAGCCGTTCTGTGCCCGTCTATTGATCCTTCTTCTTCGCTGATTTTTGGCATGCCGCCGTTTCCGGTCGGTGTTGTGTCGTGGTTGGCCAGTGTCTCCCGTCGTGCTCTGCGTTACTCTGTCTGGCTCAGGCAAGGTCCGGCTCTCGCTGTGCCTTGGCAAGGTTGTCAGGAGTGTCCATGAAAACCCGTATCGACTCCGTCGAAGACATTATTCGCAGCTTCTCCGAGCAGGGCTACATTTGCAGTGAGCGCATTGCGCTGGCGGTGTACCTGGCGGCGCAGCTGCATAAGCCTGTGCTGGTGGAAGGTCCGCCGGGCGTCGGTAAAACCGAGCTGGCCAAGGCTGCCGCCGCATTTCTGGAGGCGCCGCTGATCCGCTTGCAGTGCTATGAAGGGCTGGATGAAAGCCGGGCGCTGTACGAATGGAAGTACGGCAAGCAGTTGCTGTACACGCAACTGCTGCGTGACAAGCTCGGTGGCATGCTGGCCGATACGGATAGTCTGGAAGCCAGCATGGATCGCCTGGGCGACCTGGGTGAGGCTTTCTACAGTGAAACCTTCCTGGAGCCGCGCCCCTTGTTGCATGCGTTGCGCAGTGAGGAACCGGCGGTACTGTTGATCGATGAGATCGACAAGGCGGATCAGGAGTTCGAGGCGTTTCTGCTGGAGCTGTTGTCAGATTTCCAGATTTCCATTCCCGAGCTGGGCACGGTCAAGGCTCGCCATCAGCCCCTGGTGTTGCTGACCAGTAACGACCAGCGTGAGCTGTCCGATGCGCTCAAACGCCGCTGCTTGCACTTGTATATTCCCTATCCCGAAGCCGAGCTGGAAGCGAATATCGTGGCGGCACGAGTGCCAGATCTGGATGCGCGTCTGCGTGACCAGTTGGTGGCGTTTATCCAGTACCTGCGCGAGCAGGACATGAAAAAATTGCCGGCCATTTCCGAAACCCTGGACTGGGCCCGGGCCCTGGTGTTGTTGCATGCGGATTCGCTGGAGCAGGAATTGGTGGCGGATACGCTCAATCTGGTTTTGAAGACCGAGCAGGACGTGACGTTGGCGCGGGAATTGTTGCCTGCCTGGTTGCGCAAACTGGGCAAACGCTGATGCCGGTTCGTCGCCTTTCAGAATTTGTGCAGGCGCTGCGTGGTGCGGGCTTGCGGATATCGCCGGATGAGGCCACCCAAGGCATGGATGCGGCGGCGCTGGTGGGGTATCAAGGGCGGCAACGCTTCCATGATGCGTTGGCGATGACGCTGGTGAAGCGCGAAGAGGATCGCCCTGCATTTGAGGAAACCTTTGCACGTTTCTTTGCGGTGACGTCCGGCGTGGCGTCGGCCGGACCGCAAGACAGCGCCATGCCGGCGCCTGTAGAGGGTGCGGGCGACCCGGCTGCGCAGGTGGATGACGGGCAGGCGGGGGATGGCGCAGAGAGCGATACTCCCGACCTGACCACACAAACCCCTGCCGAGCTGGACCAGCGGCTGGCCGAGGCCGCGGCACAAATGGATTTCACCCAGATGGAGGTGATTACCCAACAGGGCCTGTACACCCGTCGTTTGCTGATGAACATGGGCATGGGTGCGGTGGACGACCGTATTCTGCAACTGGATCAGGGCGATGCGACGCGGCAGGTGCGGGCGGAAACACTGCGTCAGTGGCGGCGGGAGGTGCGTGAGCAGGCCGCCGACCATGTGCGCCGCCAGTTTCTGCTGCACGGTGCCGGCAAGGGCCGGGCGTTGCGCGAGCAAACCATGCGCGCGGTGCCGTTCCGCCACTTGCGTGAATTCCAGGAAGTGAAAACCCTGGTGCGTCGCATGGCTCGACGCCTGGCCAGCCTGCATCAGCGGCGCATGAAAAGAAGTCGTCGCGGCATGCTGGATGCCCGGCGGACCCTGGTGGCCGGTATTCGTCACGATGGGGTTCCTGCCCGATTGCACTGGCGCCAGCGGCCTGTGCAGAAAAGCAGGGTGATGGTGATTTGTGATGTTTCCAGCTCGGTGAGTGATGCCGCCCGCTTTCTTCTCCAGTTTCTCTACGCCATGAATGATGTGCTGCCACGGGTGCGCAGCTTCGCGTTTGCATCACGGTTTGATGAAATCAGCGAGGATTTTCAACGCTACAGCCCGGACGTGGCGGTGGGGCGGGTGCTGGATCGCCTTTCTGGCAGTGGTACCGATTACGGCGAAATGTTTGCGGATTTCTGGCGCCGTTGCGAGCGGGAGCTGGATAGCCACACCACCGTTATCATTCTCGGCGATGCCCGCAACAATTATCTCCCGGAAGGTGCGGAGGTGTTGCAGCAAATTCGTCGGCGGGTGAAGCAGGTCTGGTGGCTGAATCCGGAAGCTCGCTCGCGCTGGAACAGTGGCGATGCGGTGATGGATCGTTATTTGCCCCACTGCCGGCTGGCGCGCCAGTGTGCGTCGTTGGACGATCTTGAGCGGATTGTGGATTCGTTGCTCAAGGGGTTGAACTAGCAGGTTGCTAGCATAGTGTTATTCAGGGATTAGTCATTACGGTTTTTTTGGCGGCCGTGTCCCGCCATCACGGAGGATTTGCCGCAAGGTGGTTTGCAGGCGTGCCAGGTTCACTGGTTTGGCCAGATGCCCGATCATGCCCGCATCGTGGCAGGCATGGATCTTGTCCGGTATGGCGTGGGCTGTGAGGGCAATAATGGGCACCCAGGGCAGGCGGCCTTCCTGCTGAAGCTTGATCACTGCCCGCGAGGTCTCAAAGCCGTCCATGTCCGGCATTTCGCAATCCATTAGTACCAGGTCGAAGGGATGTTCTGCGGACATCAAGACGGCGATCGCTTCCAGCCCGCTCTCCGCAACTTCCGTCTCGTAGCCCAGCTTCTGGCACAGCCCTTCGGCCACCATCAGGTTGATGTGGTTGTCGTCCACGATCAGCAGGCGGCTGCCGGACAGGCCTGGCAGGCTGTCTGCGACGGGTTCCGAGGTAAAGGTATCGGCACGTTCCGTGGATGGGATGGGGAGCCGGAACCAGAAGCGCGAGCCCTGTTTGGGTTGGCTGTCCACACCGATTTCTCCTCCCATGATCTCTACCAGTTGACGGCAAATGGCAAGCCCTAGGCCGGTGCCGCCATAACGTCGACTGGTGGAGCTGTCGCCTTGCTGGAAGTGATCGAAGAGTCGGCGTTGTTGTTCTTCGGAGATGCCGATGCCGCTGTCCTGTACCTCAAAAAAAGCGTAATCCGCGTTGTCCGAGTCCCGTTGTACCCGCACGGTGATGGTGCCGTTGTCGGTGAATTTCACTGCGTTGCTGACCAGATTTACCAGAATTTGTCGTAGCCGCACCGGGTCGCCAAGGCAGCGTTCACCCACGTGAGGGGCAATTTCCAGGGTCAGGGTGTTGGAGTGAACGTGCGCCTTGTGCTGGAACAGGGCCAGGGATTCATTGATCAGGTTAAACAGGTTAAAGCTGGTTTGCTCAATGGGCATTTTGCCCGCTTCGATACGGGAATAATCGAGAATGTCGTTGATCAGGTTTAGCAGGCTGTTGCCGGACTGTTCAATCACGTTCAGGTTGTGGCGTTGGTCATCATCCAGGGGGGTGCCCTTGAGCATGTCCACGGTGCCGATAATGCCGTTTAGTGGTGTGCGGATTTCGTGGCTCATGACTGCCAGAAATTCGCTGCGTGCACTGAGTGCGGCGTTCAGCTCGCCGGTGCGTTCGGTGACGCGCTGCTCCAGCTCTTCGTTGGCTTCACGCTGAATGCGCGCGTTTTCGCTTTTCAATACGGTCATGCGATGGGCCAGCGCAAACGACAACAACAGCGCTTCCGTAAAGGTGCCAAGCTGCATGACGTTTTCCAGTATCCAGCCGCCATCGATAAGCTGAAAGGTTTTCAGAATATAGGCGGTGGTCGCCAGTGCCACGGCAGTGAATGCCAGCAAAAAATAACGGGCCGGGCTGTAGCCCTGTCGGATCAACCAGATAGACAGGGCGATGGCGATAAGCGGCCAGGGCAGGATAACGGCGGTGCTGGCCTGGATGAAAAAATGAAAATTGACCAGAGTCAGCGGTGCAAAGAGCGCCAATACGCTGGCGGTGGCCACCAACCAGCGGTTGATGGCGGGCGCGCGCTTTTTCAGCTCCAGAAATTGGCAAGTAAACAGAATGGAAAATGCCAGCGTGAGCAGATTCAGGATGGGTAATGAGTAATGGTTCCACAGCGTGGCCTGGGGCCAGAGCCACTGATAGCTCAGGCCTTCCCGGGTAAACAGGTTCAGGGTGAACGTGCCCAGATAGAGAACATAAAGCAGGTAACTGCGGTCCCGGATGGAGACAAATATCAGCAGGTTGAACAGGAAAATGGCCACCATGGCGCCGAAATACAGCCCATGAAAAATGGACACCTGGGTGTCTTGCTGATTGAAGGCGATGGGAGACATCAGCGAGATTGGCAGCTCAATGACATTGTCGCCCTGGGCACGCAGCAGTAGATAACGTTGCGCATTCACCGGCAAATCAAGGGTGGACACCAGGTGATTGTGGGCAAAGGTGCGGGTGTCGAAGGGAACGCGATCACCAAGGCGGTTGTGCCACAGCCGTGTGCCTTGCCGGTCGAACAGGTAGAGGTCGAGATAGTCCAGATGGGGGCGTCCCAGCCGGACAAACCACAAGGCCTGTTGGCTCTGGTTGTCGATCGGTACCAGAAACCACTGCAATCCTTCACGAAAGCCCAGTGAAGGGTACTTGTCGTGAATTTCTTCGCCTTCGCCATCGATAAAGGCCTGCAGGGCCATTTTCGGGCTATAGGCGTGCTGGCTATCGGCGAGCCATTGCATGCCGAGGGACGCCTGGTAGCTGTCCTGGTTGTCGGTGAGGGTCAGGCTGTGGGCTGACGTGGCCAGCACGAGCAGCAAAAGGCTGGCAATCCCCTGCCTGAAGATGACGAATCCCTGTGTCATTCCCGATCCTGTTATCACTGTTATGTGGATACGGAGTTGGTGTTATTGATTCATTTTACAGAATTTACCGTAGTCACTGGAACTGTGCGACAAACAACGTCTCGAAATGGGTGACTTAACGGAAAAGGAGTCCTGTATGAAAGTCATTATGCGTAATGCACTGGTTCTGTCCTGTTCACTGATTGCTGCTCCGGGTGCGTTTGCGGCCGGTCCTTACATTGGTGGTAACTACAGCCAGATTCAGTACGACAATGAAGAGTTTGACACGGACACCCTGAAAATTGACTCGGCCACGGTGAGTGCCGGGTTTGAGTTTACCGATTTTCTGGCGCTGGAAGCGCGTGGTGGCTTGGGGTTTGATGAAGATTCCCAAGGTATCGCGGACTTCGAAATGGACCACCTGTACGGGGGGTACGTGAAGCTCGGCGCGCCCATTGGCGAAACAATTCGCCCGTATGTCATCGGCGGTTATACCAAGGTGAAAGGCAAGGTGTCGGCCAATGGTACGGTAGCCGGTGTAGATTACTCCTTCAGCGATACCGAAACGTTTGAAGACGAGTCTTATGGTGCGGGACTGGATTTCAATATTACCGATACCGTTGGCGCCAACCTCGAATACATGCGCTATGTGGATACCGATGAAGAAGAAATTTCCGGTATCAGCGTGGGGTTGCGTTCCGCGTTCTGATTGCCGTAGCCAACACAAGGATACGAAAAGCCCCTCCGAGTGAGGGGCTTTTTTGTGGTGGCTGGGGCTGCCTGTTGGCGGGCTTTAATCTCCGGGGGCTGCTGCGTTGATCGCTTTTTCCAGGTTGGGACGGAATGCGGTGTTCACGCCGAGTTTCATCATGGTCCAGTAATGCCCGCTGATGACCCGTTCGACTAGCAGACTGCGCGATGAGGGCTGGAATTTGAGCATCTGCTCCAGCGGGGTGCGTTTCACTTGACGCATGATGTCGGTATGCAGCTGTGAATCTGCGAAATCGTAGGGCTCGTCATCAAAGGCGCGCAGCAACAGCTCGATCCAGACGGCATAAAAACCATCGCTGACCCGGGTATCTTTTTTGCGGGCGCCTAGCTCCAGTAGCAGGGTGTCCAGAGCGCCCCATTCCCTGTTGATGGCGGTGCGCACCAGGCGTTTCAGCAATTCGGCATCCTGCTCGGGCAGGCGTTTTACCGCGCCAAAGTCGTAGATCACGATGGTGCCATCCGGGCGGAAGGCAAAGTTGCCCGGGTGAGGGTCACAATGGACTGCACGTAACTGAAAGATTTGCTGGCCGATGGCATCGAAGAGTCGTTCGCCCAACTGGTTACGGGTGCTCTGGTCGAAGCCGTGGGCATCGTCCACCTGGTCCAGAGGGGTGCCGGTTTCGTAGCTCAGTGTCAGCACCTTCTCGCTGGAGAGGGCGGGGAAAACCTGGGGGATCACCAGCCAGGGCTGGTCCTGGTGGAAGACCTGAAAATGCTCCAGGTTATTGGCTTCCTGCCGGTAATCCAGCTCCTCATGGAGCTGATTGCGAATTTCCCTGAATACCGCATCCAGTGCTGCTTCATCCACTTTCAGCAAGCTGCCCAGGCGTAGAATGCGGCGTAGGTGTTTCATGTCCGAATCAATGGATTCCTTGACCGCCGGGTATTGCACTTTTACCACTACCTCGGCGCCGTCCGGAGTCAGCGCATAGTGCACCTGGCCAATGGAGGCTGCGGCAAAGGGTTGTTCATCGAACCGGGTGAATAATTCGTTCAGTGGCGCGCCGAGTTCGCGCTCCAGTTGCCGGCGTATCACATGGAACGGCATGGGGGCGGAGGCGTTCTGGAGCACTTTCAGTTGATCACTGATTTCGGCGGGCAGGATGTCCTGCATCTGTGAGGCAATCTGGCCGACTTTCATGACCGCGCCTTTCATTTCCCCAAGCGTCGCCGCCACTTCCTTGCCGATGTGTTGCAGCAGCTTTTCCCGGTCAGCGGCTTTTGATTGGTCCGACTGGAACAGCCCCTTGACCTGATGGCCCGCCACGCGGGTGGCGATAGAGGTGGTCATGCCGGTGAGCCGGAACAGTCGGCCGGTAGCGGTGGTGGGGCGTTTTCGGCGACGGTCGTCGGCCATGATAAAACCTCGTGGGGTTTCTTGTTATGTTTGCGATTGTGTCAAGGCTAGCGCCATGCAAGGCGTGGGCACAAGGTGCGATAGTGCCAGAAGAGATGGGTGGCGGTTGTGAGAGGGAGAGCAAAGAAAAGGGGCCCAAATCGGGGCCCCAAAAGGAGAGTAAGCAGAATTAAAACAACACGGTTTACAGCATTAACGGTCAAACAGAATCAGGCGCGTTTTTCGCCGGTGGAAACCAGTTCGTTGAACAGTTTCTCGCCTTCTTCGCGGGCCGTAGCAACAGCGCCCAGTCCAGCCAGCAGGTACTCATTGGTTTCTTCGGCTTTCTCGCCGCGCTCTTTCTTGCCGGCTTCCAGCAGCTTTTCGTACAGGGCCTGGCGTTTTTCCGGCGCGCTGTCGAGCAGTTCGCGGGCGGCAACCAGAGCGCCACGGCTAGCCAGCAGGGCTTTAGGCTTGTTCTCGGCGTCGTCGCCAAAGGCTTTGGAGCCGTTTTCGACGTATTTGTTGAGCAGCTCTTCAGAGCCTTCTTCAGCCTTTTCGTAGGCGCCCAGACCAGCCAGGTACAGCTTGTTACCCAGTTCCTTGGCACGGTTTACCAGAGATTCGCTTTGTTCGCGGAGATCTTTCAGTTCGCCCATTTCGATCGTTCCTTAACGTTGTCCGGTGAAAAAGAAAAAATTTCGCTGCAACGTTTGTCGCGCTGCGTGGACAAAGAGTAAGGATTCTCGTGGGTAGAGCGGGCCGTAACTGTCTAACAATTAGACATGAGGAAAGTGACGGCGAAGTTCCAAGGTGTGATATCCATCAAAGTCAGTACGCCAAACCGACCATGGTCGGGATTTCGTCTCATGCGTACACTGGCAAAAAAGACTGTACCGGCTTAGAGAGAGCGACATGATTGAAAAGTTTATCGCCAAGGTGCCCTCCCGAATCTGGGCGGATGGCCGCCCGGCCCGTGCTCGCCAATGGGAGGCCGAGTTCAATGTGGCGTCCTGGGTGCGTATCGCGGGTTCACCGGGCAAGGTGCAGCTGCTGGTGCGCTATATTGATAACAAGAATGACAAGGCGGTGTTGGTGGATACGGCTGATGTGGGCGGTGAGGGCAGTGCTTTGCTGTCCGGGTCAATCCGACTCAAGCTGAGCGCCGAGGTGGAGCAGGTGCAGATTTCCCTGCGTCTGGCGGACCCCGCCATGACCCATGTGGTGGAGGAGCTGTTCATGCAGCGGCGCGGTGCGGCACTGAAGTCTTCCGACAAGTTGATTTCCAACTACTGACTCTGCGTTCCGTACAGTCGGTTGCCTAAAGGCTTGTGTCAGCCTTGTCGGCTGACGCGTTGCGGGGTGGCCGGCCTGTCCGTGTCTTCGCTGTCCTGCGGGCGCACTGTGGCGTCACCGTTGTCGATCAGCGATTCCGGCCAGCTCTGAAAATCCAGCCCGGTGAGCCGGTTCAGGTTCTGAAGGGCCGCTTCTGGGCGGTGTTTGTGTAAGGTCAGTATCTTGCTCATGGCACTGTTCCCTGGGGTTTGGGATCAATAAAGCGAGAACTGTGCCAGTCGCGGACTGCTAATTTTCTCTTTTCATAACAAAGACTTAAAAATTTGCTATGAAAAAGGGCACAGGGCGGCGGGCGGGGGGCGGCAGCAAGTGACAATTTTGGTAACCCCTGCCTGCAAGCCGGCCCTGTGCTGTTGTCTGGCCTGTCTAGTCCAGGAAAAAATCTGGTAGCAGCTGGTTGTCTTCCAGTGCCGGGTCGACCCGGTACGGGCTGAAATCCGTCGTGCCGGTTTCTCTCAGAATCTCTTCATCAATGAAAAACCGCCCGGAGGCGCTGGCCATGGGGCGAGACAGGATGGCGTGGGCGGCATCGGCCATGATGGAGGGCTGGCGAGCTGCCTGCACCGCCGGTACGCCGCCGAGTTGATTCTGCACGGCGGCGGTGTTGATGACGGTTTTCGGCCACAGCGCATTCACAGCGACTTTCCCCCGGTATTCATCGGCCATTCCCAGCACACACAGGCTCATGCCGTATTTAGCCATGGTGTAGGCCACATGACGGCCAAACCAGTGTGGAGTCATGTTCAATGGCGGGGACAGGTTAAGAATGTGGGGATTCTCCGCCTTGCGCAGGTGGGGCAGACACAGCTTGCTGGCGAGAAAGGTGCCGCGGCTGTTGATCTGATGCATCAGATCATAGGACTTCATGCTGGTGGCTTCGGTGCCGGTGAGGGCAATGGCGCTGGCGTTGTTGACCAGGATATCAATGCCGCCAAAGGTGGCGACAGCCTTATCCACGGCGGCCTGAAGCTGGTCTTCGTGACGAATGTCCCCTACGCAGACCAGCGGTGTGCCACCGGCTTCGCGAATCTCTTCAGCGGCGGTGTACAGGGTGCCGGGTAGTTTCGGGTGAGGTTCTGTGGTTTTGGCGAACAGAACGATGTTGGCACCGTCGCGCGCGGCGCGTACCCCGATGGCCTTGCCAATGCCGCGGCTGGCCCCGGTGATGAACAGGGTTTTCCCTTTTAGTGATGCTGTGCTCATGCTGCTCTCTCCCGAGCCTGTATGTAGATAAACATGAAACCTACCAAGCGCTTGGTTTGTTGGCAAGTAAACGAGAGTTACTTGTCTCTGCAGCGCGGTGACGCTATGGTGGCCTATTCGGTCATTTGGGGCCAGTGTAGCGTAATCGGAATGCAGTCATGACAATTCTAAAAATGGACCCGACGGAGTACTCCGTATCAGCAGAATATCTGGCGTTGTTGCTGGATGTGTTGTCCCGGCGCGGTGTGGCCACGGAAACGTTGCTGGCAGATACTCGTATTGAACCCGGTTGCTGGCGTGATCCCCAGGCGCGCATCACCGCCCAGGATTTTGAAGTGGTGGCGACACGGGCCATGGCGTTATCCGGTGAGCCCTGGCTGGGCTGGGAGCTGGGCGCGTCCATGACGTTGTCGTCCCATGGTTTTCTTGGCTATGCGGCCATGAGCAGTGCCACTCTGGGAGAGGCGCTGGAGCTGGCGGTGAAATATTTCCGTACCCGCAGCACCCTGGTGCAGCTGGAAACCTTTACCGATGGCGACATGGCCGTGATGCAGATCAACGAGCTGTTGGCATTGGGGGACTTGGCTCCGCTGATCATGGAGAGCTTGTTCTCCAGTTTCCATTTCATGGGCGAGAAGCTGGTGCCGGGGCTGGATGTGATTGGCGAGTTGCGTTTTTCCTACCCCGAGCCTGACTATTTCGCGCGTATGCGCCCGGTGATGCCGGTGCCGGTGTATTTCGATTGTGCCTATAACCAGATGCGTTTTCCGGTGGAGCGGATGCAGTACCCGCTGCAGTTTGCGGATCCCCGCCTGGCGAGAATGGCGGCGGACCAGTGCGAACAGGAAATGGCCAGCATCAAGCTGCCGCCGCCGTTGTTGGGGCAGGTGCGGCGCATCATTCTGGGCGGTGGCGGCCGCTTCCCCGGGGTGGAGGAGGTGGCTGGCGAGCTGCATATGTCATCGCGGACCCTGAAGCGCAAGCTGCAACAGCTGGGTACCAGTTACCAGGAGGTACTGGATGGGCTGCGCAAAGGGCTGGCGGTGGAATATCTCACTCAGTCGGAAAAAACGGTGGACGAGATTGCGATGACGCTGGGGTATTCCGATGCATCGAATTTCGCCCGCGCGTTCCGCCGCTGGACCGCGCGGAGTCCCTCAGATTATCGCCCATAGCGTGGCGCCTGAGCCGTAGGCTGGATGGTAGGTTCGCGCTGGTTTGGCGTTGAATCCGGCCATGTGGCATGTGGTGCCATGGGTTGCGTTATTTAAGGAGAGATTATGGCCTCGCTTCACCCCCGTCTTGCTGCCGACACCCGGGCTCTGGGAGAAACAGAGCTTTGCTGGTTGCGATGGATGAACGATCAGCGGTTTGCCTGGATTATTGTGGTGCCCAAGCGGGACGGACTGCGCGAATGGCATCATTTGCCTGAGGATGAGCAGCAGGCGTTGCTGGCGCAGGTGAATGCGCTGGCTGGCCAGCTTGAACAGGTGACCGGCGCAGACAAGATCAACATTGGCGCGTTGGGCAATATGGTGCCGCAGCTGCACATTCATATTATTGCCCGCTTTGAGGGTGACGCTTGCTGGCCCGGGCCGGTCTGGGGTCAGGGTCAGCCTGAGCCCTGGGTGGGCGACCAGGTGCCTGACTGGATTGCCCGGTTAACCTTGCCAGCGGCAGGGAAGGCCTAATGGACGGATTGCTGCCAGTGACAGTCCAGTGTCCACATTGTTGGGAGTCCATCGAGGTGTTGGTGGATCCTTCGGTGGAAGAGCAGGAATACGTGGAAGATTGCCAGGTATGCTGCCAGCCGTTGTTGTTTACGGTGGCGGTGCCGTTTGGCAGTGAAGAGCCGCAAGTGGATGTGCGGCCGGAGAATGAGTAGCCGGTTCCATCAGGCTGTATCGTGTTTTGGGGTTGCTTTTCGAAACTCGTTTCTCGCAACTCGATACTCCGGTTATTTTGTCGCCGCCAGCGATGCTCCTGCGGCGCGATTAGATATCCAGTATCGTCAGGCGTTCTTGCGATCAATATGCCCCAGTGCCCGCTCCGGGCAGACTGCATCCCGCACCCGCCGTTTTAGCTCGGTAATCTCCGGGAAGCCGCCGTCCTGTTTGCGTTCCCAGATCTGCTGGCCGTTGGCTTCAACCCAGAACGACCCGCCGGTGCCCGGTTGCAGGGCCACTTCATCCAGTTCATCGCTGAAGGTAGACAGCAGTTCCTGCGCGTACCAGCCGCTACGAAGCAGCCAGTTGCATGGGATCCCCTGTATAACTCCTTGCATGCTCAGCGTGATCTGAAGTGCGTAGCTGTTGTTCTTTGTCGCGCAGGCAAGGGTGGTTTCCTTTTCAAGCGGCAAAGGGCAGCAGATGCGCGCTTCAGGTCACGCCCTGCGGGGCTTTCAGGCTGGCTCGCACTCGTTGTTGCAATTTCTCGATGGGTCGACACACACCTTCACAATTGCGCCTAGATTGCGAACCAGCCTGAAAGCCTGAGTACGCAAGGAGTTATGCAGGGGATCCCTGCTGCAATAATGGATGACGACGCGATTATTGGGCATCAGGGGTTGTCGTTGCCAGCCAGAAAGCCTTGCATCTCGGGGTCGTTCAGCATGCGGGTGATGGCGCCGCTGAGGATCTCGTTGACCATGGCCTGATTGCGGTCAGCAGTGGGGGTGAGCGGCAGGTCGTGGACCACGCTGCTCTTGTAGGTGCCGGTATGCACCACATCACCACGGGTGGCTTCGGCGAGAAGCGTCAGCGACAGGGTGACTTCGTTTACCACCGAGCCTTCTTCGGGCACATAGTCCAGCTGTTCCAGGCGCACTTCCAGGCGGGTGGCGTCGGCGCCGGCGTTGAAGGCGTTAAAGCCCTGGGTTTGCAGTCCTTTGCGCACGGCGTCTTCAATGGCGGCTTTCACGTCATTGGCGGGCTGAACCAGGGCGGTTTCCTTGTAGACGCCGCCGCGGGTGCCGAAGGCGCTCTGGTCGCGGGAATCCACGGCGATAACCTGCACCGGCTGGTTCTGGCCGATGTTGGCTGCTTCAACGTCCGCCTTGGGGGTTACGTTGATCATTTGTGGGCTCAGGGCGCAACCGGCAAACAGGGTGGTCGCGGTCAAAATCAGGGCTGCACGCAGCATGGGAACTCCTTAGTGGGTCGGTACGCTCAGTAGGTGCGCTTCAATGACTCTTCCGCCAGGCGGAACAGGGCATCCTTGTACGGTGAGGCGGGCACATGGTCGATAGCCGCCAGGGCAATGCGGGTCTGCTCTGCCGCCTTGTCCACCGTATATTGAAGACCGCCGCTGGCGCGAACGGTTTCAACGATTTGTTCCAGATGCTCTAGCCCGCCGCTGCGAATGGCATCCTTGATCAGCGTGGCCTGTTCGGGGGAGCCGTTGGCGATGGTGTAGATCAGTGGCAGGGTGGGTTTGCCTTCGGCCAGGTCGTCGCCCACATTCTTGCCCAGTTCGCTGGCGTCACCCTGGTAGTCGAGCACGTCGTCGATCAACTGGAAGGCGATGCCCAGGTGGCGGCCGTAGGTGGCAAAGGCGTCCACATGATCGCTGATCTCGTCTGCGCCCAGTACGGCGCCGGTTTCGGCGGCGGATTCGAACATCTTGGCGGTCTTGTGATGAATCACCCGCATGTAGTTTTCTTCGCTGGTGTTGGGGTCACGCACGTTGATCAGTTGCAGCACTTCCCCTTCGGAAATGGTGTTGGTGCTCTGGGAGAAAATGTCCAGAAGGCGCGGGTGTCGCAGGGCAACCATCAGTTGCAGGGCACGGGAAATCAGAAAGTCGCCCACCAAAACGCTGGCGGCGTTGCCCCACACCGCATTGACGGTGGGGCGCCCGCGGCGCAGGTTGGACTCGTCCACCACGTCGTCATGGAGCAGGGTGGCGGTATGCAGAAACTCAATAATGGCGGCCACATCCACGTGGCGATCGCCCTGATAGCCGGCGGCCCGGGCGCAAAGAATGGCGATCAGCGGCCGTAGCCGCTTGCCGCCGGATTGAATGATGTAATCGCCCACTTCGCGGATCAGGGGGACGTTGGAATCCAGGTGGTGACTGATAAACTGGTTCACCGCCTCGAAGTCGTCATCGACGACGGCATAGATAGCCTTGAAATCCATGTATTCAGGTCCAGACAAAGGGTGGCGCGACAGCGGGCAATGCTAGCAGTGGCTGGCGGGTAGTCAAGAAAACCGCAGCCCCCGTGATTACTGGGTCAAGGCGAGAAGGAAAGGCTTGTAGGCCCTGGTTGCTTAGCGTACACTTCGCGACCCAATTTCATCCTCTGCCTGGCTTGCAAGTGGTGGTGGCTGTTTCCCACACTGTTGAAGGTGTCGTGGACGCCGTGGATCGCCCGCCTGAGTGGAGTTGTGCTGGAGCACACACATGTACGCAGTAATCAAAACCGGTGGTAAGCAGTATCGCGTTGAAGAAGGCGATGTTGTTCGCATCGAGAAAATTGAAGTAGCCACCGGCGAATCCGTTGATTTCGACCAGGTGCTGCTGGTTGCCAATGGCGACGACGTGAAAGTCGGCCAGCCCATGCTGGATGGTGCCAAGGTAACCGCGGAAGTGCTGGAGCAGGGCCGTCACAAGAAGATCAAGATTGTGAAGTTCCGTCGCCGTAAGCATTCCCGTAAGCAACAGGGTCACCGTCAGTGGTACACTGCGGTGAAAATCACCGGGATCCAGGGCTGATCCTTAAGACCTGATTTTTAGAAATTGAGTAGAGAGGATTGAGACATGGCGCATAAAAAAGCCGGTGGTAGTACTCGTAACGGTCGCGATTCGGAAAGTAAACGCCTTGGCGTGAAACGCTATGGCGGCCAGGTTGTCAGCGCGGGTGAAATCATTGTTCGCCAACGCGGCACCAAATTCCACGCTGGCGTAAACGCCGGCATGGGCAAAGACCACACCATCTTTGCCAAGGAAACCGGTCGTGTGAAGTTTGAAGTCAAAGGCCCGCTGAGCCGCAAATATGTGGTAATCGAGCCCGTGGCCTGATCCTGAGGGATCCTGAAAAGCCCCGTGAGGCTCTCGCCCGCGGGGCTTTTTTGTATGTGTTTTCCGTGTTCCAAGTCGTACCTTATGCCGTAAAATGGCATCTACCCCGTTGAGAGTCTGTTCCCCATGCAATTTGTCGATGAAGCCACTATTGATGTCCATGCCGGAAAGGGCGGTGACGGCTGTCTGAGTTTTCGTCGCGAGAAATACGTGGAGTTCGGCGGGCCGGACGGCGGTGACGGTGGTGCCGGTGGTCATGTCTATGTGCAGGCCGATACCAATATCAACACCCTGGTGGATTACCGGTACGACCGTATCTTCAAGGCGCGTAATGGTGAGCCGGGCAAGGGCCGGCAGATGACCGGCAAATCCGCTGACGATGTCATTCTCTATGTGCCGGTGGGCACCACCGTGGTCGACCTGGATACGGAAGAGGTGCTGGCGGACCTGACTAACACCGACAAGCCAGTGATGGTGGCCCAGGCCGGTCGTGGCGGGCTCGGCAATATCCACTTCAAGAGCAGTGTGAACCAGGCGCCGCGTAAAACCACCAAGGGCAAGCCCGGCGAATCCCGGCGCTTGCGTCTGGAGCTGAAGGTGCTGGCGGATGTGGGGCTGTTGGGGATGCCCAATGCGGGCAAGAGTACGCTGATTCGTGCCATTTCCGCGGCCAAGCCGAAAGTGGCGGATTATCCGTTTACCACCTTGATCCCGAATCTCGGGGTGGTGAAGGCGGACCGCTACCGCAGCTTTGTGGTGGCGGACATTCCCGGCCTGATCGAAGGGGCGGCGGATGGCGCTGGCCTGGGGATCCGTTTCCTCAAGCATTTGGCGCGCACCCGTTTGTTGTTGCACGTGGTGGACCTGGCGCCCATGGACGGCTCCAGCCCGGCGAATCATATTGATGCGATTGCTGATGAGCTGGACCGGTTTTCCCCGGCATTGGCGGAGCAGGAGCGCTGGTTGGTCTTCAACAAAATCGATCTGATGGCCGATGACGAGGCCCAGGCGCAGGCGGATGCCATCGTGGATGAACTGGGCTGGCAGGGGCCGGTCTTCAAGGTTTCGGCCGCCGCTGGTGTGGGCTGTGACGATCTGGTCTATGCCCTGATGAATGCGATTGAGGATCGCCGTCGTCTGGAGCAGGAAGACCCGGCCTACGCTGCGGCGCAGCTGGATCTGCGCGCCCGGCTTGAGGAAGAGGCTCGCGAAAAAGTGCAGGAGCTCAAGGCCGAGGCTCGACGCGCTCGAGAAAACGACAGTGATGACGACGACGATGATGATCACGACGTGGAAATCGTCTACGAGCCTTAGCGAGCAGCTTTTGCTGCGCGATCGGCAAGTGCTATCAGATCTTCGGCCCAGGGAATAAGGAGTGAGCGTGGCGGATCGCCAGCGTTGGGTAATCAAGATAGGCAGTGCCCTGCTGACCAATGATGGCAAGGGACTGGACTGTGCGCTCATGCAAACCTGGGTGGACCGCATGGTGGCGCTGCGTGAGCGCGGCATCGAAGTGGTTATTGTGTCATCCGGGGCGGTGGCAGAGGGGATGACCCGGCTGGGCTGGTCGGTGCGTCCGGATTCCGTGCATGAATTGCAGGCCGCCGCTGCGGTGGGGCAGATGGGGTTGGTGCAGGCCTGGGAGTCCCGCTTTCAGCAGCATCAGTTGCATACCGCCCAGGTGCTGCTCACCCACGACGATCTGTCTGATCGCAAGCGCTATCTCAATGCTCGCTCTACCTTGCTGACCCTGCTGGGGTTTGGTGTGGTGCCGGTGGTGAATGAGAACGATACCGTGGTCACCGACGAAATCCGTTTTGGGGATAACGATACCCTGGCAGCGCTGGTGGCGAATCTGGTAGAGGCGGACCGGCTGCTGATTCTCACGGATCAGGAGGGCCTGTTCGATGCAGATCCGCGCAACAATGCCGATGCTAATCTGATCCGCGAGGCCCGGGCCTCGGACCCGGCCATTGCCCGTGTCGCTGGTGGTGGCGGTTTATTGGGGCGCGGTGGTATGGCCACCAAGGTGCGGGCTGGCAAGTTGGCCGCTCGCTCGGGTGCGATTACCACTATTGCCTCCGGGCGTAGCCCGGAAGTGCTTATCGAGTTGGCGGATGGCCAGGGGCCGGGCACGACGTTGTTGCCGGATACCTCGCCCATGAACGCCCGCAAGCAGTGGTTGGCCGGGCATTTGCAGATGCGCGGGCGCCTGGTGCTGGATGCCGGGGCGGTGGCGCGTTTGCGTGATGGCGGCTCGAGTTTGCTGCCGGTGGGGGTGGTGGATGTGTTTGGTCAGTTTTCCCGTGGCGAGATGGTGGCGTGTGAGGATGAGCAGGGCGAGCGGATCGGCTGCGGTCTGGTGAATTACGATGCGGCGGATGCGCGCCGAATTTGCCGCAAGAAGAGCGCCGAGATCGCTGATGTTCTGGGCTTTATGAATGAGGAAGAACTGATCCACCGGGATAATCTGGTGGTGTTTGAGTGAGATGCTTCACGCAACAAGCGAAACGCATGCACGCTAACCGTTAATCTAGGCTTGCGTGCGGCCGCAGGTCGGCGTGTTGCGTGAGGCGTGCCAGCGTTTGGTGGACATAAAAAAACCGGCTCAAGGCCGGTTTTTTTATGTCCACCAAAGAGCTTAGGCAGCCATCGCCTTGATCTTGGTGTTCAGGCGGCTCTTGTGACGAGCGGCCTTGTTCGGGTGAAACTTGCCCTTGCGGGTGGCTTTGTCCAGCACAGACACCGCCTGGTTGTAAGCTTCCTGAGCGCTGCCTTGGTCGCCGGACGCAATAGCCGCGTTCACCTTCTTCAGGTATGTGCGCACCATGGAGCGCATCGCTGCGTTGTGCTGACGGCGATTTTCCGCCTGACGCGCACGCTTGCGTGCTTGCGGTGAGTTAGCCAAGGTCCTGCTCCTATCTAAAATTCGAGGTCAAATTCGGTTTACGACACTGGCCCTGAAGGGCCGACCTGGGTGTTAGAAGCCAATCTATGGTCAAAAAACACACGGGTCACGGTCTAAAGACGCGCAACTATGCCGATCAAGGCGGCCTGTGTCAATGGGAAAAGCCCGCTGAAATGATGATTGGCACGTGCCTCTCTGGCGGTTTGGGTGGCCTTTCGTTAACCTTCACCGGTTTCCTGGAGCAACCATGACTGATACCCCCGAGCAGCCCCCGAAAAAGGCAGGTTTACTGGCCTCCACCGCCGTGGTGGCAACCATGACCATGCTGTCACGGGTGCTGGGATTGGTGCGCGATGTGGTGATTGCCCGGATGTTGGGTGCGTCTGCCGGGGCCGATGCTTTTTTTGTGGCCCTGAAAATTCCCAATTTCCTGCGCCGGTTGTTTGCTGAGGGGGCGTTTAATCAGGCTTTTGTGCCGGTGCTCAGCGAATACCGCAGCAATGGCAGCATGGCCGCCACGAAATTGCTGGTGGACCGGGTGGCCGGCACCCTTGGGGGCACCCTTGTGCTGGTGACGTTGGTGGGTGTGCTGGCCGCGCCGGCGATTATCTGGGTGTTTGCGCCCGGTTTTGGCGATGACCCGGCAAAAAGGGCGCTGACGGTAGAGATGCTGCGCCTGACGTTTCCTTATCTTTTCTTTATTGCGCTGACGGCGTTCGCCGGTGGCATTCTCAATAGCTGGAACCGCTTTGCCGTACCGGCTTTCACTCCGGTGTTGCTGAACCTGAGCCTGATCGGTTGCGCCCTGTTTTTGGCGCCGCACTTTGCTGAAGACCGCATGGCGGTGGCGCTGGCCTGGGGGGTATTGATTGCTGGGGTGGTGCAGTTGTTATTCCAGTTGCCCTTCCTGGCCCGGCTGAATCTGATGCCGATCCCGCGCATGGGGTGGCGTGACCCGGGTGTGCGCAAGATCATGAAACTGATGGCGCCGGCCCTGTTCGGGGCCTCGGTGTATCAGCTCAACTCCCTGGTCAACACGATTCTGGCCTCCATGCTGGAAACCGGGTCGGTGACCTGGCTGTACTACACGGACCGTCTGATTGAGCTGCCGCTGGGGATTTTTGCGGTGGCCATTGGCACGGTGATTTTGCCCAGCCTGTCCAGCAAGCATGCGGATGTCTCGCCAGAGGCGTTCTCGCGCACGCTGGACTGGGCTATTCGCATGGTGCTGCTGATAGGCTTGCCGGCGGCACTGGCGTTGTTCGCTCTGGCTGAGCCGCTGCTGTCTACGCTGTTCCAGTACGGGGAGTTTTCCGCCTTTGATGTGACAAAGACAGCGGCCTCGCTGCGGGCCTACAGCGCCGGGTTGCTGGCGGCCATGCTGATCAAGGTGTTGGCGCCGGGCTTCTATGCCCGACAGGATACTCGCACCCCGGTGCGTATCGGGGTGTTGGCCATGCTGGCCAATATGCTGCTGGGCGCCTTGCTGGTGTGGGAGTGGCGCCATGTGGGGCTGGCCTCGGCCATGGCGCTATCGGCTTGGCTGAATGCCGGTTTACTGTATCTGGGCCTGCGTCGTAGTGGGGTGTATCAGCCGTTGTCGGGTTGGGCGTTGCAATGGTTGCGGATGTTGTTGGCCGGGGCGGCTATGGTGGCGGCGTGCTACTGGTTGTCGTTGCAGACGACGGTGTGGAATGAAGCCGGGGTATGGCCCCGGGTCGGCTGGCTGTCCTTGATCGTGGTCGCTGGCGTGGCAATTTATTTGTCGTCTCTGGTGGTGTTAGGTTTGCGGGTGCGGCACCTGCGCCGTTAGTGATTTCGCATTGTGGCGCCCCGGCGTGTGTCGTGGGCCTGCTCAACGCTGTATAATCTGGCGTCTTTTGATATGAGGGTGAGATGCGACTGATTCGCGGCATTCACAATCTGCGCGACACGCATCGCGGCTGTGTGGCTACCATCGGCAATTTCGATGGAGTGCATCAGGGTCACCAGCGCATTCTGGATCAAGTGATCGCAGAGGCCCGTCGTCGTGGTTTGAAATCCACGGTGATGTTGTTTGAGCCGCAGCCCCAGGAATTTTTTTCTCCCCAGACTGCGCCGCCACGGCTGATGTCGCTGCGCGACAAGTTGATCGCCCTGCGCGAGGCTGGTGTGGATCAGGTGCTGTGTGTGCGCTTTGATGAGCGCTTCCGCTCACTGACCGCAGAGGCTTTCGTGAAAGCCCTGTTGGTGGATGGCCTGGGCGTGGAATATCTGGTGGTGGGGGATGATTTCCGTTTCGGTTGTGGCCGGGATGGTGATTTCGCCTACCTGCAGCGGGCTGGCACGCAATTCGGTTTTGCGGTGACAGATACCGCCACCTGTGAGGTCGATGGTGAGCGGGTGTCCAGCACACGAGTGCGGGCGGCGCTGTGCGACGGCGATTTCGCTCTGGCAGAGCGCTTGCTGGGTCGGCCTTTTGCCATCAGTGGGCGGGTGCGCCATGGTGACAAGATCGGCCGGACCCTCGGCCTGCCCACGGTGAATCTGGCGCTGAAGCGGTTGCAGTCCCCTTTACACGGGGTCTTTGCGGTGACGGTCACCGGTGCCGGACTGGCCGACCAGCCAGGGGCAGCCAATATGGGCACGCGGCCCACGGTGAATGGCACGGAAAATCGCCTGGAGGTCTACCTGCTGGATTACAGTGATTCGGCGGCTGGTTCTGGTTCGGGCGACGCGCAGCACATGCATCAAGACAGCCTTTATGGCGCACACCTGACCGTGGCTTTTCGCCATTATGTGCGCCCGGAAGAAAAATTCGCGGATCTGGACCAACTCAAGACTGCCATCCGGCAGGATGTGGACGCGGTTCGGGCTTTTTTTGATATGCCTACGGTGTAATAAGCGGAATCATGACGGACTACAAGGCAACGCTAAACCTTCCCCAAACCGGCTTTCCGATGAAAGCCGGCCTGTCCCAGCGTGAACCTGCGCGGCTCAAAGAGTGGCAGCAAAAGCAGCTGTACCAGAAGATTCGCGAGACCTTTGCCGGCCGACCCAAGTTCATTCTTCATGATGGCCCTCCCTACGCCAACGGCGATATTCATATCGGCCATGCGGTGAACAAGATCCTCAAGGACATGATCGTCAAGTCCCGCACCCTGGCGGGCTTCGATGCGCCCTATGTGCCGGGCTGGGATTGTCATGGCTTGCCCATCGAGCTGATGGTGGAGAAGAAAGTCGGCAAGGCTGGGCACAAGGTGGATGCCGGCACCTTCCGTAAAAAATGCCGTGAATATGCCAGCAAGCAAGTGGCCGGACAAAAGTCCGACTTTATGCGCCTGGGCGTGTTTGGTGACTGGGACAATCCCTATCTGACCATGGATTTTGCCTTCGAGGCGAACATCATCCGCTCGTTGGGCAAGATCGTGGATAACGGTCACCTGCAGCAGGGCTTCAAGCCTGTGCATTGGTGTCTGGATTGCGCCTCCGCGTTGGCGGAAGCGGAAGTGGAGTATGAGGACAAGATTTCGCCAGCCATTGATGTGGCATTCCCGGTGGCTGATGTCGCTGATTTTGTGGCTCGCACCGGCATTGAGGCCAGCGCCCCGGCGCTGGTGATCTGGACTACCACGCCCTGGACCCTGCCAGCCAACCGGGCGGTGGCGGTGCACCCGGAACTGGACTATGTATTGCTGTCCGGGGAGCTGGACGGTGCGCCCCGTGAGCTGCTGGTGGCGGAGGCGTTGGCTGATGATTTGGTGACGCGCTGGGGGCTGGACAATGTGTCCCGTTCGGCGACCGTTACAGGCAGCAAGCTGGAAATGCTGGGCCTGCAGCACCCGTTCCTGGATGCCCAGGTGCCAGTGATCTTCGGCGAGCATGTCACCACCGATGCCGGTACCGGCCTGGTGCATACCGCGCCGGGTCATGGTGCTGATGACTTTGTGGTGGGCAAGCAGTACGACCTGGATCCGATCAGCCCGGTGCTGGATAACGGCCTGTTCCGTGAGGATCTGCCAGTAGTGGGTGGTCTGCATGTGAGCAAGGCAAACGAGCCGGTGATCGAGGCGCTGCAAGAGAGCGGCAATCTGGTGAAGCTGGCGAAGATTGAACACAGCTACCCCCATTGCTGGCGTCATAAAACGCCGTTGATTTTCCGCGCCACCGCGCAGTGGTTCGTGTCCATGGATCAGGCGGGTCTGCTGCCCCGTGCCCGCCAGGAAGTCGACAAGGTGCAGTGGTTGCCCGAGTGGGGTAAGGCGCGTATCGAAGGCATGCTGACCGATCGCCCGGACTGGTGTATTTCCCGTCAGCGCACCTGGGGCGTGCCGATTGCCCTTTTCGTTAACAAGGAAACCAGTGAGCTTCATCCTGACACTCCGGCCCTGATCGAACAGGTGGCTGCGCGAGTAGAGAAAGAAGGTATTGATGCCTGGTTCGATCTGGATCCGGCGGAGCTGCTGGGCGAGCAAGCGGATCAGTACAGCAAGGTCACCGATACGCTGGACGTGTGGTTTGACTCCGGTGTCACCCATTATTGTGTGCTGGACCAGCGCGAGCAGCTGCGCGCGCCGGCGGACCTGTATCTGGAAGGCTCGGACCAGCATCGGGGCTGGTTCCAGTCGTCACTGCTGACCAGCCTGGCGATCCGTGATGCGGCGCCGTACAGCACCGTGTTGACCCATGGTTTCACCGTGGATGAGCACGGCCGCAAGATGTCCAAGTCGATCGGCAACGTGATTGCGCCACAGGAAGTCTGGAACGATCTGGGTGCCGATATTCTGCGCTTGTGGGTCTGCGCCACGGACTACCGCGGCGAGATGTCCGTGTCCAAAGACATCCTCAAGCAGATGGGTGACAGCTACCGCCGCATTCGCAATACCAGCCGTTTCCTGCTCTCCAACCTGAGCGGTTTCGAGCCTGGGACGGATGCGCTGCAGCCGGAGCAAATGCTGGCGCTGGACCGCTATATTGTGGACCGGGCGCTTCAAGTGCAGGCTGAGATTAAAGACCTGTACGACGGCTATCACTTCCATCAGGTCTACCAAAAGCTGCATAACTTCTGCGCCCTGGATCTGGGCGGTTTTTATCTGGATATCATCAAGGATCGCCAGTACACCACCCAGGCCGATTCCGTGGCACGGCGCTCCTGTCAGACAGCCTTGTACCATATCGCCCAAGCGCTGGTGCGCTGGATGGCACCGGTGCTCAGTTTCACCGCCGAGGAAATCTACGAGAACTTGCCCGGTGAGCGGCTCGATTCCGTGTTCCTGACCGAGTGGTACGACGGCCTGTTTGCGCTGGCCGACGATGCCGATATGGGCCGGGCGTTCTGGGACAAGGTGCAGGATGCCAAGCAGGCAGTGAACAAGGCCATCGAAGGCGCTCGTGCAGCCAAGCTGATCAAGGGTAGCTTGAGTGCGGAGGTGGTGTTGTTTGTGGATGCCGAGCAGAGTGCGTTGTTGCAGCGTCTCGGTGATGAATTGCGTTTTGTCACCATTACCTCCGACGCGGTTCTCAAACCGTTGTCTGATGCGCCGGCAGAACTGGAAGATACCGCCGTGGCGGGCCTGAAAGTGCAGGTGCTGGCTTCGGATCATGCCAAGTGCGCTCGCTGCTGGCATCACCAGCCGGACGTAGGTAGCCACGCGGAGCATCCTGAGCTGTGCGGCCGCTGCATTACCAATGTGGATGGCGACGGCGAGGTTCGACACTATGCCTGATAATACGTCGGATGCCGGGCGCAAGACGCCGGACAGTACAAAGAAACGGCTGCCTGGTCAGCTGAGCTGGCTGTGGCTGACGGCTTTGATCATTGCGTTGGACCAGTGGACCAAGCATGAAGTGGTCGCGGTGTTTTCCCTGTATGAGCGTTTGGAAGTGTTCCCGCATTTCAATTTGACCCTGGCCTATAACAGTGGGGCGGCCTTCAGCTTTCTGGCCGATGCCGGTGGCTGGCAGCGTTGGTTCTTTACCGCTATCGCCGTGGGTGCATCGGTGATGATTTTGATCTGGCTGACTCGGCTTACTGCTGCTGAGAAACTGCAAGGAGTGGCTCTGTCGCTGATTCTTGCCGGTGCTCTGGGCAATTTCTACGATCGGTTGGTGCTGGGGCATGTGGTGGATTTTCTCGACTTCTATTGGGGCGATTATCATTTTCCGGCCTTCAATATTGCTGACACTGCCATCACTATCGGTGCCGGCTTGATTCTGCTGGATATGCTGCTGGGAGCCATAAAGGAGCCCAAAGATAATGACTGAGTTACTGCGCGCAGGCCCGGAGACCCGGATTACCCTGCATTTTGCTGTGCGCCTGATGGACGGCACGGACCTGGATTCCACCTTTGATGGTGAGCCGGCTTCTTTTGTGTGGGGGGATGAGTCCCTGCTGCCCGGTTTTGAAAATGCCATCCGCGGCCTCAAGGCCGGCGATCGCCGCAGCGTCTTCCTGGAAGCCGCCAAGGCGTTCGGCGAATACAACGAGCAGAATGTGCAGCATTTCACCCGCGACACCTTCGCCGAGCATGATTCCCTGGAGCCCGGCATGGTGCTCAGCTTTGCCGATGCGGCGGGCGCCGAGCTGCCGGGGGTAATCAGCAAGGCGGACGATGAGTGGGTGATGGTGGACTTCAATCATCCACTGGCGGGCCGGGATCTCACTTTTGAAGTGGAGATTATCGGTATTGAGCGTTATGCCCCTGAGCAGCCTGTTACCCTCAATTGAGATTGGACAGTTGAGGGTGAAAAGAGGAAGGTGCTCAGGTAAGCGCTCACGGCGCCGGTTCGCGGAATGTTTGTGGTTTTCCGCTGTCAATTATCAACCGTCAACGACCAGCTGATTTATGGAAATTCGTCTCGCCAACCCCCGTGGCTTTTGTGCCGGGGTGGATCGTGCCATCGATATCGTCAACCGGGCGCTGGAAGTGTTCGGGCCGCCGATTCATGTTCGTCACGAAGTGGTGCATAACCGCTATGTGGTGGAAGACCTGCGTCAGCGCGGCGCGGTCTTTGTGGAAGAACTGCACGAAGTGCCGGACGACGCCATTGTCATTTTCAGCGCCCACGGGGTCTCCAGAGCGGTGCAGGAAGAGGCGGAGCGGCGTCAGTTGAAGGTCTTCGACGCCACCTGCCCGCTGGTCACCAAGGTGCATATGGAGGTTATCCGTTATGCCCGTGAAGGCCGCGAAAGTATCCTGATTGGCCACGCCGGCCATCCGGAGGTGGAAGGCACCATGGGGCAATACGACAAATCCTATGGCGGTGACATTTATCTGGTGGAAGACGAAGCCGATGTGGCGAGCCTGACGGTTCGCGACGAGAGCAAACTGGCATTCGTGACCCAGACCACCCTGAGCGTGGACGATACCGCCAGAGTCATTGATGCCTTGCGCCAGCGCTTCCCGGCTATCCTTGGCCCTAAACGTGAAGATATCTGCTACGCCACGACCAACCGCCAGGACGCCGTGCGTCAGCTGGCACTGGAATGCGGCCTGGTGCTGGTGGTTGGTTCGGTAAACAGCTCCAACTCCAATCGTCTGCGTGAGCTGGCCGAGCGCTGCGGTGCCGATGCCTACCTGATCGATGAGCCGTCGCAGATTGATGCGGACTGGCTGAAAGGGAAAACCACTGTCGGTGTTACCGCCGGCGCCAGCGCGCCTGAAGACCTGGTGCAGCAAGTCATCGCCACCCTCAAAAGCCTGGGAGGCGAAGACGCCGAAGAAATCCCCGGCCGTGAAGAAAATATCCGCTTTTCCATGCCCAAGGCGCTACGCCCGTAGCGCCTGTCCCGCTTGTTTGACCGTTCATCCCCCGCGTTAAGGTCTGAGTCTTTAGATTGGGCAAAAAACTGCATCAGTCTACGATTAAAGTGTGAGCCCTCTCACACACTAAAGTACCAAAACTCATTATTTTTCAGCAGCTTATACCGTTCGGCGACAGCAAGGCTCCGCTGGTCTCCATTCAATTGAAGGCATATCCCGCCTTGCTAGAGTGATACCACGTACAAAAACCGATAGACCGGGGCAGGGATGAAAACAGGATTTAAAAGCCGCAATCAGTTTGGCTTTACTATCATCGAGTTGATGGTTGGAGTTGTTGTGGCGGGCGTTCTTCTGGCTATCGCCGTACCGACGTTTAACGACTTTCAGGCAAGAAACGCGCTCCGATCTACCTCCGCTGACTTTATTGCTGCGGTAAACACGGCACGCATTCAGGCGATCAACCTCCGCACTTCCGTGGTCCTCAAACCGATTTCAGGCAATGACTGGGGGGCTGGCTGGATGATTGAATATCCGGCATCGGTCATCACAGAAGAAAATCAGCAGTTTCAACCAACGGGTAGCGGAAAAATTGTTTCTGAAGATGGACTAAGCGAAATCGAATTTCGCAGCAATGGTCTGTCGGGTGCGGGTGAGGCGGAGTTCTCTTTATGCGATGACCGCAGTGGAGAGCAAGGAAGAACGATAACCGTATCGCCGTTTGGCAAGGTCACCAACGAAGTGAAGAGTTGTAGCTGATGAAGATCACAGGAAAACAACAACGGGGTGTGGGGCTTATCGAGGTGATGATGGCCTTGCTGGTACTGGCAATCGGTGTGCTTGGCTATGCGGGAATGCAGCTTACCGCCCTGAAAGCGGCAGAAGATGCCAACAACCGTGCACAAGCAACTTTGCTGGGTCAGGATGCGTTGGAGCGCTTCCTGACCAATGAAGCAGCAATGGCGGCATACACAAATGTCGATGAATGGCCAGATAGGAGTGTGACTCCTGGGAAAAAGCCGGCAGAGCTGAATGATTGCATTAGCAAGTCCTGTAGTTCCGATGATCTGGCTTCCTGGGATATCAACATGCTGGCTTGGCAAGCTGCGAATCGGTTGCCGGGTGGGATGATCGCCGTAGACGAGTGCCAGCATGCCGCCGGGATCAGTTGTGTCGTCATTAGCTGGAACGAAGATGAGCCCGGTGACTGCATGACCAATGATGGGGTGAACACGGATGAAGGGACGTCTTGCGTGGTGCTAGAGGTGGCGCGATGAAAAAAAGTAAAGGGTTCAGCCTGGTTGAATTAATGGTGGCGATGTTGCTCGGGCTGCTGATAACCGGGGCAGCCTTGCAATTATTTCTTGCTAACCAGCAATCGTTTGCCTTGCAGCAGACGTTGTCCCGCGTTCAGGAAAACGGGCAACTTTTCGTGCGTTTCCTCGTGTCTGATCTACGCAGGGCTGGTCTTGAAAGGGATGGAATTGCTGCGCTACCCCCTGAAAAAGGGATTCGGTTTACTCTTTCAGGAACAGTGCCGGGCTCGGATAACGGCAGTGATTATGATCGGTTGACGCTCGGTTATCACGGCCTGTCGGATTGCGAAGGCTCGGTGGTCAGCGACCTGACGGAAGTGGTGAATACGTATTTTGTGAATAGCGATGCTGAGCTTGTCTGTCAGGGGAATCTGACTGGAGGTAATGGTGTGGTGTTGCTGGATGGTATTGAGGCCTTTGAAGTGCTTTACGGCATTGATGAAAATAAGGACGGTTATGCAAACGTCAGTCGCTATGTTGAGGCTGGCTCTCAGGGCAGTTCACCTGTCATCGCTGTTCGATTTTCTCTTTTGCTCAAAGAGGAAAGCAATTCACTACCTGAAAGCGATGGAACACGGAGATTTTATGTGCTGACCAAGACTGTGGATGAGCCAGAAGACCGTTCTGTTCGTCGCATCTTTATGTCCACAGTCAAAATGCGTAACTACCAATGGGATGCTGTATGAATACCAATATCGTGACATGGCGACGCCAGCAGGGGGCTGCCTTGGTGGTCGCATTACTGATTCTGGTGGTGGTGTCCTTGCTTGGGGTGTCCGCCATGAAATCCAGCGTGTTTTCGGCAAAGGTGGCCACGGGAACCCAGGCTGATGCTATGACTTTTGAGGCTGCGGAAACCAGCCTGACGGGGGCCTATAAAGAGCTGAATGGCATGTCCGGTGCGGACCTTTATACCAATCTGGCGGGAGGGAAATGGCTCACCCGATGTGTGACGGAAGAAAATACCGCTAAAGCTGGAGACTGCGCCCAAGGCGATACTCTCGATTCCAGAGGGTTAATTGTTGCGCAGTCTTTCTCGACATTGAATGGATATGCGCTTGTGGAGGGGGCTGAAATTGGCACGTCGGCGGGATCAATGATTGATGTGGACTACAAGGTGGCGATGCTGGGTGAGAGCACCATGGCCAGTTTTAACCTGAATAACCATCACCTTCAGGAAGCGTTAAAGCGTGGCCTGAAGCCTGGCTCTGAAATCGAGTAGGGGGAGATATGAATACAGTAAAAACAATCATGGGGCTAATGCTGGTTTGTGCGCTGGCACCTACGGGCGTGTATGCGGATGATACCGAAATATTTTTTGCTAAAGCGAATGCGGATAACGCGGAAAACAAACCAAAGGCTAATGTGCTTTTCCTGATTGATACATCAGGGAGTATGGAGCGTGACGCCCCTAATAGTAATAGAACTAAAATGCAGGAACTGCAGTCTGCATTTTCGACAGTGATTGACAATCTGGGTTCGGATATTGATGTAGGGCTCGCAAAGTTTAATGGTGGTTATGATAACTCAGGCTATGGCGGGTATGTTTTCTACCCTGTTTCTGAAATGAACGATACCGCCAGGGCCGAAATTAAGCAGATTGTAAATGGTCTGGAAGGTACTTCTAATACGCCTACCATGGAGGCGTACAGCGAAGCTGCCCGTTACATGTTGGGCTACAGTCCAACCGATTATGCTGAAAGAGGCGAGGCGGTAGAGAACGAGCCGCGGCCGGCAGTCAATGTCGAAAGAAAAAGAGTTTGCTATCAATGGTGCCAGTACCCAGGGTACGAAAAGTATAGATGGGAATATGTCTATGACTCAAAATATGACTCTCCGACCAATTTAAAGAATCAGTGCGAGAGTAATCATATTATCGTCATGACTGATGGTGATCCCACATCCGACAGTGACTATTCATCGGTGACTAAAATTACGGGCGGAGGTTGCAACGGGAGCTATAGTTGTCAGGCGAAACTGGCAAAATGGCTATATAATGATGACAAGGATGTGGAAGGAAGTCGAAAGTCTGTCAAGACATGGCAAGTCGCATTGGGCGTTGGGAAAAACTCAAGCCAAGCAAGAAATATGAAGAACGTTGCTGAGGCGGGGCTTGGTGATCCCTCTGCAGAAGTAAGGTTTGCTGATAATGCTGACGAGCTTGCTGCTGAGTTTAAAGAAATTCTGGATTTGGTGGACAAGGATTCTCGCACACTGTCTTCTCCTGGTGTGGCAGTGAACCAAATGAATCGCTTCCAGTATCTTGACCAGCTTTACTATGCTGTTTTTACACCTAACAAGAACAGTAACTGGGAGGGGAACCTCAAGCGCTACCGTTTGAAAAATGGTGAGATTGTTGGGGTTTCCGGCGGAAATGCGATCGACCCTGATACGGGCTACTTCAAGAAGGATTCTCGCAGCCTGTGGAGTGATGAGGATGATGGGGTTGATGTGGAGAAAGGCGGTGCGCGCGGAGAGCTCGTTGATCGTGAGCTTTACTATAACGCAGGAACGGTAGCCAAAAAGCTGGACTGGCAAGAAGTAGAGGATGACCCGGAAGATTGGGCGGCATTCTTCGGGCTTGATGCTAACGCCCCAGACGATGAAGTTCTGGATGTTGCCAATAAATTAAAAGTGCAGTGGGGGGATCCCCTGCATAGTGCTCCGCTGCTAATTAACTATGGCGGGAATGAAAATAACAATATGATTTTTGTGTCCACGAATGGCGGCATGTTACATGCCATCAACGCGGATGATGGTTCTGAAAGTTACGCGTTTATGCCTGAAGAGTTTGTTCAGCAGGCGGAGAAGTATACCTCTGAGACGTATCCACTAACGAACGATAATCGGCGCCAGACATATGGCCTGGACGGTAGCTGGGTTGCATGGCGTAAACCCAATGCCACGGACCCGGTAACCGGAAAGCCTGAACACGTTTATATCTATGGCGGGATGCGCCGAGGCGGGCGAACTTACTATGCACTGGATGTATCCAGCAAGACGTCTCCAAAAGTTAAATGGAAAATCGAGGGTGGGGTGACAAACGGTTTTTCTGACCTTGGGCAAAGCTGGTCCATACCAACGCTGACGCAAATAATGGTGGGGGACAAGAAGGTGCCAGTGCTTGTTTTTGGTGGCGGCTATAGTGCCAGCGACAACGATAATCGACAGGGTAAGGCACGTAATTCTGGCGACTCAATGGGTAATGCCATTTATATCGTGAATGCAGAAACGGGCAAATTAATATGGTCTACAAGTGGCGGTGAAATGAAATGGTCCGTGCCTGGTAGTATTTCTGTGGTTGATAAAAACCTGGATGGTCTGGCTGATTTTCTGTATTTCGGCGATTTGGGGGGGCAGATTTTCCGGGTCGACATCGATCAGAGTGGCGGCAAGAAGATGGCGGTGCACCGGCTGGCTCAATTGGGGGGTGCGGGGGGCAGCGGTAATCGCCGTTTTTACGATGCCCCTGCAGTGGTCTACGTTGTCGAGGACGGGAAGAAAAAGCTTTATGTTGTTGCCGGCTCCGGTTACCGCTCGCATCCGCTGGATGAAAGCGTGGATGATGCGCTCTTTGTCGTAAAAGACGAGACAGCGATGACGACAGCCCAGGCGGCACCGACAGAAGTGGGCCTGGAGGATCTGACAAATGCATCGGCAGAAACCCCTGCGACCACTGATAAGGGGTGGTTCTACCCCATGCAGGTTAATGGAGAAAAGATCTTAGCGTCTCCAACCGTGTATACCACGGTGGATGATGATAAAAATACCATTTCGGTTCTGGCGGCTACCTCTTATTCGCCTACCCGACAGGATCAACAGGAATCGCCATGTGCCGTTACATACGGTTCTGCAGCCCTGTATCGCGTTAACCTTCTCACGGGTTCAGGTGTTGATTATAACAATGATGGAGTGGCCGATGAGCCTCCGCGAACAGAGCTCAAGCAGACCGGGATTCCTCCTGCTCTTACTGACATGCCTGGTGGTAGTGATGGCAGTGGTGGCCCGACCGAAGGGGTCGGCTGTGTCGGCACCGAGTGTCTTGGGCTCAATGATGAAGGGTTTGATCACTTGAGAAAGCGTCGCTGGTACCAGATGGAAAAAGATGAAGCCAACCAGTTTAAGGTGGAGGCGATGCATCCATGAGTGCGATCAAGATGGGAACTCGCAGTCAAGCTGAAAGGGGTTTTACCCTGATTGAGTTGATGGTGGTAGTAGTGGTAGTGGCCATTCTGGCTGCTATCGCTTACCCCAGCTATACCCGATATGTTCAAGATACTCGGCAGGCCGAAGCTCAAGGGGAGATGATGGCTTTATCGGGAGCCTTGGAGCGTTACCGGGCCAAGAACTTTTCCTATGAAGACGCGAATACTAAATTGTCGGAGTTGTCGCCAGTGCTTGCTAACAGTGACTATTTTACTACGGCAATCTCTGTGACGGGGGGCGGAAACCAGCAGTATGAGATTACCACGACGCCGAAAACGGGCTTAATGACAGGTACGGAAGTGTTGAAGCTCAATAGTGAGGGCCAAACATGCATGAAAGTCTCTGGCTGCACGATTGGCACTGACGATTCCTGGAAAGAACACTAACTGCAGTCTTCTGGTTTGGCTGTTTCCACTCTGGGGCGGCCAATCCAGTTCATGACAATTCTTCTTGCCGCGACGTGGTTGCATAAATAGAAGCTGCCATTCTGGAAATGGCTGTTACCTCTGTTGTGGAATACGAGAGCATCCCCCTTGAATCGCTTCCAGACCAGGCGAGTTGCGCCGGGGAGTTGGTAGTGTTCAATGATTTCCGACGCGCTCAGTGTCCCATCATTATTTTGATCAAATCCCATCCATACCTTCTGTGTCTTCTCGAATTTGCTGCAGCCCGTCTGTCCGTCGCAGAGCATGCGATTGCCGTCGCTGATCGCGCCGGCACGGGCCTGTCGGATCAGGCTGTGTAGTGTCATTGTGGCTGAGCGTACCTGGTAGCGGGGCAGGAGGTCGTTCCAGGCATGTGATGCGCAAGCAACGAGAATACCGGCTACGGAGAGGCTCACTAGCAATTCAATCAGTGTGAAACCTTGCTGCTGTTGGCATCGAAAACGGGGCATCGGCGTGGCTCCTGTGACACTGCTATGGAAGCCTACGGAAGAATACGCCTGGTGGTTATGCTATCGTTGCCATCCTTAGTGTCTTCCGTTTCCTCGTATTGCCATGTCAGATGTACTCGTTGTAGGTGGTGGAATTGTCGGCCTTCTTGGTGCGCTTGAGCTTACACGGCGTGGAAGAGCGGTGACGATTATTGACGCTCCGACTCACTATCCCCCGGCTTCCTGGGCGGGTGGCGGCATTCTTTCTCCGTTGTATGCCTGGCGTTATTCCGATGCCATGACCCGTCTGTCCGTGGATGCTTTTTCCCGCTATCAACAGATACTGGATGAGAGCGATGCTGCGGGCATTTCGGGCTGCGAGGCGCTGCTGCATTGTGGAGGCCTGTGGGTGGAAACGGGCGGTGATGATGCGGCTCTTGCCCACCAGTGGGCTCGGCGCTGGCAGGTCCCAGTACAGTCAGTGTCGGCCAGTGAGCAGATGCCAGAGTCTGCTGCCGGGGCGGGGCTGCTGTTTCCGTCACTGGGCAATATTCGTAACCCCGGTCTATTGAAAGTGCTGCGTGCGCATTTGCAGCGGTTGGGGGTTCGTTTTCAATCGGCAGTGGTCAGCCGGGTGCAGCCCACCAGGGTGGGGGCACGGGTTCTGGCCGCTGATGGCAGGAAATGGCAAGGCGATACGGTTGTTGTCAGTGCCGGGCATATGGCGGCGCAGCTTTTGCTACCGATGGGGATAGCGATGCCGCTCTTTCCTGCAAAGGGGGAGATGCTTCTTTTTCGTATGAAGCCCGGCCAGGTGCCTGCGGTCATGTTGACGGAGAGAGGGTATTTGATACCCCGGCAGGATGGTTCTGTGCTGGTAGGGTCAACGCTGAGGAAAGGTGACAATACCACCTATCCCACGGTTGCCGGGCGTTATCAGTTGGAGCGGTTGGCTGCGTCATTATGGCCGGAGTTGGCATCCTGTTCGCCGGCTTTTCACTGGGCAGGGGTGCGGCCGGGTTGTGAGCGGGATATTCCGTTCATTGGCCTGGTGCCCGGTACCAGCGGTGTGTATGCCGCGGTGGGGCATTATCGCAACGGGCTGGTGTCAGCACCGGCCAGTGCGGAACTGCTCGCCCAACTGATAGCCGGTGAGCTGCCCTTTACCGACCCTGAGCCTTATTCGTTATCTTCTGTCTCGCCCTCGTCCCGATCCAGTTCCAGCTTTTTCAACCGGTAACGCAATGAGCGAAAGGTCATGCCGAGTTTTTTGGCGGCGGCGGTGCGGTTCCAGTGGGTAGCGTCCAGGGCCTTGAGGATTTCCTGCTTTTCAATGTCTTGCAGAAAGTCTTCCAGAGGCTGGTCGCCAGGTCTCGTTGATGGTGTGGTTGTCGATGCCTGGGCGTTATGGCGGGGGGCAGCTGCGGTCGAACGGCCTGATGCCAGGCGCAGGTGTTCCGGCAGAATGGTGTTGCCGTCGCACAGGGTTAGCGCCCGCTCCAGCGTATTTTCCAGTTCCCTGACGTTGCCGGGAAAAGCGTAATTTTCTATGGCGTTGAGCGCGTCAGAACTGACGCTGGGTGGTGGTATGTCCCAGGCCTGACTGAGCCGGTTGAGAATATGCTGAACCAGTTTGGGAATGTCTTCACGGCGGTCGCGCAGCGGCGGCACGTGCGCTTCGATAACATTCAGCCGGTAGAAGAGATCCTGGCGAAAGCGACCCTCTTCCATTTCATCTTCCAGGTTCTTGTGGGTCGCGCAGAGAATGCGCAGGTTAACCTGGAATTCCTTGGCTTCGCCTACCGGGCGCACGGATTTTTCCTGAATGGCGCGCAGCAGCTTGACCTGCATATGGAGTGGCAAGTCGGCGACTTCATCCAGAAACAGGGTGCCGCCGTCGGCTTCGCGGAACAGCCCCTTTCGGTCTTCCACGGCGCCGGTGAATGCACCTTTGCGGTGGCCGAAGAATTCGCTTTCCATCAGCTCTGACGGAATAGCGCCGCAGTTGACTGCAACAAACGGTTTTTCCCGGCGTGGCCCGAGAGTATGAATCAGCCGTGCAATACGTTCTTTACCACTGCCTGACTCGCCGCTGATATAGATGGGAGCCTGGCTGCGGGCCAGCTTTCGAACCTGGGCTTTCAGTGCCACCATGCTGGGGGCGTCACCAATCAGATTGTCTTCTTCTTCACGGTGTTCTTCGACTTCGCTGATGCCCAGACCGTCTTCGATCAGCTGCCGTAACCGGTCCAGTGCCACAGGCTTGGCAATGAAATCATAGGCGCCGTATTTCATCGCATCGGTGGCGGTTTCCATGCTGCCGTAGGCGGTGATAACGGCGGTGGGCATGGTTGGGCAGTGTTGTGAGATGAACTGGAGAAGTTCCAAGCCTGTGCCATCCCCCAGATTCATATCGGTCAGGCAGAGGTCGTAATGCGCATCTTTGAGCTGCTGCCTGGCGGCAGACAGGGAGTCGGCTGCGGTGGCCTGAAGCTTCATGCGGCCAAGTGTGATGACCAGCAGTTCGCGCAGGTCAGCTTCGTCGTCAACAACCAGTACGTGGGGGGTATCTGCACTCATAGGCGATTCTGTTATTGAAATTGTCGGTGCGGGTGAGCAAAGGTTATCACAAAGCTGGCGCCTTTCGGGGTTTCCTCAAGGTCCAGTGTGGCCTGGTTGGCATGGCATAATTCCCGGCACAAATAGAGGCCGAGCCCGTTGCCGTCTTTGGCGGTGGTGTAAAAGGGTTCGAAGAGGTAATTCATGGCCTCTTTGCTGATGCCCTGGCCATTATCCTGAACTTTTAGCCAAGGCAGGCCGGTGCGGTCGTGGTGGCCACACAGCAGTGTAACAGTGCAGGGGGTGCCGCCATGGCGAAGCGCATTGCCGATCAGATTGTCCAGAACCTGAATAAGCTGGCTGCGATCAAAACGGACTTCCACGTCGGGCTGGCAATGCAGGCTGAAGCTACCCGTGGCGCCTTTCATTTCCCATTGCGCAATCACTTCCTGAATCAGTGTCGTCAAGGTGAAGCGCTCGGCCTGGCCCTTGGGGCGGCGTGACAGGTCAAGGACGTCATGAATGATGCCGTTAACCCGGGTCACATGGTTGCGGATGATTTGCAGCAGGTGCTGATCTTCCGGGCTGGGGTCGTCGTCCAGTAAAAGGTCCGTGGCATGGTTGATGGCACTGAGCGGGTTGCGGATTTCGTGAGCCAGGGTGGCAGACAGACGGCCCAGCGACGCCAGGTTCATTTGCTGGGCTTCCTGCGCCACTTGTGCGGTATTTTCCAGAAATAATAAGGTCAGGCTTTCGTGCCCGGTATCCAGCTGTGCGAACCGTGGGCTAAGTACGGGGGATTGTTCCGAGACGCGCAGGGTGGGCAAGGGCAGAAGCGGGTTGTCTTGCCAGCGCTGGAAGCGGCTGGTCAGGGAGTCGGGCAGGTGTTTGCCCAGCATCGGGTTGTCAAACAGATTATTGGCGGACTGGTTGGACATGAGGACATGGAAGGTGTCGTCGAAAACCAGAATGCCGGTGCGCATACGTTGCACAATTTGTTGGTTCAGTGCTTCCAGTCGTTCAATGGCGACCTGCTGCTGCCTGGTGATTTTTTCGGTCTGTTCCAGGCGTTGGGCGATTTGCTGAATGATCAGCGACACCATGAAGAATGCAATGCCAAGTAAACCGGATTCGGTCAGGGCAAACGGGGATGAAAGCTGAGAGTGGATGGAAAAATAGAATTGCTCGAACATGGCGGACAGGGTCGCCAGTGCAGCAATAAGAAAGCCCTGTCGACCGCGCAACAGAATATTGCCGGCGGCAACGGTCACCAGCAAAAGCACCGCCAGGCCACCTTCCAGCCCGCCATTGGAGTGCACCACCAGCGTCAGCATGCCCAGATCGCTGATTAACGCCGCCGGTTGCGCCCAGGCAGGGAAGGCCCGCTGATACCGGCGGTTGTCCAGGGTGGCAGAGGCCAGTGTCAGGCCCAGATAGAGAAAAAGCGTGGTTTCGAAAAGGGCCGGGAAATGGGTGCCGAGCAGTGCCTTGTCCGGTCCGTAGTGCAGCAGCAGAAGCACACAGGCGATGGCAATGCGATAGACATTGTAAATGCGTGCCGGTGTCCAGCCCTGGCTAGCGGTCATGGTGTTCCAGATACTGACGTTGATGGTCCTGGCTGCAGAAGTGTTGGCCGTTGTGGCTGAAGGCTTCGGGGGTTGGGACGTGAACGCCGCATTGCGCGCATTTGACCATGATCTGCGGGTTGCCGGCGTTATTGTCGGATTCCGTGGGACGGGCCTGGGCCAGTAATCGTTTTATGACCCGCCAGGCCAGATAGATCAGGGCGGCGATAATAATCAGGCGAATCAGGCCCATGGAGCTCCCCTTTGTTCGGTGTTTTTGTCAGATGTGGCCGTGTTCTGTGTTTTTAGCGCATTCATCGATTGCCGGCTAAGAACCTGCTTGGGGTCTATACGCAGCCGCGTTGCCGCTGAAAATGGCGCCAGGCAAGGCGTAAACTGCAGGGCCTGACGGGTCAAGTTCAAGGTTTACAACACAGCATGGCGCCATTTTCAGCGGCAACCCGAAAGGCCGGGGCCCTTTTGCCGCCAGCCCGCGATTGCTCTTGCTTATGTAGAATGACTACACATCACAATCGCAGTCACGACCTGGCGAAAAAATTACCGCCGGCGCGGCTGCGTATAGACCCCAAGCCGGTTCTAAAGAGTACAATCAGCGCTCACTTGAGGAAAGGCCGGTTGATCATGCGAATTATTATGGCCCAGCAGAACGCGCTGGTGGGCGATATCGAAGGGAACGCCCAGCGCGTTATTGCCGCGGCAGACGAAGCGCGCCGGCTGCTGGGCGCGGACCTTGTGTTGTTTCCAGAGCTGATGCTCACCGGTTACCCGCCGGAAGACCTGTTGCTGCGCCCCAGCCTGAACAGCCGGGTCGATGCGGCGCTGGCCGACATTGGTGCGGCGATTTCGGTGCCCGTGGTGCTGGGCTATCCGGCGGTGCGCAACGGGCACCGCCGTAATGCGGCCGGCGTGGTGTTTCCCGGTGAGGCCAGCCCCCGTCATGAGTATTTCAAGCAGCACCTGCCCAATTATCGGGTCTTTGATGAAAAGCGTTATTTCCAGCCGGGTTCGGATACCTGCACCTTTGATATTGATGGCTGGACGCTGGGCATCACTATCTGTGAAGACATCTGGCACGATGGCCCGGCGGCCCAATTGCAGCAGGCTGGCACCGATCTGATCCTGAACCTGAATGCCTCGCCATATCGCACCAACAAGGCCGATGAGCGTTTCGCCCAGGTACAAGCTCGCAGCCGGGAAACCGGGCTGCCGGTGTTGTATTGCAACCTGGTTGGCGGGCAGGACGAGCTGGTTTTCGATGGGGCCTCGTTCGTCTGCGACAGCCAGGGTAACCGTTGCGTACAGGCCGCCAGTTTTACCGAGGCGTTGGTGCCGGTGGATGTGCAATGCCAGAGCGGGCACTGCGAGCCTTGCGGCGAAGAGTTGCCGTTGCCGGGGGCGGAAGAGGGTATGTACCAGGCACTGGTGTTGGCGACCCGTGATTATGTGAACAAGAACGGTTTCAAGGGCGCGCTGTTGGGGCTATCTGGCGGGATCGATTCTGCCCTGACGCTGGCCGTGGCGGTGGATGCCCTCGGCCCGGAGCGGGTAGAGGCGGTGATGATGCCGTTCCAGTATACCTCTGCCATGAGCCTGGAAGACGCCGAGAAGCAGGCGCGTACTTTGCGCGTTCATTATCGCGTGTTGCCCATTGAGGCCGCGTTCAATGGTTTTATGGATATCCTCAGTGAGCCGTTTGCCGGCACCGCCCGGGATACCACTGAAGAGAACCTCCAGGCCCGTTGCCGTGGGGTGTTGTTGATGGCGCTTTCCAATAAAAATGGCTCCGTGGTGTTGACCACCGGCAACAAGAGCGAAATGGCAGTGGGGTACGCCACCCTGTACGGCGATATGGCCGGGGGCTTCTCGGTGCTCAAGGATGTTTTCAAGACCTCCGTGTTTAACCTGTGCCGCTGGCGTAACCAGCAGGCCGGCGCCGAGATCATTCCGGAACGGGTAATCACCCGCCCGCCGTCTGCCGAGCTGGCCCCGGATCAGGTGGACAGTGATTCACTGCCTGATTATGACGAGCTGGATGCGATTCTGGAACGTTACGTGGAGCAGGACATGAGCGCGGAAGCGGTGATCCGTGACGGTTTTGACCGCGAGACGGTCTACCGGGTGGTGAAACTTACCGACCGTAATGAGTACAAACGCCGCCAGGCCGCTGTTGGCCCCCGTGTTAGCCGTCGTGCTTTCGGCAAGGATCGGCGGTATCCCATCACCAATGGCTGGCGGCCGGGGGATTAGCAAGAGACGCCGCACGCTTCACGCCACACGCTTACACGTAAAACAAAAAGAGCCCGCAGTTGCGGGCTCTTTAGCGTGAAGCGTGCGGCGTCTCTTAAAGTAAATCAAACGTCAGCAGGCTCAACAGTCCTTCATCTTCATCCGGCCACCAAGCCAGATCCACCTGCTTGTCGTCATCCAGAAAGGCACTGTCTGGCCAGTTCAGGGCCAGCACGGCGCGGCTTTTCTCTGCCTGCTCGGGCAGCTCCAGCCGCTGGTAACCTTTGGTCATAATGGCCAGGCCTTCTTCCACCGCCGGGGTCTGCTGGTAGTGTTTGACCACGTATTGTGCCCGGTTTATGGAGGCAACGATGGCGCCACGGCGTGCGTAGTAACGGGCCACGTGCAGCTCCTGACGGGCCAGCTGGTTGCGGATGTGGACCATGCGAGCGCGGGCATCGGGAGAGTATTCGCTGTCCGGGAAGCGGGCGACCAGTCGCTCGAAATCGCGGAAGGCGTCCTTCGCGGCGTCCATATCCTTGCTGGAGCGATCGGAGGTGACCATGTTGTCAAACAGGCCCTTCTCCATGTTGAAGTTGGCCAGCCCGCGCATGTAGAGGGCATAGTCCATGCGAGGATGCGCGGGATAGTTGCGCATGAAGCGTTGCGCCGCCACCACGGTGGCCGGGTAGTCCACGGATTTGTACTGGGCGTAGATCAGGTCCAGTGCAGACTGTTCGGCATAATCCCCATACGGAAAGCGTGCCTCCAGCTCCTTGAGCTGGTCAATGGCCGTCAGGTAGTTTTTCGATTCAATGGACTCGCTGGCCTCCCGATATTGATCGGCCTCGGTTAGTTCCGGGCGATCTTCCGGGTTGCCGGCACAGCCGGCCAGAATCAGTACGCACAGTAGTGGCCATAAAAGTCGTGGCATTCTTTCCTCGTTGAACGGGTTACAATTCGCGAATTCGGTATTTAAGCACAGGTTGAGGAACCTTTTATATGGGACATCTTGGCGGCGAAAAAATTCAGCGCACCGAACAGGTGAAGCCGGAGCACGCCGGACAGCGGGTAGACCAGGTGGCGGCAGAGCTGTTTGACGGCTTTTCCCGGTCTCGCCTGCAGACCTGGATCAAGAATGGCGTGCTGACGGTCAACGGAGCCAAGACCAAGCCCAAAGAGAAGCTGACCGGTAATGAATCGCTGACGCTGGAAGTGGAAATTGAGCCGGAGCTGGATGATCAGCCCCAATCCATTGATCTGGACGTGGTGTACCAGGATGACGACCTGATCGTGATCAACAAGCCCACCGGGCTGGTGGTCCACCCGGCTGCGGGGCACGCAGACGGCACTCTGCTGAACGGTCTGCTGCACCTTGATGAGCGGCTCAACAGCTTGCCGCGTGCGGGCATTGTTCACCGCCTGGACCGCGATACCACAGGCCTGATGGTGGTGGCCCGTTCCCTGGAGGCCCATCAGAGCCTGGTGGCCCAGCTTCAGGACAAAAGCCTGTTCCGGCAATACGAAGCCATTGCCGTGGGCGTGATGACTGGGGGCGGCAAGGTGGATGCACCCATGGGGCGTCACCCGGTGGACCGCAAGAAGCAGGCAGTGGTGAAAACCGGCGGCAAGAATGCGGTGACTCACTATAGGGTTCTGGATCGCTACCGGGCCCATACCCGCATTCAGGTGCAGCTGGAAACCGGCCGTACCCACCAGATCCGCGTTCACATGGCGCATCGTAACTACCCGCTGGTGGGGGATCCGCTCTATGGTGGTCGCCTCAAGCAGCCTGCCGGGGCCACTGAAGCGCTGCGTCAGGCGCTGCACAAGTTCCCCCGTCAGGCACTGCATGCCCGCAAGTTGGGGCTGATTCACCCGGCCACGGGCGAATACCGTGAATTCGAAGCGCCGCTGCCGGCGGATATGACAGGGCTGATTGCCGCACTGGAAAACGATATCAAAGAAGAAGAGTGATAAGAGGTGAAGGGTATGGGGTTGGCTCGGGGAGGCATGGGATGGCTGGGGGTGACGTTGCTGATGGCCGGCTGCGCCAGTAGCTATTACCCCTGGAATGGGGCCAAGGGGTATCAGGATCAGCCTTTGGGTGATCAGACCTACGCGGTAAGTTACCACGCGGAGAAAGGAACAGACTGGGCGGTGCTGGATGGATACCTGCGGCGCCGCTGTGAGACGCTACTGGGCCAGCAAGCTGTTTCAGTGACGGACATCACCCACCGAATCCATGGTAATGTGGCCCAGTCAGACATGGCGACCAGTGCGCCAGTGCGAACCGGAGGCGATGCCATGGGTGGAAACTTCAGTTCTCCCGGCCTGTCTCAGCACGGAGTGCTGTTCAAGTTGCGTGTGGCGGAAGGGGTGTGTTCCCCCGACTGACCAAGGAGCCTGCAATGTCACTGCCTGACAAGAGCCAATGGCTATGCCCGAACTGGAATCCACACCCGGCCGTGCGGGTGTGCGTGACGACCCGTGCCGGTGATCATTCCCCCAAGCCCTGGCATGGATTCAATCTGGGGTTGAACTGCGGCGACCAGCCGGCCCGGGTCGAGCAGGCCCGTCATCATGTGGAAAAAATTCTGCAGGCGGATCACCCCGCCGCCTGGTTATGGCAGGTCCATGGCAAGCAGGTGATACGCGCCGATGCCCAGGATAACGAGGCCGATGGGGTCTGGATTGACCAGCAACGCTGGCCCTGTGTGGTGCTGACCGCCGATTGCCTGCCGGTGCTGCTGGCTCGCACTGATGGAAAGGCTGTCGCGGCGGTCCATGCCGGTTGGCGGGGGCTTCAGGCCGGTATTATTGCCGAAGGCGTGGCCAGTATTGCGCCCAACGGTGAGCCTGTGAGCGCCTGGTTGGGCCCGGCCATTTGTGGGCAGTGCTATCAGGTGGGGGATGAGGTCTACCGTGCCTTTACCGAGAATCGGCCTGCGTTCAAGCCTGCTTTCCAGAAAGATGCTACCCCCAACCACTGGCGATTCTCGGTGGCTCACGCCGCCATCATCGAGCTGGCCCAGCTCGGTGTCGACGATGTTCACGGTGGGGATCTCTGCACAGCCTGTGACCTGTCCCGTTTTTATTCCTACCGCAAGGAAGGCGAGACAGGGCGTTTTGCGTCGCTGATCTGGCTGGATGGCGGTGGTCAATAATTAATAGTTAATAATGAATAATTAATAACGCACGACAGGGTTTTAGATTGACCTTAAATGCAGGAGGCCGCGCCCAGAGTTTGGGCGCGGCCTCATTGTTTGAACGTTCCAACAGCGCTGAACGCGCAGCTATTCATTATTAACTATTAATTGCTCTTGAGTTTGGCCCAATCGGACCCATCTAACTCTCAGTTGATAGATAACCGGTGATCGCATTGACCTTGCCGTCAGGGAGGTGCTGTGCGGATCACGACCGGATAGGAGAGTGACAAATGCGAATGGACAAACTCACCGCTCGCCTGCAGGAAGCCCTGTCAGACGCGCAATCCCTGGCCGTGGGGCAGGGAAACAGCACCATCGAGCCAGCCCACCTGATGCTGGCGTTGATGCAGCAGCAGGGCGGCGCCGCGCGGCCCTTGCTGGAAAAAGCCGGTGCCAACAGTGCTGATGTGATCACCGCCCTGAATATGGCCGTGGACAAACTACCCACAGTGAATAATTTCAATGGCGATGTGCAGATGGGGCAGGCCACTGGCCGCATGCTTAATATTGCTGATCGAGAAGCGCAACAACGTGGTGATCAGTACCTGTCCACGGAAGTGGTGTTGCTGGCGGCCTGTGACGATAACGGCGAGCTGGGCAAACTGTTCAAAAATGCCGGGGTGACCCGCAAGGTGCTGGCGGAAAAAATCGCGGAAGTCCGCGGGGGGGAAGCGGTGAATGATCCCAATGCCGAGGACAAGCGTGAAGCGCTGGACAAGTACACTGTCAATCTGACCGAGCGGGCGGAGTCCGGCAAGCTGGACCCGGTGATCGGTCGCGACGATGAAATCCGCCGTACCATTCAGGTGTTGCAGCGCCGCACCAAGAATAATCCTGTGCTGATCGGTGAACCGGGCGTTGGCAAAACTGCCATCGTGGAAGGTCTGGCCCAGCGTATCGTCAATGGCGAAGTGCCCGAAGGCTTGAAAGACAAACAAGTGTTGTCACTGGACATGGCCGCACTGATCGCCGGTGCCAAATACCGGGGTGAATTCGAAGAGCGCCTGAAGGCCGTGCTCAACGAGCTGGGCAAACAGGAAGGGCGCATCATTCTCTTCATCGATGAGCTGCACACCATGGTCGGCGCTGGCAAGGGCGACGGGGCCATGGATGCGGGCAACATGCTTAAGCCGGCACTGGCCCGTGGCGAGCTGCACTGCGTGGGCGCCACTACCCTGGACGAATACCGCCAGTACATTGAAAAAGATGCGGCGCTAGAACGTCGTTTCCAGAAAGTGCAGGTGGATGAGCCCACGGTGGAAGACACCATCGCGATTCTGCGTGGCCTGAAAGAGCGCTACGAAGTGCACCATGGTGTGGACATCACCGATGGTGCGATTATCGCCGCCGCGCGTTTGAGTCATCGCTACATCACCGATCGGCAGCTGCCTGACAAGGCCATCGACCTGATTGACGAAGCGGGCAGCCGTATTCGCATGGAAATCGACTCCATGCCGGAAGAAATGGATCGTCTTGATCGCCGTTTAATTCAGCTGAAAATGGAACGCGAAGCGCTGCGCAAGGAAGAGGATGATGCCAGCCGCAAGCGGCTGGAAAAGCTGGAAGACGAGATCGACGAACTGGAGAAACAGTACGCGGATCTGGAAGAAATCTGGCAGGCGGAAAAAGCGGCATTGCAGGGTGCCGCCGAATACAAGGCAGAGCTGGAGCAGGCGCGGGTGGAAATGGAGCAGGCACGTCGCGCCGGCGACCTGAGTCGCATGTCCGAGCTGCAGTACGGGCAGATTCCGGAACTGGAAAAGAAAGTGCAGGACGCCCAGGACCGTGAAGAGCAGGCCCAGGCAGAGACCCAGTTGCTGCGCAACAAAGTCACTGACGAGGAAATCGCCGAGGTGGTGGCCAAGTGGACCGGTATTCCCGTGTCGAAAATGCTGGAAGGCGAGAAAGACAAACTGCTGCGTATGGAGGAGGCCCTGCACGACCGGGTCGTCGGCCAGGACGAAGCCGTGGAAGCGGTGGCCAACGCAGTGCGCCGCTCACGGGCCGGCTTGTCGGACCCGAACCGGCCCAACGGCAGTTTCCTGTTCCTTGGCCCCACCGGGGTAGGCAAGACGGAACTGTGTAAGGCGCTGGCCAACTTCCTGTTCGACACCGAAGAGGCCATGGTGCGTATCGACATGTCCGAGTTTATGGAGAAGCACTCCGTGGCACGGCTGGTGGGTGCCCCTCCGGGCTATGTGGGGTATGAGGAAGGCGGCTATCTCACTGAGCTGGTTCGTCGCAAGCCCTACTCGGTGGTCTTGCTCGACGAAGTGGAAAAAGCCCACCCGGATGTGTTCAACATTCTGTTGCAGGTGCTGGATGATGGGCGCCTGACGGATGGCCAGGGTCGCACTGTGGACTTCCGCAACACGGTGGTGGTGATGACCTCCAACCTGGGGTCTGACCTGATCCAGAAACTGGCGGGTGCCGATGTGGAGTCCGCCAGTGACTACGAGGCGATGAAGTCCGCGGTGATGGAGGTAGTGGGTAATCACTTCCGGCCGGAGTTCATCAATAGAGTGGATGAAACCGTGGTATTCCATCCGTTGGCGAAGGATCAGCTCAAGGGCATCGCGTCGATTCAGCTGGGCTTTTTGCAAAAAAGACTGGCGGAGCGGGACATTGGCCTGGCACTCAGCAACGAGGCGCTGGACAAGCTGGTGGATGCCGGTTTCGATCCGGTCTACGGTGCGCGGCCGCTCAAGCGAGCGATCCAGCAGCAGCTGGAGAACCCGTTGGCTCAATCGCTACTGAGGGGCGAGTATCTTCAGGGCGATACCATCCACGTAGGGGTGGAAGAAGAGCGCTTTACCTTTAACCGCTAATCGTCCCTTTGGGCTTGGCTAAAGAAAAGCCGCCGGTGTCATGCCGGCGGCTTTTTTGTGGCAATGCCTGTTTGCCCGGGATTAGCGTGCCTCGCATTTTTCCAGAGCGCTACGAGTCTCGGCGAGCATTTGGTCTCTGACTTCCTGGTCGATTACTTCCAGTTCGCCGGTTTCCGGGTTCTTGCGCCGTACGGTGGGCTTGTTGGTCAGCGTTTCCAGATTCTTGCGGTGCTGCTCGCAACGCTCTTGCGCCACGGCTTCCGGCTCCGTTTCCAGTCGTTTTTCTTCCCTGGCCCGGGTGGCGGCAGCCTCCTTGGCTTTTTGTGCTGCGTCCCTTTTGGCCTCAAGGGCTTCGATGGCCTCGCTCTGATCCGAGCTGGCATTGGCGCGGGTGTTCACTTCGGTCGCGTTCGCCCCCTGTGGAGGCTGGGCGTCGTAATGAGTAACGCCTTTGTCGTCCACCCACTTATAGAACTTGGCCGCCGGGCTCAGGCTGGAAATGGCGAGCAGGGCGCCCCCAAGGATCAGGCTGAATTTTGTCATGGTGTCAGTCTTCTTATGATTTCGGGTGATTCATCAGACTTTAGCATGACGTGAGAAAGGGATTTTCTGCAACCTAAAGTCGACCAAGGGCTTTGATTGGCCGCACATTTCTGCCAAAATTATGGCTTTCCGGAGATCGGGACCCGCATTCGCTTACCGGCGTGTGTGAGGCCGGGACCCGGGGCACCGTTACCGCGATGTCCTGCCAGCAGTATCACTGCACT
>NZ_PBSH01000016.1 GCF_002726155.1 Alcanivorax sp. | reverse complement strand
TGGGGTTTGGGGTTTGGGGTTTGGGGTTTGGGGTTTGAGGTTTTGCCTTTCGCAACTCGGAACTCGCGACTCGTAACTTACCCTATTTGACCACTGACCAAATGAACAGTATATTAACTGTCCGGGTAGCCCCAGGCCTTCATTACTGTGACCCCAGGAAAGCCTGACGATTGATCTCCGCGCCCCAGGGACGGGGCCGGGCTCCCGGACCTATACATTCAAAAGCAGGCACATCACTGTGCCTGCTCTTCCTGAGACAGCAGGCCTTGGCAAATACCCGGCTAGCCATCAGGCCAGACACTTCACGGCCCTGCCCCGCATTGATCCAGACAAAGAAAACCCCGGACCGGGGAACCCGGATCCGGGGTCATCTTGTACCGCCTGCAATGTATTTCAGCAGCGCCTACTTCGCTTTCATGATATCCGCCAGCTCACCAATATCCTTGATCACGTAATCCGGCTTCTTCGCCAGCGGATACAGTGCCTTACCGGGGCGGTCCACAAAGGCCGTCTGCAAGCCCGCCTCTTTTGCACCGGCCACATCCCAACCATGGGCCGCCACCATCAAGGCTTCTTCTGGCTTCACTCCCAACTGCTTGAGTACCCACTCATAGGCTCGCAAGTCCGGCTTGTACACCTTGATATCCTCGATGCTGTAGCGCGCATCAAAGAAATCCGTCAGGCCGGCATTTTCAAACTGGGTCTTCACCCCGTTGTTGGACGAGTTAGTCAGGCTGACAATCTTGAAGCCCTGCTCGCTCAGCGCCGTCAGGCCCGGCTTCACGTCAGGATGCGGTGGCAGGCTGAGAATGGTGGACACAATGGCGTCTTTCGCCTTTTCCTCACTCAAAGGAATATCGTTGTTTTTCGCCACCATTAACAACGAGGCGACACCAATCTGGCCAAAGTCGTGATATTCCCCAGTCACCGTGGTGACCAGAGAGTTATGCAGCATGGTCGAGAACCACAGTGGCAACAGCTCTTCCCTGCCTCCCAGCGCCTCGCCAACCGATGAGCGCATGGACTCCAGGTCCAGCAGCGTTTCGTTCACATCAAAGATAATGACCTTGGGTTTGGGCGGTTCCGCGCCAGCAGACGCGTCTTGCGGGGCTGTATCAGCCATGGCAGTACCTCCAAGAAACAAAATAGCAGCAAGAAGCGGAAAGGTTTTCAACAGGGTTCGGGACATGACAGAAAGCACCTCAGGGAAAATGAATGCATGGCTAACCAATAATTCAGCGCCAACCTTTGTGATGGGAGGTCACAAGAGAAGGAAAGTTCCTGAGGGGCTGTGTGCAACGCCCCTCTGACCTGACCTATCCGACCCAAAAGCGCCCTCCTGTGCGAGCGTTGACTCCACCGTATTACGTCTACTCTTCCGGCTTCTCAAGTTCTTGCATCACATACTCTACCTCGTCCATCTTCTCGGTGAGTCCTGCTGAGCATCAAACAAACCCAGGGAACCTCTGAATAACTCCTTGCATGCTCAGTCTTTCAGGCTGGTTCGCAATCTAGGCGCGCTTTTGAAGGTGTATGTCCATCCATCGAAAAAGTGCAACAACAAGTGCGGGGCAGCCTGGAAGACCCGGAGGGCGCGGCCTTAAGCGCACATCTGCTGCGCCTTGCCTCTAAGAAAGGGAACCACCCTGTCTGTCGAGACAAGGCACAACAGCTGCACGCTTAAGGTCACGCTGAGCATGCAAGGAGTTATTCAGAGGTTCCCCAGATTATAGAAATGTGGTCCCAGTTCTTTGGCAAAGAAATCAATCAGAAACTCCGCCTCGAACCCGCCGATATCCTGCTGGAGCGGCGGCTCCACCCTGGCCACGACCTCTGGCCCTCTTTAATGGCGGGCATACACCGACCTCGACCAGGAAAGCGTTTACTCTAGTCTCTACTCATCCAGTAACGCCCCCAAAGATAAGCAACACCACACAGCGCAGCGCCAAAAATCAGTGTATTCGAGAGAATGCCCTCAAAGGTATAGTGTGGCTGCCCACTAAAGGCCACATGCAAACCAGCATGAACCACCAGAAATACCGACACCCAGAACTGCCCCTGCGCCGCCCGCTTCGGCAACCTGCTGGTCAGCCAACCCAACACCAACGCAAAGATCGGCACATGCAACGTCACAAACACCATACGGCCCAGCCCCGGCGCCAGCCAACTGGTCACGGGCAGCACACGCCATTCGCTGTGGGTCATTGCATCCAGTTCGTGAGTGAATAGCAGGCTGACGCCAAGGAGGAAGATTGCTTTAAGCCAGAGAGGCTGAAAATCAGCAGTCATTGGATTTGGTCCGGGAAAGCGTTAACGGGTTAACCCTGCTGCCCTTTCTACATTGGATTTGACGCGCGAGGCAAGAACACTCTTTGCCCCTCACTTGCCGCTTCCCTACACCCATGCCGAAAAACACTAGGGCGCATTTCGCTCGGCAGGCGTGGTCTTGAAATCCCGGACCATCTTGTGCGGATCGACCTCATCAGCATGCGCTTTCGCGGCTTGAGCCCACCAGAGCAGCTGGTTGAACGTTCGCCCCAAATAATCAAACCAGGACACCTTATCCTCACCCGCCTGTAGCGCTCCATCTGCGGCGAAAACGTCTTGTGCCTTGGGCACATGCACCATCGCAGAAACAGGGAGACAGCCCAGTTCCGAGAGAAACGTGCGCATACCGACAGCCGCGCGCATCCCTCCCCACTGGCCGGCCGAATAGGTAACAATTGCGCTGGGCTTATAGGAAAACAACGAACTGCCAAAGTGGTTGAGCAAATTCGCCAATGCAGGGCTCATGGAGTGGTTGTATTCCGGGCTGACCATGATGTAGCCATCGGCAGAGGCAATTTTTTCAGCCAACGTATTGAGTGCCGGCGGCGCTTTGCTTTTCGGGTAGGAAAAATGCGGTTTAAACACTGTCTCCATGGGATAATCCAGCGCATCAACCAGCTCCACCTCATGCTCCCCATATCGGGCATTGAGGCATTCAACGCACGCCTTCGCCACCCTCTCACCCAAGCGAGCAGGCTTAGGCGGAGTACTATCGCGAACCGTGCCCAAAAAAATCAGGAATTTCATTGATATCACCTCCGTCAGTTGGATCATCGGGGATGAGCCTCTCCCGCTCGCTAAAACCCGAACTCAGGCGCCAACTCTTGTCAGAATCCTCCTGAGGCATGAGGCAACACCTGACATCGCATCAGGATTTGTTCTTGAGTGAGTCCAGGAAGACGTTAACGAGTTAACCTGATTGCTCTTTCTATAGTGAACTTGAGGCACTAGGCAACAAGAAAACCTGATTTGACGTCACTCTCAAGAAGCGTTCCCGCATTACGGGATACTATAATCAAAGTCCTCTTTTTCAACGCTTTCAGGAAGAATACCCGAATTAACGCCAAACACTTCATCCTCAAAGGAGGTGCACGTTTTATTGAAAACGACGTCACTTTGGTTCAGCACGACAAGTCCGGCGAAATCTGACTTGCTCCGCTGGTTCTCGCCCATTCCGCCTGAATGGCACATGACATCGTAAACGATGTAGCTATAGTTTCCGTTCCTGAACCTCAATCGGCTTATCCCACCACCTGGGCAAGCCGCGCTACTGAAGAGTGGTGAGTTCAGTTCTAATTCGCCTTTGTCACCAGCCCCGTATACATACTCAACCCGGCCCTTTTCAGTCCTGCATACTGAAACAGTTTTGCTTCCGATTTCACATGAAAAAACCAATTCATCCTCAGGCTCACATAAGGAATTAGCTGACACAGGAAGACATACAGACAACAAAGCAACGAATAGAAATACAGATCTCACTCATTTACCCCACGTGGTGACAGCGCGTTATCGGTGGAAATACACGCGTATATTGGGTTAGCTCTTTCATATTTTCCTCATATGTACGATGCGAGGCCTTACCCTCGGGATCTTTAATGCCTGACATGGGCACCAGCAGGAGAAGAGTGGTGCACCGGATTATGAAGTGCAGAAATAGCCATGGTAGAGTTTGAAATTCGGGAGGGCATCTGAGCCTGAACTTCTAATTGCAGGCACAACAAGGAGTTTGCCCGCCATCATGCCCTTGTCACATGCATGGCATTGTTATGCGATGCTCCCCATTGCGCCGAGGTCAATCGGTATAACCTTACAGGCCGACCATGAAATTCCACGGCATCGAAGCGAGAAAACCCTGCCTTCTCAGCAACCTTAAGCGATGCCACATGCTCGGGCTCTATGATAACGACCACTGAATGGAACAGGCGCTTACCGAAAACATAGTCAAGGACAGATCTGACCGCTTCAGATGCCAACCCTTTATTCCAATAGCGACTGGCCAGCCGATAGCCAAGATTAACTTCCTCGACATCATCGACCCATTCTGGCCCAACACCGCAGAAGCCGATCAGTTCAGAAGATGTCTTATCGATGAGAGCCCATGGACCAACGCCATGTGATTCGTAACAAGCCAAACACCACTCGATAAACTTGAGTGTGGCGGCCTCATCACAAACACCTCGAACCGAGTATTTCATCACATCAGGGTCGCTGAGAATTTCGGCCAACGCGGGAACGTCATCAAGGGACAACCGCCGCAGAATCAATCTATCAGCCTCACAAATATGCACCACAACCCCCTATGTATGAGCAAGCTACGCCGCTGGCCTCCGCTGCTTCACTGGCTCGTTATAAAGCCTCAAGCTTATTCAAGGCCTCTTGCCTGGAAAGCTCTCCGCCCACCCACAGCAATACACGTTTGGCCCCGGCACCGTATGCCATGTCCATGATCACACGTTCTTCCACCTGGCTGAGACCTCCGTCTGTCATTTCCATAGGCTGGACTATGAGCTCCGACCCAGGTTTCAGCCATGCATTTTCGCCAAGCCGCTTCAAACCTTGCTGCAGACAATGCTCCGCCACATCAAACTGCCCGACCAAAAGACGGCGGGTAGTAAATGGCAGGACCGGCAATACCTCGTACGGACGCCCACCAACATCGAGACTTTCAAGAGTCATCCGGTCCCTGAAAACCTTAACGTACGCTCGGTCAGATCGAAGGCCCCTAATCACTTAAACCTCAACGCCGCGCTCTGCCACTTGTTTGCAGCAGCGCCCTGTTAAGCTTTTTTATTCAAAGCACCTCATGCCCCAAGTCTTCCAGCATTTTGATATGTAGAATAAGTAATTTGCCATTTTTTTGAATTATTTTTGATCTCTGTATTGATCGGATTTCTTGTGTCTTTCCTTGGAAAGTGACCCGGGTAGTTTGCTGAATTTCAACCGAGGCCGAACTATCCCCCTTAATAGATATATTCTTTATAGCTGTTTTTGACTCAACCTTTGAGGCTCGACCCATGAGATTTGCAGCATACTGAAGGTACTGTTTGTAGCCCCAACGGATTGAATGTGAGGTGCTTACATTATCCTCGTAGACAAAATTCGTAGAGTAATTACTCGCGAATTCTTTTATATCCATACGCTCCATGTCATTACTAATTTTATGAATAAAAACCCTTACTTTCTCTTCCGATAACGCTGAATTGGCGCTGTGCGGGACACTGGCGCAGCCAGACAAAGCTATGACACAGTAAGCGAACAAAATACTAGTTGCTTTAAAATACTTCACATCACCCTCTCTAATTTAGCTTAACAGCGTATTTAATTGCAGATGCGATATATCACTTTGCTGTATATCCCCGATTCGACCCTGCTCAACAACCATATAAAACCATCACCCAATCAGTGATTTACCCCGCTGGCAGGATTCGCTCTCAACGGACTTTTCTTGCACTTGCGTGTTGAACAGGAATTTTTACTCGGATTTTTCTTGCATCCGCTTTTCTGAAAATTCACTTTATCTCAGCAACTTACAAAGATCTGTAAGCCATATCCTACATATTCAACTTGCGCGCGGGTAAAAAAGGGAATTCAGAGCGGGAGAATCAGGCTGGTGAGAACGTTAAGTTTGGAGGGGTGATTGCAAGGTTTGTCAGGTTATCTGGCGCGGGGTTCGTCCCTCGAGAGGAACTCCTACAAAAAAGCGCGGGTTGTTTTGACGGTTTGGGTTTTTCGTGTTGCGTGAGGCGTGAGGCGTGTTGCAGCCGCTCGCCCACCAAAAAGCCGCGCGTTGGCGCGGCTTTTTGGTGGGCGAGCTTGTAGTACGTACTACGCGCTCTTTTCGGCGATCTTCTGTTTCCAGATCACCGGGCCGGTTTTATGTACGGATTCGCCGGTGGAATCTACTGCCACGGTGACGGGCATATCTTCCACTTCGAATTCGTAGATGGCTTCCATGCCCAGGTCTTCAAAGGCTGCCACGCGGGATTTGCGGATGGCTTTGGAGACCAGGTAGGCGGCGCCGCCCACCGCCATCAGGTACACGGCCTTGTTGTCCTTGATGGCTTCGATGGCGGTGTCGCCACGTTCAGCCTTGCCGACCATACCGATAAGGCCGGTTTCTTCCAGCATGGTGCGGGTGAACTTGTCCATGCGGGTGGCTGTGGTGGGGCCTGCGGGGCCAACCACTTCTTCCCGAACGGGATCCACCGGGCCCACGTAGTAGATAAACCGGTTGGTGAAGTCCACGGGCAGTTTTTCGCCCTTGGAGATCATGTCCACCATGCGCTTGTGGGCGGCATCACGGCCAGTGAGCAGCTTGCCGGACAACAGCAAGGTGTCGCCCGGTTCCCAGGTCTGCACTTCTTCCGGGGTCACGGTGTCCAGGTTCACGCGCTTGGCACCTTCGTCGTTGCCCCAGGCAATGTCCGGCCATTCTTCCAGATCCGGCGCTTTCAGGTCGGCCGGGCCGGAGCCATCCAGAATGAAGTGGGCGTGACGGGTGGCCGCACAGTTGGGAATCAGGGCTACCGGCTTGTTGGCCGCGTGGGTAGGGTAATCCACCACTTTCACGTCCAGCACGGTGGTCAGGCCACCCAGGCCCTGGGCGCCCACACCCAGCGCGTTCACTTTCTCGAACAGCTCCAGACGCAGCTCTTCAGAGCGGGTCTGGGCGCCACGAGCCTGCAGCTCATGGATGTCGATGGGGTCCATGAGGGATTCTTTGGCGATCAGCATGGCTTTCTCGGCGGTGCCGCCAATGCCGATGCCGAGCATGCCCGGCGGACACCAGCCGGCGCCCATTTTGGGAATCTGTTCCAGCACCCAGTCCACCACGGAATCGGACGGGTTGAGCATGGCGAACTTGGATTTCGCTTCGGAACCGCCGCCTTTGGCCGCCACGTCGATTTCCAGGGTGTCGCCGGGGACGATGGAGTAATTGATCACCGCCGGAGTGTTGTCCTTGGTGTTGGCACGCTTGCCGTCCGGGTCCGCCAGCACCGAGGCACGCAGGACGTTGTCCGGGTGGTTGTAGGCGCGACGCACCCCTTCGTTGATCATGTCGTCCAGGCTCATGTCGCCATCAATAGTGACATTCATGCCCACCTTGGCGAACACGGTCACGATGCCGGTGTCCTGGCAAATCGGGCGACGACCCATGGCGGCCATGCGGGAGTTGACCAGGATCTGTGCCATGGCGTCTTTGGCGGCCTTGCTCTCTTCCTTCTCGTAGGCTTCTTTCACCGCGCGGATGAAATCCACCGGGTGGTAGTACGAGATGTACTGCAAGGCATCTGCCACGCTCTGAATCAGGTCATCCTGGCGAATCACCGTCATGGGATTACTCCTGCTGGGAAAATAGGGGCGCGTAGTATAGCGCAGAGTATCAAGGGGGCGAAAACCCGGAGCGCGAAGACTGCGGCAAGCGGTGGGAGCGGGCGTTTGCGTTGGCCGCTCCTTGCCGCGTCATTGAGCCGCCGTCAGTCGCAACGGGTGTTATTGAGCAAGCGAATCAGGTGACGGTTTACCGCCTCCGGCTGTTCCAAGTGCAGAAAATGCCCGGCATCCGCCAGGGTTTGCAGCTCAACACCGCCACTGAAATCACTTTCTACCAAGGTATGCTCAAGCAGCTTGGGGCTCATGCAACCGTCATTCTCGCCGATCAAGACCTGGGTGGGGGTGGCAATATCCTGCCCCAACCAGGCCCGTGCCTTGCGGTGTTCTTTCTTCCACACCTTGAACAGGGAGCGATACCAGGCCAACGCAGCAGGAATCACCCCCGGCTCGGCCAGGGTGTGTTTGGCGTTATCCAGATAGAGCTCTGGTTCCCAGCCCGGTGACCAGCGCCGCCATAGCGCCTCCACGCCATCCAGATCCCCACGCTTGAGCCAGGCTTCCGGTGCCAACGGCAACTGGAAGAACTGCATGTAGCCGCTCAGCAACACCTGCTCAGGCACCTTCAACAAGGCCTGGGGAATCCGCCGTATGGGAGGAATAGACAGGGCACTGAACGAACAGAACGTCTCGGGAAATTGGGCACAGGCCAGGTAGCCCACCGCCGCGCCCCAGTCATGCCCGATCAAATGCACACGGCCACCCAGCTGGGCGGCAAACACCATCAGGTCGTCCACGGCCGCATACAGGGAATAATCGCCATTACCCGGCTGGCAGCTGGGCGCATACCCACGCAAAGCCGGAGCGATAGCCGTATAGCCGGCATCCGCCAGCGCATTGATCTGCACCGCCCAGTTTTCGTGGGTATCGGGAAAACCGTGCAACAGAATCACCGGCTCCCCATTGCCAGCCATCAGGGCAGGAAAACGCAGGTCACCATTGACCAGCTCAACCTGTTTCATCGGGTTACCTCAAAGTGATTGGAACGGGGCGCATCATCATGATCACTGCCCTCTTCCACCAGGATCCTTTCCACCTGTGCCAGCGCCGGGCCCTGGTGCATGGCATCGAGCATGTCATCCACCGCACCGCTTTCGCCTTCCAGCAACGCTTCCACACGGCCGTCTGCACAGTTGCGAACCCAGCCGGTGAGTTTGCGGCGAATGGCTTCCTGGCGCGTCCAGGCCCGGTAGCCTACACCCTGCACAATGCCGCTCACCAGTACATGCTTAGTCGTCATTGTTGTCCTCGTGGTCAATCGTGCTGTCTTTACGGTTGTGCTCTACGTGTTTTTCCTCTCCCGCCCGGGATTCACTGAACAAGGCATCCAGGCTGATATCCAGTGGCGCCATCATGCCCTCACGGGCCTGGTCCATGCGGTTTTTCAATGCCGCTTCCCAGGGTAACGGTTCTGACTGTTGTCTAACCCGTAGCTGGGTATGGGCCGGCCACGGCAGCATGGCGACCAACTGTCCCAGTGACAGGTTGCGCAGATCCCGACTGAGCATGTACCCGCCCTCTTCCGTGCGCCGGATCAGTTTTGCATTCACCAGCAAGTTGCGAAATTCATCCCACTGGCTGATACCCGATTCCTGCATGACCTTGCGAACTTCTTTACTGCGTAGCACCTTGCCATTTTGCTGGCGCTGCCAGAACACATTGAGCAAGCGCACCAATGCATGCATGCGCGGCACCTGGCGACGGTGTTCCTGAAACACCACCAATGCCCGCACCAGTTCCGCCCCACCGAGCACTATGGTCCAGGAAATATAAATCCACAGCAGAAACACCGGGACTGCTGCAAAGGCGCCGTACACCACCTGGTAACTCGGTGCCTGTTTGATAAAAAAGGTGAAACCGCCTTTCGCCAACTCAAACAACAGCGCCGCTACCGCCGCCCCCAGCAGCCCTTGGCGTAGCGGAATCTTGGTATTGGGTACCACGGTGTACATCAGTGTCAGCATGGCGGTGGTAAACAGAAACGGCAGCAGAGACAGCCACAACCGCACGCCGCCCAGATAACTCACCGTGTCGCTGAAGATGGCCTGCGAGGTGAGATACGACGAGATCGCCAGCCCCAGCCCCAGACAAATGGGGCCCAATGACAATACCGCCCAGTACATCAACAGGCTGGTTAGGCCTTTACGCGGAGTCTGCACTTTCCAGATACGGTTCAGGGTTTGTTCAACGGTGCTGAGCATCAGGATCGACGTCACCACCAGAAACACTATCCCCAGCCCGGTGAGGTTGGCGGCCTGTTTGGCAAAGGACTGCAGGTGATCGAGAAGCATGTTCCCCGCCGAGGGGACAAAATATTCAAACGCCCAGGCCTGGAACTGGGTGCCCTTGTCTTTCAGGGCCGGTACCGAGGACAAGACCGCAAAGCTCACCGTCATTACCGGCACAATGGCAAACAATGTGGTGTAGGTGAGTGCCGCCGCGCTTTGTCGGCAACCGTCCTCGTTGAACTGGCGCACCAGTAGTGCAAAAAACGCCTTGATGGAATCGAACCGGGCATGCACCGGGATTACCGGCTGCTCATTCTCCATGCTCTACGCATCCTTTCTGGTTAAACCTCTAACAGGCAACGAACAGTGCACCCTTGCCACCACACTCGTGCAGCTTACAATGGCAGCGTTACGAAACAGGATATGCAATCCCATGAGCGACTACATTATCTTCCACAACCCGCGCTGTTCAAAATCCCGCCAGACCTTGGCGCTACTGGAAGAAAAGGGTATTACCCCTACTATCGTAAAGTATCTGGACGATATTCCGGATACGGCCACATTGAAAAGCCTGATCACCAAGCTGGGCTTCAACAGTGCCCATGATCTGGTACGCAACAAGGAAGCGGATTACAAAACCGCAGGCCTGTCTTCACAGAGCAGCGACGCCGACGTGATTGCCGCCATGAGCCAGTACCCGAAACTGATCGAGCGCCCCATCGTCGTTAAAGGCGATCAGGCGGTGCTTGGTCGCCCCCCGGAAAACGCCCTGCAGTTACTGGACTGAATCGCCCATGACCGATTATGTGCTGGTGCTTTACTACAGTCGCAACGGCAGTGTTGCCAACCTGGCGCAACAGGTGGCCCGCGGTATCGAAAGCACCGGAATGGAAGCACGCCTGCGCACCGTCCCGGCCGTGTCCGCCAATTGCGAAGCCAGTGAACCGGCGATACCGGATCAGGGTGCTCCCTACGCCAGCCTGGAAGACCTGGCCGGCTGCCAGGGGCTGGCTCTGGGCTCCCCTACCCGCTTTGGCAACATGGCTGCGCCGCTGAAATATTTTATCGACCAGACCAGCGAGCTGTGGATGAAAGGCACCCTGATCGGCAAACCCGCCGGTGTCTTCAGTGCCACCGGCAGCCTGCACGGCGGTCAGGAAAGCACCCTGCTTTCCATGATGACGCCCCTGCTCCACCACGGTATGGTGCTGGCCGGGGTGCCCTATTCCGAAGCCGCCTTGCTCGATACTCAAAGCGGTGGCACGCCCTACGGCCCCACTCATGTTTCCGGCAGCCAGGGCGACCCGGCACTAACCGAACACGAAATCACCCTGGCACGCGCACTGGGCAAACGCCTGGCGTTATTGGCCCGCCAACTTAAGGCTTGATGATGAACCTTGTTTTACTTCGTATCAGCTACGCCCTGCTTTTGCTTGTCGGCATCAGCGGCCTGTTCACTCTGGCGCCGCCGGATGCCCATATCGTCTCCAGTGTCATTATTGCGCTGGTACTGTACCTGCCGTTACTCCTGATGATCCCTGCCGTGATCAGCGGTAACCGCCGCCAGGCCACCTGGTTGTGCTTTCTGATACTTTTCTATTTCTGTGGCTATGCGGTCCAGCTACTGGATCCGCCGCCGGTCCGTACCCTGGCGATTGTCAAAACCACGCTCACCGTCATGGTCTTTGTGTTTGCCGCGCTGCAAATTCGTCAGGGCCAGAATGCTGATTGATGAACGCCTGGAAGTAGAAACACCGGAAGGTGCCATGCTCAGCCTGTCGCTGGCCGGGCCTGTGCCTCGGGCGCTGGCCTACACCATCGACCTGGCCATTCGGCTGGTAATCTACGCGGCCCTGGCCGGGATTTTCGCGGCGCTGGGCAAAGCCGGCATGGGCCTTCTGCTGATTCTGGCCTTCGTGCTGGAATGGTTTTACCCCACCCTGTTTGAAGCCTTTCGCCACGGCCAGACCCCCGGCAAGAAAGCCATGGGCATTGTGGTGGTCCACGCCAACGGCAGCCCCCTGAGCTTCAACGGCAGCCTGATTCGCAATCTGCTGCGTACCGCCGATGCCTTCCCGCTGTTCTATCTGCTCGGGTTTATCTGCACCCTGATCAGTCCCCGCTTTCAACGACTCGGTGACATGGCAGCCAATACGCTGGTTATCCATGTGGAGGAAACACCAGCGAGCAGCGAGCAGAACCGTGGCGAAAGCCTGGCCCCGGATTGGGCGCTGAATCGTGATGACCAGCTGGCCTTGTTGGCATTCCATGAGCGTCATGGGCAGTTTTCTGATGCCCGTCAGCAGGAGCTGGCGCTACTGGCATACCCTGAACTGGCTCCGGCACAGGCACTACAACGGCTGAATGCAGTGACCCGCTATCTGGTGGAGGGCCCCGCATGAAACAGGCCCGCTTTGAACAGCAGTACCGCCCGGAATGGCAAGCGCTGGAAAACCAGCTGGAACAGCTGGAATCCCTGCACGTGAGTAAAAAGAACAAGCTGCCGCTAAATACCTTCGTTACAGACTATCGCAAGCTCTGCCATCAACTGGCGCTTGCCCGGGAGCGGGGCTACAGCGTGCAGCTACAACAGTTTCTCAACAATCTGGTACTTCGCGCCCATCGCCAGCTGTACCGCTACAACCCGTCACTGGCGGATCGCATCGGCACTTTTCTTGCCAGCGGTTTTCCCCGGGCGGTCCGCCGCCAGTGGCGCTGGCATCTGGTCAGCGCCCTGGCCTTCGTACTCTCCATGGCACTGGTTTGGGTACTGGTGCATCAACAGCCGGAAATGATCTACACCGTGGTGGACGAAGCCAGCATTGCCAACCTGGAAAGCATGTACCAGCCGGACAATCAGGCGGATATGAAAAGCGAGCGTAGCGGCGATGACGACGTAATGATGTTCGGCCATTACATCCAGAACAATATCGGCATCGCCTTCCGAACCTTCGCCAGCGGCTTGTTGCTGGGTGTGGGTGCGCTGGTGGTAATGCTCTTCAACGGCAGCTTCTTCGGCGCCGCCGCCGGTCACCTGATCAATGTGGGCGCACAGGAACCGTTCTTTACTTTTGTGATTGCCCACGGCGCCCCGGAACTCACCGCCATCGTGCTGGCCGGCGGCGCCGGGCTGCGACTGGGCTGGGCGATTATTGCTCCCGGCCCCTGGTCGCGGCTGGATGCCCTGCGCCTGGCCGCCCGGGATGCCCTGCCCACCATGTACGGGGTCTTTTCCCTGCTACTGCTGGCTGCTTTTATCGAAGCGTTCTGGTCACCACGGGACCTGGCGCCAACCATCAAATACAGCGTGGGCGCAGTCTGTTGGGTTCTGTTGTATCTGTATCTTTTCTTCGGGGGACGGGATGGAACTCGAGAAGGCTAGCGCTCGCCTGGCGCCGCGCAGCCCGTGGCAAGCGGCAGATCTGGGCACCCAGTTCTACCGCCACTGGGCCGGGTCCATTACCGGTGTCTGGCTGCTATTCACCGCGGTGCCTTATGCCCTGCTGCTGGCACTGGCCGCGGCGGACAACAGCCTCTGGCCGTTATTCGTATTCTGGTGGCTCAAGCCGCTGTGGGAACGCCCGCTACTGGCCTTTTACAGCCACGCCCTGTTTGGCGAAACCCTTACCTTGAAAGCCTTGCTGAAACGCTGGCGCGGCTACGCCCTGCCCGGGCTGGCCGGCCAACTCACCTGGCGACGCCTGAGCCCCATGCGCAGTTTCAATGCCTGCGTCTGGCAACTGGAACAAGTGAAAGGCGAGACCGCCAGCCAGCGACTGAAAGTGCTCAACAGTTATCCCTCCAACCGGGCCGGTATGCTGACCTTGCTGGTGCTTCATCTTGAGCAATTCATGACCTTCGGGTTGATGGCATTGCTCTATACCCTGGTGCCGTGGCAATTCAATCTGGAGCTCAGTGACTGGTTCTACGACCAGAGCGGGTTACAGTTGGCCATTTCCGGGCTGTGTTTTTATCTGGTGCTGTGTGTCACCGAGCCCCTTTACGTGGCCTGCGGCTTTGCCCTCTACCTGAACAAACGCACCTGGCTGGAAGGCTGGGACCTGCAACTCGGCCTCACCCGGCTGGGAGAGCGGCGCCGCGCCGTCAAAAATGTCATCGGCGCCTTGCTGATATTCATGTTGGTGCCGTTCATGGAGCCCGCCCACGCGGAACCCTCAGCATCAGACACAACTACCAGCGAACAACAACAAGTGATCGAACTGTTGGCCAGTCCGGACTTCATGCCCCTGGAGGAGCGCACGGAACGACAATGGATCAACCAGGACAACAGCGACGCCGAAAGCTGGATGGAGACACTCTGGCGGTTCTTGTTCGAGAATCTGGACGACGATGAAACCGATATCTCCAACTCTCCCCTGAATATTCCCGATGCGCTGTTATGGGCGATTTTCTGGACGCTGTTTGTGGCCCTGGCGCTGTGGCTGATCATCAAGGTCGCCAACCAGTTCGGCCTGCGCGGACACCGCACAAGCAAACGCCCGATGATCCCCACCCACGTGGCCGGGCTGGATATCCGTCAACGTAGCCTGCCGAAAAACCTGAACCGAGCCGTGGAAGAGGCCCTCAAAACCGGTGATATCCGCGCCGCTCTCGCCGTGCTGATGCGCGCCGCCCTGGCCGGTGTTCTGGCACGCTACCCGGTAGCATTGGCGGCAGGCAGCACCGAACAGCAATGCCTGCGTACCCTGCAACAGCAACACGGCGACCCGCTGCCCATTGCCTACCTGCAGCGCCTCACCCAGGCCTGGATCAGCACCGCCTGGGCCCACCGTCCGGTCAGTGATGAACAGGTGCGCACCCTGGCACAGCACTGGCAGCAAATGGATCGGCTGGAGGCAGACCATGGGTAGAACCGCCCGACTGCGCCGCGCCTTTCCCTGGCTACTCGCTGCCCTGCTGGTCGCCATGGTCGCGGGCTACTACGCCCTCACCGAACCGGTCACGTTCATGCAGCGGGTGGCACCGGACAGCAGCATTACCCGCAACCCTTATAGCGCCGCCCAACAATGGCTGGCGCAACGGGGTCAGCCTTCTGAACGCATTCTCAGCGCCGCGGCCCTGTTCCCGTTACCCGACACCCGCACTACCCTGGTGATCGATAAACACCGCGGCATGCTCACCCCCAACCAGGTCAACACCCTGCTGGAATGGGTGCAGGACGGCGGAGAACTGGTTGTGGAAGCTCGCCCGCTTCCCGGCATGCTGGAAGCATCCGACGCCAGCGACAGCGACTGGCAAGACAACGACCCGCTGTTGTTCCCGCTAGGCATCACCCTATGGGACTCCCCGGTGCCAGAATCCGCTGAAGAAGACCCGATACGCGACCTGCTTATGGCCCTGCCAACCTTTGTTGACAGCCCTCTGCAATATTGTCTGCATAGCGACAACGAAGCACTCCGCGAAGACTGCACACGATTGGCTTGTGATGCCCCACAAGAACCCGCACCGCTGGGGCTGCATGTGGGCGATAACGAACCGGACCGGCGCGTGCAATTGTTCAGTGACTATGTGATCTGGCACGACAGCTGGGACGATGAAGAAGGCCAGACCCCGCATCTGGAATGGCCGGTGGAAGTGACCGCCTATGCGGACAACGATTACGGCAGCCAGCTGGTGCAACTGGGCCTGGGCAGCGGACAGATTTCCGTGCTCACAGACCTGGGCCTGTGGTCCAACGAACGGCTACTCTACTTCGATCATGCCTGGTTACTGGCCTGGCTCACCGCCGACGAACCGGTGTGGTTTGTGCGCTCGGTGGCCATGCCGCCCCTGGCCCAATGGTTGTGGTTAAAAGCCCCAGCACTGGCTTTTGCGCTGCTAACACTGCTGGTGTTGTGGTTGTGGTATCGCATTCCCCGCCAGGGGCCACGCCAGGAAGCCCGGGAAGAAAGCAGCCGCGATTATCTGCAACACTTGCACGCCAGCGGCTATTTCCAGTGGCGCACGGATCAACAGGCCGCCCTGGTACACACCCTGCGTAAACAAGCCGAGCAGCACCTGATCCGCTTTCATCATCAACGTGACAAGGCGCTGACTCTGGCCGCGAAAGCCTTGTCGGTGCCAGCCAAAGAGCTGGAAGCGGCGCTACAGATGCAACCGGACACCCGGGACCAGTTCACCCGGCAGGTGTCATTATTACAATCGCTGAAAAATTGCAGTCACTGATGCCGAATAAACCGGTGCAGTGGCGCGGACAACCACGCCAACGTCAGTTGCAACGCAAAAGGACAACAGCATGAGCCAACCCGCCACCCTCGCCGATGCGGCCGCCCTGGCCCACGACATTGAAAGCCGGCTCAATCAGGTATTGATTGGCCAGCAACAGGTCGTCCGTGAAGTGCTGATCGCACTGATTTCCGGCGGCCACGTGCTTATCGAAGGCGTGCCCGGCCTGGGCAAAACCCTGCTGGTGCGCAGCCTGGGCCGAGTACTGGAACTGGATTTCAACCGCATCCAGTTCACTCCGGACCTGATGCCCACCGACGTAACGGGCCACGCCATGTACGACCAAAAGACCGAGCAATTTCGCATCCGTCGCGGCCCGGCCTTTACTCAACTGCTGCTGGCTGACGAGATCAACCGCGCACCGGCCAAGACCCAGGCCGCACTGCTGGAAGTCATGCAGGAACGGCAGATCACCATCGAAGGCAAGGCCTTTACCCTGAACGAGCCCTATATGGTGCTCGCCACCCAGAATCCGCTGGATCAGGAAGGCACCTACCCGTTGCCGGAAGCGGAACTGGACCGTTTCCTGTTCAAGGTATTGATTGATTACCCGGCTCACGCCGACGAAACCCGCCTGGTGAACATGGTGCTCGACGGCACCATCCGCGCTAGCCTGGATGTGGACAGCCTGAGCCCGGCCACCGATGCCGCCGGCCTGCAGGCCATGAAAGCACTCAGTAACGACGTGCTGATCGACGCCGAAGTGCTGGATTATGCCCTGCGTATCGTGCGCGCCACCCGCGACTTCAACGGCCTGAGCCATGGGGCCAGCCCCCGGGCCAGTATCGCACTGGCCCGGGCAGCCCGCGTGCAGGCCATGTTCGAAGGCCGTGACTTCGTCACCCCGGACGACATCCAGCAAGTGGCTCGCCCGGTACTGCGCCACCGCATCCAGCTCAGCGCCGACGCGGAAATCGAAGGGCAGACCCCGGAAACCGCATTGGCCCGCCTGCTCGACCAGGTGGAAGCACCACGGCAATGAAGCCCGCTCCGCGCCTGCTCCTCGCCGTGGCCCTGTGGGCCTTGAGCGCGATCACGTTGCTGTTTTTCAGTAACAGCATCGCCAGCCTGCTATGGTGGGCGGCAGGTGCTGTGTTGGCAGCCTTCGCCCTGCTCGACCTGTTGCATGGCTGGCGCCGCCCGGCCCCGGCAGCGCAACGCATCGTGCCCAATGCCCTGTCCGTTCAGCAGCCGCATCCGATCAAGGTGCGCATCACCTCGGCCGATCTGCCCGCCACTGTTACCCTGGCAGACCACCATCCCGGTGATGACGTGCTCACCGGCCTGCCCAGTCAGCTTACCCGGGCTGATAATGAGCTCACCGAATTCACTTACCATTACCGGCCCAGCCGGCGCGGCCCGGTGAATTTCGGCGACCTGGAATTCTGGTTTCCCAGCCAGCTTGGCTTCTGGTCGCTGCGGAAAACTTGCCCGGCCCAATGCACGGTGCCGGTATATCCGGATTTTTCCCGCATCAGCCAAACCCAACTGGATGCCAACCATTCCTTTCTCCTCACCGGCACCCGCCTCAAGCCGCGCCGCGGCGAAGGCATGGAATTTCACCAGTTACGCGAGTATCACCCCGGCGACAGCCTGCGCCAGATCGATTGGAAAGCCACCGCGCGCCGCCGCAGCTTGATCAGCCGTGAGTATCAGGATGAGCAGAATCAGCAGGTATTGATCATGCTGGATGGCGGCCGACGGCTGGGCATGCCAGTGGGTAAACTCACCGGTTTCGACCACGCCCTCAATGCGTCGCTGCTACTGGCATGGAGTGCACTCAAGCAGAAGGACAAAGCCGGCGCCATGCTGTTTTCCGGCGATCAGCCACGCTGGCTTCCGCCGGTGCAGGGGCAAAACGGTATCAACCATTTGCTGAACGGGCTGTACGATTTGCACCCCAGCCAGCACGCCAGCGACTTCAGCCTGGCGGCGCGTCAGCTGGTACGCCATAGCCGTCGCCGAGCATTGGTGGTGTTAGTGACGCGGCTACAGCACGAGGACCTGGATGATCTACTCAGCGCCGTGGGCTTGATGCGTCGCCACCATCTGGTGCTGATCGCCGATATGCTGTTGCCAGAGCAGGAAGCGCTGGCGCGTCAGCCGGTGGAAGATTTCGATCAGGCGTTAACGCTGTGCGCCGATGCCCAGGAACAGAAACAGCGCCAGCAGCTGCATACCCGCCTGCGCCACGCCGGTGCCCTGGTCACCAGCGCCACGCCGCAAAATATGCCGCAGCAGTTGAATCACCTGTACCTGGCGCTGAAACGCAGCGGCCGGCTTTAAACGTATAGCCCAACACTGGCTGTCGGGTTACGGCCTTCGGCCTCTCTGTGGCCCTTGGGTAAACACGACCTACCAAACTTGAAACGTCAGGTTTTGTAGGTCGAATTAGCCTGAAAGGCGTAATCCGACAGCCCTCCGCCTACGAAAACAGCAGCTGCAAAGCTTGATGCAAAGACACGTCCTCACGCCCATACGCCGTTGCCAGCGCTTCACACCAACGCGCCGGCCGCTCGGCAAGACCCTCAACCAACAGGCGCTCGGCTTTCGCCTTTACCTCCACCGCAAACGCCGCTTCATCACCACCGTCGCCATTCAGGTTATCCAGCGACACCCGGAAATCATGCCCGCAAGCAGCACAGAAGATAGCTTCATAGGCTTGGGGTAACACCTCCACCCGACTGAACTCCGCCTGCTGATCCGCACTGCGGCCATCCGGTGCATACCAGTAACCGTAGTCTTCCTGCTGGCGACGCGCCGGGCCGGCAACGCACCAATGGGCAATTTCGTGCAAGGCACTGCGGAAGTAATCACGTGTATAGCAAATCCGGTGGGGATGGCCGGGCAGGTAAACAGGCTCCGCAGCGCCCCCTTCCAGTAAGGTGTCGTAGGAATGAAAAAAAGTCGCCCGAAACAAGGCTTCCAACTCACCACTGGCGTACACCTGTGAAGCGCTTTGCGGTATGGTAGCCGCCTTCGTCTGAACCCGATTCTGATCTATTTCGTTCACCACACCCGTTCCGCTTACAACAGTAGCACTTGCCTATGTTATCCCGCCGCCAGGAACTTGCCGCTCAGCTTACCCTCGCTCTGCCGATTCTGGGTGGGCAACTGGCGCAAACGGCCAACGGCTTCGTGGACACCATGATGGCCGGGCGTGTCAGTGCCAATGACCTGGCCGCAGTGGCGGTGGGCGCCAGCATCTGGGTACCGCTGTTCCTGTTTATGACCGGTGTGCTGATGAGCGCCACCCCGGTGCTGTCCCGGCATCTGGGCGGCGAAGCTTATCATCGCATCAACCCCCTCGCCCAGCAGGGGCTCTGGCTCGGCCTTGGGCTGGGCGTTCTCTGCGCGCTGATTCTGCGCAGCATTGCCCCGGTGCTGGTATGGATGGACGTGGACCCGGCTATCCGGCCCATGGTCAGTGGTTATCTTGATGCGCTTAGCTGGGGCATGCCCGGGGCCGCTGTGATGCTGGCCCTGCGCAGTTATACCGAAGCCATGAACCATACCCGCCCAGTGCTGCTGATCAGCGTGATCGGCCTGATGATCAACATCCCCAGTAACTATGTCCTGATCCACGGTAAGCTCGGCTTCCCGGCAATGGGTGGCGTGGGCTGTGGCTGGGCCACCTCGCTGGTGATGTGGTCCATGGCACTGATGATGATGATCTATACCCACCGCCACCCGGTGTACCAACACGCACCATTAAACCTGCGCCAACGGCATTTTGAACGGGCCAGCCTGGGCTACATGTTGCGCTTGGGGCTGCCCGTGGGCCTGTCGATATTCTTTGAGGTAAGCATCTTCGCGGTGATTGCTCTGCTGATTGGCAGCCTCGGCGCCCAGGTCGTCGCCAGCCACCAGATTGCGCTCAACTTCACCTCCCTGATTTTCATGGTGCCGCTGAGTTTCGCCCTGGCCGCTACCGTACGAGTGGGGCACGCCCGGGGGCGTAGCGACAGGGAGGGTATTCGCGTGGCCGTGCAGGTGGCCATGGCAATCACGCTGGTGGTCGGCATCGCCGCCGCCTCCAGTCTGGTGCTGGCCCGCCACTGGATCCCCCGTATTTATACCGACAACGGTTCGGTAATTGCACTGGCCAGCTACCTGCTGCTGTTCGCCGCCCTGTACCAGGTTTCCGACGCCCTGCAGGTGTGCGCCAATGGCTGCCTGCGTGGCTTTGAAGACACCGGTTGGCCCATGGTGATGACCCTGCTGGCCTACTGGGGCATCGGCCTACCCATCGGCTATGGTCTGGCGCTGACTCACTGGTGGGTGGAGCCCATGGGGCCCGCCGGGTTCTGGATCGGTCTGGTGGCCGGGTTGACCAGTGCCGCTGTTTTTCTGGGCTGGCGCTTGCGCTGGCGCCTCACTCAGCCGCTACCGGCGGCGCAGACTACGCCGCAGAATGACCTGGCCGCCTGACCCCGGGTTCCCTCGCTTTACAGTCTTTACACCCCGCCGACGTACCGGTGGCGTCATTTGCATTTTCTTTGCACGGTTTCTGTAGATAATAACCATTCTCATTCTTATTGGCTTGCATCTACATTCCTATGACTCCACTTTCGATCACCTCCCGCACCTTGGCCGCGGCCCTGGGGGGCTATGGGCTAGGCGCCCTGTCTGCCATGGCCTTGGCCGTTACCCTGCCCGTGGCTCGCGACCAGGCCGTCATCATCGGCATTATGCTGTCGTTCCTGCTGTGTAGCGGTGCGGCAATCTGGGCGTTTTCTGCGCGTTCGGCCTGGTACGCCTGGGCCGGCATTCTGGCACCCTGTCTGTTGCTGGGCGGTCTTTACCTGTGGGGCCGGCCCGCATGAAAAAATCATTTCGCCAATCCATGGCCTGGCTACACACCTGGGCCGGGTTATTGCTGGGCTGGCTGCTGGTCGCCATTTTCATCACCGGCACCAGCGCCTATTTCCGTGAAGAAATCACCCTGTGGATGCAGCCCGAATTGCATGATTCCACCCTGCAACCGGACACCGTCGATAAGGCTCTTGCGGCCTTGAATGCCAAGGCACCGGATGCCCGCTCCTGGGACATCAGTTTGCCCGGCCCCCGTCACACCGCCGCTGAATTACGCTGGCAACCGGCCAAACAGCCAGAAAACGAAGGACGTCGGCGTGGCGAACAAATGCTGATGGATGCGGATAGCGGTGAAATTGTCTCTCCGCGCGCCACCCGCGGCGGCAATTTTCTCTATCGTTTCCATTTTGAGTTGTACGGAATTGATCGCCTCTGGGCGCGGTTACTGGTTTGCCTGGCTACCCTGTTCATGCTGATTGCCATTATCAGTGGGGTCATTACGCACAAGAAGATCTTCAAGGATTTCTTTACCTTCCGCCCCGGCAAGGGGCAACGCTCCTGGCTCGACGCCCATAACGCCACCGCGGTACTCGCCCTGCCCTACCATTTCATGATCACTTATTCCGGCCTGCTGCTGTTTATGACTTTGATCATGCCCTGGGGCATTGACGCGGCGTATCAGGGTGACCGCCGTGCGTTTTTCTCCGAGGTATTTTCCCGCGGGGAAGACGCGGCTCGCCCTGGTGCCCCAGAGGCGATGGTGGCTATCGGGCCACTGATCGAACAAACCGAAACCCGCTTCGGCAAGCCGGTAACGCGCATTCAGATCAGCAACCCCAATCGGGACAACGCGCAAATCACCTTGCGGGTAAACCGGGATCCTGCGGTCACCGATCGCCAGCGCGGTGGCGATCCGACGCAAGTATTTCTGGGCAATACCGGCGAGCTGATCGACACACACATCCCCGCCAATGATCCGGTTTCACCGGGCTGGCGCATCTATAACTTCTTTACCAGTGTGCACATGGCGCGTTTTGCCGATCCGCTAACCCGCTGGCTGTTCTTTCTGTTCGGTGTCGCCGGTTGTGCTATGACTATCACCGGCATGCTGCTATGGGTGAGCAAACGGACCCAGCAATTACGCCGGGATCAACAGCCCGACCGGGCACTGAAAATGGTCAATGGTCTGAACATGGCCTCCATTACCGGGTTGATGCTCGCCATTGCTGCCTACTTCCTGGCCAACCGCTTGCTGCCGGTTACGCTGGAGGCCCGGGAGAGTCGGGAAATCCAGGTATTCTTCCTGGCCTGGCTGGTATCACTGGTGCACGGTTTGTTGCGCCCCCATCGCCAGGGATGGGTTGAACAAGTCGGCGCAGCCACAGTGCTGTGGTTCGCCGTGCCCATCATCAACATGCTTACCACTGAGTCACACCTTTTCTCTGCCCTGGCTTGGCAGCATCCGGCCATCGCCAGTTTTGATCTGGTCTGCCTGATTCTCGCTGGCCTGGGGGGCTATACCCTGTGGCGCTTGCAGCGCAAACCCGTGCCGGCCAAACCGCGCCGGGCCCGGCCACCCCGAGCCGCTAACACCAGCACCACCGGCCAAACACCTGCCGGAGAAACACAATGACGATGGCCTTGTCGCTTTTTCTCGCCCTGGCACTGGCCTATGCAGGCCTTACCAGTCTGTCTCTGGCCATGAAACGCCACCATGATCAGGTGATGGGCCGCAAACTCCAGCCGGAACGCGTGCGCTATTACCGTTGGCCCGGCTGGTTGTTACTGGGGGGATCGCTGCTGGTAACGCTGACGGTCTGGCCCCTGGGACTGGCCTTGTTTATGGCCGTAGGGTTGGTGGCGGTAGCGGGTTTACCATTGGTATTTTTGTTACCGTATCGGGCGCGACTGGCAGGCCAACTGGCTGTGGCTTTACCGGTACTGGCAGTGTTGTGCTGGTCGACTGTGCCACTGGCTGTCGGCGGCTGGTGAAAAATCAGAGTGGCTGCGGATCATCCACACAAACCGTGGCCAGCAAACGTCGATAATAGTCGGCACTGAGCCAGGGCCGGCCGCTGAGCAGATGATTCAGGTACCAGCGTTCCGGCCGCAGATCCTCGGCTTGCCACTCAGCATTGGCGATATAGACCCAGGTATGCAGTTCTCCTGCCTCGGTCTTCACCGCCAGCCGCTCACGCCGATAACGTACCGGGTGGCCCTCGAATGGATCCATACGTTCGATTTCACGATGATCCCAAAGCTGGTACAAGACGCCCTGCACCTCTGCCCCGTCATGGTCCGCGTTGACGATATTGGCGTAGGCAATGCCTTCTTTTCCATGAGCGCGCTTGTTAAACGCCAGTTGCCAACCGGGCAGTTGCGCCCGCAACGATTGCCGGTAACGCATGCCACGCACCGCCATTCGTGTCGGGTTCATGTTCGACCCATAGGCAAAGTAATAATCACACTCCACACATCACTCCTGATTATTGCTCGACGCCGGATGCCCGACGACGTACGCCTGCATTCAAAATCTGAAAAACGTAAACCTCGGTCGCCATGCTCTTTGCGCAAAACACATTACCCGATTATTTCCTGAATAATGGTTCTCCCTCAAAAGGAGGCACCGCACTAGCAAGATCCTCTCAGCCTAAGGGGTTTTATGTCAGGCATCCGGCATCGTGCGTTAGGCAAAGCGCGAAACAAGGCTGCCAGGAAATATCACCAGCAGGCAGGCGCCCTCTTACCCGCGGCGAGCCAATTTTATCCCACGCAAACCGGTTATCTGCACACGCTTGCATGGCATCGCATGACAGGCTAACGTGAATTAACGGGCCGTGCTGAACGATCCGCTGTGATCGTGCTCGCGTCCCCCCAAGGAAACGTACCGGGAGGTGCCCATGTCTCAGGCGAACCGGCAACACCCTGGCGGAAACAATGTTGTTTCCTTCTCTCCACGCCGCAAAGCGGCCAAGCCCCCCATTTTGCGTTTATCCCCGGAATACGATGGCATTGAACTGCTGTATGCCAACGATCATCACCCCGACAAACTGTTCTCACTGAAGATTCTGGCTTGGGCGAGACTGGCCAATGGCGACACCGTGGCCATGGTTCCCTGGCTCAAGGAACCGGTCACCGCCATGGCCCTGGCCGACCCGCTGAATGGCCGCTGGGAAGGTTACCGTCTGCCCGGCAGCGATTACCTGTTCGTGGATGCGCCGGAACACAAGGTGCAGGAAATGGATGCGGCCCTGTCGTTCTTCGGCAAGCCACAACCCGGCGAACAGGCCATTCAGGAGATCCCGGATACCATCGGCACCCATGCGGTCTTTTCGGAAGACAACTTCCACACCATCAGCCTGATGGAAGTGGTGAGCTGGAAGCTGTTTGCCGATGGCACCCTGTCAGCCATGGTGGCACAAGAGAACGACCCGGTTGAGACACCGATTCTGCCCGGCGCAGAATGCCTGACCACCGCACAATCGCTACCGGCCTTCCGGTATTTCTTCCAGCACGGCATTGCCAACAAGTTAAAGGAGAGAGACCCGGAAGCACTGGCGGCGGTGGCCATGCTGGCGACGGAAAGGTAAAGGCAATTAATAGTTAATAATGAATAATTAATAACGGCGCGGAGAGGCACTAGTTGGAACTTCAACGCATGAGGCCGCGACCAAAGGTTGGTCGCGGCCTCATGCGCTTTTTTACTGAGGCGCTATCTCGCGCAGCTATTAATTATTAACTATTCATTGTTCATTGCTTTTTACGTATCCAATACAGATACACTTCCCCCCGCTGTTCCTGCCCTTCCAGGGTATGCCCCAGAAACTGACAAAACTTGGGGATATCCCGCTCGGTAGAAGGGTCTGTCGCCCGGACTTCCAGCACCTCACCCGGCGCCATATCGCGCACTTTGTTATGCAGCATCATGACCGGCTCCGGGCATAGCAGGCCGGTGGCATCAAGGTGGTGTTGCGCATCCATGGGGGGGCTCCGCAGCGAACAAATCGGGCGGCCATTATAACGATTATGTGCGTTTTCGCAGCCCCGGAGTCCTGCGCCCTCTTCCCCATAAACGAGATCAGGGCGATGCAGCGCAGTTGGACGCCGGAGGGGCCCCCGTCATGACCTGGTCGATAAACTGGTTAACGCCCTCATTCCCCCGGTAGGCCAGATTGATATGGCGAATGACGCCACTGGTCCCTTCGGTATCCTGTGCCTGCCAGGTCAGGTTCACCCCCGCATTGCAGTATTGATTACGCAGGCTGACAGCCTGGCCATAGGCCACCAGCCCGTCCTCCACCTCATGGTACTGATAAACCGGCACGCCAATGCCCGCGCTGCCTAACTCGTTCTCCGCAATGCGCTGCAAGCGCGGACCGGTGAGCGGGTTGATATCCGTCACGTCGGCCAGGGATACACCCTGAAAACCCTGCAGCAATTCCAGCACGCACATGTCGCTGACCATGTCGGCTACGGCCTGCTGACCCTGGGCGTTCAGAAATGACGCCAGGGATAATTCCGGGTAAAGATTGTCCTGCCCCAACAACGCATAAAGCAGGACCCCAAATCCGTCCTGCCCATTCAGGGGAAGCGCCACCTGGGCCAGGTTGGCAGGCACTCCCCCTGCTGCAATACCGCGCAAATTCAATTCCGGGGCATAACTGCCCAGCATCTCCCCGGCCCACATGGCAGCACCGCCGCCCTGGGAGTAACCTCGTAACATGACCGGGGCGGACTCAGACAGGCCAGCCTCGGGTAACCGTTGCGCTGCGCGCACCACATTAAGCAATGCCGCCCCCATGGATTCACCAACGATATACGTGGTGCCAGGATTCGGGTGGTACCCCACGTAATCCGTCACTGCCACTGCATAACCCCGCGCCAGCATGTCGTTGATGGCCGGCTGCTCGTAATAGGCCCCCTTGTCGATCATCTTCGAGGGCGCGCAACGAAAGGCAGGCCCAGCCGTTCCCGGAGCCAGACCGATGATGGGTACCGCTGCCGGGTCTTCCCCTTTCGGTACCAAAACGGTACCCGTCACCACGACCAGCTTACCCAGCCCATCGGTGGACATGTACATGACCTGCCAGGCGTCAGCCAACGCCCGTGCCCCAGGAGGGCCAGCCAGGGAGGGTCGGGATCGTATAACATCGCCGGGCAAGCCGGCGGGCAAGGGTTCAGGTGGCAGGTAGAAGCTGTCATCGGCATGGGCAAGATTGACCGGCATCAACATCACCAAGCCCCACAAGCTGACTGCCATTGCAGCGGAGAGAAGTCGTCGCTCAATATGAATCATCATGCCATGCCTTCCTGGATTTTTCGGGTATCGGGGAATTTGCCTGTTAGCTTCATGGCTGCGGGCTCATCATGATGTTCAGGGTATTGTCCGGGCCGGCCAGAAACAGGTTCACCAGTTCCGTCATCACCCCGCAGCCGGCAAACGCCGGCAGCGTGTATTTTCCGGTCAGACGCCCGCCGGTGAGTGAATCAAAACTTTCCCCTGCCGGCGTGGACAGAGACAGGGCAACCGGTTCGCCGGTCGTACAGCTCTGCCCATTGTTCTGACTGATCGGGAAACCGAACACTTTCAGGCGCAGGTTATTCAGCGTCATGCTGACCGCTTGCTCCACAGTCATATTGCCGTTGCTCACCGTACCGCCAAGCTCACCCACCGTGTCGAAGCTCACGCGGGCATCCAGGCTCAGGGTTTTGAAAAAACGGATAATGCTCACGTTGATGCTGGAATCTTCCAGCTGCAGCTCACCGCTCAGGCTGGAGCCTGCCGCTGTACGGCTGATCTGCAGCACTCCCTCCAGGGGCAAAACAACGCTCTCCTTGATCAGGCTTTCACCTGCAAACTCAAAATCTTGTTTGGTGTTGTTGCTGCCAGTGACCGTCAAGGTGTGCAGTACATCATCCTGACCTGGCATCAATGTGCATTCGCTTTCGAAATCCCCAAGCCCGGTAGGATTGTCATTCTCGTCCCTGGGCTGAAGCAACATGACCAGGTCGCCAACCCGGATATTCACTTCACCCTGATTGGCTTCACTGAACGTCAGCGATGGCGTTTCGCCAGAGGCCGCCACGGTAAAAACCCCTATTTCGTCAGGCAGGGTTTTATCTGTGATTGTCATGGGCAAGGTCAGAGGAAGATCAACACCCTGACCACTGATGGAAGATTGTGCCTCAACCTTACCGGCCAACGCGTGGGTACCGACAAAGCTCAGACCATTCCAGGATTCGGCGCTGACCTGCGCGTTTGCCTGAATCTGGAAAGCGCCGGTGGATTGGCCCGAAGCAATGATTTCAGGCATATCGGCAGATATCTCCACACTGAGCGGTTGTTCTTCAATCAGCGGGAAAACACAGCTGTATTCCAGCGAAGCGTTAACCGGGACGGCCACGACCTGCCCGGCCATCATCAGTATCGCCGCCGCCAGAAATACGGGATACAGCCTGTGAAGGGATAAAGATGCCATAGTTATTTCCGTATAAATTGCTGCCTAAAACAAAGCCCAGGCATCTGGCTTAGGCAGCAATTCGTGAGCTAGAAAGGACGCTGTGCCCGGCCGGGCACAGCGTGTTGCTTGTTCCTAATCCGTAACGGGCGCCCCGCTTACGCGAGACACCCTTGTCGTTACTGTTACGGCAGGTTCGGAGTCAGGGACAGGTCAATGGTATTGCCGCTGCCAGCCATAAAGACATTCAGCAGATCGGTCAGGCCACCACAGTTCTCCAGGCCCGGCAGGTCATACGTACCGGTCAGGTTGCCACCGGTTCCCAGCGGATCGAAGCTTTCGCCTTCCGGAGTGTTGAGCTGGATGGAAACCGGCTCGGAGGTGCGGCACTCATCGCCACCACCAACCGGCAGGGACCAGCCGAAGATAGACATCTTCACGGTCGGCAGCTTGATGTACATCTGGGTTTCTGCCGTCAGCGCACCGCCATTCAAGTTACCGGTGGTTTCACCCACTGTTTCAAACTCAATGTCAGCTTCTGCAGTCACACGCTTCCAGCCGTAAAGGATGCGGAAACTGCCACTGGTGGGCTCAAGAGAGAGATCCGCAGTGAAGTCGCCGGTAGCCAGGTTCAGCATGGCGTTAATGGCACCGGACAGATCAACGTCTCCGTAGGCTTTCTTGATCAGCGTGCTGCCAGTCAGGGCATAGGGAACCTCAACTTCACCACCACCGTCACTGATACCAGAACCGCTCAGCGCAACATCTACGCTCGGCTCATCCATATCGCTGGACTGGATAGTGAGAGTGGCACCTTTGGAGCCTTCGCCTGCAGGAGTAAAGGTCAGATCCACATCACAGGAATCACCGGCTGCAATGGTTGCACACTGGTGGCTCTGGATGAACTCGCTGCCATTGGCACCACCAACAGAAACGCTGTTAATGTTCAGGCCAGCAGTACCTTCGTTAAGGATGCTGACGCTGCCGTCCTTGCTGGAGCCCACGGTGACAGAACCAAAGTTTACGGACTCAGGATCTACTGCGATGTCAGCTTCAGCAGCCATGACACTCTGGCCCATCAACGCAACAGAGGCTGTCGGGGTATCCGGATCATCAGACTGAATCTCCAGAGCCGCGTTGCGTGCGCCTTCGCCGGTAGGCATAAAGGTCACATCGACGCTACAGCTTTCGCCTGCAGCGACAGTGGTACAGTCATTGGTCTGCATGAAGGAGCCAGCATCGGCACCGGTGATGGAGATACCGTTGATACCCAGGGCTTCGCCACCCGAGTTTTCAACCGTAACGCTCGCGTTTTCAGTCAGACCACCTTGCACCTGACCAAAGTCCAGCTCTTCCGGGTTGACGGCAATGTTCTGCTCGGACACACCGGCTTCAACGTCAAAGGAATGCAGCAGGTTGGTCACGCCATTTTCGTCCATGCGTGCCTGATCCATGGCACATTCCACCAGAAACACTTCCGGGTTGTTAGGATCGTGCCAGGCAGAGCCGAAGTCCACATAGCTGCCGTCCGCCTTACGCGCGATCATGGCGAGAGTCATATTCTCTTCCACGAAGATATCAACCACGCCTACGTTACTTTCCGTAAAACTCAGCGACGGAGTATCCCCCGTGGCAACCAGATCGAAAGGACCAGAAACACCGGCAATGTCAGTCCCCGGAATACTTAAAGGAATGGTCAGCGGCAAGCTGAGAGAGTTACCACTTACCGTGGAATCAGCTTCTGCCGTCCCTTCGATAGTGGTGGCGCCTACCAGGCTCAGGCCCTGCCAGGTGTTCCCTTCTGCGGTCGCAGTAATGTTCAGTGTGAAAGCCCCGGTGGCTTCACCCACACCAATGCTTTCAGGCATATCCGTTTCTATGTTGGCAGTCAGCGGCTGCTGACCAATAAGCGGATACGTACATTGAAAGTACATATTGGATTGAACCGGTACCGCTGACGCTGCACCACTGGCGGCCAGCAAACCTGCTGCTGCCAGTGACCGCATCTTGAACGGTCCGAAGGTCATGTTTTGGGGGATCATGAGCAACTCCTCGTTTGGATTTATTCTCAATGTTATTAGGCGTATATCGCAGCGCATGAATGGCGCCTTGGCGACCTGCCTGCGATCCATGTACCCGCAGCTTTAACACTCTGAGCAGCTTTCACACAGGCAACAGTGAAACTGTTCACGAGCACATGGATGTCATTATTCGCAAGCCACATTGAGGTGCATTGTTATGAGTGACGTATTCTTTGTTAAAATAGTCAGGTGTGATGGTTTACTCATGTAAGCCGAGACAACGCGCCATAAATAAAAACAGCAGCATCAGACGCACTGGTGCTGCTGTTATAAACAAAATCACATTATGGAATATTAACGCTGGGACGATTGTGCAAAACCGCGGCGGATGTCACCTGGGGTTTCACCTGTCCAACTTCGGTAGGCTTTGGTAAAACTGGCTTGATCACTATAGCCCAGCACTTCAGCGATTTTGTGCAAAGGCATATTGGTCTCTTTTAGATAACGATTGGCAAAATTCTTCCTCACTTGACTTCGAATAAGATGAAATGACACCCCGGCAGTTTTCAAATGGTGGCGCAAAGACCGAGCGCTCATCCCCAGCCGCTCACCGACGCGCTCGAGAGAGCCATCTCGGCCCGGATATTTAATAACCAGCTGACGAACTCTGGCCACTACCTCCATGTTCTCGTCATCAATCACATCCTCTTTTGAACGGGCACTGGCAAGATAATAGGCCAGCTCATTATTACCATCCCTGGCCGGCCGCCCAGACAAAGGAACAACCACTTGATTCCTTTTTTCGCCAAAGGATAAAAAGGCTTCCGGAGCGATTTTTTTCCACTTTTTATCGGCGACAGAAGTAAAAAAATCAAATTCGAAGTGAAAGCGCCTACCAATCAGCGATGTCAGCGTATAGATGCTGCCCATATAGACTTGAACTATAAAGGGACGTAGATCGTTCAACTCCCATACATCGTGCAGGGCAATACGCAGATCCTCGCCACTACAAGAGACTTTCATATCCAGAATCGGCAAAGAAACACGCAGGTACTGAACCACCATGCTGGCCAGCTCCCGGTAATCTTTCTGCTTGAGCAGCGCAAAGCCAAGCAGGCCATGCCCCTGCAGGTCGAGCTGCTGACCGAATTCGAAACCGGCCTGTTCATCAGGGAGAAAACGCTGGGCATTGCCCATCAGCTCAATCACCTGTTTCATGGTTAGCAACACACCTTGCGGCTGGGCAAGCACGCCTTCAAGCGATGTTCCTTCCAGCAACGCCTGGCGGCTGATACCGCGACCTTCCATAAACTCGACAAAGCGCTCTGCATAGCGCCCGGACACCAGCGGAACTTCATAAGCCATACTATTGATTTTGAACATTTATCAATCCCTCGACCTCACCCCTTTTATTCTTTTATTCTTTTATTCGATAATGGGGCCATAACCTGAAAACCGCCCCGTGGTAACGACAATATAAATTTACGGCCACGCCTTATTCTTCCATTTCCCTGAACGGCGAGGCGATAAAATCAGGAAATTTTCAGCAACGTCTTTTTAATTCGCCTAACAGGTCTACCTACCCACCACCGAAATGCTCTTTACTCATCACGGCTTCCTCAAACGACGCAATGTGTTTTGGAATACCCACAGGGTGCTTTTGCTGCTTAATTTTATGCATGCAATAAAACGGCTTTTCCAGCAGCTGACCGCTAATGACAAAATTTCGGCCAGTTTATGACCTTTCTTCTCACCCTCGTCGCAATTAACGTGAGCTGATTCAAAATTTACTTGTGACTGGCTTTTAAGGCGCGCGCTATTCACCGACTCTCCTTGCCATGAACCAGCAGGGCTTAATCAGCTCTTTTTCTATAGTTCGATCATAGAACTACGAATAAATGCGCACTTTCAGCATTATCTCCATAACAATAATTCAAGGAGCCATAACGATGACATCCCTTCGCTACCCGGTGGCCGGGCTTACTATCGTTTTCCTGTTTGCCTTTGGTTTTTTCCTGATTGCCATGATTCCGGCGGCCGCAATGATGCCACTGCTACCCACTCCGGCCACAGACAATGCTTCCCTCCCGCCTCCCAAACTCTATGGACTCTGGTGGAATGGACAGGGGCAAGCGCAATGGGAAGGGCAACAACTGGACATCACATGGCGCCTGGACTGGCGCGGCCTGACCCCCGGGCTGGAATTAGGGTTTGAGTCAGGCCAGGTCAATGCCACCGGGTGGGCCGGGGCAGACTGGGGGGACTGGCGCTTCGAGCATTGGCAAGCCAGTATCCCGATCGCCTTGCTCAATGACTTTTTGCCGCAAGGTAAAGCCGAGGGGCAGCTCGATATTTCACTGCCCCAGCTGTCACTGACAGGCACCAAAATCAACACCATCAGCGGCAAACTTGCCTACAGTGGTGGCACCGTGACTCTGGGACCGGGAATGGATCGTCAGGTACCGGCAATTGATGGAAAACTGGAGATGGAAAAAGGCGTCCCCGTACTCACCGTTACCGGACCGGATCAACAATCGCTGGCCCATGCCAACCTGACAGGCAAAACCCTGACACTGGAAGTGTTCCGCGCCCTGCCCGCCCTGTTGGAAATGAGCGAGGGTGGCAACGCCACCGATGTAGTCTTCAGCACCCGTCAGGACCTGCCGGTATCGGCCCATTCCGGCTGAGCCGGGGGCGTCCAGAACGTCGCCAGACCGATCACTGCTGAACTGAGTGCTGCCGCCAGCAGGAAATGCGACGCATAGCCCAGCCAGGCCACACTGAAACCGCTGGCCAGCGTGAACGCTCCTACCGCGAACAATTGCACGGACGCCTGCACTGTATAGTCGCTGCCTTCATGGCCGGCGCGGCAGTAATCCATCATCACCACAAACAGCGCCACCGTGGACAGACCGTCCGCCAATTGTTCGAACAGCGCCACCGCCCAGATCCACACCTCCGGCGGCGGGGTGTCTGCCCCCCAGCTTGCCACCCACCACCAGCCAATAAACGACAGCGCCTGCAAGCCGGCAAAGCCGAACAGGGCCACACGGCGGCTTAACCGCATCATTATCAGCCCCGCCAAGCCGGCACCCGCCAGCCCAACCAATGAAGCCACCAGGTCCAAGGTACCGATTTCCGCCAGGGTCCACTGACTATCGACCAGGAAGGGTTTGATCATGCGGGTGCCAAAACCATCCCCCACTTTGTAGCCAAGCAGGATCACCAGCCAGACCGCTAAACCCGGCCGTCGCCAAAACAGGGCCAACTGGCGCAGCCACCAGCGCAGGGTCACCGGTTTGCGTGGGCGTACGGGTTCAAGGGGCTCATCAAATCGCCAGGCGGTGAGCGCCACCAGCAGCAGCATCGCAACAATGGTAAACAGCGTAGCTTGCCAGCCCAGCCTGCCGACCAGAATCAACAAGGCGCCGCTGCCCAGAATCATCCCGACCTTGTAACCACTGACCTGAACACTGTTACCCAGGCCACGCAGCCGCGGCGTCAACAGTCGGGCGGCCAAACCATCGGTGGCAATGTCCTGGGTGGCACTGAACAGATTGAGCAAAAACAGCATCACAATCAGGACGGCAAACCCTGCTCCGAACAACCAGGCCTGAGACAACATGGCGGCCGCTGTCAGCACGGTCATCACTCCGGCCAGGCAGACCAGAATCCAGCGTTTTCGGTGATTAGAGCGGCCGCTGCCCCAGCGATCGACCCAGGGCGCCCAGATAAACTTCAGCGCCCAGGGCAAGGCCGGCAATGCCTGCAGGCCAATCCATTCCGGCGACAGCCCCGCATCACGGGCCAGTGCTGGCATGGATTTCCCCAGTAACCCTGCGGGCAGACCCTGGGCGAAATACAGCATGCCCAGGGTGGCAAACAAAGGGGCGGCCCGACCGCGCCCGGTACTCACCGTCAATAATCCCGGTGGAAGCTGGCCCACACGGTGATTTCTTCACGGTCGTAATACAGGTGGGCGGCTTTGATCACTGGTTCACCCAAATGCTCCATGCGCTCCATGGCTGTGGTGAGCTTTTCCAGCAGCTGCCAGGTTTCCTGGAAACGACGTTTCATCGGCAATTTCAGATTAAACAGTGCAGCGTTGGCCCAGCCTTGCGTGAGCCACTTTTCCATTTGCTGCAGGGTACGGGCGGGCTTGTCCACCACATCGCATACCACCAGGTCCACCTTGCTGCGCGGACGCCAGGTGAACGCATCCCCGGACACATGCTGCACCGGGTATTCATCCAGCAGCCGGGGATCCATCTTGCCGTGATCCACCGCTTGAACACGAATCCCCCGCCGGGCCAGCTGCCAGCTCCAGCCGCCCGGGGCGGCGCCCAGGTCCACCGCCGTCCTGGCATTCAGTGCATCGGCACTGCCAAAGAAGCGGATCAGGGCTTCCTCTACTTTCAACGCAGAGCGGCTGGGCGCCTCTGCAGGCAATCGCAAGCGCAGCACCCCGCCTTCCACCAGTGGTATCGCGCTGGGGCTGGTGCTGACCCAGCCGTTGTGGGAATCACTGAAGAAAAGGTGAACCCGTTGTTTTGCCTTTGCTCGCAGCAAACCGGCTTTTTTCAAACGGGGCTCCAACGCCTTGCGGAACCCCCGCAGGAAACGCTGTAATTCCCGGCCTTCATTGGTATCCGGGTGCTCCAGATAGAGTTCGGAAAACGGCCCGGCCTGCTCCAGCAGAGGCCACAGTGCGGTAATACGGTCATCCCCGATATCCGAAAACTCGCCCACACACACGCTCAAGGTACGCGCAAAGATCAGCCCGCTATCCTGCAGGCTGGCCAGCGACCCCTGCTGGCTGTGCCACAGCACATACCCGCTGTTTGCGGTGGCACGGGGATAACCCGCCACCATCTGGTCTGCCGCGTGGAAATTCAGTTCGGCAGCCAGGTCCGTTTCAAAACCCGGCCGGCACAGGGCCAGCAGGGTCTCGGACTGGGAATTCAACAAGTCACTGTGCATGAAGGTCTCGCGCTGGTTACAATGTGGCCCATTGTCCTTATCACAACGGCTGGATCAATAATGAAAATAACACTGCCGCTGACTCTGGGCCTCTGTGCCTTGATTCCCCTCGCTCACGCTGACGAAGAACTGGCCCCACCGGATGTGGATTTCTACGCTGAAGCCCAGATGCTCCGGGCCGACATGGACCCGTACGGATTCGATACGGCGGACGGGCTGAATATTAAGATTGGTATGTGGCTAAACAGTGTAACGCTGGGAAAAAACAGCCGTTTCGGGCTGGAAGGCGGTTTTGTCAGCCAAAGCGAAGTTTCCAATGACAGCCAGTTTACCCGTGCACCCAGTGTGTCCGAGCAAAACGCCGGGGCAAGCTCCGTGCGGGTACAGGAAGAAAATTCTCTGGATCTGGGCGGTTTTACGGTCGGCGCGCTTTGGCAATCGCCTTATTGGCTCTATCTTCGAGGCGGCGGCTATATTTACAATTTCAAGCAGGAAAACCGTCAGGACAGAATATTACTGGACGGTAGCGGTAACACTGTCAGCACGGTAAATGACGCCCCTGTCAGCGACAGCCAAAGCGGTATTGCCCCCTATCTGGGTGCCGGACTTGCCGTTCCCCTGCTCGACAACCTTTCCTTGACCGTGGATTACCAGCAGACCCAGCTTGAGTCTGAAAGCTACGGCACCATGGGCATTGGCCTGCGTTATAGCAATTAAGCCGCAACACGCAGGATGCTACACGCTTGCACGCGAGGGGATTCTCTTGGCGTGATGCGTGTAGCGTGCAGCCTGCTCGCGTTATTTCACAAACACCACCGTCTTGTTGCCGTCCACGATCACCCGGTCTTCCAGGTGCCAGCGGACCGCGCGCAACATCACCTGCCGCTCCACATCCTGCCCCAATGAGCGCAATTCCGCCGCTGAATGACGGTGGCTGACTCGCTGCACGTTCTGCTCGATAATCGGCCCCTGATCCAGGTCTTCCGTCACATAGTGGCTGGTCGCGCCGATCAGCTTTACGCCCTTGTCATGAGCCTGCTGATAAGGGTTCGCCCCCACGAAGGCCGGCAGGAAGGAGTGATGAATATTGATCACTCGATGCGGGTAATGGGAGACAAAATTCGAACTGAGAATCTGCATGTAACGGGCCAGCACCACCACATCCACCTTGCCATCGAGTTTGGCCAGGGTCTCAGCTTCCGCCTCGGCCTTATTGTCTGCATTGACCGGGATATGATGGTACTCGATGCCGAAACGCTCCACTTCTTCGCGCAGATCATCGTGATTGCTGATCACCATGGGAATAGTGGCAGGCAGATCGCCCCGTGAGGTGCGCCAGAGCAGATCCATCAGCACATGATCGTGCCGTGACACCAGCACCGCCATGCGTTTTTTCTCGCTGGCGTAACTGATCTGCCACTGCATGCCGTAAGGCTCGGCGACGCGGCTGGCGAAATTATTACGCAACGCTTCCCGGGAGCAATCCAGCTCTGGTGTCTGGAATTCCAGACGCAAGAAAAAAGTCCCGCCATGGGCATCGCTGGAATGCTGATCGAAATCGGTGATGTTGGCACCGTGGTTGTACAGGAAGGTACTCACCGCGCTGATGATTCCGGGCTTATCCGGGCAGGTCACCAGCAGGCGTGCCGTGTCGGCATCATTAACTGTCATGAACGTCTCAGGGCTAATCGTTAGTGAGAGCAAACATGGTGAACCTGCTACAGGTTGACGCCAAAATGCTCTCGACGGAAATTGGACGGCGTTTTCCCGGTCCACTTTTTGAAGGCCCGGTGGAACGAGCTGGCTTCACTAAAGCCCATCAGCAACGCGATTTCGTCGATGCTGAGATCCGGCTTGGAGAGATAATACACCGACGCATCTTTACGGATGGCATCCTTGATCTCCTGGTAGCTGGTATTAGCTTCCTTGAGTCGACGCCGCAGGGTCTGCGGGGTCATGTTCAGCTTGCCGCAAATCTCAGTGAAATCCGGGAAGCTGTTGCCGTATTCGTTGGAAATGATCGCGCGAATCTGTGCCGGCAGGCCCACATTGTGGATATTGCCATCGAAGATTTGGGCCAGAGAGTCCTTGAGGAATTTCGACAGGGACAGTTCGTTCTGTACCAAGGGCAATTCCAGAAAATCTGCCCGGAAGGTCACCGCATTCTGGTCAGCCATATACTCGATGGGGCAATCAAACAGGAACCGGTGCTCCTCGTCGTTACGCACGTCCGAATAATCCAGCGTCACCTTCTGGGGCTCAATGGCTTTGCCCACCAGCCAGCACATAAAGCGAAGCCAGATAAACAGGGAGGCTTCGATAATCACCTCCCGGAAGTCCAGACGCGGATCGGCGACAACAACCAGCCGAGCCACATCACCATCGCGCTCAATCCGGGACTGCAGGCTCAATTCGAACAAATCGTAGAAACGGATACCCCGCTCTACCGCAGCGCCCAAATTCGGGCAATTGATCACAGCGTGGGCCATCATGGAGAAGGTGCCGGGCTTGGATTTCCGGCCCTGCCCAAAACCCAGAAATTCGTCCTGGGTCTGGGTCATGATGAGCAACATCATGCGAATGAAGGTATCGCGCTCAATGGTAGCGTCCGGATCATCCAGCATTTGCCGTGGAATACCGCACTTGTCCAGAATCTCTGGAATGCTGGCGCCGGAACGTGCCGCGCCCTGCAGCAACTTCACCACACGGTTAATATTGATCGTTCTGCGATGGTACATCGACCTCCACCCTCACACCTTAGGCATTGCTATTAAGCGAAACCGTAGCCGTCAGCATTGTCATCGGCACGTTTATTGTTTGCCGGCCTGCTGTTTTCAAAGAGCCCGGGAGCGTCAATCATAAAGAAACTGGCCGGAATTAACATACTGTCTACGGCGTCAAAACCGTTGCATTATGATTCTGACAGGAAAAACCACCCTTCACGCAGATTTCACCCTTGTTATCCCGCGCTGTCTACGATAAAAATCACTAATGAATGTTCTCGTCGTTGAAGACAACAAGGCTGTCAGCCTGATTATCTGCCGCATCATCGAAGAACTCGGTCACCAGTATGTGCTGGCCGCAGACGGTGAGGCCGCGCTGCGTCTGTACCATCAACGGGACATCGACCTGCTGATTCTGGACGTGGAGCTACCCATTCTTGATGGCTTCACCGTGGCGAGGGATGTGCGTAACGGCAACCCTCACATCCCAATCCTGTTTATTTCCGGCAACAGCAGCGAAGCCTGCCTTCAACAATGCCTGGATGCCGGCGGCGACACCCTGATGCCCAAACCCTTGCGCCCCAGAGAACTACGCGCTTGGCTGGACAGTCGACTTCTCACACTCCACAGCAACGCCCATATTTCTCCCGCCGCCGGTTGACCCGACGCCCCCAACCACGGCTCACCCCTCCCCTGTTAGCAAGCAGCCCTGCGGAGCGATCATGGATCCACGTATCAGCATGATTACACTGGGTGTCAGCGATCTGGCCCGGGCGATTACCTTCTATGAAACCACCCTGGGCCTTCCCAGGCGCCCCATGGCCGACGACGCCCCGGTAGCCTTCTTCGAGCTCAATGGCACCTGGCTGGGGCTGTTCGGGCGCAGCGACCTGGCCGCCGACGCGGGGGTAGCAGACAATAGCGAGGGCTTTGCCGGCGTCACACTGGCCCATAACGTAGACAGCCCGGCCCAGGTAGATACTCTGCTCGCGCACGCGTGTGAGCATGGCGCGCGACTGATCAAACCCGGTCAACCCACTGATTGGGGCGGCTACGCAGGTTACTTCGCCGACCCGGACGGGCATCTCTGGGAAATAGCCTGTAACCCACACTTCTGGGTTGGACCACGATAACCCTTTATCACGGCTTTGATGACTGGGCGCCCGAGGCCGATGCCTGAGGCCATTAACGGAAACCGCCCCCACAAAAAAGCCCGGCTGGGTAAGCCGGGCTTTTTTGTGGGACGACACATCTCAAGGGTTACTTGTAGATTTCGCCTTTTTCCGCTTTTTCTACCAGTGAAGCCGGCGGGTTAAACCGTTCACCGTACAGCTTGGCCAGCTCCTGGGCACGCGCAACAAAGCCGCGCAAACCGCCTTCGTACTGGTTGATGTACTGCATCACACCGCCGGTCCAGGCGGGGAAGCCAATACCGAAGATGGAACCGATGTTGGCATCCGCCACAGAGTCCATCACGCCTTCATCAAAGCACTTCACCGCTTCGAGGGACTCGATGAACATCATCCGTTCCTTGATGTCTTCGAACGGCATGTCCTTGCTGCCACCGAACGCATCGGCCAGACCGGACCACAGGTGCTTCTTGCCATTTTCAGGATACTCATAGAAGCCTTTACCCTGCAGCTTGCCCGGGCGATCCAACTCTTCGACCATCTTCTTCATCACCACTTCTGCCGGGTGCTCTGCAGGCGGCTCAGTCCCTTCACGCTTGGCATCATCACGGGCCGCTTTACCGATTTTCAGCGCGGTTTCCATGTTGATTTCATCGATCAGGTTCAGAGTACCCACCGGGTAACCCGCCTGCATGGCTGCCTGTTCAATGGACTGGGCATTGACGCCTTCGCCCAGCATGGCGATCCCTTCATTCGCGAAGGTACCGATCACACGGGTGGTGAAGAAACCACGAGCATCGTTGACCACGATCGGAGTCTTCTTGATCTGCAGACAGTAATCGTAGGTCCTGGCCAACGCTTCCGGACAGGTGTCCTTGCCACAGATAATTTCCACCAGCGGCATCTTGTCTACCGGGCTGAAGAAATGGATACCGATAAAGTTATCCTTCTTCTTCACACCTTTGGCCAGGCCGGTAATCGGCAAGGAGGAGGTGTTGGAGCCCAGCACCGCATCCGGGTTGACCACGTCTTCGATTTCCTGGAACACCTTGTGCTTCAGCTCGGTGTTTTCGAACACGGCTTCAATCACAAAGTCCACGCCCTCCAGATCTTTCGCATCGGCGGTGGCGGTAATGCGGCTGAGGATCTCTTCTTTTTTCTCCTCAGTCATTTTCCCCTTGGAGATTTCCTTGTCGAGTAGCTTGCGGGAGTAATCTTTACCCTTCTCGGCGTTCTCGGCAGAAATATCTTTCAGCACCACCTGTGATCCGGAGCGGGCCGTTACATAGGCCACGCCTGCACCCATCATACCGGCACCGAGAACACCCACTTTCTCGGCGCGGAATTTTTCAATGCCATCGGGACGGCTGGCACCACCATTAATAGCCTGCAGGTTGAAGAAAAACGCGGTGATCATGTTCTTGGCAACCTGGCTGGTCACCAGCGACACGAAATAACGGCCTTCGATAAGAGAGGCGTTATCGAAATCCACCGCTGCGCCTTCAATGGCCGCAGACATGATGGCCAGCGGCGCCGGGTAGTTGGCACCCTTGAGCTGCTTCTTCAGGTTTGCCGGGAAAGCCGGCAGGTTAACAGCAAATTTCGGGTTCTTCGGGTCACCGCCCGGAATCTTGTAGCCCTTCTGGTCCCAGGGTTGCTGAGCCTTCGGGTTTGCCTTGATCCACTCGCGAGCCTTGGCCATCATCGCATCACGATCCGCCACCAGCTCGTCAATCAGACCAATTTTCTGGGCTTTATCCGCTTTCATGCGCTGGCCCTGCATCAGCACCTTCATCAGGCCATCCTGGATACCCAGCATACGCACGATACGCGTCACGCCACCGCCGCCGGGCAACAGGCCCAGAGACACTTCCGGCAGACCGAACTGGGCGGATTTGTCATTGATGGCAACACGGTGATGACAGGCCAGTGCGATTTCCAGACCGCCGCCCAGCGCCGTGCCATTCATAGCCGCAACCACAGGCTTGCCCAGGGTTTCCAGAACGCGCAGCTGACTCTTGATCTCAGTCACACCGGCCAGAAATTGCGGTCCATCTTCCTTGCGCGCCTTCAGCAGATCGCGCAGGTCGCCGCCGGCAAAAAAGGTTTTCTTGGCAGAGGTGATAATCACCCCGGCAATCTCATCTTTCTCTTTCTCCAGACGCTCGACCACCGCCGCCATGGACTTGCCGTACAGCTCGTTCATGGTGTTGGCAGACTGGTTGGGATCATCCAGGGTCAGAACGACGATATTGTCCGCGTCTTTTTCCCAACGAATAGCAGTTTGTTCACTCATATCTTTACTCCGAAATCGTTCGACGCGGCTTACAGACGCTCGATGATGGTGGCGATACCCATGCCACCGCCCACACACAAGGTGCACAACGCGAACTTCTTGTCGCGGCGCTCGAGTTCATCCAGTGCGGTACCCAGAATCATGGCACCGGTGGCCCCCAGCGGGTGGCCCATGGCGATGGAACCGCCATTCACGTTGGTGATGTCCGGGGTAATATCCATGTCTTTCATGAAACGCATGGCCACGGCCGCAAACGCTTCGTTGATTTCCCACAGGTCGATATCGCTGGCTTTCAGGCCGGCTTTTGCCAGTGCTTTCTTGGCGGCCGGGCCCGGGCCTGTGAGCATAATGGTCGGGTCAGCACCACTGATTGCCGTGCAAACAACCCGGGCACGCGCCTTCATGCCGTAATCCTTGCCCACTTTCTCGTTGCCAAGCACGACCAGGGAAGCACCGTCTACGATGCCTGAGGAGTTGCCCGCGTGGTGAACGTGGTTAATCTTTTCCAGCCAGTGATACTTCTGCAAGGCAACCGCATCAAAACCGCCCATTTCACCCATCATGGCGAAAGACGGATTCAGCCCGGCCAGCGCATCGGCGGTGGTACCCGCACGGACGTGTTCGTCCTGTGCCAGTACCGTCATGCCATTAAGGTCTTTCACCGGCACTACGGATTTTTCGAAATAACCCTTTTCCCAGGCATTGGCAGCACGGGACTGGGACTGGGCAGCGAATTCGTCCACATCACGACGGCTCCAGCCCTCGATGGTGGCGATCAGATCGGCGCCGATCCCCTGGGGAACAAAGCCTGTCTCATAGTTGGTGATCGGGTCCATCGCCCAGGCACCACCGTCGGAGCCCATGGGGATGCGGCTCATGGATTCCACGCCACCGGCGAGAATCAGGTCATCCCAACCGGATGCCACTTTCTGGGCACCGGTATTCACCGCTTCCAGTCCGGACGCGCAGAAACGGTTCAGCTGATAACCCGCCACGGTATCCGGCAGGCCCGCTGCCAGCGCCGCTGTCTTGGCAATACAGGCACCCTGGTCACCGACCGGGGTCACCACACCCAACAGCACATCATCAATGCGGTTGGTGTCCATATTCGGGAAACGGTCTTTTACTTCGTCGATCAGGCCTACTACGAGATCCAGCGGCTTAACCGTATGCAAAGAGCCATCTTTCTTGCCCCGACCACGGGGAGTACGAATGGCATCATAGATATAGGCTTCGGTCATGGAACCTTCCTCTTGCCTCAGGCATGTATCAGCGTTTGCTGACGGGTTATGAAGGGCTTGGGAGCCCGGTATAGGGAGGCAAGAGTGCCCCAGCCACCCCAATGTCTCAATGACAGGAGTTAACAGCGCCCGTGAGCGGAACGGGCAAGGCTGCAAGTCATTGAAAAGCTTGATGTCCGTGCGGCCAATGAATGCCCCCGATCACATGGTATGGTCGCGCCAATTCGTTTCAGGAGTATTCCCATGTCACACAGCACAGAGGTTTTTCGTTCACTGCTCTCCTCCTCGCTGCAACAAGGCCGCGGTATTGCCAGCAAAGGTCACAGTAACCGGCCGCAGGAGCCACTGGAGCTCTACGACATGGAAGGCTGCCCGTTCTGTCGCCTGGTTCGTGAAGCATTAACGGATCTGGACCTGGACGTGATGGTGTTCCCCTGCCCGAAAGGTGGCGACCGCTATCGCCCCCTGGTGGAACGGCTGGGCGGCAAGCAGCAGTTTCCCTACCTGATGGATCCCAACACCGGCGAAGCCCTGTATGAATCCGCCGCCATCATCGATTATCTCTACCGGCAATATGGCGGCCGACCGGCCCCGAAAAGCTGGCAATTGCGTCTGCGCACCGCCGCCGCAGTGGCCGCTTCAGCCCCCCGTGGCAGCCGCGGGATCCGCTGCCAGGACAGCCAGGCGCCGGAAAAACCGCTGGAGCTGTATTCTTTCGAAGCCAGCCCCTTTGCACGCCTGGTTCGTGAACGACTGACCGAACTGCAGTTGCCCTACCTGCTACGCCAGTGTGGCCGCAACCAATGGCAGGACTGGGTGCTGCCGGTGGTGCGCAACCGCCTTGATATGGACTACGCCCCCAGCCAACGCAACCGGGTAGATCTGATGGCACGGGCTGGCAGAATCGCTGTGCCCTACCTGGTGGACCCGAACACCGGCAAGGAATTGTTCGAATCCGAGGCCATTCTCAGCTATCTGGACCAGACTTACGGCCGCTGATCCCCACCTTGTTCGCCATGATGACGGGGTACCGATAAATGGTGCCCCTTTTCCCTTCTACACCCCACTTTTTAGTGCTATATATCCAATGACAGGTTGCATTCGTGGCACCTGCAAAACGGCAAGTATCCTTTAACGTTGGAAAGAGAGTGGCACCATGAGTCGTCGCCAATTTGATGACTACGACCCGAATGAGTGGGAAGAAGAACACAAGCGTGCAGAGCGTGAGCGCCGCAAGCGAGACGCCAAGCGTCACAGACATGATGATGAGAAAGGAGAGGAAAGCCGGGACCGCTCACGTCCACAGGCTTACTGATTACATCGCCTTCTGATCACCTTGGGCATTACCGGTTTCTCGAGGGGTGCCGAAAAGAGATAGAGCCCGGTTACTGCTACGCCTTCCCGGCCTTGCAGTAACCGCTGATCGCTCCTCCCCCGCTATTCCCCGTAACGGCTCACCAGCTTCGACAGCAGGGTTGCGGTCTGCTCGTCCGTTGCCAGACGAAACCCACCTCGCCAATGGCCATTGTCCAGATAGCTGTGCCATAGCGGTTCCGCATGCACGTGCAACTCTCGCTGGCCGGACAGATTGAAGGGCAACTTCAGCACCATCGTTTGCAAGGTTTGTGGTGGTACGCCTTTGCCCGCCAGGCAAACGCCCTGATCTGTAATATTCAGAATATGGCCGATTGGCCGCTGATCGACGCACGCTCGCACATTGACGCGAAGCCTGGGCCGACTGAATCGTCGACGTTCCATCACACCCTTCCTTCTCAGGGAGCCTGTTACTCCCAGTCTCCGCCGGCTTTGTGTACCATGCAAGTTAGATGAATTTTGTGGAGCAGTTCCATGGCCTCCGACGATGATCTGTTTCGCCAGGAGATGGCGGATGTTACGCCGATAAAGCCGGACAACCGGGTGCAGGAACGTACGCCCCGTCGTGAACCCTCTATCCGTGAACAATTGCGTCGCGCCGCCGCCGTGGACGATCGCAAAGACCGCAATCCACTGACCGTTCCCGAACAGGTGCCCCCCGTCGGGCCACTGGATATCGTCGGACTGAAAAAGGATGGCGTCCAGGAAGGGGTATATCGAAAACTGCGACTGGGCAAATATGAGGCCCAGGATGTGCTGGACCTGCACCGGGTTCGCTTGATGGATGCCCGCAACCTGGTACAGCAGTTTCTGGAGAATGCCCACAACAATGGCATGCGCACCGTGCTAATCAGCCACGGCAAGGGGCTGCACAGCGAACGGCCCGGCTTTCTGAAAAGTTACGTGATGCACTGGCTGGAAGAAAGCTACCTGGTACTGGCCTTTCACAGCACACCCGCCAACCGTGGCGGCAGCGGCGCAACCCAGGTGCTGGTTCGCAAAAACGGGCAGGCCCGCCAACGCAATCGGGAGTTCTTTATTGAAGCGGGGAAAAACAATCGAAACCGTTGACAGTTTTTAGTGGACAATTGAAAGCTGCGCAACCCGGATTCTCTTATTCTTCAAAACGAGAGGCCGCGCCCAAACCTTGGTCGCGGCCTCTCCCGTTTAAAACCTAACCAAGACCTCCTCGCGTAGCTGCTAACTATCACAGCCAACCATATTCACCGCTTGATCCGGTTCAGCCCATTGATCGCCGCCACTCGATACGCCTCCGCCATGGTTGGATAGTTGAAGGTGGTATCAATAAAGTACTCCAGCGTGTTGTTTTCACCCGGTTGACGCATGATCGCCTGGCCCACATGGACGATTTCCATGGCCTGGTAGCCGAAACAGTGAATACCTAACACCGCCAATGTTTCGCGATGAAACAGAATTTTCAGCATGCCCACCCGCTCGCCGGTAATTTGCGCCCGGGCCAGGTTTTTGAAGAAAGCTTGTCCCACATCATAGGGCACCTTGGCTTCGGTCAATTCCTGCTCGGTTCGCCCAACGCTACTGATACCAGGAATGGTGTAAATTCCCGTGGGCACATCCGTGACCTGGCGCACTTCGTCACCAGCAATGGCAGCCGCACAAAAGCGCCCCTGGTCGTAGGAGGCACTAGCCAGTGATGGCCACCCCACCACATCACCGACGGCATAGAGCGTGTCCATCTCAGTCTGATAGCGCTCATTGACCTTGAGCTGCCCACGACTGTTGGCTTCAACGCCCACGTTTTCCAGGCCAATATTCTGGGTGTTCCCGGAACGGCCGTTACACCATAACAAGGCATCCGCGCGCAGTTTCTTGCCGGATTCCAGCTCCAGCGTTACACCCTCGTCATCCGCCGTCACCCGTTTGTAGTGTTCCCCCTGGCGAATGGTGCAGCCCTGCTCACGCAGGTGATAGCTGAGCGCATCGGAAATCTCCGTATCCAGAAAATCCAGTAAGTGCTCACGGGAGTTCACCAGATCCACCCGGATGCCGAGCCCGGTGAAGATACAGGCATACTCCGAGCCGATGACCCCGGCGCCGTAAACAAGGATATGCCGCGGCGTATGATCCATGGTCAGGATGGTATCCGAGTCGTAGATACGTGGATGAGAGAAGTCCACGTCATCCGGGTGGTAGGGACGAGACCCCGTAGCAACCAGAATATTGCGGGTTTTCAGCAAGTGCTGGCGGCCTGCATGGTCATCGACCCGCACTTCTTGCGGTGACAGAATCTCACCACGCCCCCCGAACACGGTAACCCGGTTACGGACATAAAAGTCCGTTCGAACCTGCACCTGAGAGTCTATTACCTCGCGGGTGCGGGCAATCAGATCCTGCCAGCGGATTTCGCGGGGCTTGATGATGCCGCGTAGCAAGGGATTCCGCTGGGTACGAATCACCTGGCGCACCTGATGCCGCAACGCCTTGGAGGGAATCGTGCCCCAGTGGGTGCAGTTCCCGCCCAACGACGACTGATCCTCCACGATCGCCACCTTTAGATCTTTTTTGGCCGCCTGCATCGCCGCCGCTTCACCCGCAGGGCCACTACCAATCACCACAAGATCCCAACCGGCACTGATATCCATTCACCTCTCCTTTCTACTGTTAGAGAGAGTATAGGGAGGTAACGAGACAAGCACGAGTTGGACTAGAGTCGAAACACAGCAAGGAGGAAGATCATGGATGACCACAGCGGCAAAAAAACCTCACTGATTGCCCGCGGCAGCCGTAAATCCGGGCACTGGCTGATCACGCACCCCATGGGGGCACTACAGATTCTATTGGCGATTTTAGCCATCATTATCGTTTTTCAGAACCTGGAACCCACCAGCATCGATATTCTGTTCTGGACCCTGGTGGACATTCCCAAGCTTGTATTGCTGATGGCCAGCATGCTTTTCGGGGCAGTGGTGTGGGAAACCCTGCGGCGGGTGCTACGCCGCCACTCGGCGACGCAGCAAAAGGATTAGCCCGCCCAACATCGCCCAGCCAATACTGCCCCCTGACCCGGCAGAAGTTTCATTGTTGGGATAGGAAACCGTAAAGGTGGCCTGCTGCGAAACGGTGCCACAGTTGGTGTCTTCAACCGTCAGGGTGAAAACATCCTTGAAGGTGTTGTAATTGCTCTGCGGAATATAGGTGACGATGCCGTTGTCATTGTCGATAAATAAACCGGCGCCCACCACATTGCCGTTTTCATCTTTCTTCGCAAAGCTCGGCGCCTGACTGACAGAAATATCGTAATTGCTCCAATCAATTTCCGCGTCCGGGTCATCCGGATCTGATGCGGTCAGGTTGAACCTCACCGTTGCCCCCGGCTGGTTCATTTTCGACTGGTTGTCCAGAGCAGGTGCCTTGTCGTTTATTGTCATCACCACTGTCGCTGCATCGTTCGTATTCACCGATACATTATTGCTATCTGTGAAGGTATACAGGAACGCCATTTTCAACGGATTATCGTCGGTGCTTTGACATACATTGGTCTCAAAACCCGCTGTGGTCGGGGGAGTAAAGAGCACCACACATTCATCGGCCACATCCCCGTCTTCCAGCAGGTCCGGGTTCGCATCAATAACTTTCTGGGAAATGGGCTCGCCACAGCGCAAATCGTAACCGTCTCGGTCCGGATTATAGTAAAGCCAGACGAAATCGATGATTGCACCGTCCGCATCGGGATTGGCTGGGTTAATCAATTCAAAACGTGTGCGTTCACTCATATCTTGCTGATAGAGATCGCCGGTACCGACATATTCCACAGGGTCCGCGCTATTTGGTTCCGCGTGTTCAAAGGCGAAAACATTATCCAGAAACAGGCTGGGGTCCACGTCATCCAGATAGACAATCTCGGCCCCATCACTGGCCAGATCATTATCCAGAATATCCACCGCCACCTGGCGACCCGGACGGTTCTTATTGGTGCCTTCATCGTCGCCGGCGGTGATTTTCTGGTACTCGAAGGCACCCAGATCACAACGACCGCCGGACGTCCGGGAAATGCCACGCAAATCCACGGAACGGCAACGCAGAGGCGTTCCAGTGCCGCTGACCAGGGCTTCATCATTGCCCTTGTCCACCAGGATGGCGTCGTTTTCCGGGTCACTCATGGACAGAAATGGTGGCGTGTAATCATCCGCCACTCCGTCTTCCCCACTCAACGTGCTATCCAGGTCGGCGCTTCCCAATGATGTCTGGTTATTGCTTTCTGTTGTTGCTGCACAGGCAGCATCGGAAAAAGCGTTGTAGTGGCTTTCGTGCAATACAGTGGCACCACTGGTGCACGCTGCCCCACTGTCGAAGTAAATGCTGTTGGCCATCTGGATTTCTGAAGGGGCATCTCCGAGATCAATGCCCAAACCACCGCCAGTATTATTCATGAAGGTACTGTTCATGATGGTGGCACCCACCACGATATTGGTCAGATCCAGCGCCGCGCCCTGGGGCGACATGTTATCGACAAAAGTGCTGTTGGAGACTGTCACGGAACCGGCATTGATATTGGCATCCAGCACACCGCCTTTGGTGACACTGGTATTACCCTCAAAGGTACTGTCAATCAGTGCCACTTTCACGTTGTCATTGTTCTGCGTGGTGGTAGAGATCACACCACCGGCCACCCCGGCAGTGTTGTTGTAAACATAGGCTCGATTGAACGTCACCAGCTTTTCATTACCCGCATTGGAGCGCACATAAGCCACCCCCGCAGAAGCATCCGCATGGTTATTGGTAATCACCACACGATCAAAAATCACCGAGCCACCGGTGGTGATCACCGCGCCGCTGCCGGTCTCACCGCTACCGGTCGCCACCCCGTCTTCCAGCGTCAGATAGCGGAACGTGACACCAGGGTGTCCTGAACTCGGGTTCGGCGGCTCCACTTCGAAAAGACGTTCCGTGCCATTGCCGATAATGCGTGTCTGCGTCTCTTCATCATCAGCAGGGTCCACGTCGCGCACCCCCTTGCCCACCAACTCCACACTGCCACCCTCAATAATCAGGGTTGTTGCCAGGTGAATCTCGCCAGCAGGAATAAGAATCCGGTCAGACGAGTTGCCGCCATAGGCGCAATCCGGGCTGCCCGAGCCGCCAGCATTTTCCAGCGCTTCGCGTAACGTGCATTTTCCATCGTTGGTGATGGGCGGAAATTGATCGACGAGAGAGTTCACCTCGATATCTACCGCCAACGCAGGACCGCTAAGTAAAGCAGAAACCAGAGCCAACGCCCTCTTTGGCGACAAGCGATAGCGACGAACCAGCCCAACCAGAGCCAGAAGAGCAAGCATCATACCGCCTTGGGCGCCAATGCTCTTTTTTTCGGTTAAGCCGCTGGCGGGTTCAGCCACCAGGTTAGTGATTTCACTCTGGTTCTGGCCCAGGTCCGTGCCACCGAAAAAGGCGTCCTTGTCCACCTCGTAGCGCAACTGGTCCACACCGTGGAAAGACGAGCCCGACGTGTAACGGATGCGAGGATAGCCATCGGCATCGATCTCCACTCGAGCCGAGCCTCGACTGGGCTGAGCGACCACTACCAGACAGCGATCCTGGATCGCGTCAGCAATGCAATCGGTCTCACCGATATTGCACACCCCTTCGGCTACCACTACGTCTTCCAGTAGACCACAGTCCACTTCGGTATCATTGCGGTCGTTTTCCAGCACATCCGCCAGTACTGACTGGCCACTGATCAGATCGACTTCATCCGGTTGTGCTCGCGCCCGCAGAAATTCCACCGCCCCCACATCACAACGACCCGCCGGTCCACCGCGTGAGTTACCGCGGTTATCGGTTGATTCACACTGGTCCACCGTAGCGGTTTCCGGGCTGGCGCGATCAAACAGACTGGGCGCCATGGGATCACCCGCCAACGCTGCAGGGGTCGGGTTGGGCAGCAAGCCCGGGTAAGGTCCACCGATCTCTTCGGCAGTCATCAGTGTGCAACCACCAGCGCCAGTACCGGCGCAAGGCACGCGATCCATGCCAAGGAAAATATCCGCTTGCGCGGTATTAGGGTTATTGGTCACGGGCGTGCCCAGGGTCTGCTCTTCAGGCTCCGGGCAATTAGCATCATCGGTAATGGTGAACAGCAGGCGCGCTGCCGCATCTGCCGGGCTGGCGGTGCCGTCCAGCACCGGGCCAGCGCAAGCACCAACACTGTTACCCACCATGACGCTATGCAGAATTATATCGCGCGTTGTCGCATCGGCAGGGTCATCAAACTGGGTTTGCGCCAACGTGAGAGCGACCCCATCATTGAAGGCGATAGTCATGTTGGCCACCACCGCCACGTGATCCGTGGAGACCACGTTAAGCACGCCACCGGTATTATTGACCACCATGCCGTTGGCCAATTCCAGCGTCACAGTGGCATCCGGGTCCCCGTCCATGTGGATAATGCCGGCATCGGCGGCGCCCGCTCCCGCTTCGTTATCGGCCATATAAAAATCGTAGCCAATAATCGAACCATTAAAGGTATCCGAGGTGGCAATGACCGCGCCCACACCGGTGGCCACATTGTTTTCAAAGCGCCCGCCGACGCTGAAGGCAACGCCGGAGCCTTCCTCCAGATACATGGCCCCGCCGTTCGTTGCCATGCCCTGATTCATGGACACGTTCGCCGCGATAATAACCGGCCCCATGGCATAAATCAGGCCACCGTTGTCGGCACCCGCATTACCATCGGTCAGTTCAAGATTGGTCAGCGACATGGCGCCGCCATCGTAGACATGAATCAATCGGGAATTACCTGCCGCGGTGATCACCGGCAGGGTTTTGCCTTCAGGTTCCTCGAAAGCATCGAGGATTAGGTCAAACTGGACCTGGTTGCCCAAGGGCTCTATGTCGGCTGTTGTCACGGCCGGGTCCACCGACGTGTCTTCAGTGAATTTGATTTGCTCGCCATTGCCAACGGGCAACTCACCCTCGGTCAGGGTGTAAACCTTGCCTTCCTGAAGTTTGATGGTATCGCTGGCGCCACCGGCCTCACAGGCCCCCACGGCAATACGGTAATTGCTGGCATAAAGGGCTTCTCGCAACGTGCAGGTACCACCGGCGTTGCTGGTCGTCACCTCCCAGTGGGTGGTTTTATCCCAAACGCCATCAGTGTCATCGCCATCCACGGCCACGACAGTAACCACTGCATCACTGGTGTTATTGATTTCATAGACGGTTGCATGGGAGGTGGCCGCAACAATCAAGGCGCAACCAGCAAGGCACTGCTGTAGCCCAAAGTGGCGCATTTTGTTCTCCTGCAGGCTTTTTGCCTGGCGTTATTGTTCTAATGTGGTTCTTGCGCTTGCGGGTATACAAATAGAGGAATCGTGTCGCCAGCCAAGCGCCCACGCATGTGTAACCCAATGTAATTAAGCGCAATATATCGCCAATTCAGGTAGCGAACTGTTGTTTATTCGTTAAGCGCCCATTTTTACCACCCCAGCGCATCCTTGACAAAGGGAATCGTGACAGAGCGTTGTTGCGCCAGGGCCAGACGGTCCAGATCGCTCAATAATTCCATCAAGGCGCCAGCGGAACGTTCACTGCGCAGTACGATGTAATGGGCTACTTCAGGCTCCAGCCGCAAGCCCCGAGCCCTGGCTCTTTCCTGTAATAGCGCCTGTAAATCCTCGTCTTCCAGCGACATCAGCCGGTAGACCGGCCCCGCCGCCAGACGGGTAGCCAGATCAGGCAGCATCAAGCCCATGGCTCCCGGCGACGCATTGGCGGTGACCAGTAATCGTCCGCCCAACGACATCAGCCGGTTATAAAGGTGAAAGAGGGCTTCTTCCCAGGCAGGCAGACCGGCAAATAACTGGCAATCATCAATGGCCAGCAATCCGAACTGTTCCATGGATTCCAGCACGTCAGGGACCAGCGGGATGATTTCACTGGCAGGCAGCAGGCAGGCATCCAGACCATTGTGCTGAGCCAGACGTACGGCCCCTTCCAGCAAATGGCTTTTGCCCTGCCCGTCACCGGCCCAGAAAAAGGCTTGTCGGTCGACGCCTTCCACAGCCTCATGCAGCCCGGCAACGGCTGCGCCATTGGGGCCCGCGTGGAAATTATCCAGGGCATTGCCCTCGCGAAGCTGCAGGGCCAGGGGAAGTTGCGCACTCATCGGATCAACGCCAGCAGTAATGCCATTGGGGCCCGGCCACCGCCGGATCCGGGCAGGCGCGCAATTGGGGAGACAGCTCCAGCAGGTTGCGCAGCTGCTCGTCACTGGCACTGAAATCCAGCCCAAAGGTCAGCGTAGTACCTGAGGCCTGTACCAGTGAGGCTCGACGCATCCCGCTCAGGCCCGCCAGAAATTGTTGTAACGTAAACCAGTCCTGCAGCTGGTCGACCTGATCCACCACCAGCAGGGTGCGCAAATCGCTTACTGCGCCTTTCACCGCATAGCGGGCGGCCAGCTGGTCGGTGACACGGTCGATCAACGCAGTCACGGCCTCTTCGTCGTTCTCCGTTTTCTCCCGGCCGTCTTCCAGAGTGCTTTTGTCTTTCAGGACTCGCCAGCTCACCGTGGCCGGCTCACCCTGATACAGCACCGCAGCAGCAATCAGCTCATGGGGGTAGCGGCTGGAGGCGTCACGCAATTGCTGATCGAAACGGCCACGGATGTCTGCCACGTTCAAACGCCCCAGATCCTCGCTATCCCACTTCGGGATGACGAGGGTCAGGCCACGTCGCTGGGCTTGCGCAACCAACTGCGCATAAAGCGGGTGACCGTCCACCACCATCTCGCCGCGGCCTGCGCCCTGCTCCACCAGCCAGAGCAGCACCCTGGGCCGAGGCATCCCCCACACCGATGCGCCCTGCTCCGCCATGAAGGCCATTAGGCCATTCACGTCATAACGGGCCTGCAAGGCACTGCTGCCATCATCCAGCGTGTTGTAATCGTAGCGGGTCACCCAGCGATCCAGCCGTGAAGCGGCTTCACTAGCCACCGCCTCATTGAGTACATCCCGCTGCCCGCTCAGACGCACCAGCATCTGCTCCAGGCCCTCAGCCAACGCGTCCTGCCGCTGCGCGTCGCCACGGCCATCCACCGGCACCTGCACTGTATCCAGCGATTCTGCCTGGGCCAGCAGGCTCCATCCCAACAACACGGCCAACAATCCAATAAAACGCATGGGCGCTCATTCCAACCGAAAATTCAAGCGCGCTATTATCACCTATTCACCTCAGCCACGCGAACCCGTTTCCGGCAAATTACAGGGCAAATCCCTGAGCGAAGCGACCTTATCTGTCGGACGAAACCCGCTTTCCCTGAGTTTAACGCCCCGAGGCGTCACGCAGAGGTTCCCCAGCAGGCAGGCCCGTTGCTAGAATACGCGCCTTCACCAACCCGGAGCCCCCCATGACCGAACAGAAACGGCCACTGACGTACCGTGACGCAGGTGTCGATATCGACGCCGGTAACGAGCTGGTTAAACGCATCGCCCCTGTTGCCAAGCGGACCCGTCGCCCGGAAGTGCTGGGCGGTCTCGGCGGTTTCGGTGCCCTCTGCGAGTTGCCCACCAAATACAAGAACCCGGTTCTGGTGGCAGGCACTGACGGTGTGGGTACCAAGCTGCGGCTGGCCATCGACCACAACCGTCATGAAAAAGTGGGGGTAGACCTGGTCGCCATGTGCGTTAACGACCTGATCGTGGGCGGCGCCGAGCCCCTGTTCTTCCTGGACTACTACGCCACCGGCAAGCTGGACGTGGAGATTGCCACCAGCGTGGTCACCGGTATTGGCGAAGGCTGCGAACTGGCCGGCTGCGCCCTGATCGGCGGTGAAACCGCAGAAATGCCCGGCATGTATGAAGGCGAAGACTACGACCTGGCGGGTTTCTGCGTAGGCGTGGTGGAAAAAGACGGCGTACTGGATGGCAGCAAGGTCGAAGCCGGCGACAAGCTGATCGCTCTGGGCGCCTCCGGCCCCCACTCCAACGGCTACTCCCTGATTCGCCGTATCATGGCCCAGGCAGACACTGACATCGATCTGGACGGCAAGCCGTTGATCGAGCACCTGCTGGAACCCACCCGCATTTACGTTAAGTCCCTGCTCAAGTTGATTGAACAGGTGCCTGTCCACGCCTTGGCACACATCACTGGCGGTGGCCTGCCAGAAAACCTGCCGCGGGTTCTGCCGGACAACGTCCGTGCCGTGATCGACACCAAAAGCTGGGAATTCCCGGCCGTATTCCAGTGGTTGCAGCAGGAAGGCCAGGTGCCCGCCTTTGAGATGTACCGCACCTTCAACTGCGGCGTGGGCATGGTCATCGCTGTCCCCGCCAGCCACGTGGACGACGCCCTCGCCCTGCTGGAAGCCGAAGGCGAAAACGCCTTCCTGATCGGCGAAATCCAGACCGGCGACGGCGAGCCGGACGTAGTGTTGGACGGACTGCCAGAGTGACACACCAGCTGGCGGTATTGATCAGCGGCTCAGGCACCAACCTGCAAGCGATCATGGATGCCCAAAAAGCAGGTACCCTCGACGCCGAGATTGCCGTGGTGTTTTCCAATCGCGCCAACGCCGCCGGCCTTGAGCGGGCCGCACAGGCGGGCATCCCCACCGCCAGCCTGGATCACCGCGACTACCCGGACCGGGAGCAGTTCGACCAGGCCATGATCGAGGTGCTCACCCCCTACGCCCCGGATACCGTGGTGCTGGCCGGTTTCATGCGCATCCTTTCAGCTGTCTTTGTACGCCATTACGCCGGGCAACTGATCAACATCCACCCCTCCCTGTTGCCCAAATATCGCGGGCTGAATACCCATGCCCGCGCCCTGGAAGCCGGCGACAGCGAACACGGCTGCTCCATTCACTTCGTCACTGAAGAGCTGGATGGGGGCCCACTGATTGCCCAGGCCCCCATTGCGGTGCATGCGAACGATACCGTTGATTCCCTGTCCAAGCGTGTACAACAACGCGAACACCTGCTCTATCCTCAAGTGCTGCAATGGCGGGCACAAGATAGACTGGAACTGACTGACAACGGAGTCGTACTGGATGGGAAGCCACTCCCTGCGCAGGGTTACGCACTGGCGTAATCCCCTACGCATCTCTCTACGCAACCCCCTGATTCTCGCTGCTATCCTGCTGGCGACTTTTGCTTTTTCTCCCGCCGCCACCGGGGACGAAACGCCATCACCGTTTCGTCTGGACTACCGCCTGAAAAGCGAAGGCATTCCATTCAGCATCGTCGCCACCCGCTCTCTCAGCCAGGTTAAGGACGGGCTCTGGAAAATGGAAGTCCACGCCAAAAACTGGCTCGGCGAGATTCGCGAAACCGCCCTGTTCAACTGGCAAGGCTGCACCCCCCTGAGCAATTACTACGGTTACGAGCGCCGTGGACTGGGCAAGGTCAAAGAGGCCAAGCTGCACATTGATCGCCAGACCGGCGTGGCCGCCAGCGAACGTACCGACAAACCCATGCGCAGCTATGACGTAAGTGATAACGCCACCGATGAACTCTCCGTCTCCCTGGCCCTGCAGTGCGAATTGCGCGACGGCGCCAGAGAAATAGAACTGCAGGTGGCCGATGAACGTGCGCAGAAAACCCACCACTACACCGTCACTGGCGCAGAAACACTGACCATCGATGGCGACAAGGTGGAAACGCTAAAAGTGCAACGTCAACGCGGTAAAAACAGCGACCGGCAGACCTACATGTGGTTCGCACCGGGTCATGACTATACGCTGGTGCAGCTGATGCAGAAGAACGACGATGGCGAACACCTGATGACCCTGCAATCACTGAAAGGACTCTGAGCGTGCGGTTGATTTCACTTTTGCTGGTGCTGGCCAGCAGCCTGGCCACAGCCAACGAACCCCTGGCCCCCTTTTCAGCCGAATTTCGGATTTATGTGAACAAGCTGCCCACCCCGGTCAAAGCCGAACTGGTGCTGGAACCGGCAGAGGGCGACGACTACTACCATATGTTGCTCAAGGCGAAATCGTTTCTGCTCAGCAACACCGAGGAAAGCTATTTTCACTGGCGTGACTGCCAGCCGCGCACAGCGCGCTACGTGCATGAATTCAAGGGGTTCGGTCAGCGGCGCTTTCACCATATGGACTTTGAGTGGAACCCGCCACGGGTGCACAACGAATCCGAAGACGACAAGGAAAGCCTGGATATTCCCGACGACACGCTCGATGAGCTGACTATTCTGCTACGCGGGCGCTGCGTGTTTGCCACCGGCGACAAGTCTTACTCGGTGACCAGCGTGTACGGCGACAAAGTGCGCGAGCATCATTTTGAAGTGATCGACAGGGAAACCCTGAAAACACCGCTGGGCAAACTGGACACCCTGCTGGTGGAAAAGAAGCGCACCGGGGACAGTAAAGAAAAACGGCGCACCCTGTTCTGGGTAGCGCCGCAGCTGGATTACATGGTGGTGCAGGCAAAACACATTGAAAGCACCCTGTTGAAAGCCGAAATGATCATGATCGACTACAACGGCCCGGAACTCGCTCCGGACTCAGCGCCCGCGTCAGACTAGGCCCGAGGCAAGGTCACACCACGCTGCCCCTGGTACTTGCCGCCCCGATCCATGTAGGAAGTTTCGCACACCTCATCAGACTCGAAGAACAACATCTGCGCCACGCCTTCGTGGGCATAAATTTTTGCCGGCAGCGTCGTGGTGTTGGAAAACTCCAGCGTCACATGCCCTTCCCACTCGGGTTCCAGCGGCGTGACATTAACGATAATGCCGCACCGTGCGTAGGTGGATTTGCCCAGGCAAATGGTCAACACATTTCGGGGAATGCGGAAATATTCCACCGTGCGGGCCAGGGCAAAGGAGTTCGGCGGGATAATGCAGTACTCCCCCTTCACATCGACAAAACTGCGCTCATCAAACGCTTTCGGGTCCACCGTGGCGGAATGGATATTGGTGAACACCTTGAACTCGTCGGCACAGCGCACATCGTAGCCATAACTGGACACGCCGTAGGAGATCAGCTTTTCACCGTTCTCATCCGCGCGAATCTGCCCGGTCTGAAATGGCTCGATCATGCCTTTCTCGGCGGCCATGCGGGAAATCCAGCGATCCGATTTAATAGTCATTTACGCCTCAATGTTCCAGAGTGGTTAGCGTTCAAGCGGCCAATGGTAGCAGCATCACTGGCCGCACGCAGCACGCCAGCGGCCCTCTGCCCTTGTTGGGCATGGGGCAGCTGGCATCAGGCCTAGTGCTGCACAATATTCGGAAACGCCCGGCTCCCTGCCTCGGTCAATGACAACCGGGCCGCCAGGCGTCGAGCCGCCGCCCGGTAAAGTGCAGCCTCGTCACTGTCGGGGAACGCCTGCATCACCGGTTCGCCCTTGTCTGACTGCTCGCGAATACGCAGGGACAATGGCAGCGCAGCCAACACCTCAGTGTCATAATCTGCTGCCATTTTGTCGCCACCACCCTGACCGAAAATAGCCTCCTGATGCCCGCACTGGCTACAGACATGCATGGCCATGTTTTCCAGGATTCCCAGTACCCGAATATCCACCTTGCGAAACATTTCCACGCCCTTGATGGCATCCAGCAACGCAATATCCTGCGGCGTGGTGATCACCACGGCTCCTGCCACCGGAATTTTCTGGGCCAGCGTCAGTTGAATGTCCCCGGTGCCGGGGGGCAAATCCACCAACAGATAGTCCAGCTCATGCCAGCGGGTCTGTTCCATCATCTGCACCAGCGCACCGCTGGCCTTGGGACCACGCCACACCACCGGTGTTTGCTTTGTTGTCAGATACCCCATGGACATGGTCTGCAAGCCGTAGGCGTCCACTGGCACAAAGAATTTGCCTTCCAGCACTTGCGGGCGTGTACCGTCGGGCATCCCCAGCATCAATGGCTGGCTGGGCCCGAACACGTCCGCATCCAGCAACCCAACTCGGGCGCCCTCCGCCTGTAACGCCAGCGCCAGATTCACCGCCGAGGTGGATTTGCCCACCCCGCCCTTGCCGGACGCAACGGCAATGATATTGGCGACCTGGTCCCGTGCCGGCAGGCTGCTTTGCGCCCGGTGCGGCACAATGCGGCTTTCCACCGTCACTGACAGGGCGCGTTGCTCCAGCACCGGAGCCATGTGAGCGTGAATGGCATCAATCAGCGCATCACGAATACTGTCGCAGGGATAGCCCAGAGTCACCGTGGCCGTCACGGCAGCATCGCTCAACTGAAACGCACTGATCCCATTGACCTGATTCAAGCTAACGCCCAGATCCTCGGGAATAAAATCGCCCAGGTGCTGTCGAATCTGCTGTTCCGATTTATCCATGGCTGAACTCATGACTGTACTCACCGATTGCCTCTGCCTCACGAGCTGCGATGATAGGGGCTATCGGACCAACAACCAAGGGGACCTTTGCCCTGCGTTTTGTAAGGTAAACCATTCGTTTAACGGGTTTGTGCGAGATGAGTTGCGTAAACCTGACCGATCAGCAAAATAGAGCTTTGCCGCCTGCACGGCAGTACAAGGAGATATCATGAAAGTTGTATCCGCTGCGACCCTGTTGATCGCTGGCACACTGGCGTTGGCCGGTTGCGACAACACCACCATCAATACCTCCCGCGACAGCATTACCGTGTCCGGTAGCGGCGAAATCAACGCCCAACCGGATCGCTTCACAGTGGTCGCCACCGCCAGCGAAAATGGCGATGACATTGCCGACATGAAAGACCGCGTGGATGACGCCGTCGGCAATATGCTGGAGCTGGCCGATGATCTGGATATCGAAGAAAAATCCGTCACTGCCAGTACCATGCGAGTCTCTCCCCAATGGCAATACCAACCCGAGCGCAAACTGATTGGCCATCAAGTCAGCCGCGACGTGAGCTTCAAGGTCGATGGCCTGGAAACCTATGCCGAGCTACTGGAAGGGTTGGCCGAACAGGGCGTACGCAACATCCGTCCTGCTGGCGCTGAGGTCAGCAACCGCGACGAGCTGGGCAACCAGGCACTGAAAAAAGCCGTGGCCGATGCCCGCCAGCGGGCAGAAATTATTGCCGAAGCCGCCGACCGCGACCTGGGTGAAGCCTTCGAAATCCAGGCCCAGGGCATTCACCACCCGCAACCGGTGATGATGATGGCACGCAGCAAGGAAAGCGGTGCCGCTGATAGCTACCGGGCCGGCGAAACCGAAATTTCCGCTCAGGTACAAATCACTTTTGAACTGAACTGATCGGGCATCTCCATGGACGCACTGGGCCAGATTTGCAGCGCAGCACTCCAGCAGTACCTGGCTCACGGGCAAGCCCGTGGGCTGGATACCGCTGCGGCGCTGCAGCAGGCCAACCTGGACCCCGACCATATCCAGAAACCGGATACCCGCATTCATGGGCAGGATTTTCAGACCCTGCTGCACGCCCTCATCAAACAATCCGCCGATCCCCTGTTCGGGTTACACACTTCAGAGTTTGTGCAGCCCGGTTCCTACAATGTGATCGGCTATATCGCCATGAGCGCCAGCACGCTTCAGGAAGCGTTATCCAAGGTCAGCCTGTACGAAAAGCTGGTGGGTGACATGGGCACCACAGACACGACTCTCGACGCCCACCAGGTAGCCATCCGCTGGGATTGCCTGTATCGCCAGCAACCCGCACGCCAGCATCTGATCGATAATGTTCTCGGCTCATGGGTGCGCTACTCCCGCTGGCTCACCGGCAACGACTTATTGGCACCGGATCAGGTCTGGCTGGAACACCCCACCCCTCCACCGGCACAGGTAGAGGAATACCGGCGTGTGTTTCTCTGCGATGTATTGTTCGAACAACCCTGCTCCGCCCTGGTCGGCGCGCCGCAATTATTGCAGCAGCCCATACGACAACCCGACCCGTTACTGCTCTCTACCCTGGAGGCCCACGCCATTCAGCAACTGAACCAACTGGGTGTGGACACCAATCTCAGCCAGCGGGTCAAACAGTGCATCCAGGATGCCATTGGCCATTCCCTGCCCCGCAAGGAAACCGTTGCCGAGCGGCTGGGCATGAATGTTCGCACCCTGCATCGCCGGCTGGCCGACGAAGACCAGAGCTGGCAAAAACTGCTCGATGACGTGCGCCTGAAACAGGCACGTCACCTGCTCACCACCACCGCCCTGCCCCAGGCCGATATCGCCGCCGCCCTGGGCTATTCCGATATTCGTTCCTTCCAGCGCAGCTTCAAACGCCACACCGCCATGACCCCGGGGCAATACCGAGCCAAACCCGACAATAAGCAAATACACTCATAAAAACAGACGCTTTTATCTGCGCCTCTGTGCTTTTTGTCCTACAAACACTTAAACGCGGCCCTCTCTCCTGTCTATACTGACATCAATCAATGACAACAATGAATGGTGGAGAGCCTCAATGAAAGGCACCCTCAAGCAGCTCGAACGCGCCATCGATAACGCGACGACCTATGACGAATGGTACGAAGCCAGCCAGGAACACGACCGCCTTTCCGGCGCCGACGAATGGAAGGAAGTGGACCGTTCCCCCTACTACGATTACGAGCTGATTCGTAATCGCCTCTGGCAGATTCGCCAGGCCCGCGAACGCAACGATGTGAACAAGCTGGTCTTCCATTTACACGAAGGCCTGCACGGTAATCTGGGCAACATTTCCAACCCGCGCCTTTATCAGCACAGCCGCGTGGGCACCAAACGCCTGATCGAAAACTACCTGACCGAAGTGTCCACCGCGTTGAACTACCTGTGCGACAGCAACTTCAAGGAATTCGGCTTGAAAGACAAGCTCGATTTCTTTGAAACCACCGGCCAGGCTTTCGGGCAAAGTTGCCTGATGCTTTCCGGCGGTGCGGCCCTGGGCCTGTTCCATATTGGGGTGGCCCGCTGCCTGTGGGAGCAGAACCTGCTGCCTTCGGTGATATCCGGCTCCAGTGCCGGCAGCATCATCGGCTCAGTGGTGGGCACTCACAACGATGAAGAATTGAAGGTGAAACTGGAGCCGGAAAACATTTATCTGGAAGCCTTCAAGGTGCTGGGCTGGAAAGGTCTGGTACGCGGCACCCCGGTGCTGGACGGCGACCATCTGGAAGCCTGCCTGGAAGAAAACATCACCGACATGACCTTCGAAGAGGCCTATCGACACACCGGTCGCGAAATCAATATTACCGTGAGTCCCTATGACCGCAACCAGCACGCGCGCCTGCTGAACTGGCGCACCTCTCCCAATGTGCTGATTCGCAAAGCTTCGCTGGCGTCCTGTGCAATTCCCGGCATTTATCCGCCGGTCTCCCTGTGGGCAAAGAACATCGACGGCGAGCGGGTTCCCTACATCCCCGGCCGCAAGTTTGTTGACGGCTCCATCGTCGACGACCTGCCCATTCGCCGGCTGGCCCGCCTTTACGGGGTCAACCACTCCATTGTCAGCCAGACTAATCCCCATGTGGTGCCGTTTCTGTCCCGCAATGAAAACACCGACAGCTCTCTTAGCACTTTGGGTGACTGGGCGCTGCGCAACGTCTCCATGAACCTGCGCTATGGCCTGCAACTGGTGCAGCGCCGGGTGGCGTCCAACGACATGGGCTTGATGATCGACAAGGCGAAGAGCATGGTGACGCAGAAGTATATCGGCGACATCAACATGATCCCGCCCCGCCAGCCGCTCAACGCCCTGCGGGTTCTGAATAACCCCACGCTGCAAGATGTGCGAAACTATATCCGTAAAGGCGAACAGGCGACCTGGCCGAAACTCGACATGGTGGCCAATACCACCTGTATCAGCCGCACCTTCCGCGACTGTCGAGCACGCCTGGACCGTATCGAAGAACGCATGCTGGACCGGGTAAACATGACTGCGGTGGCCAACCAGTAAGCCACACCCCATTACCGACACAACCCGCCGGCCCTCAAAGTGGCCGGCGCGGTTCTATGGGGACCACCACGCTCATCTGTGAAAATGAACATTAAGGCATGCAGGCCCACTGCCAACCTCCAACGCCGCTGGCGTCGGAGCCTCATCGGCTTGGAAATACCGGAGCGGGCTCCCTTACACACAAACACAAAGGCGCCCGGCTAACGCACCACCGGCAAATCACTCCAGCGACTGGTATAGGCCGGGGACAGGTGTGCCCTGCGCATGGCCCAGGCACTACGCTGATCGGTCTGCATGCCCCGCCCCGCCAGCCATACCTTGCCGGCACCGCTCTGGTTAATCGTATCCATTACCGTCATCAAGGCGTTGCCCCTGTCATCAGGCTCCCCTTGCTGCGCAAACAATCCATCCTGGATCTGATCACGTCCGCGCAAGTCGGTGAGAATCACTCCGGCTTTTCCGTAGCGGTACTCTGGCTTCCATAACTGCGCCAGCAAGGCCTGAGCCTGATGCACCACCACACGAGTGTCCGCTGTGGCGGGCGACAAGGCGGCACCAAGCGTATCGGGGAACAATTGTTGGGGCTTACCCATCGGGGCGGTGCGCAAATAGACCGTTACCCGGCCAGTATACAAATGCTCCTTGCGCAAGGACTCCATGGCCCGGAAAGCAAAATCACTCAGCGCCTGACGCAACGGCGGCAAGGCGGTTACCGGCTCACCAAATGAACGGGAATGGATCACCTGCTGGCGCGGCGAAGGCTGCGTGTCCAGAGACAGACAAGGCTCCCCGTTCAGCTCCCGCACCAGCCGTTCCTGCACCACGGAAAACCGCCGACGGATCATGCCGCTATCCGCCCGGGCCAGGTCCAGTGCCGTCTCGATACCCAGCGCTTCAAGGCGCCCCGACAGCCGGCGCCCCACTCCCCACACCCGGGACACCGGCGTTAACGTCAGCAGTTTTTCCCGGCGCGCCGGATCGGTCAGCACCACGGTACCGCCCGTGGCGGGATAGCGCTTGGCGGCGTGATTGGCAAGTTTGGCCAGCACCTTGGTGGGCGCTATCCCCACGCACACCGGCACCCCAACCCAGCGGGCAATGCGCGCTCGCACCTGCTGCGCCAGCGGCAACAACTCAGCTTCCCCCATCAACGACAGATCCAGAAACGCCTCATCAATGGAATACACTTCTACTTGGGGAACCAGGGTTTCCAGGGTCGCCATCACTCGCTGGGAAATATCCCCGTACAGCGCATAGTTGGATGAAAAAACCAGGATTTTGTGGCGGGTAATCAAATCGCGAGCCAAGTGCACCGGCATGCCGGTTTTCACCCCCAGCGCCTTGGCTTCCGCAGACCCGGCCACAATGCAGCCGTCATTGTTGGAGAGCACCACCACAGGCTGCCCCTGCAGATCCGGGCGGAACAGGCGCTCACAGGCGGCATAGAAGCTGTTGCAGTCAACCAGGGCAAACATGGACGTTACCCACCGCCCCGCAAGGCGTGCAGGCAAAACGTCACCACCCCGAACAGGTCCACACCCTCATCACCAATGGGTATCGGCGCATAGGCAGGATTACGGGGCTTGAGCATCGGCGTCGGCAGCAACTGCAATTCTTTCACCGTGAATTCGCCATCCAGCGAGGCGACCACCACATCGCCCGCAGCGGCTTCCAGTGAGCGGTCCACAATCAGAATGTCCCCGGAAAAAATACCGGCATCAACCATGGAGTCCCCTTCCACACGCAACAGGAAGGTGGACGCTGGCCGGCGGATGCATAGCCGGTTCAGATCCAGGTGCTCATCCAGATACCCCTGGGCCGGAGACGGGAACCCCGCAGAAATACGCTCACTGAAAAAAGGCAGGGCAGACATAACAACACACCAGAAATCCACAGTCTGACAAGCATGGCAAAACACTGTCTTTATGTACAGTTATTATACCGTGCAACGCCCGCTCCCTTCACACGAGATCAATCACAAGAAGGCGACAAAACGACAAGCAACGCCTATCCATCTTCTGCAACGGCTGACGTAACTTACGGTGATACACCTTGTGTGCTGCGCCCATTGCCTTCGAGCCCGCACGGAGTAAACGGGAGGCCACCATGAGCACCGATAACCATCACCGCTGGATGTCCGATTTCCTGGAAGAAATGGGCCTTCCCGCCCGGACCGAATTTCAGGGCTATGTTCTGTTCAACCTGGAGCAGAATGCCTTTATCGCCACCAGCAAACCCAACCCGCAGACGCCACATCGGCAACAGGTCAAACCCTGTGCCTGGGCCCACTGCTACCCCGACATCATGCACGCCAGTGATGCCGCCAGCGAACTGGGGAGCGAATACGAAATCCGCGCACTTTTCCGACTCGACGGTCGACACCTGTCCTGTTCGGTGTGATTGGGTGATCAGGGATTTGATAGGGAACTCAAGACGCCCGGAACTGGATGCTGGATGCCTGGAACCTAAAGTCAAAACCCCACCGTTTTGCTGGAACGGCCCTGCGGGCATGCAGATTGGGGACGCAGGGAACGCGTCAACAAGGGCAGCCGTGATGTAATTTTCGATTTATTGCGTCCGGCATCAAGCGTTTTGCATCTAGCCCAGACATAAAAAAACCGCCAAAAGGCGGTTTTTTTATGTCTGGAGCGGGTGAAGAGAATCGAACTCTCGTATGCAGCTTGGGAAGCTGCCGTTCTACCATTGAACTACACCCGCCTGTTTGAAACGGCAATATAGTCAAAACCCATCGACTTAGCCAGTCCTGAAGCGAAATCGTCAAGGTTTCGAAAAGTGGCTTTTTGAAAAGCGAGGCAGCGGACAGACAAAGCAGTTGCCAGCATCCGTTTCGGTGCGTATAGAAGAGGAAACAAGCGTCAGCCAAAGAAGGATACCAACCATGCCAGTGGCATTTATCAGTGGGGGCCGGGGGTTTCTCGGCGGGCATATCATCGACCAGCTTCTCGACAAACAATGGGATGTCGTTGCCCTGGTGCGGCCCAACAGCGATGCCAGCACCTTACATGCCAAGAAGGGCGTATCTGTCGTTCAGGCACCACTGGACAATGCCACCGAACTTGCTTTGGTCATGCCTGCAGCGCCGGATGCGGTTTTTCACGTGGCGGGGAACACCAGTCTGTGGCGCCGGGGTAATGCACAGCAATACCGGGACAACGTACTTGGCACCCAGGCCATGGTCAGTGCGGCCCTGAAAAACGTGGCCGGCCGATTTATTCATACCTCGTCCATCTCTGCCTGGGGCATTCAGGACAACCCGATCAATGAATTAACGCCCTCCAACGCCGCCAATGACTGGATCGGCTACAACCGCACCAAGTTTCTGGCGGAACAGGAAGTGGAAAACGGCATTCGTCAGGGACTGGACGCGGTGATCATGAATCCCTGCGGCATTATTGGCGCCGGTGACACTCACAACTGGTCACAGATGATCCGCATGATCAACGACGGCAAACTGCCCGGCGTGCCCCCCGGTGGCGGTAATTTCTGTGCGGTGGAAGAAGTGGCACGGGCCCATATTGCGGCGCTGGAGCACGGTGTTTGCGGTGAGCGCTATATTCTTGCCGGTGTGGAAGCCAGTTTTCTGGCACTGGTCCAGACCATTGCCGGCCAGCTGGGGCGCAAGGCACCGCAACGCACCGTGCCGCCCGCGGTGCTGAAACTGGCCGGCCAGCTTTACCCCATCGGTAGCCTGTTCACTGGTAAAGAGCCCCGCCTGACCCCGGAAAAAGTCGCCCTGATCACCAGCCGCGTGCATGCCGACAGCAGCAAGGCCGTGGAACAGCTGGGCTTTAATGATCAGGTGCCGCTGGCCACCATGCTGGAAAACTGCATTGCCTGGATGGCCCGGGAACGAATGTTGTAACAGCCCGCGGGCGGTTTAACTACAGCACCGCCCGGTAGACCCGGAAGCGGGTGGTTTCGCTGGCCACCTGCACATGGCTGAAAGCATCGTCCAGCCACTGCACATAGGGCAATTCGCGGTTAGCCACCAGCCACAGCACGCCACCTGACTTGAGGTGTGAAGGTGCTTCCGCGATCAGCCGACGGGTGATGTCCGTGGTACGTTGGCGACGGTCATGAAACGGCGGATTGGTCACCACCATATCGACGCGCCCCTGAATCGGGGAGAACAGATCACCGCCCATGACCCTGCCTTGCAGCCCGTTGCGAGCCAGGCTATCGGTGCTGGCCGCCACGGCGCTGGCACTGACATCCACGCCCTGCACCTGCCAGCCCTGACGGGCCAGCCAAACGCTGATCACACCCGCGCCGCAGCCCATATCAATCACCTTCCCCGGTTTACCCAGCGTGTGCGCCGCCATGGCCGCCAACAGGAGTGCACTGCCCTCGTCCAGACGACCATGGCTGAACACCCCCGGGTAACTGATGGCCTCCTGATCCGCCACCTCCAGCACGGTGCCCCAGGCTTTCAGGGACTGCTTCTCCCCCGGCTGCAATAAACCGCTGTAGAGCTTGCAGTGGCGGGCGCTATCTTCCAACACCGATTCATCCACATGGGCATCCAGGTATTTCAGGGCACCGCGAATGCCTCCCTTGGCCGGGCCAATCAGCCACAGCTCGGTGGGCGCAGTAATTTCACCGGCCAGCCAGTTGAGCAGAAACCGTAACCGGTCGATGGACTTGGGCAACGGCAGCACCAGCAAATCTGTCCCTTCCGGCACTGTGGGCGCGGGCGACCACTGCTGCGCACCGATGGTGTAGTCATCCGCATGCAAATGCACCGTGGCATCCACTGCCAGGGTTTTCAGTGCAGGGTCGTTGGCATCCACCACCAGTACATTTCGCCCGGCAAGGGCATCAGACTGGCGCAGCAATAATTGGGTCGTATTTTCCATGGGCTCCGGCTCAGGTAATCAGCGGCGGCAGTATAGTGCAAATCGCACAGGTCCGGACACGGGTACGGCAAACGGCATACTCACCCGCTGAGCCATAAGTAGGATCTGGCTCAAGTTTTACATAATCACCACGCCAAGCGCCTGGCGAGGCCGGTAGAATTGGCGCATTCATTCCGACGATGTGGAGGCACAAATGGTTCGCACTGCGCCAACTCGCGCTTTAGCACTGTTTGCCTGCTGTCTGTTTTCTTCGTTGGTCGTTGCCGCTACGGATAGCGACAACTTCCACCAAGCACTGGACGCAGCACGCAACGATGACTGGGAAACCCTTTCCCGGCAGCAACAGGCTCTGGGAGACCAGCACCCCCTGCAAGCCTATCTCGACTTCCACCGGCTGCGCGCCGCCCTGCCCCAACTCAGCCCTGAAAAAGTCACGCAGTACGCTGAAAAGTACCCGGATTCGCCGCTCCCCCAGGATATCCGTCAGCTCGCCACTGTTGCCTACGGCAAAGCGGAAAAATGGCAGGCACTACTCGCCATTACCGACAGCGCCCCCAACGGGGTTGCACTGCGCTGCTACTACCACCAGGCGCAATGGGAAACCGGCGACCAGGCCGTTAAGAAAGCCGCCCTGCAGGCGGGCAAAGAACTCTGGGCCACCGGCCAGTCCCGCCCCAACAATTGCGACCCGCTGTTCAACGCCGCCCGTGACGCGGGTGTCATCGGCGATGCGCAAATCTGGGAACGCCAGCAACTGGCCTTTGATGGCAACAGCACCGGGTTGATGCGCTACCTAGACAAGATGCTGGCCGACAGCCCCTACGCCACCGCCAGCGAATGGCTGCAAACCCTGTACAGCACTCCTGACAAGGTCGCTGACCTGCCCCGCAACCTGCCGGCATCGCAACGTCAGGCGCTGCTCTCCGCCGGCCTGCGCCGCTGGGCCTACAAGGACACCGAAGCCGCGCGCAAATGGTTCGACACACAAAGCAAAAAACAGGGCCTCACCGACGCCACACTGCGCGAGCGCGCTGGTACACGCATCGCCTGGTACTCCACCATCCGCGGGGTGGAAGCGAATCGCCAATGGCTGGATAGCTGGCTGGCGAGCCACCCGGACACCTCACTGGTGGCACAGCGCGCCAGACGCACGGTGATTGAACAGGATTGGGACGCCCTGAATGAGTGGGTCATGCGCCTGCCCCAGGAGGACCGTAACGACTCCCGCTGGCTGTACTGGCGCGCCCGCGCACTGGAAAACACAGACCAGCCGGATCAGGCCCGTGAGCTGTATCAGCAGGCCGCCCAGCAACGTAATTTCTTCGCTTTCCTGGCCGCAGACCGCCTGGGCGAGCCCTACCGTTTCTCCGAACAGAAGCACACGCCCTCCGCCACGTTCACGCCACCGCCAGCGATCACCCGTATCCGCATGTTGCGAGCACAGGATGAACCCTACCTGGCGCATCAGGAATGGATGTGGCTAATGTGGCACAGCAACAAGGAACAGCTGGCGGAACTGGCCAATTATGCTCTAACGCAAAAATGGTACGACCTGGCCGTACAGGCATCCATTCAGGCCATGGCCTGGAACACCCTGGCATGGCGTTTTCCACCGGCGTATTTGCCACTGTTCAAGGAAGAAGCCAAACCCCATGACCTGGATCCCTGGCTGGCCATGGCCGTGGCCCGGCGCGAAAGTGCGTTCAATCCTCTGGCTCGCTCACCGGTGGGCGCCATGGGACTAATGCAACTGATGCCTGCCACCGCCCGCAAGGTGGCCAAAGACGCCAGCATGGGCAAGCCCACCACCAAGACCTTGCAGGACAAGCACACCAACATCACCCTTGGCAGCCGCTATCTGGCAGAACTCCTCGACGATTTCAACGGCAATCGGGTGCTGGCCCTGGCCGCCTACAACGCCGGCCCGAGCCGGGTGAACCGCTGGCTGGAGAACGCCGACGACGGCGTGCCAGCGGATGTGTGGATTGAGTCCATCGCGTTCCGTGAAACCCGGGATTATGTGCAGGCAGTATTGACCTACCGGGCCTTGTTCGTGGGCATGCACGATGACCAGCCCCGCAGCAACCAGCTGTTAACCCAGGAAGAGAATGACGGGCTTTATTCCCTGACCATGCTGGACAAGGACTGACCTCAAACCCGGGTCAGTCCAACTGGCGAATATGGTAATCCAGCCGCGCCGCCGCTTTCGCATGGCTCAATGCCGGCGTCGCGGCAAGGCGCCGGCGCAGATGAATGCTGCGCGCTGGCTGGCGGGTAAACGCAATCACTGCGTTATGGCAATCGCTGCATGATAAGCGGAAACGGCTGCTGAAACTTTTCATGGCACGGCGGCCCGAGGCCGGACTGTCGCGGTATTCCTGCCAATCACCAAAATTCATGATCAAGGAGCCATGCGCCGACAGGTTATCGCGCAGGCAGGCAAGCCAGTCGGCATCTGCAGGCACCGCCCGGCTGACCTGCTCATTACTGGGTGCAAACAGGTCTTCGATAATCAGGTCGAACGGCTCCCCCTGATAATCACGTAACCACTGCTGCGCATCCCCCTGCCAGGTCTCCACCCCGAATACCTCGATGCCGAATACTTCGCGGGCTACCTGCAAGTGCGCTCCATCCAGCTCTACCGCCATCAAGACATCCGGATCCAGCAGTTTGCGAATAGGCGGAATCAGTGAACCGCCGCCCAGCCCCAACACCAGCACCCGGCGAAAGCGGGCCGGTTCGTGCAACAGGGCGGGCAACCACAACAAATCCCACACACTGCCGGTGAGCAAACGTTTCGGATGAAACTCAGAATGCTGCACGCCATTGGCATACAGCCGCAAAGTCTGCCCCGCGCGCCTCACCTCGTAGCGCACGCCGTCCTGTTCCGTTTCCCAGAGTAATGCCACCGATTATTTTTCCAGCGTCAGGGTCAGCCCGGTCACGGCGCCATCCACTTTGGATTCTTTCAGGTACACCCGGGACTGCTCAATCTGGAACTGCTGCACCAGCGCGGCTTTGGCATTTTCCGAGCGCAAGCGAGCCAACTCCACCAGTTGTGCTGTATCCACCGACTGCGCCTCTGCGGTGACCATGGCATCCCAGGCACTGCGCGCCAGTACACTGTCACGCGCATCGTCATCCTCGGGCAGAGGCGCGCTGACCAGTGTTTCCACATCACGATCATAATCAGACTCGTAACGGCGGATCAGCTTGCGGCGCCATTTCTTTTCCAGCACGGCCGCATCAATACCCGGCCAGTCATCACCGGCCACATCGTCTCCGATCGTCTGATCGGCAAGCGCGGTGCGATCCTCTGCACTGACCGTACCAACCAGTCCAATGTGCAGGTGCGGCTTTTCGGTAAGCACCTTGGCCAGGGCCTGCAAGGAACTGGATGTTTGCGCTCCCACCTCGGTGGAGCCGGGTTCGAACACAATGGTCTCCAGGTTCTCACCACCGGCCAGACCAGCCAGCACGGAGAACGGCGCCGTAGCGGCCTTGACCACAATATTGGTCAGCACTTTCAGAATCATGCCGCTGACACTGAAGCTGGGGTCATCCAGATCACCGGCCATTTTCACCGGCAAGGTAATTTCACCGGAGCGACTGCGTAGCACCGACAGGCCCAGTTTCACCGGCGCCCTCACCGCTTCATCACTGGGCACTTTTTCGCCCAGATAAAACTGGTCCGCAAGGATGTCAGAGACACTGTTCAGGCGGTTTTTCTCAACGGTGACTTCGGTATCCACCCCCAGCTGCCCCTTCTCCACCTTGTACCCCAGGTACAGGCCGGTATAAGGCGTCAGGCTGGTCATTTCATAGTTGTGCAACGACACCACCATGTCCGTAGACAATGGCTCCGGGGACAAACGCCCCTTGATGGAAAACGGCGCATACCGGTCCACCTGCGCATTCAGGTCCAGCCTGGCAGTGCTGCCCGGGCGGGTATCCAGATTGCTCACCGTGCCCGACAGCTGATACAGGCCGATACGGAAATTAGGGCTCAGGGACAAGTCCTCATGGCGCACCTGGCTACCGATCAGACGCACGCGATCCACCTTCACTTGCCAGGGTTTTGAGGAAGACGAAGATGAAGCGCTCGACGAACGGCTCGCCGACGGCATCGCGGCCTCAATGCGGGTAGATGCATCCCGCCCCTGGGCGTCCACCCGGTGCAGCATGTCCATACCCGTCAGCCCGATTTCGCCAACGCGCACCCGCTGTGCGGCGGTGTCCAGCGACAACTTGCTCACCTGTACCTTGTTGACCTTGATCAGAGGTCGGCCGCCTTCCAACAAATTGAAACCGGCCATGCTGGCGCTGCCATTCACGGTAATATCCGGGCTATCGCCTTTCACCGCAGACTGCAAATCCAGATCCAGCTGACCGCTGGCCACTTTCAGCGGAGCTTCACGCTCCAGCCAGGGCGACAACGGCGCCAACGGCAGGCCGGCCAACGCCGCCTTGGCATTCACCGACAGCGGCGCCAACTGGCCCTCACCAGAGTGCGTCAACGCACCCTGCCCCTGAATCCGGGCCTTGCCCTCCCAGGTAAAGGTGGCTTCTTCACCCAGGATGAGATTCTTCAGCGTAAACTCACCTTCGGTCAGGCTCACCGTTTGCGGCGGATTCAAGGTACGGTCAGTAAAGCGGAACGTATTGCCATCCACTTTGAGCGTTCCCAGATTCGTCACCCAAACCGTTTCGGCCTCTTTAATACGCTCTGCCGCTTCCTGCGCTTTTTCCTTCACTTCCTGTTTGCGCTGCTCCGCTTCTTCCGGGTCCACCGGCAGGAACAAGGTGGCGAGATCCAGCCCGTCGGCCGCCAGGACTGCATTCACTGCAGGCTGGCTGAGACTCACCTCCGGCAAGGTGATTTCCTGCTTCTCGCTATCCACGGAAATTCCCGTCACGGTCAACGCTGGCACGCTGACACTGGGCGCGTCTTCACCGGGTTTCTGAATCTGCAATTCACGCAGGGTAAGCTCGCCATTGCTCACCACCACCCGGGTACCCGGTTCCGTGGTGAACTGGTAGTCCGTCTGCAGATCCAGTTCACCGGATGGCACGGTAAAACGCACTTCGTCCCGGGCCAGTTTTGCCAGTGACACCAGGTCCACTTTCTCAATACTCAAACGGCCCTGGGCCAGGAATGGCGAGAATTCAAAGCGCCCATCCCAATCGAATGCACCGCCATCCGGGCCCTCCAGGCGAATGGCGTAACCGTTCTGGTTTTCCCCTTTTGCCACGGTGGAAAAATTGGTCACCGTAAACGCCACCGGCAACACCAATTGATGGGGCTCCTTGCCTGCCGCTTCGGTATAGCGCAGGTCGCCATTAGTCAGGGCCAACGCCCCCACGGAAATGTTGGGAAGAGCCCCGCCCTCTTCCGGGGCCGGCTCAGGCTCAACGTCCTCGGCACTGTCCGTTAATTGGCTATCAATATGCGTAAGCACATCGTCAAAGTTAAAGACAGAACCCGGATTACGCTGACCACGCACCGTCAGGCCATCGAGGTCGATCTGGCTGAAATGCCAGCTCCAGCGAAACAGTGACGACAACTCGAAGTTCACATAAAGCTGATTGAAGCCCAACAGGACATCGGTCTGTTGATCGTTGATGGCGAACCCGTTTACGGTGGCACTCAGCGCTAGCGGATTGATCTTCACCTCGCTGATTACCACCTCACGGCCGGTCAACTCAGCCAGCGCATCGCGGGCGTTGTCACGCACCAGGCCGGGGGCGACAAAAAAGCCCAGTAGTGCGTACAACAGATAGAGGCTGACCAGAATCAACAGTGTCTTGACCTTCCAGCTACTGCGCTTCCATGCCTGTGTGACTTTCACGCCTGTCCCCTCTCACCGATGCGACTGATGTTGAAATCCTGACGCCATGGTAGCAGTTGGGCCGGGCCGTGGCGCCCCAAAACCCATTGCAGCGCCTCCCCGGCTGTGGAGAATGAGCTCATTGATTTCAGGAGCCCGCCCCATGAGTAATAACTACCTGCTGAACATGTACGAAAAAGCCTTGAAACTGCCCGCCGGCCGCAAGCTTTTTTCCATGGTATTCAGCCGCAAAGCGCCCTATTTCGCTACCATCACCCCCACAATTGCTGAACTGCGCCCTAATTTTTGTAAGGTTACCTTCAAGAAACGCAAAGGTGTGGAAAACCACATCCAGACCGTCCACGTCATCGCCATCTGTAATGCTCTGGAATGCGCCATGGGCGCCATGGCGGAAGCCTCTGTACCCAAGCATTTGCGCTGGATCCCCAAAGGCATGGACGTGAATTACACCGCCAAGGCCACTACCGATATCACCGCCACCGCCGAAGCCAATCCAGAAGACTGGAAACCTGGCAACCTGCCGGTAACCGTAAAAGCCATGCGCGATGACGGTACCGTAGTGGTAGAAGGCACTATCAATCTGTGGATCAGTGAGAAGCCCGGCAAAGATAGTTGACAGTTAAGAGTGGAAATTGACAGCCATGCCGGCTGGCATTTTTCCAATCTCAACGTAAGAGGCCGCGCCCAACACTTTGGACGCGGCCTCTTACGTTTCATTCGTGCACATTCTCTACAGGGAAACGATCAATGATTCCCTTTTCTCTGCCAGCCTCTGACTACCCTTCCCTGATCAATTCTGCCGCCGTGGCCGCTGCCTCCTCAATCAGGTCTTCCTGAGTAAGCCCACTGCGCTTCAATGGCTTGAAATCATGATCACCACTGGTCAGCCAATGCACTCTAACTCGCTCTGGAAGGCCATAATTTGCCACCTCGTCCGGTTTACCAAAGGGGTCACGTTCCCCCTGGCAAATCAACAGGGGAACGGTCAGTGCCGGCAGGTGATCTATCCGGGTTTTCTCCGGTTTCCCGGGCGGATGAAAAGGGTAGCCCAGCGCGATAACGCCAGCCACATCCTGCGTAGCCACACCATTGCCCTCAGCGGCCAGCATGGAGGCCATGCGTCCGCCCATGGATTTTCCACCGATCCATAGCGGCAACGCGCCATTGGAATGCTGTGATAATTCAGCCGCCAGACTTCGCGCTTCTCTGACGCGCTCGGCAAACGCCGTCAGTAATTTCGGTGCGCGGTCCGGCGGGAATTTTCGTTGTTCGCCGCGACGGCGCTGCATGTAGGGAAATTCAAACCGCAGCACCGCCACGGAATGTGATGCCAATGCTGCGGCCATTGCGTTCATGAAATCGCTGTCCATCGCAGCGCCGGCACCGTGTGCCAGCAGCAGTAATGCAACAGGCTTCTGTGCCCGGTCATAGAGACAATCCACGCCAAACCATTCAGTCATGCCAGGCTCCCCTGCCAAAGAGTTATAACGCTGCCTGCAATGCTCGTAGCTGGGTGCGCAGTGCATCCCCGAATTCCACCTGAAACACATCCAGCGGGGGCGTCTTGATCACGGTGGCCACCACCGGTGCCGGTTGGCTCACCGCCCAGCAACCTATCACCGATTGCTGTACCTGCATCAGGAAACGTATGGCCTGTTCTCCTTCCAGGGCAAAGTCGCGCTGCAAGCGTGCGGCCAGCTGCGCAAAGCTGGCCAGCAAGGCCTGCTTGAATTCCCGTGCCTGTGATTCATCCAGATTATGTTCCAGCACTGTATGCAGAATAGAGGTCAACCGGCAGAACAATGGGCGGGCAATCAGTAGCTCACTGATTGCTACCCAGGCGGGCGCTTCCTGCGGCAGAGGCGCCTCAACCATGGCATCCAGTTCACTCAGATAGAGCGCCAGAAACAGCGCTTCTTTAGAAGGGAAATACCGGTACAACGCGGCCTTGGTCACACCGGACTGGCGGGCAATGGCCGCCAGGCTGATGGCCGCGAACCGCTGCTCGGCAAAAAACAGGGCCGCAGCCTCCAGAATTTGTGCGCGCCGCTCCGCTTTCTGTTCCGGGGAACGGGCACGTTGAAAAGGACAAGAATTCACGCTTGTAACAACCCAGCCAGTCGGCGGGTAATCATACGGGGCGAAAGCTTGCCGAGCCACACCATCAACAGGTTCTTCAAGCCAGGAATCACAATGGCGCGGTGGCGTCCAGCCAACGCCTTGCTGACCACCGCTTCGGTGGTCATGGTGCCGGCCTTGAAGAGCAAGGTGTTGGTCATGTTCGCTTCCTGGGCAAACTCGGACGCAGTGGCACCCGGACAGAGTGCACTTACCGCCACGCCTTCTTTTTTCAGCTCTTCGTGCAGGCCTTCCGAAAACGACAGTACAAACGCTTTGGAAGCGTAATAGATACTCATGTTCGGGCCGGCCTGGAACGCCGCCGTGGACGCGACATTGATCAAAAATGCGTCACTGGCCGCTTTCAACTGCGGCACCAATTGCCAGGTCAGATCCACCAGGGCAGTCACATTCACCTGGATCATGTCCAGCTGACGCTGTAGTGGCAGATCGGAAAAATCCCCCCGGTCGCCAAAACCGGCATTGTTGATCAAGCCAGTCAGTTCCACATTATGGGTAGCCATGTCCGCTACCAGCTTTCCTGACGCGCCGGCCAGGGCCAGGTCGGAGGCGATACACACAACCTCCAGGTTATGGCGCTGACGCAACTCACTGGCCAATGTTTCCAATCGATCCAGACGCCGCGCCGCCAGCACCAGGTTGTGCCCTTGCGTAGCCAGTTGGCGAGCAAACTCTTCACCAATACCGGCGCTGGCACCGGTAATTAATACCGCTTTCATCGGACTCTCCTGTAGGCACACCGGAAGCGGGCGTACCATCAATGCAAATTAGTAACCATTGGTCACTAAAGTAAAGGAAAGACCAGCAAAGGTAAATAACCCGGGGTTACTAAATGGCTCCCCACAGGCTCAGCTGCCCATGGGGTCCGGGTGGCACAAAGCCGCCCGTGTCCAGGTCCAACAACTCCCTGCCCGCCAGCCCGGCACTGCGGCAGGCGGAGTCAAAACGCTGACTCAGCAGATGCGCCCAGGCCCCCTGCCCGCTCTGACGCTGGTGCCAGCGGCTGTCATAAATGGCGCCGCCATGCAGATCGCGCATGACCGACATGACCTTATCAGCCCTATCCGGGTAATGGTCTGCCAGCCATTCCTGCCACAACGGCCCGACTTCATGAGGTAAGCGCAGCACCACATAACCCGCCTGCTGGGCGCCTGCCATGGCCACCTGATGCACAATGTCTTCCAGCTCATGGTCATTGATGAAAGGAATCACCGGCGCGACCAGCACCGTGACCGGCACGCCGGCACGGCTGAGTTCGCGGACCACTTTCAGTCGCTCCTTGCCGCCGCTGGCACGGGGCTCCAATTCGCCTTTCAGGCGGTTATCCAGCGTGGTGACCGAAACAGCCACCGAGGCACGCCCGGCCCGGGCCATGGGCGCAATCAGGTCCAGGTCCCGCAGTACCAGAGTGCTTTTGGTAATCAGGCTGAACGGGTGCTGGCAATCTACCAGCACCTGCAATATCTCGCGGGTAATACGTCGCTCTCGTTCAATGGGCTGATAAGGGTCGGTGACCGTGCCGAGCACAATGGGACGGCAGCGATAAGACGGTTTGCGAAGGCTGTCGCGAAGCACCTCCGCGGCATTGTCCTTGCAGAAAATTTCGCTCTCGAAATCCTGACCGGGTGATAGGTCCACATAGGCATGGTTGGGACGGGCATAGCAATAAATGCAGCCATGTTCGCAGCCCCTATACGGATTGATACTCTGCTCAAATGGCAGGTCCGGACTACGATTGGTCATGATGATGCTGCTGGCTTTTTCGCGATGATAGCGAGTAGGCCGGCTCACCGGAGGGTTATCCGATTCACAATGGCTGACGGCAAAACGGCCAGGTAGCTGGCTCAGGGTTCCCCGGTTCGCTGCGCGCATAAACTTCACCTCTGCATATACTGTCTTTTTGTACAGTATATGCAGAGGCCAGCCAACTCAAGTGTAATCCGTATGGTCTCGACTTCTGCGCCCTACAGGCTTCTCAGTTTACGCAGCTCCCGCACCCCCACCGCCAGTGTCATGAAGTCGTGGGGGCCATCCGCCTGCAAGGTCTGCAAACGGTGGATACCAAAGGCCACCTTACGGCGGGATTTTTCTTCCCAGGCCGCAAAGCGCGCGGCGGCGTTGTCCCCCTCATACTCCAGCACCTTGGCGGCCACTTGCCGGTGCAGGCGGTAGGAATCTTCACGCAGGTTGGCACGAGCCAGTGCCTGCCAGCGATCCTGCACAGACAGATCCAGAATCGACGATAGCAGCCACAGAATCTGCAGCTTATCGCCCACGAGAAAGTACACTTCCGCCGCCAGTTTCAGCGGCACCTGAGCTTGCGAGGCAAGTTCGACAATATCCGGGGCGCACCCCAGCACCATGGTGTTGGCCAACAGTTTTGCTTCTTTCTCGGGCACACCGTCGTCCTTCATGCCCTCCACGGCTTGATCCCATTCCTGCCGATAACTGCCCGGCAGTGCCTCCGGCAACATGCCTTCCAGTTCGGCGATGGCCTTGCGGTAACGGGCCACCGCTTCTGCCACCGGGCGCCGCCCCCACTTGTAATGAATCAACCAGGTGGTCACGTGCTTCATCAGCCCGATTACCCGACCATAAAGCCGTAGCTGCACCTGGCTGTCCACGCGCCCGTCCAGGCCATCCACCGGCGCCCAATACAGGTCGCCATCGAACACCGCATGGGCCATGGCGTAGGCTTTCACCAAACGGTGTAGCGATAAACCATGCTCATCCGCATAGCGGTGAACAAAGGCGAAGCCCATCCGGTTGACCACCGCGTTGGCCAGTACCGTGGCGATCAACTCCCGGCGCAGGCCATGGTTGAGCAGATCATCGCCGAAGGACTCCACCAACTCCTGAGGAAAGTAATGCAGCACATCCTGATCGAAAAACGCATCATCAGGGACATCCGACGCCAGCAAGGCATCGAACAGTGCATTCTTGGTATAGGACAACAGCACCGATAGTTCCGGGCGGGTCAGTCCTTTGCCGCGGGTGCGACGTTCGCTCAGTGATTCATCATCCGGCAGGTACTCCACCGTGCGCACCAGCATGGCCTGACGCTCCAGCGTGCGCAGGTGATTGGCGTGCTCATCCAGCCGCGATGCGGCGTTATATTCCAGCAGGCTTAGCGCCAGGCTCTGCACGTAGTTGTCGTGCAGCACCGCCTCGGCCACATCGTCAGTCATGCGCACCAGTAGCGGGTCGCGGGTATCGCGATCCAGCCGCCCGTCACGCAAACGCTGGTTAAGCGGAATCTTGATATTCACTTCCCGGTCAGAGCTGTGCACACCGCCGGAGTTATCAATGGCGTCGGTATTGATCCGCCCACCATTGAGCGCAAATTCAATGCGCCCCAGTTGCGTGAGCCCCAGGTTACCGCCCTCACCCACGACCTGGCAGCGCAGTTCCTTGCCGTTCACACGGATGGCGTCGTTAGCCCTGTCCCCCACCTGGCTATGACTCTCGTTACTGCCTTTCACATAGGTGCCGATGCCGCCATTCCAGAGCAGTTCCACCGGCGCCTTGAGAATCGCCATGATCAATTCGGCCGGGGTCAGCGTCCGTTCACTGATACCCAGCGCTTGGCAGGCCGGCTCACTGAGCTCAATGCTCTTGGCGCTGCGCGACCAGACACCGCCGCCCTCGGACATGGCCTCGCGGTCGAAATCATCCCAGGTGGCGCCCCTGGTCGTGAACAGGCGCTGGCGCTCGGCAAAGGAGGCCGCCGGGTCCGGGTTTGGGTCAATAAAGATGTGCAGGTGATTGAAGGCCGCGACTAATTGAATCTGGTCCGACAAAAGCATGCCGTTGCCAAACACATCGCCGCCCATGTCCCCGATCCCCACCACGGTAAACGGCTGCGTCTGGATATCCTTGTCCTGTTCCCGGAAGTGGCGCTTCACGCTTTCCCAAGCTCCGCGCGCCGTAATCCCCATTTGCTTGTGGTCGTAACCGGCACTGCCGCCAGAGGCAAACGCATCGCCCAGCCAGAAGCCGTACTCATCGGCCAGGCCATTGGCAATATCCGAGAAGGTGGCGGTGCCTTTATCGGCAGCCACGACCAGGTAAGGGTCGTCACCGTCGTGGCGCACCACCTGCTCTGGCGCCACAATCGCCTCGCCTTCACGATTGTCAGTGAGGTCTAGCAGGCCGCGGATGAACTCCTTGTAGCAGGCGATGCCTTGCTGTTGCCACGCCTCCCGGTCCCCCGGTGTACCGCCTTTCACCACAAAACCGCCCTTGGCACCCACCGGCACAATGATGGCGTTCTTGACCATTTGCGCCTTGACCAGGCCCAACACCTCGGTGCGGAAATCCTCACGCCGGTCGGACCAGCGCAGGCCGCCACGAGCCACCGGCCCACCGCGCAAGTGAATGCCTTCCATGGTGGGTGAATACACAAAGGTTTCGTACATGGGTAATGGCGGCGGCAGCTCCGACACCTTCTTCGGATCGAGCTTCAGGCTGACATAGGCTTTGTCGTGCCCGCCCGCGTCTTGCTGATAGAAATTGGTACGCAGCCCCGCGCGTACCACACTCAGGAACGCCCGCAGGACACGGTCCGCATCCAGGGACGCCACACCATCGAGTTCATGGTCCAGGTTCTGTGCCAGTTTCAGTCCTTCACTATCACGACGGCCGTCAGTCAACTGTGGGTCAAAGCGGGTTTCGAAAAGCTGTACCAACAAGCGGGCAATGCGCGCATGTTCCGCCAGCAACTCTTCCATGTAGTTCTGCGAATACGGCAACCCGGTTTGAATCAGATATTTGGTCAGGGTGCGCAGGCACACCACCTGACGGGCATTCAGGCCCGCCAGCAACACCAAACGGTTGAGACCATCGTTTTCGGTGTGGCCGTTCCAGCATTGCAGGAAGGCATCTTCAAAATAGCGCTTCTGCTGGGCAGGCCCCAGGGAACACTCACCGTGAACCTGCACGTCGAAGACCTGAATCCAGCGGGGATCACCATCACGGGGCGTCACCCGGGTGGGGTTCTGGCGCACCACCCGCAAACCGAAATTTTCCAGCGCCGGCAGCACATCAGACAGCCCGATGGGATTATTCAGGCTATAAAGGCGCAGGCTGGTCGGGCAGGCAGCACCATCCGCATCCGTGACCGCCAGGCTGGGCAACACCGGTTGATCCACGGACAGCTGCGTCAGGTATTGCAGGTCGGCGGCGGCTTCCACGGCACTGTGTGCTTCCCGGTAACCCAGGGGAAAGGCGTCCCCGTAACGCAGCGCCAGCGCAGCCCCGTCATCGGCCCGGCTGCCCACCTTGTCGCCCTGCTCATCCTGGTAGCCACTTTCGCGCAACACTTCCCGTAGCTGGTCCGACCAGGAACGGGTAATTTCAATCAGCCGTTGCTCCACCTGGCTATCAGTCATGGCCAGCTGTGTGCCTTGGGGAATACGCACAATACAGTGAATCCGGGCCAGCCCTTCCCGGAGGAAATCCACGGTGCGCTCCACGGAGCGACCGTTACACAGCGTCATCAGCTCGGCGGTGACCTTGTCGCGCAATTCCCGGGAGTAGCGTTCGCGGCTCAGGTAAATCATGCATGAATAAAAACGCCCGTAGCGGTCCCGGCGCATGAATACCCTCAGATGATGACGATCACGCAGGGCGCGAATCCCCATGCAGATGTCGTACAGCTCTTCCTCGCTACACTGGAACAGCTCATCGCGGGGAAGCTGGTAAATGATATCGCGCAGGTGTTTGCCGGAATGTGAGCGTTCCGGCAGGCGGGAACGATCCAGCACATAATTTACCTTGCGGCGAATCAGCGGAATATCCCGGGGGCGGTTGATGTAGGCATCCAGAGAAAACAGCCCGATATAACGGTCGGTGCCTTCCACCGATCCATCAGCGGCCAGGCGCTTCACGGACACCACATCCATATAGTGTGGATGATGAATGGGCGAGCGGACATTGGCTTTGGTCACGACCACCAGACGACCATGGCGGATGTATTTGGCCATTTCGTCATGGGGCGCAATAAATTCATCCGCGTTGGCGTAAGGGCTGCCGGGACGCGCCAGGCCAAGACCCGCCTCGTCGACCAAATGCAGCTGCATGCCGCCGTCTACCGCTTTCGCTTCGGACCGGGCATACCCCAGGAAGGTAAAGTGGTCTTCGGACAACCATTCGATAAAGCCCGTCGCTTCCTGTAACTCCTGCTGATCCCGCTCCGGGTAACTGGCCGACAGGTTGCTGCGGGTCGCTTCAAGGTTGTCGAGCATGGGCTCGAAATCGTTCACCACCACGCGCAAATCACCCAGCACGCGCTCAAGAATGTCCTGCAGACGCGCATAATCCTCGTCGTCTGCCAGCGGTTCGAATTCCACGTAGATCATGGACTCCGCTGGCTGCTCACCATCGCCTACCCCCGTCACCTGAGTCAGGTGGCCATGGGCATCGCGTCGCACCTGAATGACCGGATGCACGGTCCAGTCGATGGCGGTACCGGCATCACGCACGGCCATGGCCACCGAATCCACCAGAAAGGGGACGTCATCGGTAACGGTGCGCAACGCGGCAAGGCCGCCGGGGCGACAGGGAGGCTTCAGGTGAATCAGGGTTTCGCCGGGGTGGCGTTGGTGCGCCATCAGCCAATGCTGCTGGGCAATATGGAAGAGTTGTTCCGGAGGCCGGGCCGTCAAGGCGGCCAGACTGGTCATTTCATAATAGGCAGCGAGAAAGCTGCGAAACAGAGACTGGTGGTCAGCACCGATGTGGGCAGTGACCTGCCCTTCCAGCTGGGCCTGCAACAGCGCCTGGCGTTGAGCGATGTCATCCTGCATCGAAACCTCCGGCGTCCTTGTTACTCTGCAAAGCTTCTCTACATAGTTTGTCTATATAGCTTCTCTGCAAAGTGACTACGCAACGTTGCTACGTAAAACCGGATCACGTGAGACGTCACGTTTTCCGGGCTCTTACCAGGCCGGCCGGGCGCGCCCTGCAGGCCCTTTCGATCACTCTATACCGGTGGCCGCGGCCAATACCAGCCTGCGGCTTCAAGTAATCAAACCATTCCATCAGGGCAGCAGGATGACAACACGAAAATCGTTATCGCGAGTTGCGGGATAACCGAGAGGAGCCAGCGCAGAAATACGCAAGAAGGCGGGAATTTAATCCAGTGTAGCGCACGCTTTCGCGGGCATCGCATCAATCCACTGGCGCACCAGTGCAACCGCCTCGTGGTCTGCAAGGCTACGACCCAGCGGAGGCATCATGTCCTTGGCATTATCGGTATGGCGCTGAGCACCCAGTCGGAACGGCAACACCGAGTCAGCCGCATTGCCGGGCACGATATCGTAGGTGAGGCCCAACGGCCCACCGTAATAGCCCTGTGCCCGGTTGCAAATGCCATAGATGTAATCGGCAGGATTTCGCCACATTTCCAGCCGCAGGCCCGACAGCGCACCGCTACCCACATCACTGTGGCAATGGCTGCAGTTGGTATCCAGATAGGATCGCACGCGCAGGCCCAGCGCTTCGCTGGTGTCATGCCAATCCACGGCTCGGGGCCAGCTTGCCGGGGCAGGCGCATCGGCCAGCATGCCGTTTTCCTGCCAGTAAACCAGCTGGTTTTTGGCTCCACCGGCGTAGGGAAAATCATGATTCAGCTGGCGAACCGTTGTACCCAGCGGGGTCATCACTTCATTGTCAGTGCGGCCCTGGTGACACTTGCGGCAAGTCAGCACATCGGGGATCTGGTAGCGGAAATCCTGCTGCACACCGTCGACCATGACATAGGTATCAATCACCTTACCGGTCCTCGCCAGCGTGGCATCCTGGCCATCCGCTTGCCACTGATACGGCAACCCCACCCAGCCGGAGGCCCGGTGGATCAGCAGGCGGGTTTCCATCAGGCGGTCATCGCCCCCGGCAGCGCTGACCGGCAAGGCGAAGGTTTTCACCATCACGGTGCCCACCGGGAATACCAACCCAAAAGTGTCACGGTATTGTGCCGTGCTCCCCTCGGGCAGAAAAACAAATCGGTACTTGGTGGCGTGATCACTAAAAAGGCCACTGGCCGGGGCAAATGGCAGCCCCGGCGCAGTGGGGCCCACACGAGGATCACGGCCATCAGAAAACAGTTGATACTGGGACAAGCGCGGGCAATTCACTTCCGCCAGCGCTTGCCAGTTCGGCCCGTCGCTGTCGGCAAGACAGCGCGGGTCGGTGGTATCCGGCTCGGGCTCCGGTGCAGTGGCGGCCGTATCACTACTGCCGCCACTGCCACCACAAGCCGTCAGCAGCAATAACAAGACGCCACACAAACCGGTTCTTGCTATCACTGCATCACCCTTCACTCGGAGGAACAGGACGCGTCAGGCAGGCTATTGATCCAGGCCTTCACCAGGGCAACACCTTCCTCATGGATCAGCGCACGGCCAAGGCGTGGCATGCTGTCTTGCGGGTTGGTGGTATCCATACGGAAATGCAGGATCGATTCGTCTGCGTTACCCGGCACCACGTCGTAGGTCATTTCACCCTGGTCATAGGCGATGGGGCCCTTGCAGACGCCGTGCTTTTCTTTCTCGGTGTCATAGTCGCGCCAGAACTCCAGCTGCAAACCGGTGTAGGCCGCGGTGCCTCCCACGCCGTGGCAATGGGCACAGTTCACATCCAGGTAGCCTTTGGCCGCCACCATCAGTTGTTCATCGCTGTAACCACTAATCAAGCCCGCATCCGCATCGTGGTAGCTCGGTACCTTGTCCACCTGGTCCAGAGCCGGCAGACCGCTGAGAATACCCGCTTCGCTCCAGTGACTCAGCTGGTTTTCCGGGCCACTGCCATAGTCCATATCTCCATTGAGATGACGGGCCTTGGGGCCGATGGGAATAAACACATTGGTATCCCCGGTATCATGGCTGTGGCACTGTTTGCACTGCGCCTTGTCGGGCACGGAATAGGTGAAGGATTGCTCGGCACCGTTGTGCACCAGTGTCGCGGGCAACTGTGCCCCCTGAACCCGGTAGATCGCCTCGGTGCCGTCTGCGTTCCACACATAAGGCAGCGCGGTCCAGCCGCCAGCCCGATGAATCAGCAGGCGGGTTTCCAGCAACGTTTCCGTGCTCGTCTCCGGATCATAACCGCGGTAAGCGGTATCCGCCGGCAGGGCGAAAGTCTTGGTAATAACGGTGCCCACCGGGAAGTCGAAAACAGTGTCTTCATTGTAGGTGGCACTCTGTCCGTCCGGCACAAACACAAATCGGTATTTGCTGGTGTAGTCTGAGAACAAAGGCGTATTCAAATCATAGGCTATGCCACCGTGGGCATCCCGGGTGGGGTCACAGCTGCTGGTAAAGAGGTTGTAGTCGGAGAGTTTTTCCAGATTGTCGTTTTCCAGTGCGTCCCAGTTTACGTCCGCGCTGTCACTGATCTGGCAGTTCCTGGCCACCGGATCGCCGCCACCATTACCAGCACCCCCACCGCCACTACTACCGCCACCGCCGCCACAGGCGGTTAGTATTGCGGCGGTGGAAAGCAGAGAAACCTGCATTAATGTTTTCATGTCATGACTCCTGCTTCGGGGCGGCGACAGGCCGCCCCGAAATCAGACAGGTAGAAAAGATAAACAAACGTTAGAGAACAGGGATCGGCTTGCAGTGCTCGCTGGTGGTGTCATCCACGCCACAACCAAACTGCTCACCCTTGAAGGTCAAGGTGGCCGCCGGCAGCGCCGGCTGGCTGCAATCCAGCAGATCTGCACCCACTGCCGGGCTCAGCGTCGGACCGGCCATGGTGGCAGCTGTAGCCGGATCGTAGGGATAGCCGATCAGGATATCGCCGTTGTTCTGGAAACAAACCTTCTCGCCCTCTTCATAAGCGTCGGCCACTGGCAGCAAAGCGCTGCTGTTAGCCAGCTGCTCGCCTAGACCGTCATACAGGATGCCCGGCCACTGCAGTTCCGGAGTCAGTGTGAACAGCGTAATCATGTCCTGAATCAACGCCCCATTCGGTGCGGAACCGGCATTGGTGATGGCGTTATCGTGCACATGGATATTGCGTACAACTGGCAGCCAACCGTCGGCGATGATGGACTGATAGTCAGGACCCGCCGCATTTTCATCGGCGATAAAGAAGCTGGTCACTGCCACTGCCAGGGTATCGTGATCGGCAATTTCGTTATCGAAAATCTCCACATCGTCAGTGGACAGAACGATGACACCGGTGCCAGGCGGTACGATATGAACGCCACCCGGATTGCTGCTGCTATTGGCAAAGTTCTTGGTGTTGTTTTCAGTCACGGTGTTACCGAAGACCCGCACACCAGAACCATAGGTGCCATTACCGATGGGCAGATCGAATACCAGCAAGCCACCGGTATTGAAACGGGCGATATTGTTGTACATGTCCGCGCCGGTGGAGTTCTCGATTTCGATCCCCGCCACGTTGTATTCGGCCACGTTGTTGCGCACAACAATGTTCTGTGACTGCCCCACATAGACACCGGCATCCGCAGAACCGCGCACGTAGCTGTTTTCCACCAACACATTGCTGCTTTCTACCGGATACAGGCCGTAAGCACCGTTACCCTTGTCCGGCTCACCCTGCCATACGGTCGCGGTGTAGTTGATACGCACGCCATCGGCATGCTGGAACTTGATGGCGTTATTCGCCGCTTCCACTACGGCCAGGCCGTAGACTTCCACATCATTGATGTTGGTGATAAACAGACCGTCATCACCCACGGAATTGCTGAAATCCAGGATGGTCTTGTCCATGCCCTGGCCACAAATTGTGATGTCTGCAATGCGTGCGCCACCCAGTTCACCATCCAGGGTCAGGGTATCATTCAGGTCAAAGCGACCTTCCGGGAACGCGATCACATCCCCGTCCTGAGCATCAAGGAAAGCAATCTTGGCGCTGTCAGTAATGTTATTCGCATCCAGCATGATGGCGTCGTCACCACCACAGGCGATTTCCTGCTGCGGCACATCGGCTGGCATATCCTGCGGGAACTGATACCCCACCGGGTTCTCACCACCACCATTAGCACCACCACCGCTACTGCTGCCGCCACCGCCACAGGCGGCCAGTGATACGGCCAGGGCCAGCGGCGCCAGCAACCGAACCGCCGGCACATCTACGAATTTATTCTTATCTGCATTCATTATTATCTCTCTCCCTAACATCAGGACAAAAGCGTGACGTAAGTCACCGTTTTGAGGGTTTTCGCGCCACATATATCGCAAAATGGTGCGTTATTACGCACAGAGCGATGTACTATCGTACGAAGTGGCTACCTTACGAGGGAGAGGAAGAGCAACATATGGCGCCAGACGCCAGCCAAACAAGGAGTGTGTCGCCAAAAACCAATGCCGTTTCAAAACAACGACATAAGAATAAAAGATTAGAGGCAACCCATGTTCAGCAAACACATTTCCATGTTCCGCAGTGACCTGCGTTACTGGCAGCGCCAGGGACTCGATCTGCTGGAACTATTTACCAGCGCCAGTTTGCCGGCATCTCTACTGACCGAGAATGATGAGCGTCTGGACGTGTCCGCGATTCACCGGCTGTTCGAGCAGGCGGAAAGGAAACTTGGCGACCCCGCCATGGGCATTCGCATTGGCCAACAAATTCTCCTCCCCGATATCGCCCCCCTGGGGGATGCCCTGCACTACTACCGCGATGGCTGGCAGGCACTGAAAGTCCTGGAGCAGTACTGGCCATTACTCACAGAAGCCCAGCAAGTGACCATTCACCTGCAGGACGAGTATGTTGCGGTGCGCTGCGTTGCCAATGGTGATGCCCCGCTTCATACCATGCAGACCCATGCCGTACTGAGTGGTTTTTTGCGGCTGGCAGACGTGGCTCTGGGTGTGCAGGCCAGTGAAGACGTCCACGTTCACCTGCAGGAAAACACTGCCCATACCGAGCTATTCAGCGCTTTATTGCAGGCCCCGGTCACTGCGAGTCGCGAGCACGATCAAGTGCTGTTCCCTGCCCGGATTCTCGATACGCTCAACCCCAATCACGATGACGAGCGTTTTCAGCAAGCGTTGATCCACTGCGACAAGACTCTGAATTCCCTGCGCGATCACCACCTGATTGACCTGATTCGTGAACGCCTCCGCCATCAACTGGAGGAAGGCCATTACGACCAGCAGGCTTTGGCCAATAGCCTGAACATGAGCGTGCGCAACCTTCAGCGGCGCCTGAACGCACACCATACCCGGTTCCGGGACCTGCTCGATCAAGTCCGCGCAGAACTAGCCGAGCAACTGGTCCGCTACAGTGAAGCAGGCTTTGCCGAGATCGCTCAGCAGCTGGGTTATGAAGATCCCTCGTCATTCAACAAGGCTTTCAAACGGTGGCTGGGGCTTCCCCCCGGCGAGTACCGGACACGGCATCAGGACTTGCCCCCCACCACATAAGTCACAGTGTGGGAAGCGAAGTCAGGGAACGAGTGAGGAAGGAAGAATCAGAAAGGGGCGGCATGCCAGGTGCCAGGACCGTTACCCACTGGGCAATGTACCGCGCGACCAACGCTCTATTGCCGACGACCTGGGCAACAGGTCGAGTTACTGCACGGACTCCGGCTGCACCAGTACCCAAGGCGGTAGCACCACGGTCCACAAGCCTTTATCTGCCGCGAACCACGCCGCTGCTTGCTCATCGGTCACCTTGTCGACCTGGGCCTTGTCCCGCCACAGTGCAATTTGCGCTGCCTCATCGTCTGAAAACGCCAGCGCGACTTCAATCAAATCCAGTTCCGGCGCCACATAGACCGTCTGGCCACGAGCAAAGAACGGCTGTAGCTCTTTCCAGCTGGCCTTGGCGGTTTCCTGATTGAGTTTGGCTTTGAGGATTTCCCGCTGTTCTACTTGCTCAGACATGACCGACTCCTGCTGTGAAGCGGTACATTATCGTTGTTCTGTTATGGGCAATCAAAGGGGAAAGCAGGAAAGAGGACACCCCGGAAAAAGAAACGCCCGCCATTTGGGGGTGGCGAGCGTAGGCTGTACCGGGCCGAAATCGAACATCCGTGTTCCATCGCGTCCTTGCAAGATCCACTTTAGGGAAACGGCCTAACCGGGGTAAGACGAAAAAAGCGCCAACCTATGTAAGCGTTTCGCCATGGGCAGCATGAGAAACCCGCCCCCCTCTCTCACGGACCGCTTACCATTCGATGGTTCGGCTCGCATCCGGCACGGGCCGGTTCCGGCGATCGAACAACGCAAACCGGGCGCCCCTGTCATCGAAGGACACCACCGAAAAAGCATTGTCGCTAAAGACCTCACCCGGCACGCTGACTTGCCCCAACGGGCGCCCCCAGCCGCTATAGAGCAGCCCCGGCACCCGGATCATCGGCCGATACCAGCGGAACGCAAACAAAGCGGTGGGCCAGAACAGCCCGGAACAGGTCCAGCTGTGTACCTTTTTGCCACCATTCAGCGTCAAACTGGCATACAAGGAAGCATGCACATCACCGCTAAGCACCACCAGTTTCTGGCTCGCACTTTTTGCCATGGCAGCCAGCAGTCGCTGACGCTGATGACGAAAGCCCTCCCAGGCATCTTTGCCACGAAACGGGCGCCGCTGTTCCGGGAACATCACCACGGAAGTCACCAGCACCTTGATTCGCTCGGGGTCGCGGTCCAGCCATTCGACGAACGCCTGCTCCTGCACCTCGCTGATCATCTTGCGCTGCCAGGGCCAGCGGCTCAGCACCCGCTCGGTACGCACATCCATGACAAAGAAGTCCGCGGGACCACGGGAAAAGGTGTACCAGAACTTATCCGGGTCGCGATCCAGATAGGTCCCGGCTTCATTCAATGGCGCCGCCGGGGAATGCGACGCCTGATAAATCTGGTATGCCTTGATCGCTGCCGGATACTTGTTCGTCCATAACTCGGCGTCGGCCTTGGCCGGCCAGTTATTCTCGATTTCATGATCATCCAGGATCATGTAGCTGTTGGTTTCCCTTAGCAATTTGGCCAGGTGCTTCTGGGAAAAACTGGCCCGGTAAAGGGAATCGAAATCGTCGCGCGTGGCCGCCGCGCCAATGCTGTACATGGAATCGGCATAGACCTGATCGCCGCCAAACAGGACAAAATCCGGCTTGTGTTGCTCAGCCTGCACCGACATTTCTGCAAAAATCTTGTCGGCGCGGTCATCCTGGATAATCCCATCAAGCCCAACAAACCGGTAACAACAAGAACCAAACAGGAAGGTTGTCTGATCAGCCGTGGGCTGATCGGTGGAAAAACAGCCGCTCTCAATGGCGTGCCAGTCCAGTGGTGCAGCATCCGCTTCGCTGCGCACCCAACCGGCCTGATACTGGTAGCGAGTGCCCGGCTCAAGCCCGTTGATCACCACCACCCCGGAGCCATCGAAGTTGCCATTAAGGCGAAACTTGCGGGGCTCGGACCAGCTGTCTTCCCCCTGTTTACGCCAGCGAACCCGCCCCCACATAAGCTTGTTGCCCGCGCCCAGTTCCCCTTTCGGCAAGGCTCCGAAAAGGCGCACATGGCTTTTCCCTGACTCACCGGTAATTGGCCCCACCGCAAAGCGGTTCACTATCCCTGTCATCTGTTATTCTCCCCCTGCATTGAGCCCCCCGGCTCACGCTGCTAGCATCGCTGATTAGAGGTGATGTCACCCCGTCTATTCAGGATAAAGACACTTTGTTCAAGGACTCGAAAGCCGCTCTGCTTTTGTTCGTCGCTTTTTTCTCGATTTGCCTGTCTTCCCTGGCTTCAGCCAAAGGACCGGACACCCAAATCATCGGCGAACAGCAGGAACACATGCATCCCTATCAGGGCCTGTACACCTTCTGCACGCCTGCGGATCAGTCGCCTGGCATTAATGCCATTCTTCAGCGCACCGACCTGCCCTGGCAACCATCCGGAGCCAGCACGCCGAATTTAGGCTTTACCACCGATCATTGCTGGTTCCGCTTCTCAGTTCGCAATCTTAATCGACTTCATAGTGACTGGCAGCTGCAAATCGACTACGCCATGCTCGGTGAAGTGGATGTCTACCAGATCGATGCCGGCGGCACGCTGGTCGCCCACTTTCAGGCAGGCATGGACCGGGATTTTTCCGTGCGTCCAGGTACCGCCCCGACTCCCGCGTTCCCGCTGACCTTACCCACAGGCACCGACAACGACATTTTCCTCAAGGTCGCCTCCGCACACAGCATCCAGCTACCGCTGGAATTGCTGTCACAGGAAAGTTACAACGCTTCGACACAAACACAAAGCGTCGTGCAGGGCATTTTCTTCGGCGGCATGCTGGTGATGATTCTCTATAACCTGTCGCTGTTCTTTTCCATTCGCGAAAAAGTCTATTTGTTATATGTGTGCTGGTCCGCCGTGGTCACCCTGTTCATGGCAGTGTTGCACGGCTATGCCCACCGTTATCTGTGGCCGCATTCCACCCTGATCAGCCAGTACATGATTCATTACCTGCTGCCCCTGATTGTGCTGCTTCCGCCACTTTTTACCCTGCACTTTCTGTCGCTACGGGAAAAAGCACCGCGCCTGGCCATGTGGCTGCAAATGCTGGTGGGTATTGGCACCGTACTCTTTCTTGCGGCGCCTTTTACCAGCCGCACTTTCCTGATTCCGATTTCCGTCAGCGCCATTTTGCTAATGGATTTCAGTATCTTCTTCGTCGGTTTGATACGCGCCCGTACCGGCGACCCGGATGCACGCATTTTCACCATTGCCTGGTCCTGCTTTATCGTGGGCGCCGCCGCCATGGCTTTGAATAAATATGGTTTTGTTCCACGCAATTCTCTGACCGAAAACCTCGTACAGATAGGCGTCTTTCTGGAAGTCGTGCTGCTTTCCCTGGCGCTCGCCCGGCGCATCAACCGCTTGAAGGAAGCCCATTCCGATTCCGTGCGTGACCGTGCCATCGCCGAAATGGAAGCGTTCAAGGCGGGGGCCAGAAATCACGCCAAAAGTGAATTCCTGGCCACCATGAGCCATGAAATTCGCACGCCCATGAACGGCATCATGGGCATGACTGATCTGTTGCGCCGCACCAGCATGACCCACCAGCAAGCGCAATATGTAGGCACCATTTATCAGTCTACCCAGTCGTTACTGACCGTCATCAACGACATTCTCGATTACTCGAAGATCGAGTCCGGGAAACTGGAGCTGGATTACCAGCCTATTGCACTGGAAAACATCGTCGATGACTGCGTACGGCTGTTTGCCCTGCGTTCCAGCGAAAAATCCCTGCCGCTGTATATTCATATCGACAGCCGGGTACCGGAACGCATCAAAACCGATCCGATTCGCCTTAAGCAGATCATTACTAACCTGCTCAGCAATGCCTTCAAATTCACCGACCGCGGTCACGTCGCCCTGCACGTGAACCTGAAGCAACCGGTGAATAACAAGGGCATGTGCGTACTGATGATTGAAGTGGTCGACACCGGGATCGGCCTGGATGAAGGCCAGCAGTCGTCCCTGTTCCAGGCTTTCAGCGATCTGTCCGCCAAGGGCAAACACAACGGCGCCGGCCTTGGGCTGGTGATCTGCAAACGGTTGATCGAGCTGCTCGGTGGTGACATCGGCGTCTCCAGCTCTCTGGGCCGTGGGGCCACATTCTGGCTATCCTTGCCGGTGGAAGTGGAAAAAATTCAGAAACAACCGGTGCTGGCAAACCGGACCGCCGCGATCATCTCCAGCACAGCCCCGCAATTGCTGAGCCTCTCGCAGATTCTCAGCCGTTGGGGTGCCAAGACGCTGGAATACCGTGACGTCATAACCGCGCTTGATCCCGCCAGCTCGAGCCAACCCGTGGACTATCTCATCGCGGAACTCCCTGTGCTGGAAGATCCCCACTACGTTGAACGCCTGCGCGCTCACTTCGATAACCCGGCCCTGGTACTGTTGCACCCCACCGGGCAGCCGCTCAGCGACACTCTGCCGGAAGATCTGCTGCTGATAGAAACGCCCTTCTCCTGTCAGGCGCTGAAGCGCAGCCTGCTCACCGGCCCCGACGAGTCACGTGCTCCATCCACCGCAAAAGAACCACTGATCCGGCTGGACCGCGCCAATATGCTCAAGGTGATCGTGGCAGAGGACAATGCCGTCAACCAGCTGGTGATCGACAGCATCCTCAAATCGTTAGGTATCCATGCCACGCTGGTCAGCGACGGAGCGCAGGCTGTAGAGCACGTCCGCAACTATCCGGATTACTGGGATATCATTTTCATGGACTGTGAGATGCCAGTGATGGATGGCTACCAGGCCACCCGGGAAATTCGTGCCCTGGAAAGCGCCCAGGAGACACCGCCGCACTGCTGGATCATCGCCCTGTCGGCCCACGCCACCGGTGACTATGTGCAAAAAGCCCGTGACGCCGGGGTAGATGACTACCTCAGCAAACCGGTCTCCCAGCAGCAGGTCCACGATGCACTCAGGCGTGGCCAGGTAACCTCTGGATAACTCCTTACGTGCTCAGTCTTTCAGGCTGGCTCGCAATCTAGGCGCGTTTTTGAAGGTGTATGTCCATCCATCGAAAAAGCGCAACAACGAGTGCGGGTCAGCCTGGAAGACCCGAAGGGCGCGGCCTGGAGCGCACATCTGTTGCGCCCTGTCTCCAGGAAAGGGAGCCACCCTTACCGTCGAGACAAGACACAACAGCTGTACGCTCCAGGTCACGCTGAGCATGCAAGGAGTTATCCAGAGGTTCCCCAGGTTTCCAGAGACATTACCGGCTAACGGAAACACCTGACGGGTTAAGGAGCTGCGCGCACACCGCCAGCAACTCCCTGACCCGTACCGGTTTACCCAGAAAGGCATCACAACCGGCGTCCAGGCAACGCTGGCGATCCACTGCCAGCACGTTGGCCGTCAGAGCCAGCAGCGGCCCGTCAAACCCCCGGTCGCGCAGGGCCTGCGCAGTTTCATAGCCATCCATCACCGGCATCTGCATATCCAGCACCACTAAATCGTAAGCGCCGCCGGCGTCATTAAAGACCGCACAGGCTTCTCGCCCGTGCTCTGCTTCGGTGACCTGCATGCCCACCTGCTCCAGCACCTTGCGGACAAACAGACGGTTCACTTCGTTGTCCTCCACCAACAACGCCCGCCCCCCCTGCAGCGAAGCCAGCGCTTCCCGGGAAGCTGGCAGGGTATCCGGCCTGTCGCCAGCAGTTTGTGAAACCGTGTCACAGGCACGCATCAGCGGAATATCCAGCACAAAGCAGCTACCCTGATTCAGGGTACTGAAGACCTGGATGTCACCGTCCTGGGCACGGGCCAATTGTCGCGCAATGCTCAACCCCAGACCGGTGCCGGTATAGCGACGGGTATGCGACGCATCAGCCTGGGAGAAGGGCTGGAAGATGCGGCTCAGCTCGCCTTCACTGATACCAATCCCGGTATCTTCCACTGACACATTCAGACGCGACGCCTCTTCATTCCAGTTAACCCCCACATGCACCCGCCCGCGCTCGGTAAACTTCACCGCATTACCAATCAGATTGACCAGTATCTGGCGCAGACGGAACGCATCCCCACTGACCGTTGGCGGCATGTCCGTCAGGTAATTGATACGCAGGTCAATGTCTTTCTCGGTGGCCCGCAACTGCAGACTGTCGAGGATCTCATCGAGCAACACCCGCACAGAGAACAGCCGTTGCTCCGGATGCAATTGGCCCGCCTCGATCCGTGACAGATCCAACACATCGTTAATCAGCGCCAGTAGCGCATCGCCGTTGTGCTGAATGATGGTCAGGTAGCGCCGCTTGTCTGCGGCACTCAGCGAGCCATCGCGCAGCAGTTCGGTGTAACCGAGAATGGCCGTCATTGGCGTGCGGATTTCATGGCTGATATTGGCCAGGAACTGGCTTTTGGTCTGGCTGGCATCCTCTGCCTGCATCCTGGCTTGCGCGAGCTGAGTCTGGGCATGGTGAATACTGTCCACCATGGCGTTGAAGTCTTCCGCCAGTACACCGATTTCGTCGCGGCCCAGCACCGGTACACGCTGATCCAGCGCTCCACCACGGGCAATCGATCGAACGGCGTTATGCACCAGCCTCAAGCGTCCAAAAAGCATGGGCTGAATACGGCAATTGATGACGAACACGGTTATCGAGGTCAGCACCACCATAATCAACGCCACCAACAAGACCGCATAAAGCATGCTCTGGTAACCGTCATGGGGGATCTCGACAATCACCGCCAACGGCGTGCCCCCGAGGAAATCCGGAATGGGAAAACGCCCCTGTAACTGCCCGCCTTCCACCTCGCCCAGACCACGAATTAACTGACCATCACCCTGGGCCTCCTGCACGTACAAGGCATGCCCTACCCGCTCGGACAGGTAACTCAACCAACCACTATCCAGCCACACCCCCAGCAGATAAGCCTGACAGCCATTCTCCACCGCGGTACTGAAAAGCAAAGGCCTTCCCTCTACCTTCACCACCCCCCAAATCGGCATGCAGCCCTGCTCAGTGAAACGCCGCGCCAAGGTCTCGAACACCGGCGAATCCGCTCCCGGCTCCCCGTTATCCCAACGAATGGCATCGTTATCCAGCGCCATCATCAGGTCCAGGTGGCCAACCCCTCCCTGATTCAGCGGAGCCTGTTCAGGCTGCTGGCTCCAGTCCTGTGCCCGTACCCGCAACACCGACAACTGGTCGAGAAAAGCAGCCTCCACCTTGCCCAGCTCACGTTCCGCATTGCGCTCCGCTAGGGTATCCACCAACGACAGGTTTACCCAATACAGAGCCACCGTTGCCAGCGCCACACAGATAGCGGCAGAGACCACCAGTAACCAGCGAATACGAACTCTCAGCGACATTGCCCACCCCCTCACAACTAACCGCAAACCCTAGCAGATCGCCACAACGCCACAACGCCTGTTCACTTCAGCGGTGCCGTTCGCGGTATGGCCGTCAGTACGTGCACAAAATCTGCACCGCAAATGGCAAATAACACAGGATGAAAAACAACGGCAGCACCCGTATCATAGGCCACCCATTTTTTGGAAAACGACGCCGTTCCCATGAGTGACACTCCCCGCAAGATACTGGTCACCAGTGCCCTCCCCTATGCCAATGGGCCCATCCATCTCGGCCATTTGCTGGAATACATCCAGACCGACATCTGGGTTCGCTTCCAGAAGCTCCGTGGCCAGCAATGCACCTATGTCTGCGCTGACGATGCCCACGGCACCGCCATCATGCTCAAGGCCGAGGAAAACGGCGTCACTCCGGAACAGCAGATTGCCCAGGTGAAAGCGGACCATGAGCGGGACTTTGCCGACTTCCAGGTCAATTTCGACAACTACTACAGCACTCACAGCCCCGAAAACCGGGCGTTGTCGGAAATGGTGTTCCAGCGCAACAAGGATGCCGGCTATATCCTGGAAAAGACCATTACCCAGCTGTACGACCCGCAAAAAGGCATGTTCCTGGCAGACCGCTTCGTCAAGGGCACCTGCCCCAAGTGCAAAAGCGAAGACCAGTACGGCGACAACTGCGAAGTCTGCGGCGCGACCTATACGCCGGCGGAACTGATCGATCCCTACTCCTCGGTCAGCGGTGCCACCCCGGTGGAAAAGGAAACCACCCAGCTATTCTTCGACCTGCCCAAGTTCGAACCCCTGCTGCGCGAGTGGACCCGTTCCGGCGCCCTGCAGGAGCAGGTGGCCAACAAGCTGCAGGAATGGATCGAAGACCTGCAGCCCTGGGATATCTCCCGCGAAGCCCCCTACTTCGGCTTCGAGATCCCCGGCTACCCGGGCAAATATTTCTACGTGTGGCTGGATGCCCCCATCGGCTATATGGCCAGCTTCCAGAACTACTGTGACCGCGAAGGCCTGAGCTTCGACGATTACTGGGGCAAGGATTCCACCGCCGAGCTGTATCATTTCATCGGTAAGGACATCATCAACTTCCACGGTCTGTTCTGGCCCGCCATGCTGGACGGCGCCGGGTTGCGCAAACCCACCGCCATCTACAGCCACGGCTTTGTCACCGTGAACGGCGCCAAAATGTCCAAGTCCCGCGGCACCTTCATCAAGGCCCGCACCTATCTGGATCACCTGAGCCCGGAGTACCTGCGCTACTATTTCGCCGCCAAGCTCTCCAGTCGTGTGGATGATTTCGACCTGAATCTGGAAGACTTCGCTCAACGGGTGAATTCGGATCTGGTCGGCAAGCTGGTCAACATCGCCAGCCGCACCGGCAACTTCGTGAAAAAGTTCGGCGGTACGCTCAGTACCGATCTGGACAACATGATGCTGGTGCGCGAAGTACAGGAAGCGGGCCCACGCATTGCGGATTTCTACGAGAAGCGGGAATTCGGCAAGGCCATGCGTGAAATCATGGCACTGGCTGACCACGCCAATGGCTACATCGCCGACAAGGCGCCCTGGAGCCTGGCCAAGGAAGACGGCAAAGAGCAGGAAGTGCTGGCCATCTGCAGCACCGCCATCAACGTCTTCCGCCTGCTGGTGATCTACCTGAAACCGGTTTTGCCGGCTTTGGCCGAGCGTGCTGAAGCTTTCATGCAGGTGGAACCGCTTACCTGGGCAGACGCGGACCAGTTGCTGTTAGGCCATGAAATCGCCAAGTTCAAACCCTTGCTGGGCCGCATTGATATGGCTCAGGTCGAAGCCATGCTAGCCGACTCCAAAGACAGCACGCCGGCCCCCGCTGCCGACAAGGCCAAGAAAGCAGACGCAAAAAAAGCGGACGCAGGCGACGACACCATCAGCATTGATGATTTCCTCAAGGTGAAACTGCGCGTGGCCCGCGTGGCCAAGGCGGCCCATGTGGAAGGCGCCGACAAGCTGCTGCAACTGACACTGGATGTGGGCGAGCTGGGCGAGCGCAATGTTTTCGCCGGCATCAAGTCGCGTTACGCACCGGAAGAACTGGAAGGCAAACTGGTCGTCCTGGTCGCCAATCTGGCGCCGCGCAAGATGAAGTTCGGCGTCTCCGAAGGCATGGTACTGGCCGCTGGCCCCGGCGGGGATGACATTCACATCCTCAGCCCGGATAGCGGCGCCACACCGGGCATGGAAGTGCGCTAATTAGCGACATAAAAAAACCGGCTAGCGCCGGTTTTTTTATGTCTGTTGAAATCAAACCACGGCAGGAATGTCGGGTTACGGCCTGCGGCCTAACACGACCTACGAGTCGTATGCGGGTAGGTCGAATTCACCCAAGGGCACAGAGAGCCTGAAAGGGGTAATCCGACATCCTGCCATTAACATCAATTCAGCGTCGCCAGGTGCTCCCGCAGCGCCGCCTCATCTTCAACCGTAATGCGCCCGTAGCCCAGCGTGATCAGGCCCTGCGCCTCAAACGCCTTGAGCGTCCGGTGCACGCCCTGGCGGGTCATCCCCATCATATTGGCAATATGTTCACGGGTCAGGCGCACCGTCACCGGCCCGCCCTCCGGCTTGCCGCCCCGTTGCATTTGCGACAGAAACAACAAGCGCTGCCCTATCCGCGCCTGGGTACCCCGCAACGCGTCTTCTTCGATCATAGAAATAGCTGACCACAGCCGCTGGCTGATCAGATCCAGCACCACCGGGTAGCTCTGCGGGTAACGTTGCAGCAAGTCGCGGAAAAAGGGACCCGGCACTTCCACCAGCACCGCTGCCTCATGAGCCGTGGCGCCATAGACCCGCCCGGTACCGGGGGAAAACACCGCATCGCCAAACCAGGTACCCCTGTCAAAAATAATCAGCACGGCTTCCTGGCCCTGGGCATTCACCGAACTGATCCGCACCAGGCCCTCGGCAATCACACACAGGTTCGATTGGGGCTCGCCCTTCTCATAAATCGGCTGGTTGGCCTGAAACGAGCGCACCCGAGCGTGCCGCGCAGCTTCATGCAGGGCAACATCGGGAAATCCGGCCAGTAAGGGACAGTGCCGCAGCACCGTGTACGCATCCGTCATGAAGCAATTGTAAACCAGTTGACAGTTTTCCCCCTAACCCCGGGCCTACACTCAAGAGAGTTTAAAAAAGAGTACCTTCATAAGGGTCACTGACCCGCATAAGACCCACAACAAGGGAGAGCGCTACAATGAACAGCCAGGTCACCATTACCCCAGCTACCATCCCCTCCAAGAAAGGCAGCGTCAGCGCCGAAGAATGGCAACTGCGCGTGGATCTCGCCGCCGCCTACCGGCTGATTGCCCTGCACGGCTGGGATGATCTTATTTTTACGCACTTGTCCGCCCGTATCCCCGGTGACGAGCACCATTTCCTGATCAACCCCTACGGGATGATGTTCGACGAAATCACGGCCTCCAGTCTGGTCCGCGTGGATCAGGAAGGTAACAAGCTGGACGACAGCGATTACGACATTAACCCAGCCGGGTTTACCATCCACAGTGCCATCCACGCCGTGCGCGACGATGCGGCCTGTGTCATGCACACCCACACCACCGCCGGTGTGGCCGTGTCGGCCCAGCAGGAAGGCTTGTTGGCACTGTCACAGCAGAGCCTGTTCCCGCTGGCCAGCCTGGCCTATCACGACTACGAAGGTGTGGCCCTGCGCGACGATGAAAAAGCGCGCCTGCAAGCCGATCTGGGCGACGCAAACTTTATGATTCTGCGTAACCATGGCCTTCTCACTGTGGGCAGCACCATCGCTGACACCTTCCTGGGCATGTTCATCTTGCAGCGTGCCTGCGAAATCCAGCTGCAAGCCCTCTCCGGCAACCGCCCGCTGACCCCGATCCCCGCAGGCATCGTCGACACCATCAAACAACAGGCATCGCAGGTAACCAAGGGCATGGGCGGCAACCTGGCGTGGCCCGGCCTGCTGCGCAAGCTGGACCGTAACAATCCCGGCTACGCGGAATAAGGAGTGCACCATGAATGACATGACCGCACCGCGCGCCGAGTTTACGCATATGAAGGATGGCACCGGCGAGGACTGGCAGATCATTGCCAAGTCCTTCGGTGATTTCAGCAAGGGGCTATCTGACCGCATCATGACGCACCTGCGTCTGTTGGAAGGCGACTTCGGCGGCTTCAAGATCGACCGGTTCCAGCATTGTCTGCAAACTGCCACCCTGGCCCACCGTGACGGCAAGGACGACGAATACGTGGTCTGCGCGCTGCTGCACGACATCGGCGACACCCTCGGCACCTTCAATCACGCCGACGTGGCCGCCGTATTGCTGGAACCGTTCGTGAGCGATGCCAACCACTGGATGGTGAAACACCACGCCATCTTCCAGGGCTACTACTTCTTCCATTACCTGGGCATGGATCGCGACATGCGCGAGAACTTCAAGGATCACCCGCACTATCGGCAGACCCTGGAGTTCGTCAGCAAGTATGATTCCCCCGCGTTCGATCCGGAGGGAGAGATCCTGCCGCTGGATTACTTCGAGCCCATGTTGCGTAAGGTCTTCGCCGAGCCGCGTAAATCACTCTACAAAGAGGCGATGACGGAGCAGGAATAACCCGCCTCGTCACCCACACGCCAGTGCCCCTCTCCCGCTATCGGAAGAGGGGCACTGCCAATAATAAACATCAACCGGGCAACCGTTTCCCCTGAAAAAACAAAGCCCTGCCCCGTGTTTCCCCTGTCTGCATCCGCCTCTGTCCATTCAGGCCAAAAACCAGCAAGTTCTCACGATTGTGCTTTCCTGCCATTGTCACCAGCACGCAGTAAACCCAATGTATACACACATTAAATACCGTTTTAGAGGTGAGTGATGGCACAGTCACTGGATGCACTCTGGGAAAAAGTGCGGGCGCAGAAAACCCGCATCCCCTCCCTGTATGGCGATATCGATTTCGATGTCACACCGGAACGTTTTACCGACGACATCCACACCCGCAGTGCCCTGCCCGAAAAGTTTTCCCGCCAATACCGCGGTGGCATTCTGGCCGACAAGGAAAAAGTGGAACGGGCCCGGGCCTACACCCTGCTCGGCGATACCGTTTCCGACGCCTATGCCGCGCTGATGCCGGAATACGGCTTTCGCAATCTGATCACCATGCTCAAGAAAGCCTGCGATGAAGGCCTGGAGGCCGTGGACAATGCGCCCCAGGAGCTGATCGATTTCATCACTGCCATGGAAACCACACCGGACTGGGTAGACATGGAACTGGTGCGTGAAGGGGCTCGCCTCAGCCGCAACCAGATGGTCAACCTGGCCCCCTACGTAATTCGTGGCGCCTTCGTCGCCACCTTCATGAACAAATACTCAGGCCTGCCCATGGCGATTACCGGCACCCTGGCCAATGACTCGGTGAACCAGCGCATCAACGAAACCGCCAGCTTTTTCACCACCGCCACCCTGCCCGGCGCACTGGAACGCTTCGGCCCCGGCTTCAAGGCCGCCGCCATGGTGCGCCTGATGCACTCCATGGTGCGCTTCAACATCATCAAACGCGCCACCACCGACAAAGGCGGCCCCTGGGACCCGGCCGTCTACGGCATCCCCATTCCCCAGGTAGACCAGATGCCCGCCGGCACCATGCCCGCCTACCTCACCGCCTTCAAGGCCCTGCGCAAAGGGCGCAAACACTTCACCGCCAACGAGCGAGCCATTGTCGAGCTGTCACGCTATGAATGCTTCCTGCTGGGCTTACCCGAAGAGCTGCTGCCCGCCGAGGCGCCGGACATTATCGACACCATGCTCACGTACTCAGGCACACTGCGCGAAGGCTATGACGACGAGACCTGCGGCGAGCTCACCCGCGCGACCATGTCGGTCTATCGCCCCAAAGACGAAACGCTGCTCAGCAAAGTGCACAACCGGGTGGAGCGCAGTTTTTCCAAAGTCTTCTTTACTCAGGCGTTCCTGGGCCGCAAGGACAAATCGAAAGCAAAAGAAATGGGCGTGGAACCGCACCTGATAGACTATGCCCTGTTCACCGTAGGCAACCTGTTCGTGCTACCCCGGCTGATCGTCTATCGCACACTGCAAGACATCCCGGTGATCAACAAGGCGGCGGACAAGATATTGGTGAAGAGAATCAAGGCACTACTGGTGGACTATGGCCACGCGGAATACACCACCGACGCCAATCAGTACGCCCCGACAACACAGGAAAGCAAACAGCAAAACGCCGCCTGAAGGCGGCGCTGGTGTCGGGTTACGGCTACGCCTAACCCGACCTACGAAGCACAGTTTTTGTAGGTCGAATTCACCCAAGGGCACAGAGAGCCTGAAAGGCGTAATCCGACAAGTACGCTATACTCCCAAATACTCCGCAATCAGAAACGCATCCCCAATGCCTTCCCGCTTGCCAAAATAACTCACCGGGTCACGCTGCCCGCCCTCAATGGAACCCACCTCACAATCAATGTGGTATCGCTTGGCCAGGTCATTAAACAGATTCACCGAATCTTTAAGCTGGATTTTTTTCTTCACCGGCAAGCTAATACCCAGCACCCAGTCCTCACAATCCTCACTCTCGCAGTCATCCATCAGCGTGGCAGCTTCATTTGTTTCGGCATACGCCTGCAACGCGGCCTGCAGATCAGTCAGGTTCCGCTTGAGCTTCTTTTCCTGCTTTTCATCAAGGCGATCGCAGGCGACCAGAAGGTAGACGAGCATAGGGAGGGTCCGGGTTGGGATTTTGTGGCCACTGTACCACAACAAGGCAGCGATTCATTCGCAGCGACAAGGGGCAGAAACTCCTCATTGCCGCATATTCGTGTAGGTCGAATTAGCCTGAAAGGCGTAATCCGACAACGTTTATTGCCTGCCGAAAGGTCAGGGTAAAACGCAGGGACGCTCAACATCTTGATTCCCGAAAGCCGAAGAGCCAATGGGAAATGGGAGACCTGGCCCTATTGATTCTGGAATATCAGGAGCGCAGCGAGTAATTTTCCCGAGTGCAGTTACTTGTTGGGAGACAACAGCACGGTGCTGGATGGAAATATTTAAGCCGCGCCGAAAATATAACTCCGACTACTCCAGAAGCCTTTCCGGTGCATCCATGACCTCGTGCAAAACACGAACAACGAGCACTTCCGACTCAAGTAGTCGATAAAAAACAACGTGATGCTCGACCTGTAATTTGCGATACCCAGAAAAAACATGGTCGTAGTTCGCGCCAAGCGATGGATGATCAATCAGCCGTTTCATGCCGGCCTCAAGCCGATCCACGTAATTATCCGCCTGATCAACGCCCCATTCTTCACAGGCATACACCCAAATCCCGATAAAATCGGATTCCGCCTTCGGCGTGACGTTCAACGTAAGCACTAATCGGTAGCCTTAATCCGCTTACGGCCAGCCGCCTTGATAGCCGATATATCCAACGGTTTCGGTTCCCCGCTGGACTCACCCTCAGCGAGAGCTTGCCTCAGCATGGCAAGACGTTCTTTGGTCTGCTGGTCCCTTCGGATGAGATCGCGGATATACTCACTATCGTTGCCAAAGTGGCCGCTTTCAATCTGGGCTTTTACCCAGCCGTCTTGCTGTTCGGTCAGCGTGATGGTTTTCCGGTGCATGCTCATGGCTGGTACTCCTAACACGGCAGAGGTATGACATTATCATACCCCTTCCTCGCGCCGAATCAATGCTCATCTTCTTGCCGCCCAACGCCCGGCGCAGCGGGCAAATTGGAGAGAGGAACGAGCGGAAATTTGATCCGCCTGGCGCCGCTTGTTATGCGTCATGACACTCAGAAAGCGCACGAATGAGTTCATTATGCAAACCGCGATGCTCAGCATTTATGAAATAGCCTGCCTTATCCACCGCCCCAATGTCAGTTAACTTACTTAGAAGCATACTCCTATGCTCCGCTCTTTTAGTGGGAGCGCCTAGGATCCTAGCTTTCATTGCAGAATACTCCTCCGACTTCCCTGCTGTTTCATCTTGGAAAGAATCAGATCTGCTAATGTCTGCCTCAGCAACCATTTTCTGGATGCAATCTCGCACGACGATGTACTTTTCTCGATCACGCTCAGGACAAGGAAAGCAAGACTTGTTCTCAACCAACTCACCATCTGAGACCCGAATCAGAGAACCAAGCAATCTAAGAAGCTGCTCCTTATTCATTGCCCACCTCGAAACCTATAGCGCATAACGTTGGCGATGAGCCGCGCTTGACGGCGACTGGCTGGAGCGGAAGCGAAAAGAGGAAGCGGCCAAGCGTCGGCCTCCATCGCCTTTGTTAGGCATCATTGTCCGTACCTTCCCGGGGTTGTCGAGCATAGCTCACCGTCAATGCTTCCCACACGTGGCCGTCAGGCTCGTTCCAGTACACGATTCGCCCGCCATGTTGCGTATTGATCTCCATATCTACTGGACCGTGGGGCGTACTTCTGTATTCGATCCCCCTAGCCCTGATTCTGGCTATGATCCCGTCGAACCACTCCTCGCTTACCCGAAAACAATAGTGTTGGACGGGATAGGAACCGTCAGCTTGGTCGAAATCTAAGGTCAGTCCGTCGTTCACGTAAACAGGAGAAAACGGTCCAACTCCCGACTCCGCCCATGGAACGTCCAGAAGGTAGGCGAGCAACTCGGCCGCCGCCCTTCTATCCCGAACTGGAATTATCGCGTGGTCAAGTTGAACGCTCATTGCCGGTACCCCTTACAAAACCGTTGATGCCTAACGCCCGCCAGCATGCGCGCCTTTGTAGTGGAGGCAAAGCCGCAACGAAAAAGGCGTCGCCGTGCCTGGCATTGTTAGGATTTCTTCCACTGAAACTCAATACCCAAAGTGCTATCAACCTCACCTGGTTTGGCTTGATAGAGGAGCCCGCCGGCCATAATTAGTTTTGATTTAACGTTACTTATATGCAGAAGCAACGTGATAGCATCTACGTGCCGATTGGACTTCGGGATAGCCGTAGCAAGGAAATACATATCCCTAATTCTACCCTGGACAATATACTCATCAATTTCTTCATCACCATCTCTGTGAGAATAGGTTCCCACAATTACGTCGCCTCGTTGCACGAGAGAAAGGGTCATAGACTTGTTTTGATCTTTTAGATTCACCCCTAGAGCCTCGACAACTCCCCACTCCCCATCAATTCTCACACCTCTATATATTTTGTCGGCGTACCAAGGAAGAATTTTTCTTCTGAAAAACTCACTCACTAAGATAAATAGAGCGGTAGCCAAAAGGCTGCTACTTATCCCTATACCTAAGGAAATAATCAAACTGTCCATTTTTTATCCTAACGCTCAGCACAGCCGCCGAAGGTCGGCCTGCTGCTTATTGTTATGTTTCTTTATCTGGAGCCTCATAATAAGAAATATCCATCTTAGAAATTTTCGACCATACCCAGAGAGAAAACGCACAAGGCAGCCATAGCATTGCAGTGAAGAATGCTCCTAGTGCAACAATAATTGGGTAGGACACTAACACAAACTTTGCTAACGATACTTGTTGTGGCACCGCGTTTTCACTCTCACCTTGAGTGTAGTTCACAATGAAATCGCCGCTAAACAGATGAAAAAGAATTACAACTGTATCGATCAATACCCAGGGGAAAAGGGATGTGATCAACATTATCTTTAGCAATGTTATCGACGACAGGCGCTCTACCTTGATAGTTTTCTTCATAGCTTAGCAACCATAACGCCGGCCATCATGCGCTTGTCGCATTCATGGCATTGTTATGAGTTTCCATGACTATCTCCTGGCTGGATATTTCCCGAGCTCACCGGACCACCCCCAAATTTCCTGGAAGCTCTTTTCGGCCCCCGGCTCAAACTCCCATGAAGCATCCACAGAATCACTCCACCAATAACTGGTAGGAGCCACACAATTGATATCTGCGCCACCTTCTGCCATATGCCGAAATAGTCAGAACGCAGCGTACGAAATGATGCTGCGACACTAACCACAAAGTAGATCGATAACAATGTATAAGCCATGCCAAAATTCATAGATCACTTTCGCTTATAACGCCCAAAGCAGCGAGCGCCGTTTTTGGCGTCCGCTGCCTTTGCTTGTTATGCGATTCAGGCAACACTAGCTCGTTCCTTTGACGTAACTAGCCCACCAGTATTGCTAACTAATTTTTGTTTGATTGCTTCAGATGACGTTTCCTTAGCTGCTTCCAACTCCGAAGGAGTGATACCCACTGCCTGCAACAAATCAACTCGACCTGACTTGATGGAAAAGTGGTCGGTAAAATTAACAGGATGAACAAACATGATAGCTTTTATAGACTCAGACAAGGCCAAAGGCACTCGATGACCGTAATCGAGTGGAGGAAAATCGCCCATTTGGCCTGCTGCCAGTAATAAGTTATAAGCCATTAACGTCTGAAGAACCTCAATGGTCCAGCTTTCCTCATTTTCCGTTTCCATTAGAAACTCTACGCCAAGACCAGAGTATTCTTCAGGTTCTTCTGTCTCCCAAGGATTTGACATACCCGAGGTTACATAAGCCCAAGTATTTCTATTGCCTGTTGGCGGACATTTAAAAACACCATGGGTAAGCCAGCGAGGATCGATGCTCTTTGCATTCATTCGATCAAATATTTCATTTGATAGAGGGAATATACCTGGTCCCGTATCACCAAATATTTCTTTGTAGGATTTCTCTTCTCTTTCTTCCCATGATTCTTCAAGGAAACTCATTCTCTCTCCTTCGCATAACGCCTAGCTCACAGGAAAATTGCGAGCTCGCGAGTAAATTTTCCTGTGCAGCTAATTGTTAGGTGACTCCGAAAGCGCCCGCTTCAGCCGAGG
>NZ_PBSH01000015.1 GCF_002726155.1 Alcanivorax sp. | reverse complement strand
GCTACGAGCTACGAGCTACGAGCTACGAGCTACGAGCTACGAGCTACGAGCTACGAGCTACGAGCTACGAAAAATAGATAGAGGAGGTTGGGAAAGTTCCCGCTCTATTGAGGTCTGCTAAGTTGCGTAAGCCGACAACAGGGGAGGAGGGGCATGCCAGATGTCGGATTACGCCTTAGGCTAATGCGACCTACGATGGGGGACAAAAATACAGGAGACCGCGTCCGTTTCCGGGCGCGGCCTCCTGGGTTTGCTGCACACAACGCGGCTGGCCTGCGTTGTCGCGTGTTGCGTTAAACGTGCAGCGTTTCTATTTCATCATCTGTCTCAACACATAATGGAGGATGCCGCCGTTTTTGTAATACTCCACTTCCGCTGCAGTATCCAGGCGGGAAATGGCGTCGACCTTTTGCTCCTTGCCATCGCGGCGGAACACCACGGTGATGGTGTCACTCGGTTTCAGGTTGTTGTCCAGATCCGGGATATCCACTTCTTCGCTGCCATCCAGATTCAGCGTTTTGCGGTCGGTGCCTTCCGGGAATTGCAGCGGCAGCACGCCCATGCCGATCAGGTTGGAACGGTGGATCCGTTCGTAGCTCTCGGCGATCACTGCCTTGGCGCCCAGTAAGTTGGTGCCTTTGGCGGCCCAGTCACGGCTGGAGCCGGTGCCGTATTCCTTGCCGGCAACCACTACTGTGGGGACACCGTCTTTCTGGTAGCGCATGGCCGCGCCGTAGATGGAAATTTCCTCGCCTTCGGGCAAGTGCTTGGTAAAGCCGCCTTCGATGTCCGGGGTCATTTCGTTACGGATACGGATGTTGGCAAAGGTGCCGCGCATCATGACTTCGTGATTCCCCCGGCGTGAGCCGTAAGAGTTGAAGTCAATGGGCTCCACATCGTGCCCTTGCAGGTAATGGCCAGCGGGAGAATCAGCCTTGATGGCCCCGGCAGGGGAGATGTGGTCGGTGGTAATGGAGTCACCCAGTAGCGCCAGAATGCGCGCGTCTTTCACGGGTTGCACATCGTCCATTTCGGCGGTGAGTCCGTCGAAGAACGGTGGGTTCTGGATGTAGGTGGAGCTGCTGTCCCAGTCGTAGGTTTGTGAATCCGGGATGGGCAGGCTCTGCCAGGTTTCATCGCCTTCGAACACGCTGGCGTACTGGTTGCGGAACATGTCGTCGTTGATCTTCACCAGCTCGGCCTGAATTTCTTCTGAGCTGGGCCAGATGTCTTTCAGGTAGACCGGCTTGCCGTCGTTGTCCTTGCCGATGGGGTCGGAATCCAGATCGATCTTCACGGTCCCGGCAAGGGCATAGGCCACCACCAGCGGCGGTGAAGCCAGCCAGTTGGTGCGTACGCTCTGGTGTACGCGGCCTTCGAAGTTACGGTTGCCGGACAGTACCGAGGCGACCACCAAGTCGCCATCGGAGATGGCCTTGTCGATCTCCGGGGGCAGTGGCCCGGAGTTGCCGATGCAGGTGGTGCAGCCGTAGCCCACCAGATCGAAGCCGATATCGTTAAGCGGTTTTTGCAGGCCAGTCACATCCAGATAATCGGTGACTACCTTGGAGCCGGGGGCCAGTGAGGTTTTCACCCAGGGCTTGCGGTTCATGCCTTTCTCGGCGGCTTTCTTGGCCACCAGCCCGGCGGCGAGCATGACACTGGGGTTGGAGGTGTTGGTGCAGGAGGTAATGGCGGCAATCACCACGTCGCCGTGGCTCATGTGATGTTTCTTGCCGTCGATGACCACGGGCACATCGCCACCGCTGGGTTCGTGGTTGCCCACGGCGGTCTGGCCGCCTTCGCCTTCCAGCTTGCTGATTTCCTCGTCATTGAGTTTCAGTGTGTCGGTGACTACGTCGATAAAGGTGCGTTTTACTGAGGTGAGCGGTACCCGGTCCTGCGGCCGTTTGGGGCCGGCCAGGCTGGGCACCACGTCGTTCAGGTCCAGTTCCAGCACGTCGGTGAATTCCGGATCCGGGTCACTGCTGGAGCGCCACAGGCCCTGGGCCTTGCAGTACGCTTCCACCAGCGCAATGGTGTCCGCGTCACGACCGGTCAGCGACATATACTCGGTGGTGCGTTCATCAATGGGGAAGAAGCCGCAGGTGGCGCCATATTCCGGGGCCATGTTGGCGATGGTGGCGCGGTCGGCCAGGGTCAGGTCGGCCAGACCGTCGCCAAAGAATTCCACGAATTTACCCACCACACCCCGGCGGCGCAGCATCTCGGTAACGGTCAGCACCAGGTCGGTGGCGGTGATGCCTTCACGCAGTTTGCCGGTGATCTTGAAGCCAATCACTTCGGGAATCAGCATGGCGATGGGTTGGCCAAGCATGGCGGCTTCCGCTTCGATGCCGCCCACGCCCCAGCCCAGTACCCCCAGGCCGTTGATCATGGTGGTGTGGGAATCCGTGCCCACCAGGGTGTCCGGGTAGGCGTAGGTGTTGCCGTCGTCAGCATCTGACGACCACACCCCCTTGGCCAGGTATTCCAGGTTTACCTGGTGGCAGATACCGGTGCCCGGTGGCACCACGCGGAAGTTGTCGAAGGCTTTTTGCCCCCAACGCAGGAACTGATAGCGCTCCCGGTTGCGTTGGTATTCGATTTCCACATTTTCTGCGAAAGCCTGGGGATTGCCGAACTTGTCCACCATCACCGAGTGGTCAATGACAAGGTCCACGGGGGTTAGTGGGTTAATGCGGCCCGGATCGCCGCCGGCTTTCTTGATGGCATCGCGCATGGCAGCCAGGTCTACGACGCCGGGTACCCCGGTAAAATCCTGCATCAGTACCCGGGCCGGGCGGTAGTTGATTTCCTTGTCGGAGCGTTTCTGTTCCAGCCAGCGCATCACGGCTTCGATGTCGGCACTGGTAACGCTGTCACCGTCTTCAAAGCGGAGCAGGTTTTCGAGAAGGACTTTGAGGGAAAAGGGGAGCTTGCTGAGATCACCCCAGCCTTTGTCGGCGACCGTATTGATATCGAAATAATGATAGGTCTTGCCGTTGGCTTGCAGCGTTTTTTTGCTGTTAAGGGTGTCCTGGCCAATCCGTGTCACTACACACCTCCTGGGCTCTGATTGGAGTCCCGCGCCGGCGGATAGAACGGCCGCCAGCGGGAACACTGGCGCAGGATCAGTACAGTATTGCCACAAACCGAGGCACTGATGACCCTGCGTTATGACGTTAAGTCATTTCATACTACGCCCTTATGGCGAGGACATGAAACGGGCAGGCATGCTCTTTGGCTATATATGTGATCGTGAATGTAAATGCTTGTTGAATAAAGAGGTTTTGAGCGTTGCAGGGCTGCTGGTCGGGCCGGGTAATGGGCGGGTTCTCAGCCGCTTGAGGTGTCTTGCCAGAGCAGCCAGAGGCGGGTATCGAGCTCAAGCTGGTGGTAGTCCGGGGCCATGTGCGAGCAGAGTTGATAAAAGGCCTTGTTGTGGTCAGCTTCTTTGAAGTGGGCGAGCTCGTGGACCACGATCATGCGCAGAAAGGCTTCAGGCGCCGCCTTGAACTGGCTGGCGATGCGCAGGCTGTTATGGCTGCGTAGTTTGCTGCCATGAATGCGGGTTTGCCGGGTATGCATGCCCAATGCCTGGCTGAGTGTCTTCAGTTTGGCGTCGTAGTGAGCCTTGCCCAGTGGCGGCGCCTTGCGCAGGTATTGTTGTTTCAGGGTGTTGGCGTACTGGAACAGGGGCAGGCAGGTTGCTGACCAACCCCTTGCATGCTCAGGCTTTCAGGCTGGCTCACAATCTAGGCGCACTTTTAAAGGCATGCTGGTTGCCTGTCGAGAAAGTGCAACAACGAGTGTGGGCTAGCCTGAAAGCCCCGTAGGGCGAGATCTGAAGCGCACATCTGCTGCGCTTTGCCGCTAGGAAAGGGAACCACCCTGTCCGTCGCGACAAAACACAACAGCTGCACCCTTCAGGTCTCGCTGAGTACGCAACGGGTTGGTCAGCAGCCTGCTTCGCCTTGAATCTCATGCTTGTCGGGATAGCGCTGTAGCAGATAGTCGCCCAGTCGCCCCTGATCCAGCAGGGCTTGGGCCTGCTGCTGGATTTGTGTGGGGTAGCCAGTCAGGTATTGCAGAGGGTGCATGGGGCCGATTATCGCTTGGTGTATACGTTGGGCGTTAGTGCCAATGTGATCGTGGGGCTGCGTGCGTATGATCGCCGCTCTCTTTGCAATGGACAATCCCATGTCGTCACCCCAGGACTTTGATTATCCCCGTCGCGGTAATGCTTTCTCCCGGTCGCTTGCCAGTGGCTTTTTGCGCCTGGCTGGCTGGCGGGTGACCAACCCCATGCCGGCGGTACCCAAGGCGGTGATTATTGGTGGGCCACACACGTCTAACTGGGATGGTATCTATACCCTGGCGGCGATGATGCAGTTGGGGCTGGATGCTCACGTGATGATCAAGGACAGCGCCTTCAAAGGGCTGTTTGGCTCTATGCTCCGCTGGATGGGCGCTCTGCCCATTGCGCGTGATAAAGCTGGCGGCGTGGTCGAGCAGACCGTGGAGCAGTTCAACTCCCGCGACAAGCTGGTGATGGTGGTGGCGCCAGAAGGTACCCGCGGCGGGGCAACGCAGTGGAAAACCGGTTTTTATCGTATCGCCCAGCAGGCGGGCGTGCCGATTGTGGTGGCGACTGCGGATTACGGTAAAAAGGAGATTACCTTTGCCCGGGTAATCGAGCCGTGCGGCGATGTAGAGAAGGATCTGGCAGAAATTTTTGAATGCTATGCCGCCATTCATCCGCGTCATCCGGACAAATTATCCGCGCCGTTAAAAGCCATTCGCGAAAGAGACGGAAATATTTGAGGCAGGGTGCCCGTTGCGCGTTGCATGCTGCGTGAAGCACATGGCGGCCGCAGGAGCGGCATAAGAACCCTCCCTTTGCAGGGAGGGGGTGTTGCACTCCTCTCCGATGGTGCTGGAGAGGAGGGAGGGGGGTCGATCAGTTACAGGCGCCAGCGTTCGTATAGCTGCTGTCCACGACGTTATTGATCCACTGATCAATCAGTGCGGTGGCTTCGCCATGGGCGACGCTGCGGGCAATCGGCGGCATCATTTTCTGCGGATCATCTTCTGCGCCGATACGGCAGGAGACGATGGAGCTGCCCGCACTACCGGGGACCAGTACATGCTGGCGACCGCAGGAGCCGCCACCAGTGGCAGTGGGCTTCTTGCACACCCCGTAGCTGGCGTTCACATCGCGGAAGTGATCCAGGTAATAACCGGTGTTGGACGCGGCGCCCTTGTCGTTGTGGCAGTGTTGACAGTTCACTTCCAGGTAGGCACGCACACGGCTTTCGATATCCGCCGCTGAGTTGGCGGTTTCTCCGCTGTCACCGGGCACATTCCAACGTGGCAGATGCTCAATGTTGGTGGCCACCCCATTGCTGATGGTCAACTCCGGTACGCCGGTCAGGATACCCAAATCCTTCCATTGCTTGATTTGGTTTACTGCCGGGAAGCCGGCCTGACCGCTGGTTCCCATAAAGGCAGATTCCGCTTTGTAGGCACGGTTCAGGTTACGCGGCTTGGGCCCAATGGGGGCACTGCCTGCCGGCTGGTCATCATTGGCGTGACAGGTCACGCACTGGTTGCCGTTAGGAATGGTGTAACCATCGGTGCTGCCGGTGAGCAGGGTGTTGGAATCGGCATCACGGTAATGCCAGGCCACCGACGCGGTGCCCCCGTTCATGGCCAGGCGCGCAACCCTCTTGCCGTCGTCTTCTTCCCAGATGTAGGGCAGGCCTACCCAGACGGCGCTGTCCTGGCTGTTCCTGCGTTTGATCAGCAAGCGGGTTTCTACCGGTACTTCGGTGCCTTGGCTTTCATCGGTGAATGCAAAGGTTTTGGCAATCACGGTGCCTTCCGGGAACACGATGCTGCCGTTGACGTTGTTGCCGCCCTGGCCGTCGCTGTACACCGCTTGCTCGCCGGGTGGCACAAACACGACCCGATACTTGGTTGAGTAATCAGAGAACAGCTTGGTGTTCAGCACAAAGGGCTGGCCGCTTTCGTTTGGTGTGCTGCGCGGATCTTCAGCATCGGCAAACAGGTTGTACTGAGCCAGCGTCGGGCAGTTGTAGTTCAGTGCTTCGCGGTTGATTTCGCCGTCTGCAACTTCAGCGCTACAGTAGAAATCGACAACTTCATCCGAAGGTGCTGGGTCGAACTCACCGCTTGGCTCGAAGGGCGGGATTTCTACCCGTGGCAGTGATGCCAGGGTGGTACCGAAACGGGCCTGGCAATCATGCTCGGACATGTCGGTGTCGGAGGCGATATTCAGTAACCCCTCAATGGCACCTCTGATGCCTGCGGGATCCAGAATAGAGAAATCCTGTTCAGCAATGGCCAGTACCAGTTCCAGCCCATCGGTGCCGTGGAAGTTCAGGTAGGGCGCGCTGTCGCTGTCCAGTTCGTTATCATGAATACAGGTGCCCCACTCCGGCAGGATGCGGTCGCCATTTTCGTTGAACTTGTAGGCGTTGTAGTGGCAGCTGGGATTCGGGTGCTCGTTGGTATGAATGGGTTTGCCGCTGTCCCACATGGGTACCGGATCACCATTGTTGTCTACCGGATAGGGGCAGTCTTCATCCAGGTCGTCGCGCAGACCATCCCAGACGATGTGAGCACCTTTACCCAGATTCAGGAGGTTCGGCAGGCTGGCCAGCACTTCGAGAAGGTTGGGGGAAAGCTCAGGCAGGTTTTTCAGGCCGATCAGGGTCGGCAGCACACTTTCTACTTCGCCATTGGCAAGCTTTTCCAGATCCGGGGGCGGCAGATCATAACCGGAGTTCTTCATCACGTTGTTATGGATGTGAAGCCCTTCGGTATAGGGGTCGATTTTTTTGTCGGCAGTGTTGTTTTTGCCATCAATCAACTCATAGCTAACGTGGATTACTGCCGCCGTGCTGTGGTCTTCGAAGGTGTTGTTGAGTACTTCGATGTTGTCGTAGCCCAGGGTAATAAAGCCCGTGCCACGGGGAACAACAGAGACCAGGCCGCTATGGGCAAAGTTGTAGGTGTTGTTGTTGCGAGCGGTGTTGTTGATCATCACCGAGGTATCACCGTAACGGGTGATGTTTTCCAGGTCGTAGATCAGGAAGGCGCCGGTATTACACTCGGCAATGTTGTTGTCGTACTCGCCGCCTTGCACGTTTTCGATTTCAAAACCCATTACGTTATAAGCGGCACGGCTGTTACGAATGATGGCGGTGTTGGTCTGGCCAACATAGATGCCTGCATCGCTGGCGCCGATGGATTCACTGTCTTCTACCAGAATGTTCTCTGACTCTACCGGGTAGATGCCGTAGCGGCCGCTGGCGGAACTGGGGGTGTAATCCGGGCTGGAGTCTCCCTCGTTGTAAGGGGGCGCGGTACAGGACACATGGATCTTTTCCGCGTAGTTATCTGCGGTGATCGGTTCGCCACCGCCGGACCACATGGCACGTACGCCACGCAGGGTGCCCCACTTTACGCTCTTCAATTTGAAGGCGTCGCCGGGGGAATCGAGGATGGTCAGATCTTCCACGGTAATGCCGCGAATGTTCAGCGCTTCCAGACCAGTCACGTTGACACTGTCTTTGAATGACAGAATGGTTTCATCTTTGCCGCAACCTTTAATCAGTACATCTTCGGTGGCCTGGATCAAGATACCCTGGTCCAGTTCGAAGTAACCGCATTCGAATTGCAGGGTGTCTTTTGGACGCAGCTGGACCATGGCGTTGACCATGTCTTCGGTGGCGTCTTCACCGGGGCTGATGAGGAACGTTCGGCCAACGGTATCGGGGGGCGTAGTGTCGCCTCCGTCACCGCCATCCCCTCCATCATCGCCGCCATCACCACCGTCATCCCCTCCATCACCACCGTCGCCGCCATTGTCGGGATTGTTGGGTGTGGCGGGATTAGTGGTCGGTGATGAGCCGCCGCCGTCACCGCCGCAGGCGGTGAGTGCCAGAGTGACCGCCAGTGCGATGGCCGGCCAGAATCGGTTCATGTTCATGATCGGTTCCCCGTTGTCGTTTATTGTTGCTGCTGCCTGAAAGGTTGCATGTTTTATGTGGAGGTATGGCCGCTATTGCGCGGCTTGCTCCAGTCGTTCCCACATCCGTATGTACGCTTCTGCCGAGGTGAACAGTTGGTTCACCGCGTCATCAATGTCTTCCTGCGGACGATCACTGTTGAGCATCATGTCGGCGATCTGGTCCGCATAGAGTCCGTAGTGCGCCACGCCACGGCCTTCATAGAGACTGAAGGCGTGGTCACCGGTAATTTGTTTGTTGAATTGCACCTGACCATCCACCGAGGTGAAGGGGTAAAGCTCGGCTTCCTGATCAGGTGTGCCGGGGTTGCCGGCAAGATTGGCAATGCCGTTCACGTCGGACGCAAATGGGGCGCCACCGAAGGGGCCAACCTTGAAGGCCGGGTCGCGGGGGCGATTGCCGTCGCGGGTCAGCTGGTCTACCCAGTTGCCGCGCACGCTGCCGAACGACGCCGTAACGCCGCCCTGGCTGGCGATCTGATCGCGCAGGGCTTCGGTGCCGGTCCAGTTGCCATGGCTGTTGATAATCGGGTAGTCGCGTGCACCGGTAACATCGAGAATCTGGGTGGCGGCTTTGCGGCTGATATGGTCAATCTCGATCATCATGCCGCGGCGGGTCAGTTCTTCGATCAGGAAGAAACCCAGGTCGGTGAGGCCGCGGGTGTTACACAGGTGGTCGGTGCCACGGCGTGGATCGTAGGCGGCGAACTCTTCCGGCGTCGCCGGGAAACGGTCGCCGACGTAGTCGATCTGGAATAGCAGCTGGTCAAAAATGCCCAGCGGTTGAAGCGGGTTTTCAAGAGCAATCGCGTCACCCTCATGGTCATGATCCGGGCAGTCCTCGAATTCCACCAGATGACCGGTTTCCAGCAGGTTGCCGCCATACAGGACGGCACCGATACCCACGCCTTCGGACAGATCGGGCAGGTGGCCGCCGAAGGCATTATCAAATTTGTGCACCGGGAACAGGCTGCGCACATCCATGGCGTAGAGCCGGTCCAGCCGTTCCACGATTTCTTCGCGGGTACATTCCGGGGCATTGAGAAACTCGCCACAGTTGAGTGCCTTGGATGCCTCCACGCCGAGGATGACCGCCATTTTTCCGTCGCCGATGACCTGCCGGGCCTGGGCGGGATCGGTGACGATGCGGAACCAGCCCTTGCCGGGGCCACCGTTCTGGGCGTCGATGTAATCCTGCATGCGATGCATCTGTGTGGCCTGCATTTCAATGGCGGCCATGGTGTCGCAGTCATTCTGTTTCTGTGGATTGAGCTGGCAGAGAATTTCGTTATGCACCAGGTGGTTGACGAGAATTTTCATGCCCGCCAGGTGCGCCCGTTCAATCCATTTGTAGTAACTCTGGTGGTGTTGCAATGAGTTGCTGCGGGGCCAGAACGTGTAGTCCGGCCAGCCCCGGGTTTCGTGGGGACCAGGGTTGCTGGTGACTTGTTCGATTAGCCCGGTGAGCCCCTGAGGGCCATGGTTGACGGCACAGTCGTGCAGGGCATGGTCGACCCCGAATTTGTGGAAGGGGTCGCCGTAGTTCACCCGCCCGCCGATAAATTCATAGGCGGAAATATGGCTGTGGGCATCCACGAAGCCGAAGATGTCATCGTCGTCCAGGCCGTCCACATTCTGGAAGCGGGGAACCTCGGTCAGGTAGTTGGCTGGGCCGTTATCAGCGACGACGGCGTTGAGTTCGGCTTCCGGATACGCCTTGCATCCGTCGCTGGGTGCCAGGGTGAAACGGTTGTTGTTCGCTTCCAGTTGCGGGGAAGTGAGAGTCAGGCCGTCGTCGTCGGCGGTGAGCAGCAGGCCAGTCACGTTGGAGGCCAGGGTAAAGGTGTCGCCGTCGCTGCGGTTCAGGTTCCAGACCGCCAGATCGTTGGCGTCATCGACCATGGCCAGGCTGGGCTGGATGTTGGTGTCACCCAGCCCGGTACCGATACCCCCCAGACTTTCGCCCAGTTCACGCAGCAGGCCACCGAGGGGGGCAACCGGGTCCAGCACCAGATTGAGGGTATCGCCCAGCCCAGATACCAGATAGCTCAGCTCTCCGACAAAGTTGCCGCTCTGGTCAAGAAACTCTCCGGCTGGATCGCTGATGCCGAGCAATTGTTTGTTGCCGGCGCTGCCGGGATCACGTTGATAATCCGACAGCAGCAAGTAGCGTCCCAGATCAGTGGGCTTCATGTAGAAGGCGGTGGCGTTACCGGCGTCGTTGGTGAGGCCATAGCCGTCTTCACTGGTGGCCAGAAACTGTTGCTGGCTTTGCAGGGTGTAGCAGCCATTGGCGAATTGGTAGCGGTTCAGGGGCTCGGGTTCCGGCTCAGGCTCCGGGGTCGGGTCCGGTGTTTCCGGCTCACGGGGTGTTTCCGGGGTAGCCGGGGAATCACTGGCAACGGTGGAGGCGTTGCTGCTGCCTCCACCACCGCAGGCGGCAAGCAGGCTGGCGCTGAGCAGTAATGCCAGCGTAAGCCGGTGAGAGATAAAAGCGGGAGCCTGGCTGAGTGGATACATTGCTAACCCCTTGGCGGTGCCTGTGGTGGGCACTGTTCTTGTTTGTGCAATGCGCAAGGTGTCGTGCGAATGGGTGGCACGATCGTACACATTGATTGGTACAAGTGTGCACATTAATCAGGGGGCGGTGCTGTAGCGTTATTGTCAGTATTGGTGACAGTTTCTTTTCATAGGGATACAAAACGGCAAAGCCGGGTGGGCCGGACATTGCTGTTTTCAGGGATCAGGGGAGGGGTTGTGCAGGGTGTCAGGCCGCCTGGCTGGGGGTGCGAGCGGTGGTGGGGCCATCCAGCGGGCGGGTCAGGTAGCCGAGTATCAGGGTGGCTACGTCCACATTGGGTTGGTAGTGGAGAAACAGCCCGCCCAGGGTGCCGAAGACCCGGGCCAGCATGATGAAATCGCCGGGCAGGCTCTGTACCGGGTCATGTTCCAGCCGGCCGAGCAGTTCGCTGACCTGCTGCATCATGGCTTCCGGGCTGGGCCAGCCGGCCTGCTGATCGGGATTGATAATGGCATCGCGGACCTGGTCGAGCACGGCAGACACGAATGCCAGCAGGGTGGCCGGATCGCCGCTGCGGGTGACAAAGCCCAGGGCGGTGAGGGTGTCGGCGATGACGGTTTGATCGCCCACGATGCAGGCCTGCAGAACCCGGAAGTAGCCGCGACGGGCGTCGTCGGTAAGGGCTTGCGCGCAGCCGAAATCCAGCAGTACCAGTGTGTTGTCCGGGGTGATCATGATATTGCCGGGATGCGGATCGGCATGGAACAGGCCGCCGTGAAGGACCTGGCAGAACCAGGCATCCAGCAGCGTACTGAGCAGGGCGCTGACCCGTGCAGGATCCGATGTTTTCAGGCGATCCAGGGTCAGGGTGAGCTTCTCGCCCTGAATGAATTCGGTGGTGAGCACATGCCGGCTGCTGTACTCGGGCACCAGTGTCGGCACTCGAATCCCGGGGATGGCTGCGAGCTGTCGGCCAATATCTGTCATCACCCGGGCTTCACGCTGATAGTCCAGTTCTTCGCGAACGGTGCGTTGGATTTCGTTGACGATGGTGTCGATATCCATGGGCGGCAGGGCGGATTTCACCGCATCCATAAAGACCTTGAGCAGGGTCATGTCCAGTTCGACTACATCATCCAGCCCCGGGCGCTGCACTTTGACCGCCACTTCGCGGCCGTCGTGCAAGCGGGCGCGGTGCACCTGGCCGATACTGGCAGCGGCCAGGGGCTGGGGGTCCACATGGGCAAACAGCGTCTCCAGTGGCTGGTTGAACTCCTGCTCCAGTACTGCCGCAATGTCGGCAAAGGCCACCGGGCTGGCCTGGTCCTGCAATACGGCCAGTTCATCCACCCAGGCCTGGGGCAGCAGATCCGGACGGCTGGAGAGCAGCTGTCCGATTTTCAGGAAGGCACCGCCTTGCTCCAGGGAAGTGTCACGAAAACGTTTGGCGTTGCGCTTGTGCAGGTTGGCCAGCGCGGCGTCGCGCATGCTGCCGGGCAGGAACGCGGCCCTGGTGCCCCACAGGCGGTAGCTGGCGACGACCTTGGTGAGCATCCAGCCGGTTTTGGTCAGGCGCTTGAGGCGTGCGGGCCAGCGTCGGGCTTCGTCGGCGAGCAGCTGCATTTCTTCGTTCATCGCGCTGGCACCACGGGTGACTGCCTTACAGGCAGTCATGGCCTGGTCGGCGATCTCCCGGCCTTGCCAGGCGGTTTTCTCGATGGCCTTGATGCAACCCTCGACCACGGCAATCCAGGCTTTCAGTCCGCTGTCTTGCTGTTTGCGTTCGGCAAAGTCGTTGAGCGGTTGCCAGTTCGGTACCTGGTCCGGCTGCGGCTGAGCAGGCTGGATAGTGGTGTTTTGCGCTGATGTGGCTCGCATCGGGACGGGCCCTCCACAGATTTTGTGTATAAGTGTTCACAAAATACTGTGAAGATGGAAAGGGGGCAAGCCAAATGTCAGCATGGGGACTTTATTGTTTGACAATGCGCCGTGATGCCGGGATTAGGCCCTATGAAAGGGCCCTGACCAGCATGGCGACCAGCTCTGTCTGCTTGCGGTAGCCATTTTTGGCCAACAGATTTTTGATGTGTTGGCGAGCTGTGTGAACAGATATGCCGTTTTTGTCGGCGATTTCGGTGGCGTTTAAGCCGTGAATCAGTTCGATGGCGATGCCCGCTTCTGCCGGCGTGCACTGAAACAGCGACTGCAGCTTGCCCAGATCCGGTTCCATCGTGCTGTCGTAGCGAAACAGTTCGGCAAGCACGCCGTTATGCTCTTTTTTCTCGGCGATCAGAGGAGTCAGGCAGATGGCGATGCGCTCGTGGCGGTTATCCACGAACAGGGTTTGGGTGGCGGGGGTGCCCTTCTGGGAGTGAATGAGGCAAGTGGTGATGGCGTCGCTGAGTTTGCGATTCAGGCGGGAATCCTTGCACTGCAGTCGCTGGTTGTCTGAAATGCTCAGGGTGTCACTGTGGGCGAGCAAATCCAGGGCGTTATTGTTGGCCTGGGCAATAGTGGCCAGGGCGTTGAATACCACCATGGGTTTGTTCACATGGTTGAGGGCCAGGGCCAGACTTTCGTTATTGCTGCGTGACTGGTAGAGCTTGAAGTGCAGGCTGACGGCGTTTTCCACGTGGGCAGCCAGCAGGTTCATTTGCAGGATTTCATGGTCCGTGTAGGGGCCAAAATCCCGGTGCCGGTTGGCAAGGAAGACTACATTGTTGTCATCCTGGCGACTGACGAGCATGCCGGCGCTGTCGCCCATGCCCACGGCTTCTGCCCAGGCACGGCTTTCTGCGCTCAGCATGTCGAGGATGGTGTTGCCGGTATCGCCGCGCAGGAATGAATCGAACTGACGTGGTGGCAGGGCTTCGTAACGGGCGAGGGCTTCATCCCGCTCGGGCAGATCACTGTTGATGTACCACTCTTCAAAGCCCTCGGGATAGCCGAAGGTCCAGCCATAGATCATGCGGCGGGGGTTGCTGCTCAAGCCGAGGATGCCCCCCTGGAGGGCGTTGAAGTGGGCCTGAAAGGCATCGAAAAACGGTTGGAACCCTTGGCTGGAATGCAGGCAGCCATAGAGGGTGGAAACTAACTGGTTGAAGCGGTACAGCTCATCGTGGCTAAGCGTCGGCGCCAGCGGGTCCGAAACCTGCTGTTCCTGCGGTTTGATCAATGTGATGGTGCTGGAAGGCATGGGCTTTTTCCCCCGGAAAAAAGCCGACACTGGCTCGCGCCAGGATGACAGGCGGCTTCGCCATTATCCTTGTCTATCGGTTTGGTTGTATAGATCGAATACATGTTCGTTAGCGTGTTATATCGTAGACAAGGGCGCAAGCACATTGACCGGTTAAAGGATGCCGTTAGTCTTTTGGACACTTGCGGTTAGCCTCCCAGCAAGCGCACTTCAGCGGCTTCCACGGCCTCCAGCGGGCCGTAGAGAATCACGGTATCTCCCTGTTCCAGTATCAGGTCTTCGTCCGGGCTTTCGCGGGTTTGCTCGGCGCGCTTTACGGCGCGAATTTCCACGTCACGCAGGGCGCATTCACGGATACTCCGGCCGATGCTGCGGGCTTTTTCGCTGAGGGTCACGGCGTGCAGCAGCCGGTACGGGTTGCCAGCGCTGTCGGTGGTGGGAAAGGAGTCGCCGTGGTAGTAGCCCTGCAGCATGCGATAGCGATCGCGGCGGGTCTTGCGCAGCATGGCCAGTACCCGTTCAAAGGGGACGTCCAGCATCATCAGGGCATGGGCCACCAGCATCAGGGAGGCTTCCAGCACCTCGGGTACGACCTCGGCGGCACCGGCTGCCGTGAGCGCATCCAGGTGGGTGTCGTCTCGGGTGCGTACCAGCACCCGGACGTCGCTGTTGAGATCCCGACAGGTGTGGATGATCCGTTCTGCCAGGCGCGCGTCGTCGAATGTCACCACCAGCAAGCGGGCGCGGTGAATGCCCGCCCGTTCGAGAATATCCTTGCGGCTGGCATCGCCAAACAGGATGTGTTCGCCGGCGGCACTGGCTTCCTGCAGGCGGACCAGGTCCATATCCACCGCCACCGCATGGTGATGGAAACGGTTCAGGTAGCGCATCAGGTTCTGGCCCACCCGGCCATAGCCGCACAGGATGACATGGCCGGTGATGTCATCGGATACCGGGCTGTCCTTGGGGACTTCCATCCAGGGGCCCAGCAGGCGACGGCTGAGTTTGCCGCTGTGTTGCAGCAGGGCGGGGGTCACCGCCATGGTAAGGACGGTGATGGACACCAGCAGGCCGGCTTTGCCCGGCGACATGACCTGGTGAGACACCGCCAGGGCGACCAGCACAAACCCGAACTCGCCACACTGTGAGAGGATAAGGCCACTGCGCGTGGCGGTGTCGGCAGGCTCCCCCAACAGGCGTAACAGGACAAAGATCAGCACCGCCTTGAACAGCATCAGCGAGACGGCAGCGAGGATGATCCAGTGCCACTGTTCGGCAAACAGGTTTGGGTCTACCAGCATGCCGACACTGATAAAGAACAGGCCGAGTAGCAGGTCGCGGAAGGGGCGCAGGTCCGCTTCGATTTGATGGCGGAAGTGGCTTTCGCCCAGCATCATGCCTGCCAGAAAGGCCCCCAGCGCCATGGAGAGCCCCAGCCAGTGCGTGACCCAGGCGGCGACCAGCGCCAGCAACAGGGCGGTCATCACAAACACTTCGTCGGAGCGGGCGCGGCCGGTTTCTTCCAGCAGCCGTGGCAGTATCCATTTCCCCACCACGTAAATGCCGGCGAACAGCAACAGGGATTTTCCCAGGGTGATGCCGGCCATGGTCCACAGGGCGTCGTCATTGCTGTTACTGATTACCGGCAACATCACCAGCATGATCACCGCCGCCAGATCCTGAAACAGCAAGATGCCGGTGGAGGCCCGCCCGTAACCGGTATTGACTGCGCCGCGCCCGATCAGATCACGAATGACGATGGCGGTGGAGGACAGCGCCAGCGCCCCGGCGGTGATGCCGGCGGTCATGGGTTGAAAGCCCAGCAAGCGCATGACTGCGAATACAGCCGCGCCGGTAAGAATGACCTGCAGCGGGCCGGCGCCGAACACAATGCGGCGCAAGGTCAGCAGACGGGGAATGGAAAACTCCAGCCCCAGGGTGAACAGCAAGAAAACGATGCCGAATTCCGCCAGATGCTGGATCCCTTCCACGTCGCTGATCCAGCCGAATCCGAAGGGGCCGGCGGCGAGACCGGAAAGCAGGTAGGCAAGAATCGGGGGCATGCCCAGACGACGAAACAGCACCACGGCGGCGACTGCGCTGCCGAGCAAAACCACAATAAGGGTCAGGGTGTCATGCATAACACTGCATTCCGAATGGTCGAAAGGGCAGTGTAGCAGCCCCCGATGTCGGGGGCAGTCTCGGTGTTTACCTGGCGAGTCCTGGAGAAAGCGTTAGTTGCAGCTAAAGCGGTAGCTGTCGTCCAGTGCCACCGGCAGTGTCAGCGAGCGAAAGCTCAGGCTGTTCATGTGCTGGCAGTGGATGTTGTGGCCTTGCGGGTCCGATCCGTACAGGTAATCAATGTGCAGCACGGGTTTGCCGGCTTCAATAAATGGGGTCAGCAGGTGGCATTCCTGCCACTGGTGGCAGGATTCATTCACCGCGAAGTCGGCGTATTCGACCAAGTCTTCAATCTGACCCAAATCGTTTTTCAGTGATACAGCCAGGCCGTGGTCGTGAGCGGTGTCGAACAGGAAGCGGTTGTAGTCCAGCTGGCTGTTATAGCTCAGCGGGAAACCGGTGCGGTTGCTGTAGCCATCCACATTGTCCGGGTCCACCCCGTCACAGCCTTTGCTGGCGGCCAGGGCAATGCGATCAGACATGATCGCGCGGACATTGATCGAGCGGGTATCGAGCCAGCGTTCCCCGGGCCAGTTACCCAGGCGCCGTCCCTTGTCGGCAGCGGTAAAGCGACCCTTGTCCTCGCGCCAGTTCTCGAAGGTGCCGGCGGAGAAATAACAGATTACCTTGCGGCCGCTGGCGTGTAAGTCGTCGATGACATTCTGGGGGGTGTCGAACAGGTCAAGAATATACAGGTCGGCGGCGTAGCCGGTATTCGGGGAGCCTTGTAGCTGGATTTGCCAGTTGACGGTAGGTTCGGGCTGATACCACGGCTCTTGTGGCGTGATGTCGGCACTGGGAAACAGTCCAGAAAGCAGGGCGGAGACCAAGGGGAGTGACGCAGCCATAGCAGTCGATCCTCATTATTTCTCTGCGATGGTAGGCGCTTTTTTACTACGAGGATGTGAGGATGTTCGGGTATTTTTGTAAGAAATAACGCCGGGATTGTAAGTCCCGGCTTACGAAGAAGTGTTGAGGCGTCTTTTACTGGGGGGTACGAATCACCAGCAGCCGTTCTTCGGTCATGTCGTTGATGGCCCAGCGGATGCCTTCGCGGCCCAGGCCGGAGTCCTTCACGCCGCCGTAGGGCATGTTATCTACCCGCCAGCTGGGTACATCGCCGATCACCACGCCGCCTACTTCCAGTTCGTCCCAGGCCTTGTGGGCCTTGTACAGGTCACGGGTGAAGATCCCGGCCTGCAAGCCAAACTTGGATTCGTTGACGGTGTTCAGGGCGTCGTCAAAATCACTGAAGCGACTGATCACGGCCACCGGGCCGAAGGCTTCTTCTTCCACGATGTTGGTGCCCTTGGGGGCATTTTCCAGCAGGGTGGCTTCGAGCATGGCGCCTTCGCGTTTGCCGCCCACCAGCAGGGTGGCCCCGGCGTCCACGGCTTCATTGACCCAGTTTTCCAGTCGGGTCGCTTCGCCTTCCGAGATCACCGGGCCGATAAAGGTGTCTTCGTCTTTCGGGTCACCCATTCTTAGGCCGGCAGTTTTTTCCACCAGGCGGGTTTTCAGTTCGTCGTAGATGGCATCGTGGATCAGGATGCGTTGTACGCCGATGCAACTTTGGCCGGACTGATAGAAAGCGCCGAAAGTGATGCGTTCCACGGCGTCGTCCAGGTCGGCATCTTCATCCACGATGACCGCCGCGTTGCCGCCCAGCTCCAGAATCACCGGTTTTTTGCCGGCACGGGCTTTCAGGTCCCAGCCCACGTCCGGGCTGCCGGTGAAGCTGAGCAGCTTGAAACGCTCATCAGTGGTGAACAGGTCGGCCCCTTCACGGTGGCAGGGCAGGATGGAAAACGCGCCCTTGGGCAGGTCGGTTTCTGCCAGCACTTCACCAATGATGATGGCGCCGATGGGGGTGCGACTGGCCGGTTTGAGTACAAACGGGCAGCCGGCGGCGATGGCGGGCGCCACTTTGTGGGCGGCCAGGTTCAATGGGAAATTGAACGGAGAAATAAACGAGCATGGGCCGATCGGTACACGCTTGACCATGCCACGGTAGCCTTTGGCACGGGCGGAAATTTCCAGGTTGGGCATTTCGCCGTCGATGCGCACGGCTTCTTCGGCGGCCACGCGGAAGGTGTCGATCAGGCGGCCCACTTCGCCACGGGCATCCTTGATCGGTTTGCCCGCTTCAATGCACAGGGCCAGTGCCAGTTCTTCGTAACGCTCTTCAAAACGTTTCACGCAGTGGTACAAAATTGCCTGGCGCTCGTAGGGGGCCAGCTGAGCCATGGGTTTGGCGGCCTTGTCGGCGGCGTCGATGGCTTTATCAATGGTGGCGGCATCGGCCATGGCCACGCGGGTGGCCACTTCACCGCTGTATTTGTCGGTGACATCCAGATCCTGGTTGGCGAAAACGGCTTCGTTGGCCAGGTAGTAAGGGTAGGCGTCTTTTAGCATCTTGGTTCCTTAATGGCGTTTAGTGGGCCATGAGGCTGGGAGTGATCAATCGCCAGCTTGCACGCTCCACGCAACACGCTGGCATGCAACAAAGCATGGTGCGTGTCGCGTGCGGCGTGCCAGCGTCATAGTTTGCTACTGAGTTCGCGGATTTCCCGGTTGAGGATGCGGCTGTTGTCGCGGTAATCCACCATGCAGTCGATCACGTGCACGCCGCCTTGCTGGTAGCACTCTTCAATCAGCGGCCCCAGGCCGGCGGTGGATTCCACGCGGTGGCCGTGGGCGCCGTAGGCGCGGGCGTAATCCACGAAGTCCGGGTTTTGGAAGTCCAGGCCGAAATCCTGGAAGTCCATGTCGTTTTGTTTCCACTTGATCATGCCGTAGCCGTCGTCGCGCAAAATCAGCACCACGATATCCAGCTTCAGGCGCACCGCGGTTTCCAGCTCCTGGCTGTTCATCATGAAGCCGCCGTCACCGACGATGGCCATGACGCGGCGGTCCGGGTGCACCATCTTGGCTGCCATGCCGGAAGGCAGGCCGGCACCCATGGTGGCCAGGGCGTTATCCAGCAGTACGGTATTGGGCTTGGTGGCCGGGTAGTTGCGGGCAAACCAGATTTTGTACATGCCGTTATCCAGCGTCAGGATGCCGTCTTCCGGCATGACCTTGCGGATTTCATCCACCAGGCGCTGCGGGCGAATCGGGAAGCTGTCGTCCTGAATGCCTTCATTGATGTGCTTTTGCAGCGCATCGCGGATGCGGTGGAAGTCCGAGAAGCTCCAGTGTTCCTGGGGATCCAGACGTTCCTTGAGCTGCCACAGGCTGTTGGCAATGTCGCCGACCACTTCGATCTGTGGAAAGTAGACCGGGTCCACCTGGGCGGAGTTGAAGTTGATGTGAACCACTTCGGCCCCGCCGGGGCGCATGAAGAAGGGCGGTTTTTCCACCACGTCATGGCCCACGTTGATGATCAGGTCGGCCTGGTCGATGGCGCGGTGCACAAAATCGCCGTCGGACAGGGCGGTGTTGCCCAGGAAGTGGGCGCCGGTTTCGTCGACGACCCCTTTACCCATTTGTGTGGTGATCACCGGGATGCCCAGTTTTTCCACAAACTGGCGCAGCATTTTGCTGGTCAGCTTGCGGTTGGCACCGGCACCGGCCAGCAACAGGGGCTTGCGTGCGCCCTTGATGGCTTCGATGGCCTTGCAGATAGCCTTGTCTTCGGCAATCGGTCGACGGGTCGCGCTGGGCTCGGTGACCGGCATGGTGGAATGTTCGCGGGCGATATCTTCCGGCAGTTCCAGGTGGGTGGCACCGGGACGCTCTTCCTGGGCCAGACGGAAGGACTCGCGAATACGGGTGGGAATGCTGTCACCGCTGACCACTTGCTTGGTGAACTTGGTGAGCGGGCGCATCATGTCGACCACGTCGATGATCTGGAACTGGCCCTGTTTGCTGGTCTTGATCGGCTTCTGGCCGGTGATCATTACCATGGGCATGGCGCCGAGCTGGGCATAAGCAGCAGCGGTCACCAGGTTGGTGGCACCGGGGCCCAGGGTGGACATGCAAACACCGGCTTTGCCGGTCAGGCGGCCATAGGTGGATGCCATAAAGCCGGCGGCCTGTTCGTGACGGGTGATGACCAGCTTGATGTTGGAGCCGCGCAGCGACTCAAGCAGGTCCAGGTTTTCTTCACCGGGAATGGCAAAAACGTGTTCTACCCCTTCCGCTTCCAGGGCGCGAACGAACAAATCCGATGCTTTCATGACTCTTTGTCTCCAGTTGATCCCGTTGCCGGCTTGTGGCCGTGCGGGTTCCACGATGCGTGGTTAAAAATAATCATCGCGGTTAATGCAAGGATGGTGCCGCTTTTTCCTTGTTCTGGTGCACAAAAGGCGCACTCAAAAGGTGCGACACCTCCATGTCGGGCTTCACTATAGCGCGCTCGGGGGGCAGGCCGGTATGGGGTTAACGAATCTGTTTCATTTAAAAATGTGATGATAAACCGCCGTGGGGATGGAAAGCCGGGGACAATCCCTCTTGTTCTCCCCGGAGCGGAAGGGCAGAGTCTGCGCAATAACAAACAATGGCGAAAATGCCGGGCCAGCAGTGAGAGAGATGCTATGAAGAAAACCGGATTGTGGGTATTGGTGATCATCGTTGCCCTGATCGTGCTGGCCGTGGCAGGCGTGCATCGCTGGTTTAACCCGCCGGCGCCAGCGGCCCAGCTCTTTTTTAATGGCACGGTACTGACCATGGATCCGCAACAGCCGGTGGTGGATGCCATGCTGGTGAAGCGGGGCGAGATTGTGGCGCTGGGCGAGGTAGAGGTGTTGCGCCAGCAGGCCAGTCGGGACGTTTCCGTGATCGACCTGGATGGCGGCACGGTAATGCCGGGGTTTATTGAAGCCCATGGGCATTTCCCCGGTGAAGGATTGTCTGCGGTGGCGGTGGATGCCAACAGTCCGCCGATTGGCGACTTGTACAGCATCGACACCCTGCTGGAGCGGTTACGTCTGCTGGCCCAGCGCCGCCCGGATGGCATGCTGCTCGCTTATGGCTTTGATGACACCACCATCGGAGAGCAGCGCTACCCGACCCGGGCAGAACTGGATTCGGTGAGCAAGACGCGGCCGATCATGGTGATGCATATTTCCGGGCATCTGGGCGTGGTTAATTCCGCTGCGCTGAGCAGCATGGAGATAAAGGAAGACGTTGAGGACCCGCCGGGCGGGTTCTATGGCCGCGATGAAACCGGGCGGCTCAATGGTTTGCTGGCGGAAACCGCGTTTAACCCGGTGCGCAGCCAGGCGTTGGAACTGGCGCCGATGGACGGTTTGCGGGTGTTGTCCCGGGCGTCGCATATCTATCTGTCGCGGGGCATTACCTTTGCCCAGAACGGTCTGGCAGACCCGGCGACGGTTCGGGCGTTGAAACCCGCGCTGCAGTTCGGCCTGATTCCGCTGCGCCTGAGTGTCTGGCCCAACATGGAAGCCGAGCAGCAGCGCCTGGCGGGGGATCTGACCCTTGTGCAAGGCGACCGCGTTCATCTGGGCCCGGTCAAGCTGGTCAGTGATGGCTCCCTGCAGGGCTATACCGGGTTCCTGAGCGAGCCGTATTACATCTTGCCGGCGGATTACCCGCCGGACTATCTGGGGTTCCCGACATTGTCCCAGGAGGCGCTCAGTGGCCAGGTAAAGCAGTTTCATTGCCGGGGACGCCAAGTGGCGGTGCATGCCAACGGCGATGCGGCCATTGATCTGAGTTTGAATGCGATAGCCGGCGCGCGGGCAGCATGCCCGCAGGTGCAGGTGCAGCCGGTCTTGATTCATGCGCAGATGGCGACCCCGGCACAATTGCAGCGGATGGTGGCGCTGGATGTGATCCCATCGTTCTTCAATACCCATGTGTATTACTGGGGCGATCGCCACCGGGATGTTTTTCTCGGGCCGGAACGGGCTCGCCGGATCAGCCCGCTGGCGGAGGCGGAGCAGGTCGGGTTGCGTTTTACCCTGCATGCGGATTCGCCGGTAGTGCCTTTTGAGCCGCTACAGCTGGTGTGGAATGCGGTGGAACGCAAGACGGCCTCCGGGGCCTTGCTGGGCCCGGATCAGGCCGTGGGCGTGGAGCGGGCGCTGCAGGCGGTGACCGTGGATGCGGCCAGGCAGCTTGGGGTGGCCGATCAGGTGGGGCAATTGCGTACGGGGATGCGGGCGGACCTGGTCTGGCTGGATCGGGACCCGCGGGAAGCGATTGGCGACTGGGCATCGATCCAGGTGTTGGGCACCTGGGTTGGCGGGGTTCGCCGCTACCCGGATGGGCAAGCGGACTAACGAGGGCAAGCGATGTGGCCCTCTGTGCGCAGAGCCCTTGCTCAGGTGCTCTGCGAAAGCGGTCTGCGCAGCGCTGCTAGTGCCAGGTCCCTTCCAGGTTCTCGCACTGATCAAGGAATTCCTCGGCGCTCATTTCCACCGTATTCGGATCCAGATGTGACGCCACTTGCTCTTTCAGCTGCCCGACCACCTTGGACATGACCGTCAGGGTTTCTTCCACCTGCTCGATAGTTTCCAACAGGTCTTCGGCTTCTTGCTGGTAATCATCTCTGTCGTCGTAATCGCTCATGCGAAGCCTCCTGCAGTTGGGATGAGCCCTGATACAGGCTCGTTCCCATGTTGCCAATGATGATGGCGTAAAACAAACGGCAATTCCCCGAAATTGATGAAAGTTTGAGCGTTGATGATGAAAGGTCACAGGCCTTTCGCAAGCGGCATCCGGTGATGTTGTACGCGCCAGCGGCTGGGGGGCAGCATCAGAGAGATTGCCTGAATGTTTCTGGTGTAACGGAAAACCACCGCTTGAACGCGCGCCGGAAGTTGGAGCTGTCGTGGTAGTTCAAAAGCGCGGCGATGGCGTCGACGGTAAGCTTGCTGTCGCGCAGATAGTTCGCCGCCTGTTGGGACAGAATGTCCTTCTGGATTTGGCGAAATCCGGTATTTTCGTTTTTCAGTTTACGCGCCAGGGTGCGCTTGCTCATGAATAGTGCTGCAGCGGCTTCTTCTTCAGCCAGTGTGCCTGGAGGAAAAGAGAGCATCATTTTTTCTACCCGATAGCGAAAACTTTGCGTATTGGTGCGCAGTTCGGACAGCATGGTTTCGCACTGCTGAAGCGCTAGCTGATAGTTCTCATGGTTGGCGGCAATGTTGGGGTAGAAGCACAGGGCTTTAGGGATTTTTGCGATAAAGTTTTCTGCTGAGAATTCATAAGGGCCGGGTAGATACTCGTTGTAGCAGGCTGCATAGGGCGGAGCCGGGTAATCTATCAAGGTCTCCACTTCATGGGCCGGTCGGCCCAGAATCGATTCGGCTGTCTCGAAAAACATCATGATAAAGGCTTCGGTCAAACAGCGGCGCATTGGGTCCGTTAACGTCATATCGAAGTGCCCGTAACACTCAAGCCAATCCCCACGATCAAAAAGCTCAATACGCACAAAGTTCATCCGTGTGGGGGCGAAAAGGTGAATGGCTTGCAGAGCCTCAAACAGGTTTGCACTGCTGAGAGCCATAAAGCCCACGGCACCGTGGGTAGCAGGCGTGAGCCGTCGGCCCAGACGAAAACCAAAGGCAGGGTCATCACTTATCGAGAGCGCATTGTTGAGTAACTGAATCTGCTGCTGCCCGGTGAGCAGGCTGTCTTCGTCAAGCAGCTGTTCAACCCTGAGCCCTGTGTTGGGTAACAGCCGGCCGAGATCGGGGGCCTGCAGGCCGAGTTCGCGGGCAATCAAGCGAGCATAATGCGACGGATTGGACGCCTGGCTGTCGGTTGGGCTAGGGGGTGTTGTCATGGGAGGCTCTGTGCGGTGGCAAGTTTGATTGTCTTTAAATGACCTCCTGTTGTCAAAAAATGACCTGCTGATGCGCGATGGCTTGGCGCACTGTTGGAATAACACAACAACAAAGTGAGGCAGAGCGATGGCCAGTGTGACCATTATTGAGTTTGGTGGAACAGAGCATGAGGTCGAGATCGAGGCGGGTAAGTCCCTGATGCAGATCGCCGTGGATAACAGCATTCCCGGCATTGATGCGGACTGTGGTGGGGCCTGTGCCTGTGGCACCTGCCATGTGATTGTCTCCAGCGAGTGGTTTGCCAAAACCGGCAGCACCAGTGATGAGGAAGATATGATGCTGGGGATGACCCCCGAGCGTGCTGATACCTCGCGCCTGGCCTGCCAGATTGAAGCCAGCGAGGCGCTGGACGGCCTGGTGGTTCAGTTACCTGAATTCCAGATGTAACACCTTTGCTGTTCCGTCACTCACAGGGAGAGAATCATGTCACTGAAATCCACCGCGATGAATATCACTGCCCCGGTGATACCCGCTCATTGGCAGATCCGTGCCGTACACCGTTTTTTGAAGATCAAGAACACCCTGTTCAAAGGGCCCTATGTGCCCACTTTTATTGAGAGCCCACTCCCGGAAGTGGATACGCTGGCCATTGAAGATATCGACGTCAGTAGCCCGTTTCTGTTTCGGCAAAAAAAATGGCAGTCCTACTTCAAGCGTTTGCGCGATGAGTGCCCGGTGCATTACCAGAAAAACAGTCCCTTTGGTCCGTTCTGGTCGATTACCCGTTATGACGACATCGTCTTCGTGGACAAGCACCATGACCTGTTTTCTGCCGAGCCGATCATTACCTTGGGGCGTACCCCTGAAGGCCTGGAAATTGAAACCTTCATCGCCATGGACCCGCCCAAGCACGATGAGCAGCGTAAAGCGGTACAGAATGTGGTGGCCCCGAAAAACCTGAAAGAGATGGAAGGGCTGATCCGCCAGCGTACCCGGGAAGTGCTGGATGAGTTACCGATTGGTCAGCCGTTTGACTGGGTAAAAACGGTGTCTATTGAACTGACAGCACGGATGCTGGCGACGCTGCTGGATTTCCCCTACGAACTGCGGCACAAGCTGGTGTACTGGTCCGATGTGTCCACCGCCAGCCCGGAAACCACCGGGGGGCGGGTTGATTCAGATGAAATTTTTGCTGCCGCCGCGGATGCCGGCAAACATTTCGTCAAGCTCTGGCACGACAAAGCCGCGCAGAAAGCGGCGGGGCAGGAAGCCGGGTTTGATTTGATTAGCCTGATGCAGGCGAACGAAGAAACCAAAGACATGGTCAAGCGGCCCATGGAATTCATGGGCAACCTGACCCTGTTAATCGTTGGTGGCAACGATACCACCCGCAACTCCATGACCGGCGGTGTGTTGGCGCTGAACCAATTTCCCGACGAATTTACCAAGCTGAAGGAAAACCCGGCCCTGATTCCCAACATGGTTTCCGAAATCATCCGCTGGCAAACGCCGCTGGCCTACATGCGCCGCATTGCCAAACAGGATGTGGAGCTAAACGGGCAGACTATTCGCAAGGGCGACAAGGTGGTGATGTGGTATGCCTCGGGTAATCGCGATGAGCGCAAGATCGATAACCCGGATGTGTTCATGATTGATCGCAAAGGTGCCCGGAATCATCTCTCCTTTGGGTTCGGTGTCCACCGTTGCATGGGGAATCGATTGGCAGAGTTGCAACTGCGTATCCTGTGGGAAGAGCTGCTGCAGCGCTTTGACAACATTGAGGTGCTCAACGAGCCGGAGTGTGTTCAGTCAAACTTTGTTCGCGGTTACAGCAAAATGATGGTGAAGCTGACGGCAAGAAAGAATGATAAACCTGACAAGGTGTCACCGTGACGGTAGTGCAGGTTGCTCAGCCACTATGCTGAAACGGGAGCGGTTCAGGTTTTGGTAACGCGTTTTCTCCGCAAAGTCGCCCTTCATCGATGTGGGTAGCGATGAAGGGCGACTTTGTCCCTTGAGGTTTGGGATATGACGGCTTTCAGGGGACCTCGAAATCCGTTTCTGCCCACAGGCTCAGCTGGCCACTGTCATGCTGTTTGCGGACCCGGAAATACCAGGTGCCGCTGCCCAATGAGGCGTGCGATTGGGAAAAGAAGTTGCGTCGCCAGCCGGTGCGCGAAACCGCCGGGGAGGAAAAGTCGGCAGCGTCATCAATCTGCAGTTCATAGGTATAACCCTGGGCGTTGGCGATTTCCACCTTGTGCCTCGGGTCTGCGCAATCGACGCTCATGTCAAAGCAAAACTGCTGTGCCCCTGCGGTGCTGTCTACCGATGTAGTCAGGTTGGACGGCGGAACCAGCCCCGGGGTGACGGTTTCAATGACATCGCCGATTGGCGCGATGGTTTCACCGATCAGAACCGCTTCCAGATTCTGCTGAATGGCGGCCGCATCCAGCCTGCCATTGGCCTCCTGCAACGACAGCAGGGTTACATCATCAAGGGGATCATTGTTGATGATGTCGGCTCGCAATGTATTGAGCAGGGTGGTCATCGAGTATTGCGGTTCTTCGATGCGCCGTTCATTGACTGCCTCACTGAACAAGGAGGAAATATAGAGCGCGTAGGCATTGTCTTCAGGGGTGGTGCCCTGACGGTTGCTGATGTTCATGTTGCTGAAGGGCTGGCTGGTGGGGATGTGGCCGGTGACAGCGGCAAGCAGGGTTTTGACCCGGCTTTCTGCCTTGAGCGTCGCTTGTTCGTAGCTATTGCCCTGGTTAATCCATTCCAGCGCATCGTCATGGCTCAGCAGCGTAAGCGCGTTCACAAAGACACGAGCGGGTTGCTCGGGGTCTTTGTTGACCAGGGCTTTGAGGGTAACGCTTTCATCAGAGTAGGTTGCCTCTGTTTCATCGTAATAGCGCCCGGAGGTTGCGACAGAAAGCAGACCAGGCTCTACCTCAAGAAGAAAATCGCCCAGGTTTGCCTGGACTTGTGATGAAGCGATGAGCGAGCTGTTATCGCCTTCAATCTTGAGGACATTCACCTCACTATCCTGAATAAAGGGCCCTTTATAGGCAGAGCCTGCCAGTGACGACTTGCTGCCTCCGTTACCGGTGCCGGAAATCCCTCCATCGTTGCTTGCAAGAAAGGAATCCCCGCCGCAGGACAGCAGCAGAGCAACCAGAAGAAAGAAGAGGTATTTCGTGAGGTTTTTCATTGCTCTGTGCCTGAGTCCATGGATTCTTCAAAGTAGTAGATGCCAACGCCAGCCCGGTATTGCTCAGGTCCGGTGTCTCCCTGATGATCGATTTCCCGGTCCAGCCACCGATCCAGTTTCTGTAACAGTTCCAAACTGTCAGCTTCAATCAGGACTTTCAGCTTGGCGATCACTTCCGGATCGACGCGGTTATACGCGACGCTGAGCTGCAGGCGGGACAGCTTGCCCTGCTGCTCAATGTTGTAAGCGCTGGTATTGAGCAGGTCATGGGCGGCCTGGCCCATGAGGAAAAGCTGTTCTTCACTGTCTTCGTGGGGAATATAGCTGGTGTCTTTCAGGGTAATAGTGTCCTCTTCCTGAACCTCCACCAGCCCGGATTGCTCCAGTTCTCCCAATACGGTGACCACGGAGACATCCCCGCAGTACTGTTGCACCAGGCTTTCCAGGCTGGCGCCTTCCCCATAAAGCGCAAGGGCTTTGGGCTGGCCGCCTTCATCACAATACGTCGCTTCTTTCTGCCAGGCATTAATCGCCCTGACGGCCCGGTTGGTGCGCTTGGTCTGTTGCTGCAGCAGCGCCTCCATATCCTGGTTGAGCTTGCGTAAGCGGGCGGCTTCCTTTCGGTCAAGGCCGGTAAGCAGTGCAATCCGGGAGGTGCTTTGCTTTTTTCCTTCAATGGTGAAGTTCTCTGCCTCTTCGACATAAATGGCCTTGAGCCAGAGATAGAAATCATTAACCGAGATCCCGCGCTTGATGGCCATCCGCACAAGCGGGCGCATCAGCTTGCGAACCGCTTTGTGAAACCCTGTGTTGGATGAGGTGGGGGACATTGGATGCTAGCCCAGTGCTGAAGATGAATTTCTGCGGCTCATTGTTTCCCGTGCGCGCTGCCTTGCTATCTGGGCGTTGGTATATCGCGCCAGCAACGACACTGCCGGTGCTCACGGATCTTGTGGCGAGGCAGTATATCTCATAATCCTGTCTTCCTTCGCCACCTGCTCCCGGTTCGGGCCTTGATTCGTCGAACACTTCCCAACCTACAGCAATCTCGTTATGCGCATGATGATGAATTGTAAAATATGGGATTTTTGGCACATATTTTACTGGGGCTATCTCAACGGTAATGCGGCCAAGAATGCAGTGCAATCGCCTGTAATTACATGGTTTTTTGATCAAAAAAGATTATTTATTAGCCCGTTATGACTGATTTTCAACCGATCAAAAGGGTGTGCAGGGCCAGATCCATTCTGATAGATTCCTGATATATGGGAAAATTAACCCAAAAAATGAAAGAGGGATCGATTATGAAAGCGTGGTATATGTTCGGTGCGGTATTGTTTTTGACGGCTTGCGGCGGTGGCAGCAGTAGCAGTAGTGGTGGCGGGGGGGGCGGCAGTACACCTGCATCGCTTTACGGTGTCGGCGGCACCGTAACGGGCGCGGTCAACCCGGGGCTGACTCTGGAAAACAATGGCGGCGACAGCCTGCCAGTGGCGGGCACGAGTTTTGAGTTCGGCACCCAACTGGCTGACGGTGATGGCTATGCGGTCAGTGTTGCCGCCCACCCCAATCAACAACTCTGCTCACTGGCCAATGCCAGCGGCAGTGTAGCGGGCGCCGATATCGATAACGTCGAGGTGCTGTGCCGCTACTGGCGTACGGCGGCACTGATCGAAACCAATAACGGGGATGCGTTTCAGCCGAAAATCGCCTTCGATGGCGCTGGCAATGCCATCGCTGTGTGGCGCCAGCAGACGAACTCCGACCTTAACATTTACGCTAATCGCTACTCGGCCAGCACGGGAAGCTGGGGCACGGCAGAGCTGATCGAAAGTAGTGCAGGGGCTGCGGTTGGGCAGCAAATCGCTGTTGATAACGCTGGCAATGCCATCGCTGTTTGGAGCCAGTACGATGGCGCAAACTATAATATTTACGCCAATCGCTACACGGCCAGCACGGGTAACTGGGGTACGGAAGAGCTGATTGAAAGCAATAGTGTGGCGAACACTCTTTCCCCGCAAATTGCCATTGATAGTAACGGCAATGCCATCGCAGTGTGGCAACAATCCGATGGTATAGACGAAAGCATCTACGCCAACCGCTACACAGCCAGCACGGATAGCTGGGGTACAGCAGAGCTAATCGAAAGCGGTAATAACGGGCAGGCCGTTGAGTCACAAATCGCCTTTGATAGCGCTGGCAATGCCATCGCTGTATGGAGCCAGAGCGATGGTGGGCTCAGCAATATCTATAGCAACCGCTACACAGCTGGCGCGGGTTGGGGCACGGCAGAACTGATTGCAACCGGCGATGCCGACAATGCGACTCGCCCGCAAATTGCCATTGGTAGTAACGGCAATGCCATTGTGGTGTGGAGCGAACTCTCCGCTTTGGGTGCAAAGGTGAGCATCTACGCAAGCCGCTACACGGCGAGCACGGATAGCTGGGGTACGGAGGAGCTGATCGAAAACAGCGATGACGGGCATGCGTCTGACCCACAAATCGCCATTGATGACGACGGCAACGGGGTGGCCGTGTGGTGGCAGCCCGATAGTGCAAACCTGCGACACATTTACTCCAATCGGTATACGCCTGGTGCGGGTTGGGGCTCCGAGGAGCTGATAGAAAGCAGCGATGACGGGCATGCGAACTACCCACAAATTGCCATCGATGGTGAGGGTAATGTGATTGCTGTCTGGCGGCAGGACGATAACATCAACGACGGTCTGCTGTAGTGGTCAAGTGTTTTAGGCCACCGTCTTTTGAGCTTTCCAGTAGGCCTGTTCTGCCACATTCGGCGGCAATCCGCCGTTGTGTTTATGAGGCCGC
>NZ_PBSH01000014.1 GCF_002726155.1 Alcanivorax sp. | reverse complement strand
GTGCCACAAATGATTTACGAGACTCGTGACCTTCTCGGCATGCACCACAGAATTCAGTACCGGCGTCGAATCCAGGTCGGCCCCTGTGATGGGTTCATTCTAAGGGATGGGGGTGGGGAAGTCGATTTCAATGTGCGGGGAGGTGATACGTTGGGTGGCGGCGGAAGTGGCCTTGTATTGGTGGCAGGCGACGTGAATAAAGTTCAAATCGTAATCAGAATGTGAAAAGTGTTACCTGAATACACATCTGTTGTCGGACAATCCAACCTAAAACCCTTGTGCTGTCATCTTTCGGGCGCACTATAGCGGTGTCACCACGGCAAGGTTACATCGGTCAGTGGTGAGGTTGAGCAAGCGATGCACTGGCAGCCATAAGCGACCCAAGGGCATCGGGCTCAAATATTGTGTACCACACAATGGCTTTACAGCGAGCCTTGAGATTGACGTATCAAGAAGGCCGCTGATCAAAGCATTGTCGTTCATTGAAGGAGAAGGATGATGAACACGATCTTTCGGTCAGCAGGGCAAGTTTCCGAGAAGGCACTGTCGCCTTTGAAGGCTCAGCCGCTGCTTTATAGAGTGTTGCAGTTGGTGTTTGCGCTGGCTGCGTACGCAGCAGGTATTTATCTGGTGGACCTGGCGACGCCGGAAGCGCGGATCCCCGTGATTCTGTTCGCCGTTTACTTCATGCCTGCGGTGCTTCGCGCCTGGTTGCAGCTTTACTGGCAGCTGCGCGGGGATAGCCGTGCACAGGATGTGAATACCCGCCACACGGCGTAATCGCGTTAGCCTGAGACAGTGCCCGGCGGCAGGGTGTGACGCCTTACGGTGTTACCTCTGCCGCAGTATGCGCTGCTTCTGGCGATTCCAGTCGCGCTCTTTCTCTGTGGCGCGCTTGTCGAATTTCTGCTTGCCTTTTGCCAGTGCGATGTCGCACTTGGCGAACCCTTTCTTCCAGTACAGGCTCACCGGCACACAGGTGAAGCCGTCTTTCTGTACGCCACCAAATACCCGCCCCAGCTCTCGACGGTGCAGCAGCAGTTTGCGCGTGCGTGTCGGATCAGGATTCACGTGGGTGCTGGCGGTGTTGAGCGGCTCGAAACGGGCCCCAAACAGGAAGGCCTCGCCGTTTTTCAGCAAGACGTAGGCTTCTGTCAGGTTACCTTTGCCGGCACGCAGGGATTTCACTTCCCAGCCTTCCAATACCAGGCCGGCTTCGAAGTGTTCTTCCAGGTGATATTCGTGGCGTGCCTTGCGGTTTTGCGCAATGGTGGCCGACGGTGCTTTGGCTTTTTTGTTGGCTTTTCCCATAGGGCGGCGATTATAGAGCAAGGGGTGAGTGGCTGATAGCGGTTTGTCCGGGGAGGCTGGCACGGGGTGAGTGACTGCTTACCATCGTTTGCGCTGTTACTGGCCGTCACTTGAGCCGCCCTGCCAAAAAAAAGACAATACCGCCACGCGAATAAGGGTAATGGTGTTATGAAGCAAGAAAACAAGTCGGTCCATGGAATGTGGGGCAGCCGTTGGGTGTTTATTCTGGCTGCGACCGGGTCGGCGGTGGGGCTGGGTAACATCTGGCGGTTCCCGTATATCACCGGGGAAAACGGGGGCGGCGCGTTTGTGCTGCTGTACCTGTTGTGTATTGCGGTGGTGGGTATTCCCATTATGGCCGCAGAGGTGATGCTGGGCCGCAAGGGTGGGCTGAGTCCGATCAACACCATGCGCAAGCTTGCCAGTGAGAGCAAGGTCACCCAGCGTTGGGCAGGCATCGGAATCATGGGCGCATTGTCCGCGTTTCTGATTCTGTCGTTTTATTCTGCGGTGGCCAGCTGGGCACTGTATTACACCTGGGAGGCGGCGCGGGGTGCCTTTGAGGGTATTACGGCGACGCAGTCTGAGGCGCACTTCGACAGCATGCTGGCTGACCCCTGGTTGATGCTGGGTTATCACTCGCTCTTCATGCTGCTCACCATGGTGGTGGTAGCGCGCGGGGTAAAAGGCGGGCTGGAAAAAGCCGTGCAGGTGTTAATGCCTCTGTTGTTTGTGCTGTTGCTGGTGCTGGTGGGCTACGCGGCGACCACGCCCGGCTTTAGCGAGGGCATGCACTTTCTGTTTGCGTTTGATTTCTCCAAGTTGACCGGTAAAGCCGTGCTGGTGGCCGTGGGGCAGGCGTTCTTCACGCTGAGCCTGGGCATGGGGGCAATCATGGCCTATGGGGCCTACATGCCCCGCGAGGTGACCAATCCGAAAACCGGGAAAAAGAAGCCGGTATCGATTCTTTCTACCGTGGCCATTATTGCGGTGCTGGATACACTGGTGGCGCTGGGAGCCGGCATGGCCATGTTTCCGCTGCTGTTCTCCGGAGGGCTGGAAGTAGGGCAGGGCCCGGGCATGATGTTTGTGACCCTGCCGCTAGCGTTCGGCAGTATCCCCGGTGGGGTTCTGTTCGGTTCCCTGTTCTTCCTGCTGGTGGTGTGCGCCGCGTGGAGCTCGTCCATCAGCCTGGGTGAGCCGGTGGTAGCCTGGTTGGTGGAAAAGGGGCTGACTCGCGCCAAGGCCGCTATTGTGGTCGGGCTGGGTGCCTGGTTGCTGGGTGTGGGATCGGTGCTGTCGTTCAATGTCTGGAAGGACAATACGTTCCTGGCGGGCACCTTCTTCGACAATATGGAATTCCTGTCCACCACGGTGATGTTGCCGCTGGGTGGCCTGCTGATTGCCATCTTTGCTGGCTGGGTGATGAAAGAGACTCAGGCCCGCAAGGAGTTGGGCATCAAGAACTTCAAGCTGTATCTGGTGTGGCGCGCGCTGGTGCGAATTTTCTCCCCGGCGGCAGTGGTGGCGCTGTTTGTGTACTCCATTTGGAGTGCGGTGGCCCCGGCTGAAGAGGCTGCCCCTGTGTCGGAGCCACAACCGGTTGCTCCGGCAGTGTCAGAGGCACCGGGCGTTGGGGCTGAAGCCGAGGTGCCGGCACCCGTGGCAGAACCTGCTGATGACGACGCTGGCGAGGTGCCAACCGCGCCGCCGGCGGTGGAGCCCGCCCAGTGAGCGATGCAATGATTCATGTGGAAGTGACCTATGCGCTGCCGGAAAAGCAGCGTTTGATTGGTCTGGATGTGCCTGAAGGGACCACCATGCTGGAAGCTGCCCGGTTGTCGGGGATCGACGAGCAATTTGCCGACCTGGAATTGGCCAAGGCGCCCATGGGGGTCTTCGGAAAGGTGGTGGCAAATCCTGCCGGGCATGTGCTCAAAGCAGGAGAGCGGGTAGAGATCTATCGTCCGTTAACGGCGGATCCAAAGCTCAACCGCAAGAAGCGGGCGAAAGAAAAAGCCTCTGCAGGCAAGGGCTGAGAGGCTACGGAGCGGTGAGTCAGCAAAGTGGGCAATACAGGATGACGCTTATCCGGCGTCATCCTTGCGGTCGGCGGCTTTGCGCTGCAGCTCCAGGTCATTACGGCCGGAAGTCTTGGCCTTGAAGTCGTCGATTACCTCGCCTTCGTAGCGGCTGTAGGTGCCGTTTTCGAAGTACACGGAAATGGTCTGGCTGACCTTGTCGCCCTTGCCGGGGCGATAGGTCATTGGATAGAGCCACAGGTCCGGGGTGAACGGGTCTACCAGGGTAGGCGCCCCGAGAACATAACGGACTTGCTCAGGCGACATGCCGGGTTGCAGTTCGCTGAGCATGTCTTCGGTGACGAAGTTGCCTTGCGGGATATCAATTCGGTAGACGCCGGGGAAGCGCAGTGAGCTGCAGCCAGCGGTGGCCAGAAGGGATATCAGTGTCAGTAAAACAAGAATGCGGGGCATGATTTTCGACTTCGCTAAGTGTTCGGGCGATAATACAGACTTGGGAACCTATGACAAACTCCGGTCTGGCTGTCTGGACCTGTTCCATGGACAGCCAGCAGGGCGATGAGTTCGCCTTGGTGCCCAGGTAGTACAGATTCCCGCCCTTTTCAAAACCGCCATTGATTGGCAGATGGAGCATACGCATTGGATAATCAGGATCTCAGAAAAGCGGGCCTTAAAGTGACCCTGCCGCGGGTGAAAATCCTGCAGCAACTGGAGAAGTCCGAAGAGCGCCACTTGAGCGCTGAAGACATCTACAAGTCACTAATGGATTCCGGCGAAGATGTGGGGCTGGCCACGGTATACCGCGTGCTGACCCAGTTCGAGCAGGCGGGCATGGTGCTGCGTCACAACTTCGAAGGCGGCTCCGCCGTGTTCGAACTGGCCGATGAGGACCATCACGACCATATGGTGTGCATGGAAACCGGCCAGGTGGTGGAATTCATGGATGACGTGATCGAGAAGCGCCAGCACGCCATTGCCGAGGAGCACGGTTACGAAATCGTGGATCACTCGCTGGTACTGTACGTCAAGCCGAAGAAGAAATAAGACGCGTCACGTAGCGCGCTTCATGCTGCTCGCGGGCGTGGAGCCTGTTGCGTGAAGCATGAAGCGTCTCTTGTCATGCGGCCTGGGCTTTGCTCAGCATCTCTTTGGCGTGGTTGCGGGTGGATTCGGTGATTTCCACGCCGCCCAGCATCCGTGCCAGCTCTTCCACTCTGGCGGTCTCGTCGAGCCCCTGAATGCGGGTGTGAGTGGTGTCGTCTCCCTGAATCTTGTGTACCTGCCAGTGCTGATGGCCCTGGCTGGCGACCTGTGGCTGGTGGGTAATGCACAGTACCTGGGCGTGCTGACCCAGCTCGCGCAGTAGCCGGCCGACGATTTCAGCCACGCCGCCGCCCACGCCCACGTCCACTTCATCGAACACCAGGCTGGGTACGGTCAGGTTGCGCGCGCAGATCACCTGAATGGCCAGGCTGACCCGGGACAGTTCGCCACCGGACGCCACCTTGCCCAGGGGTTTGAGTGGCTGCCCCGGGTTGGCGGTAAACAGGAATTCCACCTCTTCCAATCCGTCGAGCGTGGGGCTGCAGTCGCTGAGGCGAGCATCCAGTTGGGCGGCCTTCATGCCCAGGGCTGTCAATTGTTTTTGCACCTGCTGGCTCAGGGTTTTGGCGGCGCTGCGGCGGGCCTTGCTGAGCTTGCGGGCGTTATCCATATAGTGCTGCTGGGCGGTGCTTTCCTGTTCGGCCAGGGCGTGCAGGTGGGCGTCCACATTGCCCAGCGCATCAGATTCGGCCAGCAGGCTGCGGTGATGTTCCACCAGTTCCTCCGGGCGAACGCGGTGTTTGCGGGCCAGGGTGTAACACTGGCTCAGGCGCTCTTCTACCTGACTCAGGCGCGCAGGGTCCAGATCCAGTTTTTCCAGATAATGGCGCAGGTCGTCCGCGGCGGCTTCCACTTGCAGGCGGGCGGACTCCACGGTGTCGGCAATGCTGCCCAGGCCGTCGTCGTTGTTGCGGGCGTCATCCAGCCAGTGGCTGACCTGGCTAAGGTGGTCGTTGCAGGTGCCGTCCTCGCCCTCGTAGAGCGCGCTCAGTGACTGCTGGCAGACGCGGATCAGGCTTTCTGCGTTGCCTAGCCGCTGCTGTTCTTGCTCCAGCTGCTCCAGTTCGCCGTCTTGCAGGGCGAGAGCGTCCAGTTCTTCCAGCTGGAAGCGCAGCAATTCCTCTTTTTCGTTCTGTTCGCGGGCCTGGTTGAGGGCTTCATCGTGGGCGCGGCGGGCTTTTTGCCAGTGGCGCCAGTGCTCGCGCACGCTGTTGGCAAGGTCGCGGGCATCGGCGAAGTTGTCCAGCAGCTGCCGGTGGGCGTCTTTTTTCAGCAGGGCCTGATGTTCGTGCTGGCTGTGGATGCTGATCAGGCGTTCGCCCAGTTCGCGTACTTCGGCCAGCGGAGTGGGGGTGCCGTTCACATAGGCTCGGGAGCGGCCGTCGGCGCGCACGGTGCGGCGCAGCAGGCATTGCTCTTCATCATCCAGTTCCCGTTCGGCCAGCCATTGGCGTGCGGCGGGGTTGTCGCTCAGGTCGAAGGTGGCCAGCACTTCGGCGCGGTCGTGGCCATGGCGAACGATGGATGAATCGGCGCGATCCCCGAGGGTGAGCCCAAGGGCGTCGATAATGACGGATTTGCCTGCCCCGGTTTCGCCGCTGATGACAGTGAGCCCGTTCTCGGGTTCCAGTTCCAACTGGTCAACGGTGGCAAAATGACGAACGCTCAAGTGTGTCAGCATGGTGTTCCTCCGGAACAGGCGAAATCGTTGTTAAGCAGTGGTGCTCTGGGTCTGGATGACCTGGGTGCCGGCAAGGTGGTCGTGCAGGCAGCGGCGGTCGGACCGGAAAATCAGTAACGGGTCGACAATCATGATCAGGTTGACACCGGGCAGCTGGGCAAGCACGTGGAAAACAAAATAGCGCAGGCCATAGAGCTTGCCGGCTGGCACGTTGTCCTGCTCCATGCCGACGATGCGCATGTTGAGAATCGCTTTGCCGATGGTCTGCTGGCGGTTGAACAACAACCAGCCCTGCAGGGCCAGGAAGATCAGTTCCCCGGCGATAAACAGGCCGGCGCTGGTGGCCAGGCTGATGTCGCCAGTGCCTTGCATCATGGCGTCCCAGATGCCACTGAAATAAATGATCGGGCCGATCACCACGAGCTGCACCAGGCCATCAATGATGGAGCCCAGAAAACGGTACAGGCGGCTGGCCAATGCCGGCGAGCCGGGGGTTGCGGGCTTCTGGCTGGTGCTGTCTGGTGCCTGGTAGGGGTTGTTTGGGCTTTCGTCGGTCATGATGACATCCTTGTGATTATGACTGTTCTTATGGGCAGTAGTGGTTAATGGTAGGGGATTCTCCCGCCGAGTGTAAGCCCCTGCCGATGAAACCCCGGCGCGCTTCTCTATATAATAAGGGGGCGATTTTCTGGTACATATACTCCCATGGCAAAGCTGGATCTCAACGAACGTAAACAACGCCTGCTGATGACGCTGGTGGAACGGCATATCCGTGACGGTCAGCCCGTGGGCTCAAAGACACTGGCCGGTGGCAGCGGCCTGACGGTGAGCCCGGCCACGGTGCGCAACATCATGTCGGAGCTGGAGGAGCTGGGTGTGCTGAGTAGTCCGCACACCTCGGCGGGGCGCATTCCCACGGAGCTGGGGTATCGCCTGTATGTGGATTCGCTGTTGGCGACCAGTGTCATGGAGCGCCCGGATCATCGGCACCTGAAAAATGAGCTCCGCCAGTTGCTGGCGCCGGAGCAGTCCTCTCAGGAGTTGATCGCCCAGGCCTCAAAAACCCTGGCGGAGTTGACGCGCATGGCTGGGCTGGTGGCGGTGCCGCGCCGTGAGGTGTCGACCTTGCGGCAGGTGGAGTTCCTGCCGCTGTCGGGCAGGCGGGTGCTGGTGGTGCTGGTGGTGAATCGCTCCGAAGTGCAGAACCGCATTATTCATACCGACCGGGATTACGATGAGGTGGAGCTGCGTCAGGCGGCCAGTTACATCAATCACACCTATGCGGGCTGTGACCTGAACAGCATCTGCGATGGGTTGCTGCATACCATGAACACCGATCGCCAGCAGATGGATGCCCTGATGCAGACGGCGGTGGCGGTGGCGGACAAGGCCCTGCGTACCGAGCGTCCCGACTCCGATTATGTGGTCTCCGGGGAGTCCAACCTGATTCAGTCCACCGAGGCGGAAAACCTGGGGCAGCTGCGTAACCTGTTCGACGCCTTTAACCACAAGCGCGATATCCTTCACCTGCTGGAGCGTTCCATCAAGGCGGATGGAGTGCAGATCTTCATCGGTCGTGAATCCGGCTTCCAGCCGTTTGAGGACTATTCGCTGATTTCCGCGCCCTACAAGGCCGATAACGGCCCGGCGGGCGTGTTGGCGGTGGTTGGTCCCACTCGTATGGATTACGAGAAAGTGATTCCCACCGTGGATATCACCGCCAAGATCCTCTCGGCAGCTCTGACCCAGCTATAACCTCAGTGGATAGTTGACAGCTGCGCGGGCGAGGTTGTTGATCTTGGAACGTATGAGGCCGCGCCAGGCTTATTGGCGCGGCCTCTTGCGTCTCAGAAGCTGGCTGGGGTATCCCGCAGCGCTGTTAACTGTCCACTATCGACTGTCAACTGCTCCTTCCCCCCTTGAATCCAGACCATCAGTTCCCATATCTTTGCCGGCTTTCCTGAGATAAGGCCCCGGTCGGGGATGTGGAGTGAGTAATGAGTGAACAGGAAAAAGAACAGAAGGGCGCCGAGCCGCAGGTAGAAACTGTGGAAGAGCAGCAGGCTGCGGCGGCCGCTGAAGCCGAAGCTGAGCAGGCGGAGCCCACTGTTGAAGAGAAGCTGGCTGAAGCTGAGGTCGAGCTGGCCAAGGTCAAGAAGGCGCTGGCGGAGGCGGATGTTCGTGCCCAGGCCGAAGTGCAGAATGTACGCAAACGCGCTGAGCGCGATGTGCAGCACGCCCGCAAGTTTGCCCTGGAGAAGTTCGCCGGCGACCTGTTGAGCGTGGCCGATAACCTGGAGCGTGGCCTGGCCGCGTTGGATGCCGACGACGAGGCCCTTAAAGGCGCCCGTGAAGGCATCGAGCTGACATTGAAATCCCTGCTGGATGCGTTTGCCCGGTACAACCTGGAGCAGATCAGCCCGGCGGACGAGCCGTTCAATCCGGAATTGCACGAAGCCATGACCATGGTGCCGGTCCCTAATGTGGATCCCAACACCGTGATTGAGGTGCTGGAGAAGGGCTACCAGCTCAATGGGCGCCTGATTCGCCCGGCTCGGGTGGTGGTCAGTAAGGCCCCCTGATTCGGGACGGGAAAAAGCATTGCGGCCCCTTGAAACGGCGGGCATGACCGCCATATAGGAGCCAGACGAATTAACAATTCAACTGCCTGGGGCGCCGACAGGGTCCCGGCTGGTGTGAAGGAGATAGAACGACTATGGGTAAGATTATCGGTATCGACCTGGGTACGACCAACAGCTGTGTGGCCGTGCTGGAAGGTGACAAGACCAAGGTTATTGAAAACGCAGAAGGCGCGCGCACTACACCGTCCATCATCGCCTACACCGATGATAAAGAAACCCTGGTGGGTCAGTCTGCCAAACGTCAGGCGGTGACCAACCCGGAAAACACCCTGTACGCGGTGAAGCGTCTGATTGGCCGTCGTTTTGACGACAAGGTGGTTCAGAAGGACATCAAAATGGTGCCCTACAAGATCACCAAGGCCGACAATGGCGACGCCTGGGTGGAAGTGAAAGGCGAGAAAATGGCGCCGCCGCAGATTTCTGCGCAAGTGCTGAAGAAAATGAAGAAGACCGCGGAAGATTACCTGGGTGAGTCTGTCACCGAGGCCGTTATCACCGTGCCGGCTTACTTCAACGATTCCCAGCGTCAGGCCACTAAAGATGCTGGTCGCATCGCGGGCTTGGACGTGAAGCGTATTATCAACGAGCCCACCGCGGCTGCTCTGGCCTATGGCCTGGACAAGAAAGGGGGCGATCGCACCATCGCCGTATATGACCTGGGTGGTGGTACCTTCGATATTTCCATCATCGAAATTGCCGAAGTGGATGGTGAGCACCAGTTTGAAGTGCTGGCCACCAACGGTGACACCTTCCTGGGTGGTGAAGATTTCGACCTGGCACTGATCAACTTCCTGGCGGATCAGTTCAAGGCGGACTCCGGTATCGATCTGGGCGGCGATCCGCTGGCCATGCAGCGCCTGAAAGAAGCGGCCGAGAAAGCCAAGATTGAGCTTTCCTCTGCCGAGCAGACCGAAGTGAACCTGCCGTACATCACTGCAGATAGCACCGGTCCCAAGCACTTGGTGGTGAAAGTGACCCGCGCCAAGCTGGAGTCTCTGGTTGGCGAACTGGTAACGCGTTCCCTCGAGCCGTGCAAAACCGCACTGGCTGATGCGGGCGTAAAAACCGCGGATATCACGGACGTGATTCTGGTTGGTGGCCAGACCCGTATGCCGATGGTGCAGAAGAGCGTTACCGAGTTCTTCGGCAAAGAGCCGCGCAAGGACGTGAACCCGGATGAAGCGGTTGCCATGGGTGCAGCGATTCAGGGTGCGGTACTGAGCGGTGACGTGACCGACGTGCTGTTGCTGGACGTGACGCCGTTGACCCTGGGTATTGAAACCATGGGTGGCGTGATGACTCCGCTGATCGAGAAGAACACCACTATCCCGACCAATGCGTCGCAGGTGTTCTCCACCGCGGACGACAACCAGACTGCCGTGACGGTACATGTGCTGCAGGGCGAGCGTAAGCAGGCGTCCCAGAACAAGTCGTTGGGCCAGTTCAACCTGGAAGACATCCCGCCGGCACCGCGCGGTATGCCGCAGATTGAAGTGACCTTCGATATCGACGCCAACGGTATTTTGCATGTGGGCGCGAAAGACAAGGCCACCGGCAAAGAGCAGACCATCCAGATTAAAGCCTCCTCCGGCCTGTCTGACGAGGAAGTGGAACAGATGGTGCAGGACGCGGAAGCTCACGCGGACGAAGACAAAAAGTTCGAAGAGCTGGTGCAGACCCGCAACCAGGCGGACCACCTGGTGCATGCGACTCGCAAGACTCTCGAGGAAGCTGGCGACAAGGCGACCGACGAAGAGAAGGAGTCCATCACCAAGGCGGTGGACGAGCTGGAAGAAGCCGCCAAGGGCAGCGACAAGGACGATATCGAAGCCAAGATCAAGGCTTTGTCCGAAGTGTCCGCACCGCTGGCCGAGAAGATGTACGCCGAGCAGGCTCAGCAGGCTGAAGGTGCTGCCGGCGCTGAAGGTGGCCAGCAGCAGGCGGGTGATGACGTGGTCGACGCCGAGTTTGAAGAAGTCGACGACGACAAGAAGAAGTAATACGACGCTTCACACAACACGCTTCACGCAACACGCGGTGGGTGCCTTCGGGCGTGCTGCGTGAGAGCGTGGAGCGTGTTGCTTTATGGTGACCTATGTCCAAACGTGATTATTATGAAGTGCTGGGTGCAGCCAAAGATGCCAGCGCCCAGGACCTGAAAAAGGCTTATCGTCGCCTGGCGATGAAATACCATCCGGACCGTAATCCGGATGATGAAGAGGCGTTGGCTAAATTCAAGGAAGCGAAAGAAGCCTACGAAGTCCTTGCCGACGAGCAGAAGCGTGCGGCCTATGACCAGTTCGGCCATGCCGGCGTTAACGGTCAGGGTGGCGCCGGTGCTGGCGGCGGCTTCGGCGGCGGTGGTTTTGGTGACATCTTCGGCGATATCTTTGGTGATATCTTCGGAGGCAGCGGCGGTGGACGCCGTGGCCCCGCCCGCGGTGCAGACCTGCGTTATACGTTGGAGCTGACCCTTGAGCAGGCGGTGCGCGGTTGTGATGAAAAGATCCGTATCCCCACCTGGGACAGCTGTGATGTCTGTCATGGCAGTGGCGCGAAGGAAGGCAGCCAGCCGGTGGCGTGTACGACCTGTGGCGGCGTCGGCCAGGTGCGGATGCAGCAGGGTTTCTTTACCGTGCAGCAGGCGTGCCCCACCTGTAAGGGTGAAGGCAAGATCATCAAGGATCCCTGTGGCAGCTGCGGCGGGCAGGGTCGAGTGCAGAACACCAAGACCCTGTCGGTGAAGATTCCGGCGGGCGTGGATACCGGTGACCGCATCCGTCTTGCCGGTGAAGGCGAGGCGGGCATGCACGGCGCGCCGTCCGGTGATTTGTATGTTCAGGTGGCCGTGCGTGAGCACGACATCTTCCAGCGCGATGGTGACAACCTGTTCTGCGAAGTACCGATCAGTTTTGTCGACGCCTCTCTCGGTGGTGAGCTGGATGTGCCCACCCTGAATGGCAAAGTGAAGCTGAAAGTGCCGGCGGAAACCCAGAGCGGAAAAGTCTTCCGTTTGCGTGGCAAGGGTGTGGCACCGGTTCGTGGTGGTGCACCGGGTGATCTGCTCTGCAAGGTGGTCATCGAGACCCCGGTGAAGCTGTCCGGTGAGCAGAAAGAGTTGTTGCGCAAATTCCAGGAGTCTCTGGAGAGTGGCGGTAACCGCCACAACCCGCGCAAGAGCAGCTGGTTCGAAGGCGTTAAACGGTTTTTCGATACCAAGTAAGCGTTTTGGTCCGCTAAAAAAAGCCCGGCATGATTTCTCATGCCGGGCTTTTTTTGGGGTTAATTGGGTGATGGATCGATTCTGGCCGTTATGTTCTTCGTAAAACGAATCATCCGATTATTCCCTGAATAATGGCCTTGGCCATCCCTCAAAAGAGGTGCCGCACTAGCGATAGCCATTCAGGCTATGCGGTTTTACGTCAGGCATCCGGCGTTGAGCGTTTGGCAAAGTGAGGTATGTGCTCAGCCAATAGTATGAAATTTGATCGCCTTCGTTGCCGCTGAAAGCTCGCCTGCGATATTGTGCATAAAAACAACAATAATCAGAGGCAATGATGAATTCACGGCGGTTGGCGTGTGTGTTGGGCGTGGTGTTGTGGTGCGTCTCTCTTTCCGGGCTGTGCGCGCCGCTGGATCAGGCCTATGAACGTGTCCGCGCCACCTTTGCTCAAAAAGCGCCGCTGGCGCCGAATCCGCCAGTACTGAATGGCGACTGGCAACCCGCTCCTTTCGATCCGGCACCTTATACCTTCACGGTGGAAGAGGTTCGCGCCAACTGGAATCAGTTTATGCGCGGGTTGCGTTTGCCGTATCCCTCTGCCGACTACCTGCGGGCCCGCTATCAGCGCTTTCCGGATTTGTATCGGGATTTGCGCTATCAGGATGACGATTGGGAGCAGCATAGTCGCAATGTGTTGGAAGTCTGGCAGGCCTTTTTCCGGGGTGATTTTCGCCAGGCCCGGGATCTCGGACGGCGCTATGGCGGCTATGCCCGGGTGCCGGCCGTGGTGGCGCAAATTGTGTATGCCACCTATCTGGCGCCGACCCATGAGCAGAAGCAGCAGCTGTTGCAGGAAGCCATCAATGACATGGCCTGGTTTGGCGAGACCATGGTGGTGCTGCCCGGCGATCAGGCGCTTGAAGCAGATTACTGCATGATGCGTCTGGGGTTTGGCTATGCGGTGGCCAGGTTGGCGGAGGATGAATCCGTTCCGGCGACCTTGCAACGAAACTATGCGGCCATGGTAATCAATGCGGCCACCGAGATGCTGGCGGTGGAGCCGGAGCATCCTCTGGCGCTGTCGTTGAGTGCGGCCTTTGAGGCTAACGTGCTGAGGCGGGTGGGGAAGACGGCGGGAAAATTTGCGCTGGCGGCGGACAGTGAGGACGCTATTGCGCCTTTCGAGATGGCGCTCAGGCAGCAGAATGACCTGGCGATTGTTCGTTACGAATATGCCAACAGCCTGCTTTATACCTTTCAGGAAGAGGCGTTGAGCCGGGCATTGGCGCAGCTGCAGGTGGCGGCACAGTTGCCCGCCGGGTTTTCCATGGAGTGGCTGGACCGCGCCTATGCCCGCAAGCGGCTCAAAGAGGTGCTTGCCTGGCGCGACAGTGGTATGAGCTTCAAGCGTTTCGATCGTAAGCGGCGCAAGTACATGCTCAAGGAAAACGTCAATCTCTACGCGGTGACCCTGCCGCCCTTTCTGCTAGAATAAGCCGCTTGATGCCGGTCGCGTTGCCCTTTCCTGCCGGGATTGGGTGGTGGCCTGGCGTCCGGTTTTTAATCAAGGAGACACCATGAAAGTAGGTATTATCGGCGCTGCCGGTCGCATGGGGCGTATTCTGATCGAGGCGACGCTGGCCAACCCGGACACCGCCCTGGCTGCGGCGGTGGATGTGCCCGGTTCCAGTTTGATTGGTGCAGATGCCGGTGAGCTGGTGGGGCAGGGCAGTAGTGGTGTGCTGCTGGCAGATGATCTGGCCAAGGTGGTGAACGATGCGGACGTGTTCATCGACTTCACGGTGCCGGAAGCGACGGTCAAGAACCTGGAGATCTGCCGGGCGGCGGGGACCAAGCTGGTAATTGGCACTACCGGGCTGGATGACACCCAGACAGCGGCGCTGCGCGCTGCCAGCGACGATATCGCCATCTGTTTCGCACCGAATTATTCCATTGGTGTGAATCTGTGTTTCAAGTTGCTGGAGACCGCAGCCCAGATCATGGGCGATGAGGTGGATATCGAAGTCATCGAGGCCCATCACCGTCACAAGATCGATGCACCGTCCGGCACGGCGCTGCGCATGGGGGAAGTGGTGGCTCAAACCCTGGGGCGTGACCTGAATGAATGCGCCGTATACGGCCGCGAAGGTCGCACCGGGGAGCGAGAGCGTCACACTATCGGTTTTGAGACCATTCGCGCCGGTGACATTGTGGGCGACCACACGGTGATGTTTGCCGCAGAAGGTGAGCGGGTGGAGATTACCCACAAGGCGTCCAGCCGCATGTCTTTCGGGCGTGGTGCGGTGCGGGCTGCTGCGTGGTTGGGTAGCCACGACAAGGGCCTGTTCGACATGCAGGATGTGTTGGGCCTGGCCGGTGAAAGTGCCGGCTGGGGCAAGGGTTAGCCGCCTGCCAAGCCCGCCGCTTGTCTGTCGGCGGGATTGCTGCGTGACAGCGGGGCCACAAAGCCCTAAAATAGCGCGCAGCCCGTGATGGGCGTGCGGGGCGCCGAATGAAGAATTTAGAAAAAGCGAGGTGGAGGAATCCATCTCGCTTTTTTGCGAGCGCACCCGCCGCAGATCTCCCTATTCCCTATCAGCCTGGAGGTTGCGTTGACGGTTCCCGCCATTCTCGCTCTTGAAGACGGAAGCATCTTTCGGGGTGTTGCAATCGGTGCCACGGGTGAAACCGTGGGTGAGGTGGTGTTTAACACCGCCATGACTGGCTATCAGGAGATCCTGACGGATCCTTCCTATGCCCAGCAGATTGTAACCCTTACCTATCCGCACATCGGTAACACTGGCGTCACTGCCGAGGACGAAGAGTCCTCCCGAATCTGGGCCTCGGGCCTGGTGATTCGTGATCTGGCCATGACAGTGAGCAACTGGCGTAGTGAGCAAACTCTTCCGGACTACCTGCGTGAGCGCAACATCGTTGCCATCGCCGATATCGACACCCGCCGCCTGACGCGTATTTTGCGCGACAAGGGTGCGCAGAATGGCTGCATTCTGGCCGGCGACAATGTGGATGAAGCACAGGCGCTGGCGGCGGCCAAGGGGTTCCCCGGCCTGAAAGGTATGGACCTGGCGAAGGAAGTGAGTGTTGCCGAGTCCTACAGCTGGACCGAGTCCACCTGGGATCTTGAGAAAGGCCATACCGAGCAGGGCGAGACCCGCTTTCATGTGGTGGCCTACGACTACGGCGTCAAGCGCAACATCCTGCGCATGCTGGCCGAGCGTGGCTGCAAGCTCACCGTGGTGCCGGCCCAGATGCCCGCGTCCGAGGTGCTGGCCATGAAGCCGGACGGTGTCTTCCTGTCCAACGGCCCGGGTGACCCGGAGCCATGCGACTATGCGATCGCCGCCATCCAGGAAATTGTTGCCACCGGTCTGCCGGTGTTCGGCATCTGCCTGGGGCACCAGCTGCTGGCTCTGGCCAGTGGTGCCAAATCCATGAAAATGGCCACAGGCCATCATGGTGCCAACCACCCGGTGAAAACCCTGGCGGATGACACGGTGATGATCACCAGCCAGAACCATGGTTTTGCGGTGGATATCGATACCTTGCCGGCGAACCTGAAAGTGACCCACGTGTCGCTGTTCGATGGCACCTTGCAGGGCATCGAGCGCACTGATGTGCCGGCCTTCAGCTTCCAGGGTCACCCGGAAGCGAGCCCGGGGCCGCGTGATTGCGCGCCGCTGTTCGATCATTTTATCGAGCTCATGCAAGCAAAATAAGCGTCCGACGTCCGACGTTCGACGTCTGACGCGCTGGCAACTGAAATTAACGTCTGACGGTTAGTGACTATGCCGAAAAGAAGTGATTTAAAAAGCATCCTCATTATTGGTGCTGGCCCGATTGTGATCGGCCAGGCCTGTGAGTTTGACTACTCCGGTGCCCAGGCATGTAAGGCGCTGCGCGAAGAGGGTTACCGGGTGATTCTGGTGAACTCCAACCCGGCCACCATCATGACTGACCCGGCCATGGCGGACGCCACCTATATCGAGCCGATTACCTGGCAGACCGTGGCCAAGATCATCGAGAAGGAGCGCCCGGACGCGCTGCTGCCCACCATGGGTGGCCAGACAGCCCTGAACTGTGCCCTGGATCTGGACCACAACGGGGTGCTGAAAGAGTTCGGCGTGGAAATGATTGGCGCCACCGAAGATGCCATCGACAAGGCGGAAGATCGCTCCCGTTTTGATAAGGCAATGAAGGCCATCGGTCTGGAGTGCCCGCGCTCTGCCATTGCCCATAACATGGATGAAGCCAACGCGGCCCTTGAGTCCCTGGGTTTCCCCTGCATCATTCGGCCCAGTTTCACCATGGGGGGCTCGGGCGGTGGTGTGGCATACAACCGCGAAGAGTTTGAAGAAATCTGCCAGCGTGGTCTGGATTTGTCGCCCACCAATGAGCTGCTGATCGACGAGTCGCTGCTGGGCTGGAAAGAGTACGAGATGGAAGTGGTCCGCGACAAAAAGGACAACTGCATCATCGTTTGCTCCATCGAGAACTTTGATCCCATGGGTGTGCATACCGGTGACTCCATCACCGTGGCGCCGGCCCAGACGCTTACCGATAAAGAGTTGCAGATCATGCGTGACGCCTCTTTGGCGGTGTTGCGTGAGATCGGCGTGGAAACCGGCGGCTCCAACGTGCAGTTCGGCATCAACCCGGATAACGGGCGCATGGTGGTGATCGAGATGAATCCGCGGGTGAGTCGTTCTTCTGCCCTGGCGTCCAAGGCAACGGGCTTTCCGATTGCCAAGGTGGCGGCCAAGCTGGCGGTGGGTTACACCCTGGATGAGCTGCAGAACGAAATTACCGGCGGCAAGACCCCGGCTTCCTTCGAGCCATCCATCGATTATGTGGTCACCAAGATTCCGCGCTTCAACTTCGAAAAATTCGCTGAAGCCGATGCGGTCTTGACCACGCAGATGAAATCGGTGGGTGAAGTGATGGCCATTGGCCGTAACTTCCAGGAATCCGTACAGAAAGCACTGCGTGGTCTGGAAACCGAGTCCATCGGTTTCGATCCCCATGTGGACCCGGCGGCCCCGGATGCCCGCGAGCAGGTGGCGCAGTTGCTTTCCACGCCGGGTCCGGAGCGCATCTGGATTGTCGGTGATGCATTCCGCGTTGGGATGACTGTGGATGATGTATTCAATATCACCAAGATTGATCGCTGGTATCTGGTGCAGATTGAAGACCTGATTCGCGCCGAGCAGCAATTGGTGGATAGCACGTTCAGCAGTCTGACCCGCGACAGCCTGTACGCGCTCAAGCGTAAAGGCTTTTCCGATGCCCGCCTGGCACAGTTGCTTGGCGTGAAGGAAGCCGACGTGCGTGGCAAGCGTGAAGAGCTGGGTGTGCTGCCGATTTACAAGCGGGTAGATACCTGTGCGGCGGAATTCGCCACCGATACGGCTTATATGTACTCCAGCTACGACGAAGAGTGCGAAGCCAACCCGTCAGACCGTGACAAGATCATGGTGATCGGCGGTGGTCCCAACCGGATCGGGCAGGGTATTGAGTTCGATTACTGCTGTGTGCACGCGGCGTTTGCCATGAAGGACGACGGTTACGAAGCCATCATGGTCAACTGTAATCCGGAGACCGTGTCCACCGATTACGACACCTCCGACCGTCTGTACTTCGAGCCGATTACGCTGGAAGACGTGCTGGCCATCGTGGCCAAAGAAAAACCCAAGGGGGTTATTGTCCAGTATGGCGGGCAAACACCCTTGAAGCTGGCCCGTGCCCTGCAGGCTGCCGGTGTGCCGATTATTGGTACCCCGCCGGATGCCATCGATGAAGCGGAAGACCGCGAGCGTTTCCAGCAAATGGTCAATAAGCTTGGCCTGAAGCAGCCGCCCAACCGTACCGCTCGCTCCATGGAGGACGGTGTGCGTTTGGCGGAAGAAATCGGTTATCCGTTGGTGGTGCGTCCCTCCTATGTGTTGGGTGGCCGGGCTATGGAAATCGTTTACAGCGAAGCAGAACTGCGTAATTACATGATGAACGCGGTATCGGTTTCTAACGATTCCCCGGTATTGCTGGATCGCTTCCTGGACGACGCCATCGAAGTGGATGTGGATGCAGTGTGTGACGGAACCGATGTGGTTATCGGTGGCATCATGCAGCACATCGAACAGGCTGGCGTGCACTCCGGTGACTCTGCCTGCTCCCTGCCGCCGTACTCGCTGGATGAGGACGTCCAGGATGTGATGCGTCAGCAGGCTGCCGATATGGCGCTGGAGCTGGGTGTGGTCGGTTTGATGAACGTGCAGTTTGCCGTGAAAAGCGGTGAGGTGTACGTGCTGGAAGTGAACCCGCGTGCCTCCCGGACAGTGCCCTATGTATCCAAGTGCATCGGGGTGTCTCTGGCGAAAGTGGCTGCCCGCTGTATGGCTGGCACCAGCCTCAAGGAACAAGGCTTCACCAAAGAGGTCAAACCGCAGCACTATTTTGTGAAAGAAGCGGTGTTCCCGTTTGCCAAGTTCCCGAAAGTCGATCCGATCCTGGGCCCGGAGATGAAGTCCACCGGGGAAGTTATGGGTGTCGGTGCGACCTTTGCGGAAGCCTTTGGCAAGGCGTCGCTGGGTGCTGGAGAAAAGCTGCCGGAAACCGGCACTGCCTTTATTTCCGTGCGTGAAGTGGACAAGCCCGCGTCTGTGGATGTGGCGCGTATGTTGATCGAGCGTGGCTTCAGCCTGGTGGCCACCAAAGGCACTGCCAAGGTGCTGGAAGCGGCGGGCCTTGAGGTGAAAGTGGTGAACAAGGTGCTGGAAGGGCGTCCGCATATTGTGGACATGATCAAGAACGACCAGATCGCCCTGATTGTGAATACCACCGAAGGCAAGCAGGCGACCCGTGATTCGTTTGCAATCCGTCGTTCGGCGCTGCAGCACAAGGTGTTCTACACCACCACCATCGCGGCGGCCCATGCGGTGTGTCAGGCGCTGGGTATTAGTGGTGAACCCACGGTTCGTCGCTTGCAGGACCTGCACGCAGAAATGAAATAAATCGTCGTCGGGAGCGCTCGGAGCAGAGTGCTCCGGGCGGTTCCGTTAACAGGGGGCTGTGCTTGCGCCTGTTAAAAGATACGAGGATAACTATGCAACGTGTACCGATGACCGCCAAGGGCGCCAAAGCTCTGCGCGAGGAACTGGAAAAGCTGAAAAAAGAAGATCGTCCGCGTATTTCTGCTGCGATTGCAGAAGCCCGCGAACACGGTGATTTGAAAGAAAATGCGGAATACCACGCGGCCCGTGAGCAACAGGGTTTTTGTGAAGGCCGCATCGGCGACATTGAGGGTAAGCTCTCCAATGCGCAGATCATCGATATTCAGGATATCGAAAACACCGGCAAGGTCATTTTCGGTGTGACCGTCACCATCATTGATGTGGATACGGATGAAACCAAGGTCTACCAGATCGTGGGCGACGACGAAGCCAACATCAAGGAAGGCAAGCTGAGCGTGAACTCACCCATTGCCCGCGGCCTGATTGGTCGTGAAGAAGGGGATGTGGTGCAGATCGACACTCCCGGTGGCACCCGTGAGTACGAAGTCGATCAGGTGGAGCATATTTAGACGCTTGCATGCGTCACGCTTGCACGCAGCACGCAAAAAAGGCGACGTTAAACGTCGCCTTTTTCATGTCTGTCGCGTGTTGCGTGTGGCCTGCCAGCGTGGGCGCGGCTCTCAAGCATTCTGATAGCGCAGGATATTCGACAGCTTCGGGCTGGGCTTTTGGGCCGGGCGGTAGAGCAGGGCGATGTTGCCGATGCGTTGGATCAGCTCGGCGCTGCCTTTCTCGGTCAAGGCTTGCACAATGGCGGCGCGGTCGTCGCGGGTTTCTGCGTTGACCTTCACCTTGATCAACTCGTGATCTTCCAGGCGCAGGTTGAGTTCTTCCACGAAGTTGTCGCTGAGTCCCTTGTCGCCAAAGATCAGAACGGGTTTCAGGTGGTGACCAATACGGCGTAACCGTTTGATGTCCTGGGTAGATAGCGGCACGGTGTGGCTCCAGAAAGGGTTGCTGTGCGCGTATTCTACGTATTACCCGGCTGAAAAGCAGCCGTCATGTGGGTTGGTCGTGCGGGTTTGCCAGCGCACATAGAGAGTACAGAAAATTCAGGAGAGAGGGGCCATGGCGAAGTCCAGCCGTTCCAAGACCAGCAAGGCCTGGTTGAAAGAACATTTCAATGACCCGTGGGTGGCCAAGGCCCAGGAGCAGGGATACCGCTCCCGGGCCAGCTTCAAGCTGCTGGAAATGCATGAAAAGGACCGTTTATTCCGGCCGGGAATGACTGTGCTGGATCTCGGCGCCGCGCCGGGGGGCTGGAGCCAGGTGGCGGGCCAGCTGATCGGCGGTAAGGGGGCGGTCATTGCCAGTGACATTCTCGCCATGGATGCCCTGCCGGATGTGACCTTCATCGAGGGGGATTTCCGTGAGGATGCCATCTACGAGCAAATTCTTGCTTCTCTGGGGGATCGGCGGGCAGACCTTGTAATGTCCGACATGGCCCCCAATATGAGTGGTAATAGCGCGGTGGATCAGCCGCGGGCCATGTATCTGGCAGAGTTGGCGCTGGATATGGCTGAGCGGGTGCTGGAACCGGATGGCCTGTTTCTGGTCAAGGTATTCCAGGGTGAGGGGTTTGAAGACTACCGCAAGGCGCTGCAAAGTCGTTTCAAGCGCGTGGTCAGCCGCAAGCCGGCGGCAAGCCGGGCTCGCTCCACAGAGGTCTATCAGTTGGGTTTTGGCCTGAAATAGGCGGTGAAAAGCCGTAAAAAGGCTATATTCCTGTCCGAACCGGCATTACGTTGCTTCTGGCAAATGGTGTAAGGTGTAAGTTCGTTAGTGTGCGCGCGAGCGCCCGGATTAATCGAGGTCTCCCTTGAACGACATGACCAAGAATATTGTGCTGTGGCTGGTGATTGCCGGCGTCTTGTACGTGGTGGCATCCAGTCTCAGTACCCAGCCTGCAACCACCGATGTGCCCTATTCCACCTTTATTTCACGGGTAGAAGACGGCAAGGTGCAGGAAGCGAAAATCGGCGAAAGCACGATTACCGGGACCTATTCGGATGGTGGCCAGTTCCGTACGGTGAAACCGCCGACCCTGGACACCAACCTGATGCCCACCCTGATTCAGAACGACGTCAATGTGGTGGGGCTGGAGCCTCAGCGTCAGGGCTTCCTGACCCAGCTGTTCCTGTCCGTACTGCCTATTCTGTTGATCCTGGCCATCTTCATTTTCTTCATGCGCCAGATGCAGGGCGGTGGTCGTGGCGGCGGTGGCCCCATGACGTTCGGCAAGTCCAAGGCCAAACTGCTGGGCGAAGACCAGATCAAGACTACCTTCGCCGATGTGGCAGGCGTGGAAGAGGCCAAGGAAGAAGTGCAGGAGCTGGTTGAATTCCTGCGTGACCCGGCCAAGTTCCAGCGTCTGGGCGGCAAGATCCCCCGCGGTGTATTGATGGTGGGTTCGCCGGGTACTGGTAAGACCCTGCTGGCCAAGGCTATTGCGGGTGAGGCCAAGGTGCCCTTCTTCAGCATCTCCGGCTCTGACTTTGTGGAAATGTTTGTCGGTGTCGGCGCGAGCCGTGTCCGTGACATGTTCGAGCAGGCCAAGAAGCACTCTCCGTGCATTATCTTCATCGACGAAATCGATGCGGTGGGGCGTTCCCGGGGGGCTGGCGTCGGCGGCGGTCACGACGAGCGTGAGCAGACGCTGAACCAGTTGCTGGTGGAAATGGATGGCTTTGATGGCAACGAAGGCATCATCGTGATTGCCGCGACGAACCGTCCGGACGTGCTGGACCCGGCGCTGCTGCGCCCCGGCCGTTTCGACCGTCAGGTCACCGTGCCGCTGCCGGATATCCGTGGCCGTGAGCATGTGCTCAAGGTGCACATGCGCCAGGTGCCGATTTCGGATGATGTGGAGCCTGCGTTGATTGCGCGGGGTACGCCTGGTTTCTCCGGTGCGGATTTGGCCAATCTGGTCAACGAAGCTGCATTGTTTGCCGCTCGCGCCAACAAGCGCATGGTGTCCATGGAAGAGTTCGAGAAAGCCAAGGACAAGATCCTGATGGGCGCCGAACGTCGCTCCATGGTGATGAGCGAGAAAGAAAAGCTGAATACGGCCTTTCACGAAGCGGGCCACGCCATTGTGGGCCGTCTGGTGCCTGAGCATGACCCGGTCTACAAGGTGAGCATCATTCCGCGCGGCCGAGCGCTGGGTGTCACCATGTACCTGCCGGAAGAAGACAAATACTCCCAGTCCAAACGGGGTCTGGAATCTTCGATCTGCTCCCTGTTTGGTGGCCGTATCGCGGAAGAAATGACGTTGGGCTTTGACGGTGTGACCACCGGGGCGTCCAACGATATCGAACGTGCTACCAAGCTGGCCCGTGCCATGGTCACCAAGTGGGGCCTGAGCGAGAAAATGGGTCCGCTGGCTTATGAGGAAGAAGAGGGCGAAGTCTTCCTTGGCAAGCAGGTGGGGCAGCGCAAGCATATGTCCGAGCAGACGGCAGAAGAGATCGACCGTGAAGTGCGGGCCATCATCGATGGCTGTTACGGGCGCGCCAAGCAGATCCTGGAAGACAACCGTGACAAGCTGGACCTGATGGCGGATGCGTTGATGCAGTACGAAACCATTGATGCGTCGCAGATCGATGACATCATGGGTGGCCATAAGCCACGCCCACCAAAAGACTGGCGCGATCAGGGCCCGGGTAACGGGGCTGCTGCATCCGGCGATGGTGATCAGCCGTCTGGTGACGACCCCATTGGTGGGCCTGCCAACACGCACTGATTCATGATGCATCCAACAACGCTTAGCTGTGGGGCGCGGACACTAGACCTGTCCGCGCCTGTCGTTATGGGGATCCTTAATGTGACCCCCGACTCTTTTTCGGATGGTGGCCGTTACACCGAGCGTGATGCTGCGCTGCGTCAGGCGGAGCAGATGCTGCGTGATGGCGCCGCGATTCTGGATGTGGGTGGCGAGTCCACTCGCCCGGGGGCTGCGGCGGTGTCCGAGCAGGAAGAGCTGGATAGGGTTGTGCCCATTGTCGAAGCCTTGAGCAATGAGCTGGGTGCGCTGGTGTCCGTGGATACCAGTACGGCGGCAGTGATCCGTGACAGCGCCGCAGCCGGCGCAGGTATGATTAACGATGTGCGCTCCTTGCGCCGCCCCGGCGCGATGCAGGCCGCCGCCGCCAGTCAGCTCCCGGTTTGCCTGATGCATATGCAGGGGGAGCCCGGCAGCATGCAGGATAATCCCCGCTACGATGATGTAACCGCCGAGGTGGTGGCGTTTCTGCGTGAGCAGGTTGCTGCCTGTGAGCAGGCGGGGATTGCTCGCGAGCGCTTACTGGTGGACCCGGGGTTTGGTTTCGCGAAAACCGTGCAGCACAATTTGCAGCTGATGCAGGAAATGGCGGAGTTGCAGGCGTTGGCGTTGCCAATTTTAATCGGTGTATCGCGTAAATCCCTGTTCGGTAAAGTGCTTGATCGTGATGTCAGTGAACGATTGCCCGGCAGCCTGGCGGCTGCCGTTATGTGTGTGGAGCGCGGTGCGATGATTGTGCGTGCCCACGATGTCAAAGAAACCGTGGATGTGGTGCGTTTTGCCCATGCGGTTAGGGCCTGTTAACACTGCCGAGATGACACCTGTTAAGCCCCAAAAGCCGTCAATCTAGGCATGAGGAGTGAAGTTTGGTAGCTCCAAATGAGTGATGAATAACGACGAGTGGCGGCTTTTGGGGCTTAACCCGAAGGGCTGGTTCCTTTTTCCGCCCAGCAGCGCCATCCGCTGTTTATGTAGAATGACTACACGGCACACCGGCTGACACCACTGGACGAAAAAATGCATCCAGCAGGCGTTATCTCGGTAGTGTTAACAAGCCCTGGGAAATCACAGAGAGAATCGCAAAAGGAGTTGTCATGACGCGCAAATATTTCGGCACCGACGGGGTGCGGGGCACGGTGGGAGAATTTCCTATTACGCCGGATTTTGTGCTCAAGCTGGGCTGGGCGGCGGGCAAGGTGCTGGCCGCGCGGGGTGGCAGCAAGATATTGATCGGCAAGGACACCCGTATTTCCGGTTATATGTTCGAGTCAGCCTTGGAAGCCGGTATTTCCGCTGCCGGGGTGGATGTGCGTTTGCTGGGGCCGTTGCCCACGCCGGGGATCGCCTATTTGACCCGTACCTTGTCGGCCCAGGCCGGTATCGTGATTTCTGCCTCCCATAATCCTTATACCGATAACGGCATCAAGTTTTTCGGGGCGGATGGCCGCAAGCTCAATGACGAGATCGAACTGGAAATTGAGCGCCTGCTGGACGAAGAAATCTCCGTCGTGTCCACGGACCAGATTGGCAAGGTGCGCCGTATTGATGATGCCCGGGGTCGTTACATCGAATTTTGCAAAAGCACCGTGCCGGGGCTGGATCTCAGCGGCATGAAGATTGTGGTAGATACCGCTAATGGCGCCGCTTATCACATCGCCCCGGACGTGTTTGAAGAGCTGGGTGCCACTGTGGTGCCCTTGGCCAACCAGCCCGACGGTTTCAATATTAATCGCGACTGTGGCTCCACTCACCCTGAGGCCCTGCAGCGCAGGGTGCTGGAAGAAAAGGCGGACCTGGGTGTGGCGCTGGACGGCGACGCAGACCGGCTGTTGATGGTGGATCACGCCGGTAAGTTGGTGGATGGTGATCAGCTGCTGTTCGTGGTGGCCCGTGACCGCAAGGATAATGGTGCGGACATGCCGGGTGTGGTCGGAACGCTCATGTCCAATTTTGGCCTGGAGCTGGCGCTGGAAGCCGAAGGTATCGAATTCGTGCGTGCCAAAGTGGGTGATCGGTACGTTATGGAGCAGCTGGACAAGCGCGGCTGGAGCATCGGCGGCGAGTCCTCGGGGCATCTGGTGTGCCTGGATTGCACCTCCACCGGGGATGGCACTGTGTCAGCCCTGCAGGTGTTGGCCGCGCTCTCCCGTCGCAAGCAGGGCCTGGCCGAGGCGGTGGCCGATGTGGCCATGCTACCCCAGCAAATGATCAATGTGCGTGGGCCCAACCGGGACGGGTTCATGGAAAAACCGGACGTTCTGGCGGCCATGGCCAGTGTTGAGGAGCGCCTGGCAGGCAACGGCCGTGTGCTCTTGCGGCCTTCCGGTACCGAGCCATTGGTGCGGGTGATGATAGAAGGTAAAGACGGCGATCAGGTGGCGGCGCTCTGCCGCGAGCTGGCCGATGTGGTTGAAAAAGCCATTGCGTGACCGCGGTTGCGGTGCGGCTGATTGGCGCAAGCAAAGACTTCAAGGAATCCAACAATGAAAAGAACCCCTCTGGTTGCCGGTAACTGGAAGATGAATGGCGGGCAATCTCTGGTGGCGTCCATGGCGACAGCCCTGGCGGAGTATCAAGGCGTGGCGGACGTGGTTGTCTGCCCGCCGTTTCCCTATCTGGCGTCTGCCCGCGAGCAGCTGCCGGCGGCCATCGGACTTGGGGCGCAGAATGTCAGTGATCAGGCGGAGGGTGCCTTCACGGGGGAAGTGGCTGCGTCCATGTTGGCCGAAGCCGGTTGTGGTTATGTGATTATTGGTCATTCCGAGCGCCGGGCCTTATATGCGGAAAGCGATGCACAAATTGCCGACAAATTTGCCCAGGTGCAGGCCGCGGGCCTGATTCCCGTCTTGTGTGTGGGGGAAACCCTGGCAGATCGGGAAGCGGGCAACACGGATGCCGTGGTCTGCGGGCAGCTGCAGGCCGTGGTGGATGCCGTGGGTATTGCGGCGTTTGCCCGGGCGGTAGTTGCCTATGAGCCGGTCTGGGCCATTGGTACAGGCAAGACAGCCAGCCCGGAACAGGCTCAGGCGGTGCATGCCCGTTTGCGCCAGTCTTTGGCAGAAAACGACCCGGATATCGCTCAATCGCTGCGGTTGCTTTACGGCGGCAGCGTAAAGGCGGATAATGCCGCCCTTCTATTTGCCCAGTCAGACATCGATGGGGGTCTGATCGGTGGGGCATCGTTAACAGCCGACAGCTTTATTGCGATCTGTCAGGCGTCGGAATAATTAGAGACGTTATGGATATTGTTGTTCATGTAGTGCACGTGCTGGCGGCCCTCGGGTTGATTGGTCTGGTGCTGATTCAGCACGGCAAAGGCGCGGATGCCGGCGCTTCCTTTGGTGGCGGCGGTTCGCAGACGGTATTCGGGAGCGCCGGTTCGGCAAATTTCCTGACCCGTGCCACGGCGGTGCTGGCGGCGGTTTTCTTTGTGACCAGCCTGGTGCTGGCCTGGATGGCGCGCCAGGAAGCGGATAGCACTCGCAGTTTCCTGCCGGAGCTGGAGACCGTTGAGCATCAGGATGTTCCTGTCGTTGACGAGTCCCAGTCCGATGTGCCCGCGGGCATGACGGAAGTGCCTGTGGCGCCAGAAGCCAATGAAGGGCAAAAAGAAGTTTCGGATGTACCTCAAGCTGAGGTAGAATCCCCGGCCCCGGCTGACGTGCCTCAGTCGGAGCAGTAAGTTAAGCGTTCTTTGCCGAAGTGGTGGAATTGGTAGACACGCTATCTTGAGGGGGTAGTGAGCTTCGCTCGTGCCGGTTCAAGTCCGGCCTTCGGCACCAAT
>NZ_PBSH01000013.1 GCF_002726155.1 Alcanivorax sp. | reverse complement strand
GGCCGGACTTGAACCGGCACGCCCGTGAAGGCAACGGATTTTGAATCCGTCGTGTCTACCAATTCCACCACTCTGGCAGTGGGGCGCGAGTATACCAGCCCTTCACGGCTTTTCCAGCCTTTACGTTAACCGAGGGCAATTTTGATTGCGGTCACGTTATCCCGACTACCCGCGTTCAAGGCTGCCTTGAGAATAGCAGACTCGCTGGCACCCTCGGCCAGCAATTGATGTATCTCAGGCACCCGCAGCACAGAATGCACGCCATCAGTGGTCAGCAGGAATTGCTGGCCGGCCTCTACCGCAAACCGAATCTGTTCCAGTTTCAGCTTGTCGCCATTACCAATGGCCTGATAGATCACGTGACTGCGGGGGTGGCGCATGGCCTCTTCTTCGTCGATCTCACCTGCGTCCACCAGTGCCTGCACAGGGGTGTGGTCCTTGGTGATGGCACTGGTTCGCGATGCATCATGCCGGTAAAGCCGGGCATCGCCGGCCCACAGCACTCCAGCCTCGCCATCATGAATCAGCAACACGACAACCGTTGCCCCCATGGGCTTGCTGCCCAGGTGCATGGCGGCGTGGTGACGAATGGCATGATTGGCACTTTGTAGAGCGGCATCCACCGCCAGCAACCGGTGGGCAATACCGCCCCCGAGGGCAAGATTTTCCAGTGCATGACGGATCATGGTGGCGGCAAGGTCGCCGGCGTCATGGCCGCCCATGCCATCAATAACGGCCCACAAACCTTCACCGTCACGACACACCAGCGCGTCTTCATTGGCCGGCCGGCGGCCTGCGTGGGTGCGTCCCTGCCCCCGCCAGCAGCTCATCTCATCGCACTCGCTGCAGTAGCCAGACACCCAGTACCAGACACAGGGACGGCGGCAGGATGGCGGCCAGAAGCGGGTCAGTATGGAATACCAGCGACAACTGGCCGAAGAATTGCTGGCCGTAATGGAAGATCAACCCGGCGACGATACCCGCCGTCAGCCGCAGGCCCATGGTCACTTCCCGCAAGGGGCCGAACACAAAGGAGATGGCGATCAACACCATACCGATGGTCGCCAGCGGCATGAACAGTTTCTGCCAGAAGCTGAGCATGTAGTCTGCGGTTTCCAGACCCTGGCGCTTCAGATAGCGGGTATATTCCAGCAGTTTGACCAACGCCAGATTGTCCGGTTGAAGCACCACGATGCTGAGCAACTGCGGCGTCAGCTCCGTTTGCCATTCGCCCTGATCTTTCTGGTAGGTTTCGGCGTGATCCTCGAACAAACGAGTGCCGTGGATCCCCTCGAGTGACCAGAAATCCCCTTGATAGATCGCCCGATCCACATACTGGGTTTCTGTCAGTTTCTGGTTGTCGCTGAAGCGATAGCGGGTCAGGCCGTGCAACACGCCGTTGGGCTGCACCGCATTGATATGAATGAATTCCGGCCCTTCCCGATGCCAGTAGCCATATTTGGAGCGCAACGCTTCACCGCCGCCCTCGGCCATGGAGCGGTTACTCTGCGCCACCTGCTCACTGTAGGGGGTCAGGTATTCCCCCAGGGGAATCGACAGAATGATCAGCACCAATACCGGGCGCAACACCAGCCAGCTCACTTTCAGGGTGGAAACCCCGGCCGCACGAATCACCGACAGCTCACCACTATTCGCCAGCAGCCCCAGCCCAATCAGGGTGCCCAGCAAAATGGCCATGGGCATGTATTCGTAAAAGCGCCGCGGCGTGGTAGTCAGGATAAACTGCAGCGCTTCCATAACCTGGTAGTTGCCGCGGAGAAACTCCAGCTCATAAACAAAGCCGAACAGACAATCCAGGCCGACAATAATAAACAGGATAGCCAGGGTCGGGATCATTACCGCCCGCCAAAAGTAGCGCTTGAGCAATGTCATGAGCGCGCCCTCCGCCGGAACAACCGCCCGCCAAAGTAGAGCAGGAAGACCACACCTCCGGCACTCAGGTGGATCCAGACCATGCTCAGGTACCAGGGCAGCGCCCCTTTATGGTCTTCAATGGCGCTACGACATACCAGCAACATACCCACGTACAACATGTAGCCCAGCACCGCGGGGATAAGACGATAGAAACGGCCTTGCCGTGGGTTGACCCGCGCCAGCGGAATCGCCGCCAGCGCCATGATCGGCACGGTGAGAATCAGCGAGAGGCGCCACTGCAGCTCCGCCAGCGCCGCCTTGTTGTCGGCGCGCTGATCCACCAGCTCCTGGGTAGAGCGTCCCCGCACCTTGGGGGGGCGACTATCGGTTTTTTCGCCACCAATGCGCACACGCGCTTCCTTGAAGCCCACTTCCTTGTAGTCCAACTGCCCCGGCTTGCCCTGATACTGAAAACCGTCCGTCAGCAACAGGTAACTGATACCCTCTTCCACCACCAGCTTGCCGCTTTTCGCCCAGACGGTGAGCAGGCGGCCGGCCTCGCCCTGGCTTTCAAAACGGGCATCGGCCACAAAGACATTTTCCAGAACGCCCTTTTCCCGGTTCAGATGTTCCGCATAGGTGGCGCGCTGGGAATCACTGGAACCTTTGACGTGAAACCGTCCCGGCGTAAGCAGCTCCAGCACCGATCGGTCCTTCTGCTCCTCAAAAATCCGGTTCACCTCTGCATCTCCCCGCGGGGTGATATAGAGAGAAAACATGCCCACCAGGGTCGTGGCCATCAAGATGGGCACCACCAGCGAACGCACCACCCGGCCGTTACCCTGCCCACCGGCCTGCAGCACCACCATTTCGTTATCCATGTGCATTCGCCCCAGCACCAGTAGCAAGGCGATATACAAACTCAGGGGAACGATCATCTGCAGGAATTCCGGCATCCGGAACGCCATCACCAGGAACAACGCATCCGCGGCAATTTCACCGGCCGCCGCTTCCGCCAGGTATTTGATAAAGCGCCCACTGACCAGCACCATCACCAGAATAAAGGTGACCAGAACCGTGGTCATGAACACTTGCCGGTTAATATATCGATGAAGAATCAAGGGCAGGCCCACTCATTGCTGTCTGCAAAAACGCACCGAACACAATAAAGGCAGGCGAATAGCCTGCGGTTCGGCACACACCGCCGGGCAAAAAACGCCTGCGGCAGCAGTGAATGCCACCTAGTGTAACTGAGTGCTCGACCAAGGTGATAATTCCGTGTGAACAAGGGAACCGATGGATAGCGCCGAACGGATTGCGTTTCCGTGCGTGACGGCCCACTATTTCCTTTATTTATCGGGTGAATAGCGCCCCACCCTTTTATTGATCTGGAGACAGCATGGACTTCGCAGTAAGCAACAGGCCCCTGGAAAAAAGCAAGGCAGACGCCCTGATCGTACTGTTGAGCAAGAAAAGTGACCTACCCGAGGCCCTGCCCGACAGCACCCGCGAACAAATTTCCCAGTTCATGAAGGCCGGCGATTTCAGCGCAAGCAAAGGTCAACTGGGTTGGCTGCACGCCCCCCAGGGCATCAATGCGGCTCGCCTGCTGTTGGTTGGCACCGGTGACAGCCCGCTCAGCGACCACAACTGGCTCTCCCTGGTGCAAAAAACTGCCAAGGCACTGACCGCCGCCCCGGTGAAACAGGCTCTCTGGCTGCTGGATGACGCCCAGCCCCAGCCACTGGAGTGGCAAGTTCGCGAAGGCAGCCGGGTAGTGGAAGAAAGCACCTACCGTTTCGACGCCTACCGCAGCAATCCGGCACCGGCCAGCAAACTGGCCAAGCTGACCTTCTGGCACGCTGAAAAGGACGCCGCCCTCGCCAAGGCCCACAAAACCGGCAAGGCTGTCGCCGTTGGGGTGAACCTGGCCCGGGATCTGGGCAACTTGCCCCCCAATGATTGTTTCCCCGAATACCTGAGCGGCGTGGCCCGCGATCTGGCCAAGGAGTACGAAAAACTCACCGTAAAAGTGCTGAGCCAGGCACAGGCTGAAAAGATGGGCATGGGCGCCTTCCATGCGGTGGCCAAAGGCTCCGAACGCCAGGGCCAGATCATTGTGATGGAGTACAAAGGCTCCAAACCGACCAAACAAGGCCCCGTTGCCCTGGTGGGTAAAGGCATTACCTTCGACACCGGCGGCATCTCCCTGAAACCCGGCGCCACCATGGATGAAATGAAATACGACATGGGCGGTGCCGCCAGCGTTTTCGGTTCCGTAAAGACCGTGTGTGAGTTGGGCCTGCCGATCCATCTGGTCGCCGTCGTGGCCGCTGCCGAAAACATGCCCGACGGGCGGGCCGCCCGCCCCGGCGACATCGTTAAAACCCTGTCCGGGCAGACCGTGGAGATCCTCAATACGGATGCCGAAGGCCGTCTGGTGCTGTGTGACGCGCTGACCTATGTGCAGCAGAAGCACAAACCCCATACCGTCATCGACATCGCCACACTTACCGGCGCGTGCGTGGTTGCACTGGGCGCCCATGCCCAGGCGGTTTACGCCAACGATGATACCCTCAGCGAAGCCCTGCTCACCGCGGGCAAGGAAACCGGCGACCGCGGCTGGCCCATGCCCTTGTGGGACGAGTACCAAAGCCAGCTGGACAGTCCCTTCGCCGACATGCAGAACATCGGTGGCCCCAAGGCCGGCTCCATCACCGCCGCATGCTTCCTGTCCCGCTTCACCAAAGACGTGAAATGGGCGCACCTGGACATCGCTGGCACCGCCTGGATCAGCGGTGGCATGAGCAAGGGCGCCACCGGCCGCCCTGTCCCCATGCTTACTCGGTATCTGATGAACCAATGCTGACAAGCTCACGCAACACGCGAACCAAACGCACTCGGCGTGTTGCCCGCAGGCGTGTCGCATGGAGCCTTTAATTGACTGAAGTCACTTTCTATCTCAGCAGCAAGGTCGGGGACGGTGTACGCCAGGCGCTGGCCTGGCGAATTGCCGATAAAGCCCTGAAGCAAGGTCGCCAGGTTTATGTGCATTGCCAGAATGAGGCCCATGCACGACAGGTGGACGCACAATTCTGGCAATCTCCTGCTACAGGTTTCTTGCCCCATGCCCTGGGCAGGGAAGGCCAGGCACCGGTGCTGCTCGGGTTCGGCGACGATCCCGGTCATCATCACGATGTGCTGATCAACCTCACCGACCAGGTGCCGGACTTTTCGTCCCGCTTCCAGCGGGTGGCGGAAATGATCAGCGGCGCCGATTCCGAACGACAACAGGGACGAGAGCGCTTCCGCTTCTACCGGGACCGGGGCTTTCCCGTTACCACTCATGAACTGGGCTGACCACTGCGAGCGACACGGCGATGAGCAACAACAAGGAGACGGCAAAACACGCGCTACTCAAGGAACTGGATAATGTTCAGTCCCTGCTGAATGATGCTGACAGCCCGACCCAGCCGCCCCTGCTGAAGCCCTCAGCAGACACCACAGCTCCGGATTCTCAGCGGATCCGGCAGCTCGCCAGCGAACGGGCCAATCCATTCCTGTCCGGTCGCCCGGCGCCCGACACATCACAAGCGCAACCGGCGCCCCCCGTACCCACCCCCGCCCCACAGACGGCAGCCCCACGCCCGACGCTGACCAACAGCGATATCGATGCCGCCATCGATGAACTGGTGGCCGAGGCCCTGCCCAAGCTCGAAAAGGCCCTGCGCCTGAAGCTGCGCGCGGCCCTGCGCAGGAAGGCCTGACGCACTTCAGCCCAGCTGCCTTTGTGAAAGTGAGCACCTTTTCTCATTGCCTCGCCAGACATCCGGCGCCCAGCGCCAGGCGTTTTCTCACAACCCGCGACGAACCCGCCCCGCTTCGCTATAATTCGCCCTCATTTTTTCTGGTTTAGAAGCGGTGATCATGGACAAAACCTACCAACCCGATCGCATCGAGCAATCCTGGTATGAACACTGGGAAAAGGCCGGTCATTTCAAGCCGAGCGGCCAGGGTGATTCCTTCTGCATCATGATCCCGCCCCCCAATGTGACCGGCAGCCTGCACATGGGTCACGCCTTCCAGGACACCATCATGGACACCCTGGTGCGCTACCGCCGCATGCAGGGCCGCAACACCCTGTGGCAGGTGGGCACCGACCATGCCGGCATCGCCACCCAGATGGTGGTGGAACGCAAACTGGCCGGCGAAGGCACCAACCGCCACGAACTGGGCCGGGAGAAGTTTCTCGACAAGGTCTGGGAGTGGAAAGGCGAATCCGGCGGCACCATTACCCGCCAGCTGCGCCGCATGGGCGCCAGCGTGGACTGGACCCGAGAACGCTTCACCATGGATGACGGCCTTTCCAACGCCGTGCGCGAGGTGTTTGTCCGCCTCCACAAGGAAGGCCTGATCTACCGCGGCAAGCGCCTGGTGAACTGGGATCCCAAGCTGCACACGGCCATCTCCGACCTGGAAGTGGAGAACGTGGAAGAACAGGGCCACATGTGGCACTTCCGCTACCCACTCTCCGACGGCTCCGGCCACCTGGTGGTCGCCACCACCCGCCCGGAGACCATGCTCGGCGATACCGCCGTGGCCGTGCACCCGGAAGACCCGCGCTACAAGGACCTGATCGGCAAGACCATTCGCCTGCCGCTGGCGGACCGCGACATCCCCATCATCGCCGACGATTACGTGGACCCGGACTTCGGTTCCGGTTGCGTCAAAATCACCCCGGCCCATGACTTCAATGACTATGAAGTGGGCAAGCGTCACGACTTGCCGATGATCAACATTCTGACTGCGGATGCGGCCCTCAATGAAGAAGTGCCGGAGGCCTATCGCGGCCTGGATCGTGTGGATGCCCGCAAGAAAGTCGTGGACGATCTGGATGCCCTTGGCCTGCTGGAAAAAGTAGCAGACCATACCCTGCAGGTGCCCCGTGGTGACCGCTCCGGCGTCATCATCGAACCCTACCTGACCGATCAATGGTTCGTGGCCGTGGAAGAGCTGGCCAAGCCCGCCATTGCCGCCGTGGAAAATGGCGACATCCAGTTCGTGCCCAAGAACTACGAGAACATGTATTTCTCCTGGATGCGCGATCTGCAGGACTGGTGTATTTCCCGGCAGCTCTGGTGGGGTCACCGCATCCCTGCCTGGTATGACGCTGACGGCAATGTCTATGTAGGCCGTAACGAGGAAGAGGTCCGCGCCGAACACAATCTTGGTGACACTCCGTTGAGCCAGGACGATGACGTTCTGGACACCTGGTTCAGCTCCGCCCTGTGGACCTTCTCTACCCTTGGCTGGCCGGAAGACACCGATGCCCTGCGCACCTTCCATCCCACCGATGTGCTGGTGACCGGTTTCGACATCATCTTCTTCTGGGTTGCCCGGATGATCATGATGACCCTGAAGTTCACCGATCAGGTGCCCTTCAAGAAGGTTTATGTGCACGGCCTGGTGCGCGACAACGACGGCCAGAAGATGTCCAAGTCCAAGGGCAATGTGCTCGATCCGCTGGACATGATCGACGGCATTACCCTGGATGCGCTGATCGACAAACGCACCAAAGGGCTGATGCAGCCGCAAAAAGAAAAGCAGATTACCAAGCGCACTCACAAGGATTTCCCGGACGGCATCAACCCCTACGGGACCGATGCCCTGCGTTTTACTTTCCTGTCACTGGCCTCCACTGGCCGTGATATCAAGTGGGACATGGGCCGTATCGAAGGGTACCGGAACTTCTGCAACAAGATCTGGAATGCCGCCCGCTATGTGATGATGAATACCGAAGGCGAAGATTGTGGCATCACTGCTGACAGCGACATCGAGCTGTCACTGGCGGACCGCTGGATTATCTCTGCCCTGCAACGGGCCGAACAGGAAGTCAGCGACGCACTGGACAGCTTCCGCTTTGACGTGGCCAGTCATGCCGCCTACGAGTTCATCTGGAATGAATACTGTGACTGGTATCTGGAGCTTTCCAAACCGGTGCTGTGGGGTGACGACTACTCCGAGGCCCAGAAGCGCGGCACCCGCCGCACCCTGGTCACCGTTCTGGAAGCCATCCTGCGGCTGGCCCACCCCTTCATGCCATTTATTACCGAAGAGATCTGGCAAAAGGTCGCCCCGCTGGCAGGCAAGGCAGCAGACAGTAAAGGTGAAACCAGCAACACCATCATGCTGCAAGCCTTCCCGGCCAGTGACCCCGCCAAAATCGATACTGATGCTGAAACCGGTGCCGAATGGGTGAAAGCCGTGATTAGTGCGGTACGCAACATTCGCGGCGAAATGGGTATCCCACTGGGCAAGGCGCTGCCAATCTACCTGCATAACGGCAAGGACTCCGACCAGGCCCTGCTGGAGGCCAACCGCGCCTTCCTGAGCAAGCTGGCCAAACTGGAATCCATTACCTGGCTGACAGCGGAAGATTCCGCCCCCGCCTCCGCCACGGCACTGGTGGGTGACATGGAAATTCTTGTGCCCATGGCCGGGCTGATCGACAAGGAAGCGGAAATAGAGCGGCTATCCAAGGAAACCGACAAACTGCGCAAGGAAGTGGGCCGCGCGGAAGGCAAGCTGAAGAACCCCAAGTTTGTCGACAAGGCGCCCCAGGCGGTGGTCGATAAGGAAAAGGCCAAGCTGGATGACTATCGCTCCCAGCTGGCCAAGCTCGACGAACAGCTGGAAAAAATCAAATACCTGTAAGGACGGCCATCATGGATGATCCCCGCCGCGCCCGTATTCTCACCTGCGCCCAGGAAGTCTTCGCCAGCGAAGGCTTTCGTAGCGCCGAGGTGAAGACTATCGCCGAGCGGGCCGGCGTGGGCAAAGCCACCATCTATAAATTTTTCCCTTCCAAGGAAGCCTTGCTGCTGACCATTGTGAAGGAAAACCTGAACACCATCCGCGACCTGATCCTGTCCGAACTGATCAGTGTTGCGCCTCCCCTGGAGCGGCTGGAAAGCCTGTGCCGAGCCGTGGCTCGCTATCTGGAACAGAATCAGGATTTTTCCCGGGTGCTGATTCAGGAGGCAGGTGATTTCATGGGCGACATCCAGCGCCAGTATCTGGCACTGATGGAGCAAAACCTGCCGCTGGCCGATGCTTTTTTCAATGAACTGCGCAAAGACGGCTATTTTGTTGCCCTGCCGACTCGCGATACGATTCTGATGATGGTAAACCTTGTCACCGGAACCACGTATACATGGGCCCTCACAGGAGAGGGCAGCCTCGAACAACAAGCCGCAGACTACATGAAGGTGTTGATCCGCGGCCTCAGATAGGACGAGCCGAGATCATGCGACTTTTGGTTATCTTTACCGCGTTGCTTTCCACCACCCTGATTCACGCCGGAACGCTCGATCAGCTGACCGACGCCCCTCACCGCACGCCACAGGAAAAGGCCCGTGACGAATACCGCCACCCGGTGGAAACCCTGAAATTTTTCGATGTCGAAAAAGACATGACAGTGGTTGAGATATGGCCCGGCGGTGGCTGGTACACCGCCATTCTCGCCCCCTGGCTTTACAAGTCCGGCACCTATTACGCCGCCCACTTTCCTGAAGACAGTGACATCCCGTTCTATCGCCGCTCGGTGACCCAGTTCAAGACCAAGCTGGCAGAACACCCGGAGATTTACGACCATGTTCGGGTCACGGCACTCAATCCCCCCGCTTACACTGTTATCGCCCCGGCGGGCACCGCAGACCGCGTGCTGACCTTTCGCAACGTGCACAACTGGGCAAAAGCCGGGAAGACCGAAGCGGTGTTTGCCAGCTTTTACCAGGCCCTAAAACCCGGCGGCATTCTCGGTATCGTGGAGCATCGTGCACCGGAGGTCCGCCCGCTGGAAAGACAAATCGAAACGGGCTACATGAGCGAGGGATACGTGATTGCCCAAGCCGAGCAGGCCGGGTTCAAGCTGGTGGATCAATCGGAAATTAACGCCAACCCCAAAGATCAGGCAAACCACCCGGCCGGGGTCTGGACACTGCCCCCCAGCCTGCGTCTTGGCGACAAGGACCGGGACACCTATGAAGCGATCGGGGAAAGTGACCGGATGACACTGAAGTTTATCAAGCCGGAGTAACCGGCTCGATAGGATCGTTACGGCGCCGGGCGCTCCAGCATGCCCGGCGTGACTTCACCCAGCACCAGAGATTCGGCCACCCCCACCGCCACCCGCAAGCACTGGTCGAGACGTTCCTGGGAAAAACCACCATCCTCGAAAATGTAGAGCGAGTAATTTTCCAGCATCCATAGCATGGTCAGGAAAACCAGCGGCTCGTAGTTCTTACCGGTATACCGATTGATCTGTACCGCAAGGACTTCCGACGCCAGCGTCTGGGCACGAGTACGGTGTGGCGCAAGGGCCGAATCAGAAGAACGGGCCTCTTCCATCATCAGTTTGATCACCGGCCCCATGCTCACGTGATAATCGAAATACACCTTGGTGGTGTTGCGGATGATGTCATTGGCAGACGATGCCTGCTTCACCTCTTTGTGAAAGTGCAGCAGCATGTTATCCACAAAAATACGATAAATGCTTTCCAGCACATCCATCTTGTTGCGGAAGTACTTGTAGAAAGTACGGCGCGACACGTCAGACGCATCCAGCAGGTGTTGAACTGTCGTACGCTGCAACCCACGCTGAGCAAAAACCTGCATTGAGTGGATCAGGATTTCCGCCCGCGCCTGGGAGCGTTGCCCCCCTTCTTCACGGGCATGCACTTCCAACACCTGATTCACCACCTGGCGAATCGCATCAATGTCACTGCTTCCTGTCTGCACCTGACAAATACCCCTTACAATGTATACTTTGCGGTAGCTTAACCAACGGTCATCACAGAGTAAACACCGAGTTTATCCTAGGCCATGACCGTTCCGCTCACCGCTTCAGGGTCTCTGCGACGCTTCCAGACCTTTTCGTGGAAGTGGTAAGCCACCGTATTCACACAAGGTTCCACCAACGCCGTCAAACCACCAATACGCCAGTCACCGGTCATCGCCCAGACGACCAGAAACGCCACTGAAATATGCATTACTCCGAAACTGATTGTCTTGGTCATGAGACGTCCTCCTTTTTGACTATCATCCCCAACCCCGAGTCTATAGAGAAATGCTATTCCCATATCTCAGCAATAGCTAATAGCAATCATTATCACTACCGGATTATCAAGGATTGTTAACTTGCCCCCTAAATCATGCGCCAGTCACGCTCTGTGCTTTACTCTATGGCATCCGCCAACGACAGGGTTTACACCATGAGCAAGAAAGCCTTACTGATTCTCCACGGTAAACAGGCCGCGAATCAGGCCGTTCGCGACGCGGTTATGAACTGGCGTGATCAGGGCCACGAACTGGCAGTTCGAGTCACATGGGAAGGCGGCGACGCCGAGCGTTATGTGCAGGAATCCCTGAATAACGGCTTTACAACGCTCATTGCCGGCGGTGGTGACGGATCCGTACGCGACATCACGCAGGCGTTGATGGAAAGCGGGCAGCAAGATCTGGAACTGGCGATCCTCCCACTAGGCACGGCTAACGATTTTGCCACTGCTGCGGAGATTCCCGTAGAGCCGGCAGACAGCCTCCGCTTGCTTGAAAACACCCCACACCCCTGCGATGTCATACAGGTTAACGACCATTATTTCCTCAATATGGCCACCGGCGGTTTCGGCACGGAAGTAACAACTCAGACATCGGAAGATCTGAAGAAAATGCTTGGCGGGGCAGCCTACCTGCTCACCGGTCTGAGCCGATTCTCTGAAATCGAATCCGCCAAAGGCCAGTTCAAAGGCGAAGGCTTTGAATGGGAAGGCGAATTTCTCGCCCTGGGGCTCGGCAATGGCCGCCAGGCAGGTGGAGGACAGCGTCTATGCCCTGACGCCCTGGTCAATAATGGTCTGTTCGATGTGGCGATCCTGCCCGCAGACATGGACTTGCTCGCTGGCGTGAAAGAACTATTCGACAGCGAAGCCCGCCAAGACCCCAACCAGGAAGGGTTATTTATACGCACCCGACTCAGTGAAATGCACATTGAAACACCGACGCCAATGAACCTGAACCTGGATGGCGAGCCCATTCAAAATACCACCTTTCACATCCGCTCTATTCCAAATGCATTGCGTCTGTACCTGCCAGAAAGCAGCCCACTACTAGGCTGATGCTTGCTGACCGCCACAACGCTGGACAAACTCGCGAACTTTCTGGCGACGTTGATCCAGCTTGTGGCCGTACAGGGGGAAATGCTCCCACACGCCCAGGTCCTTGACGCCATAACGACGTGTTGCCACTGCCACCACCATCATTCCGGTTCGAATGACTCCCATCTCACAGTGCACCAGACAGCGGCTTCCCCCGCGATCAATCTCATCCATAAACTGCAGGATCTGCGCTTCCGTTGGTGGTGTGTCCTGAGCCATGGGGATGTTGACCAGCTTCAAGTCATGGCGACGACAGTAAGTGAGCTGCCGTTCATACCAACCTTTCTTGCTGTACTCGGACTCCAGGCGCAAATTGACAATCGTGTTGACCCGTAATACCCGATGCAGGATGCGCAAGCCGACAGGCCCCAAGGTACCACTACGGTAAAGCTTGCCGGGTTTGACCACACGAAAGTGATACATCAGCTTGCGATACCGGTAAATAAATAAAACTACAAGAAGGACCGCAATGACGATATAAAACAGCATGGCAAAGACTCCGCAACGTGGATATCGCTGCAGTGTGGCGAGTCTTTTTGGCAAGGGTATGACAGAGGTTGTGGGGTCAGGCAGCGCCAGCTTGTGGCAGGAAGCGCGCTTCTGCCCAGCCTGAACACAAAAAACCCCCGACGCTTGCGCGACGAGGGTTCTTTGTTTGTTTAAGAGCCTGACGATGACCTACTCTCACATGGGGAAGCCCCACACTACCATCGGCGATATGTCGTTTCACTTCTGAGTTCGGCATGGGATCAGGTGG
>NZ_PBSH01000012.1 GCF_002726155.1 Alcanivorax sp. | reverse complement strand
CTGCGGGCTGCGCAGGTTGCACGGATCCTTGAAGGTGAACCAGGGGTGGCCTGTTTCAAACAGCATGGAGAGCATCTTGCGCCACAGGTTGATGGCGGGCAGACGCTTGAACAGTTTCAGTTCGCCACTGCGGGTTTTGGCTTCGTATTCCAGGTACGCCTTTTCGAACGCTTCGCCGTACAGGTCGTGCAGGTCCGGAGTGTCGTTGGGGCTGAACAGGGTCCAGTCTTCTTCGTTGATCACACGCTTCATGAACAGATCGGGAATCCAGTTGGCGCTGTTCATGTCGTGGGTACGACGACGGTCATCACCGGTGTTCTTGCGCAGCTCCAGGAATTCCTCGATATCCATGTGCCAGGTTTCCAGGTAGGCACAGACTGCGCCCTTGCGCTTGCCGCCCTGGTTAACGGCCACGGCGGTATCGTTGACCACTTTCAGGAACGGTACTACGCCCTGGGAGCGACCGTTAGTGCCTTTGATGTAGGCGCCCAGTGCGCGCACCGGAGTCCAGTCGTTACCCAGGCCACCGGCAAACTTGGACAGCATGGCGTTGTCCTGAATGGCGCCGTAAATGCCGTGCAGGTCATCCGGCACGGTGGTCAGGTAGCAGCTGGACAGCTGCGGGCGCAGGGTGCCGGCGTTGAACAGGGTCGGCGTGGAGCTCATGTAGTCGAAGCTGGAGAGCAGGTTGTAGAACTCGATGGCACGGGCTTCGCGGTCGTCTTCTTCCACGGCCAGGCCCATGGCCACACGCATGAAGAAGCACTGGGGCAGCTCGATGCGGGTGTCGTTGTGGTGGATGAAGTAGCGGTCGTACAGGGTTTGCAGGCCGAGGTAGGAGAACTGCAGGTCGCGGTTGCCGTCCAGGGCGGCGCCCAGTTTGTCCAGGTCGTACTCGGCCAGTTGTGGCGACAGCAGTTCCAGCTCGATGCCTTTGCCGATGTAGGCTTTCAGGGCCTCACCGTAGAGGGCGTTCATTTCATCGTGGCTGGCGCGTTCGGCCACATTCAGAAACTGCAGGGCTTCGGCGCGGATCTTGTCCATCAGCAGGCGGGCAGTGACCTGGGAGTAGTTGGGCTCCACTTCGATCATGGTGCGGGCGGTGATCACCATGGAGGTGTTCACGTCGTGGATGGAAACCCCGTCGTACAGGTTCTTCACTGTCTCGGTGATGATCTTGTCGGCGTTCACGTCTTCCAGGCCGGAGCAGGCGGCGCGAATCAGGTGCTCAAGGCGCGCCATGTCCAGCGGGGCCTTGCTGCCGTCTTCCATGGTGACGGACATGTCCACCTGGTGGGTGGGGGCGGGCAGGTCGCTGCTGTGCTCGGCGGCGCGTTTGGAGGCCTGCTGTTCGCGGTACAGTACGTAGTCGCGGGCGACTTTCTGTTCGCCGTTACGCATCAGGGCCAGTTCCACCTGGTCCTGAATTTCTTCGATGTGGATGGTGCCACCGGAAGGCATGCGGCGCTTGAACGTGGCGGAGACCTGTTCGGTCAGGCGCGCTACGGTTTCATGGATGCGGGACGATGCAGCGGCGGTGCCGCCTTCGACAGCCAGGAAGGCCTTGCTGATGGCAACGGTAATCTTGTCGTCATCGTAGCTCACTACCTTGCCATTACGCTTGATCACACGCAGCTGGCCGGGTGCGGTGCTGGCAAGGCTCTGGTCCTGATCGTTGCTGTCGCTGGCAGGGGAGCCGGCGTTCTGTGGGTTTTGGCTCATATCCGTTTGCATGGTGCCCTCTCCGTTGTCGGTGCTGTTCTGTCTATGTTGTGTGTTGTGGGCGTGGTGTCATCATCACCACGCAAAACGCCACGACCGTTAGGCCATGGCGTGTTAAATCGTGTCTTGGGTAGTGCCTGGTGGCATCGCGAGCGCGCGAACCACAATATGTTGTGTCTTATCCATGACGTTCTGCTTTCCCCTTCTGGTCGGGAAAAGGCTAAATCGCTGATGCGGCTGCACTTTTCCACGCTGTAGACTGTTTTGTCCTGGGGCGGCGCCTGTTTTACAAAAACCCAACATCTTGGGGTCGGCGTCCAAGTTCAGTACAAGTTATAGTTGCCTCCGCTTTTTTGCAAGCACTTCGCCTGGGGAAATCTTGTGGATAACCTGTGGGGCGATGTGGGTGCAATTGGGGTGCTTTTTTTCTGTGCAGGCACATACTAGATATAGTGTTTGTCAATGGGGAAAAACGGTCACGTGGTGCACTGTGTGCAGACAGGGGTTGCAGGCAGAGATTTCCAGGCAGAGGGCGCCATGCGAAAGCGCGGTATGGCGGTTGTTTGTACGATGGACAGCCCGAGAGGTTGCCGTGCACAGCGTGTATGCGTATAAACATCCGATAGGGATACGTTTGTTACAGTTCGCCGGGTTGGCGCTGAAACAAAACGACAATAACGATACAAATTCAAAAGGATAAGGACGGGATGACAACGGTGCAGGATAACCCGCCAGCCATCATGATCGTAGAAGACGACGAGCGTCTTGCCGATTTAACCTGTGAATATCTTCAAAGCAACGGCCTGGATGTCACGGTAGTCAGCGACGGTGAAGAAGCGATTCGCCGTATTCGTGCAGAACAACCGGATCTGGTGGTGCTGGATCTGATGCTGCCCGGCGCTGACGGCCTGACGGTATGCCGCGAAGTGCGCAGTGCCTACAAGAATCCGATCCTCATGCTGACCGCTCGCACGGATGACATGGATCAGGTGCTGGGGCTGGAAATGGGCGCGGATGACTACGTGGCCAAACCGGTGAAGCCCCGCGTGTTGCTGGCCCGGATTCGGGCCTTGTTGCGCCGGGTGGAAACCGACAGCGAACGCGATAATTCCCCGGCCCGTCTGGAATTCGGCGCCCTGGTGATCGACAACTCTGCCCGGGAAGTGACCCTGGCGGGTGAGTCGGTGGACCTGACCAGTGCCGAATACGACCTGCTCTGGTTGCTGGCGTCCAATGCGGGCACGGTGCTGTCACGGGAAACGATTTTCGAGAAACTGCGCGGCATTCAGTATGACGGCCAGGATCGTTCTATTGATGTACGCATTTCCCGGATTCGCCCGAAAGTGGGGGACGACCCGGAAAATCCCAAGCGCATCAAGACGGTGCGTTCCAAGGGCTATCTGTTCGTCAAGGAAATCGGCGCGGCATAACGGCTGCTTTGGCCGTCGCGGCGCAGGGATGACGCTGGGTGACGTTTGAATAGTATTTTCCTGAGGCTCTACGGGGGCTTGCTGCTGGCGCTGTGTTTTATCGGCGCCATCACCTATGGCGCTGTGGAGCTGGTGAACAGCTACCGATCCGATCTGTACCGGGAAAAAATGGCCCGTGGTACCTTCTTCCTGATGGCAGAGGGCTACCAGCGCTATGAAGCCGGCGACCGTGATCGTTGGAGTCAGGTGCTCAGCAAGCTGTTCAGTGCAGAAATAACCCTGAAGTCCCGTGAGGATCTGGCGCTGGGATACCGGGAAAATCTGCACCTGGAAGATGGCCTGGTGGTCATGCGTCTGAATGACGATGAAGGCTATGCCGACATTTTGTTCCAGCTCCCCGACGAAGATGCCTATATCAATACACGCATGACCAAGGTGTCCGAGCAACAGGCGCGGGCCACGGCGGTGTTGATCCTCAATCATTTGTCGCATTTTCAGGAGGCGGAGTGGGCCCAGGCTCTGGCTGACCTGCAACATCAGTTCGGTTACCCCCTGACACTGGTTCAGCGTGATGACATCTCGCTGGATGGCGAGCAGGAGCAGCGCCTTAACCGCCGTGAGGTGGTTATCGCCCTGGATGACAGCACCCGCAGCGACTCCAGCATCCGTATTTATGCGCCGGTGGCCCAGACCGGCAAGCTGCTGATGATTGGTCCGCTAAGCCTGTTTGACCAATTTCCCATTGAGCTGTTGCTGATTGCCGGGGCCACCAGCTTGCTGGCGGTGGCGCTGGCCACCTATCTGCAAGTGAGCCCGTTACAGCGGCGGCTGAAACAACTCGATGGTGCGGTGAGTCAGTTGGGCAGTGGTGATCTGGGGGCCTATGCCAATATTGAAGGCAGTGATGCCATTGGCCAGGTGGCGGCGACCTTTAACGGCATGACGGCGCACATTCGCCGGCTGATTGAATCCCAAAGAGAGATGACCCGGGCAGTGAGCCATGAGCTACGCACGCCGGTGGCGCGCCTGCGGTTTGGTCTGGAGATGCTGGCGGATATCGAGTCGGCGGAGCGGCGCCGTGAAAAGCTCAATGCCATGGACCACGATATCGAACAGCTGGATCAGTTGATCGACGAAATTCTTACCTATGCTCGCCTGGAGCAGGGTACGCCCAATATCGAATTCCAGCCGGTCGTCATTGGCGAGCTGTGCGAGCAATTGCGCGATGAGCTGGAAACCATCCGCGATGAAACCGCCATCACCGTGGCGAATCCCTATCCGACCCTGGAAGTAGAAGCGGAAGAGCGCTACCTGCACCGGGTGTTGCAGAATCTGGTAACCAACGCTCTGCGCTATGCCCAATCGCGCATTGTCATGCGCGTGGAAGAGAGCGAAGATCGGGTGGTGATCCATGTGGATGATGATGGCCCAGGCATTCCTGAACACGAACGCGAGCGAGTGTTCAAACCCTTTGCCCGGCTGGATAAAAGCCGTCACCGGGCCAGCGGCGGTTATGGTCTGGGCCTGTCCATCGTGAAGCGGATTGTGGATTGGCACGGCGGAGAGATCCACGTGGATGAGAGCCCGGAAGGCGGTGCCCGCTTTACCGTGACCTTGCCCAAAAGCCAACAGGGCCAGCATGTGCTGGGCCGGATGGGGTAAGCTCGGTCAGGGAAAATAGAAAAGCGCCCAGCATCGGGCAGTCAGCGAGGCCGCTGTAGGCGTTTCCTTCCAGGGGACGAACCGAGCGCCGGGAGGCGTTTGATGCTGCGCGCACATCGCCGATATGGTCTATAAGGTTGTCCGTTATGGTGCAATCTGTCATCTGACCTTCATTTAAAATGCGCCTCCTGGTGCCCCTTGAGGCGTCTGTCTGATCCAGCCCCATACTGATAACAAGGTTAGCCGAGTCATGTCTTATATCCTTTCCATCGACCAGGGGACCACCAGTTCCCGCGCCATTGTTTTTGATGCCAGTGGCCGTGCCTGTGGACAGGCGCAGAAAGAGTTTCGCCAGCATTTTCCCCAGGATGGCTGGGTGGAACATGACGCCATGGAAATCTGGAATGACACTCTGGCCATGTGTCAGCAAGCCTTGCGCAATGCCCGGGTAGAGGCGCAGCAGCTGGCGGCCATTGGCATTACCAACCAGCGTGAAACCACCGTGCTGTGGGACCGGGAAACCGGCGATCCGCTGGCCAAGGCCATTGTCTGGCAGGACCGACGCACAGCGTCTACCTGTGAAGCGCTGCGTGATCAGGGCCATGAAGATCAGGTGCGTAGCAAAACCGGGTTGTTGCTGGATCCGTATTTCTCTGCCACCAAGCTGGCCTGGCTGCTGGATAACGTGCCCGGTGCTCGTCAGCGTGCCGAGGCCGGTGAACTGGCGTTTGGCACCATTGATAGCTGGCTGCTTTGGCAGCTGACCCGCGGCAAGGTGCACGCCACCGACGCCACCAATGCCTCACGGACCCTGTTGTTCAATATCCACGAGCAGTGCTGGGATGAGGCGTTGCTGGCCTTGTTCAATGTGCCTGCGTCGGTATTGCCGGACGTGCGAGACAGTGCTGCCGATTTTGGTACCACCTGTCCGGAACTGCTGGGCGCAGCCGTGCCGGTGGCCGGCATTGCCGGCGACCAGCAGGCGGCGTTGGTGGGGCAGGCCTGCTTTGCCCCGGGGATGGTGAAAAGCACCTATGGCACCGGCTGCTTCATGGTCATGAATACCGGCGAGGCGGTGGAATCCCATAACCGCCTGCTGACTACCGTGGGCTATCGCCTGAATGGCAAGACAACTTATGCGCTGGAAGGCTCCATCTTTGTGGCGGGTGCGGCGATCCAGTGGCTGCGCGATGGCCTCAACCTGATTCGCGATGCCAGCGAAACCGAAGCCCTGGCCCGCCGTGCCGGTTCCGCCGGCGGGGTGTACCTGGTGCCGGCCTTTACCGGTCTGGGGGCGCCCTGGTGGGACCCCCATGCCCGGGGAGCCTTGACGGGGCTGACCCGCGACACCGGGATTGCGGAGGTGGTAACGGCGGGACTGGAAGCGGTGTGCTATCAGTCCCGGGATCTTCTCGATGCCATGGCGGCGGATTGTGGTACCCGGCCCACCACCCTGCGGGTGGATGGGGGAATGGTGGTGAACAACTGGCTCAGCCAGACGCTGTCGGATGTGCTGGGCGTCTGTGTGGACCGTCCGGTGGTAACCGAAACCACGGCTCTTGGCGCAGCGTATCTGGCGGGCCTGGGGGTCGGGCTATATCCATCACTGGATGCCGTGGCTGAGCAATGGCGTTGTGAACGGGAGTTTTCCCCTCAACTGGATGAGCCGGAGCGCCAGAAACGCTATCAGGGCTGGCGTGATGCGGTCGCTCGGGTCTGCCAGGCTTCGCCGGGTGCCTGAGAACAGTAAATGGCATAAAAATCAGGGGTTTTGCCTGCGGTAAAATGCGTTTTACAACGATGAGCGGTTCGGTTTAGGGGATGGTCAAACTGTGACGGAGTAGGCACTTGGTATTACTATTGGTTCAATATTAATACTAATTTGCTATCAGTGGGTGCGGTTGCTAGTGGGAGAGGGGCGCACCGAATCGGGAATCCGCATGGATCAAACGTTACCGCTCCACCCTGTGGCCTTGCAGTCGCAACGGCTACGTCGCGTGCTATTCGCTATCCTGGCGGGAGGTGGTGCGCATACGCTACTTTGCTGGATTGCCTTGCAGCTGGATTTCTTCCGCGGTGGCGAGATTCTTTTCTATACGCTTTTTGCCGGCCTTTGGGCCGGGCATCTGCTGTTTATTCTGTTCATGCTGGTGGGGTTGAACCGCCGGCTATCCGAACCTTCCATGATTATGCCGTTGATGGTCTGGTCCACCACCGGGCTGCTGGTGACTGCCCTGGTCGTCGATCAGGTGCGTCTGTGCATCATGCTGATTTTCTTTGCCATTGTTCAGATGGGGGTACTGCAGGCGTCGCTACGGCAGTTCCTCGCCCTGGCCGGGTATTGCGTGCTGGGTTACGCGGTGGTGCTGGGGGTTGTCTGTGTGTACTGGCCGGAAGTGGTGGATGTTCGCGGCGAGTGGATCCAGTGGGGCCTGTTCAGTGTCATGGTGCTGGCGGCCATGCTGGTGGCATCAGAAATTTCCACCATCCGCTTCCAGCTGGGGAGGCGTAATCAGCAACTGGGGCAAATTGTTGAGCGCATTCACGACATGGCGGTGAAAGACGAGCTGACCGGTTTTTACCGCCGCCGCCATGCCATGGAACTGCTGAGCAAGGCGTGTGGGCAATCCGCTCGCGGTGCCTATCAATTGGGGGTGGTGTACCTGGATCTGGACCATTTCAAAAAAACCAACGATCAGTATGGCCATCGCATGGGCGACCTGGTGCTGCAGCGCTTTGCGGATGTGACACAGCGCCACCTGACCAATCAGGATTTCGCCGCGCGTCTGGGCGGAGAGGAGTTCATGCTGGTGTTGCCGGTGAGTGATCCGCAGGAGGCTCGTAATCTGGTGGAGGGCATCCTGATGGGCATGCGCAGTCAGCGGTTCAAGGATGCGCCCGGGTTGATGGTCACGGTTTCCGGGGGGCTGGCCATGCTGAATCACGGCGAAACGCCTGCGCAGTTGATCAGGCGGGCGGATCAGGCGCTGTACCGGGCCAAGGAAGCTGGGCGCGATAGATTGATTGTCGGGGAGCAGGAATGAATCAGGATCTCCACCAGGCAGAAAAACTGACGCTGAGTGAAAAGCGCCTGATGCAACGTCATAGCCGTTCGGCCATGGCGATCATGGCCATGCATACCTTGCTCTGTGTGGTCTATTTTCAACTGGGCTATATGCATATCGCGCTGCCGGAAGCGCTGGTGCTGGTGTCGCTGATCTGGATTTCCCTGTTGGCGTACCAGCTGCTGATGGCAACGGGTGTTACCTTGAGTCTTCGTGAGCCCAGCCTGTCACTGCCGTTGATTCTGTATTTCACCGGGGTGTTCATGGTGTCGGGGTATTACGTGGATGAGTTTCGACTCAGTGTGGTGACCTTGTTTTTTGCGGCGTTATTGATGGTGTCGTTCCGCCTCAGTGGCAAGGTGATGATTGCGGTGGCGTTTCTGGCCAGTGCGGCCTATGCGCTGATGTTGTGGGTGGCACTGATGGATCGCTGGGTGCAGTTGAGCCTGTCGGTGGAGTTGTTGCAATGGCTGGTGTTCGCCATGATTTCGGTCAGCTTTGCGGTTACCGGTGGGGGCGTAAATCGCCTGCGGAATGCGCTGGCAGAAAAAAACCGTGAGTTGGCCAATGCGGTGGGGAAGGTGCGGGAAATGGCCATCCGTGATGATCTCACGGGGTTATTTAATCGTCGCCACTTGCTGGACATTCTGGAGCGCCAGCGTGCTCTGTCTGACGGCAAGGGGGTGCCATTTGCCGTGTGCTACGTGGACCTGGATCACTTCAAGAAAATCAACGACCGGCACGGTCATGACTGGGGCGACCGGGTACTGCGCCAGTTTTCCGAGCTGGCGTTATCGGGCATGCGTGATGGTGACTACTTTGGTCGCCTGGGCGGGGAAGAGTTTCTGTTGGTGTTGCCGCAAAGTGATGCCCACGGCGCCCTGTTGGTAGCTGAACGTCTGCGTCAGCGCTGGCGTGAGCAGCGTTTCGATGCCCAGGGCGGCCCGGCGACGGTGAGCTTGTCCGTGGGGGTGGCGGCGTATCAGGATGGCGAAAGTGTGGATGAGCTGCTTAACCGGGCCGATCAGGGCTTGTACAAGGCGAAGTCCAGCGGTCGGGATCAGAGCCAGGTGGCGTAGAAGCAGGAGCAAGTTGAAAGTTTAAAGTTGAAAAGCGCGGAAGAAGGCCTCGGGTTTGAAGAGGCCCTGCCCGCGCCATTACCGTTAAGCGCGGGCAGGGGATGGCAAACACAGGCAACCTGATCCGCGTTTAAACTTTGAACTTTCAACTGACTTCGAACGTGACCAAATGCTTGGTGCCCAGCCGCACATGCAGGTTATCGCCTTCCACCACATTGGTGTGGCTGTCGGTTTGGCAGAGCAGGGTTTCGTTGGCGCCGACCCGCAAGTGGTAGAGGATGCTGGCGCCGGTGAACTGGCGCCGGATGACGGGGAGCGCCAGGGGAGCAGATTCGTCAGCAATCACGTCTTCCGGGCGGAGCAGTACTTCTACTTCAGTACCTGGTTGCAAGGGGGCATGGCTGCGGCCGGTCACATCGCCCAGGGTGGTGTGAACGGTGTTGCCATCGCGCACGGTGCCGCGCAGGAAGGTACCGTAGCCGGCGAACTCTGCCACGAACCGGTTCGCCGGCGCGTGGTAAATGTTATAGGGCGTATCCCATTGCTCCAGGTGGCCCTGTTGCATGACGCCGACCCGGTCGGCCAGCGCAAAGGCTTCTTCCTGGTCGTGGGTGACCAGCAGGGTGGTGACCTTTTCCTGACGCAGGATGTCGCCCAGTTCCCGGGCCAGGGCCCGGCGCAGATCCAGATCCAGGCTGGAAAAAGGTTCATCCAGCAGTAGCAGGGCGGGTTGGGGGGCCAGTGCTCGGGCCAGAGCAACACGCTGCTGTTGGCCGCCGGAGAGCTCGTGGGGGTAGCGTTGTTCCAGGCCGCTGAGCCGTACCCGTTGCAGGCTCGCGTGTACCCGCTCTTCGCGTTCCTCCCGGCTCTGCTGGCGCAGGCCGAACGCCACGTTGTTTGCCACGGTGAGATGAGGAAACAGGGCGTGTTCCTGGAAGACCATACCCAGGCCGCGCTGGTTGGGAGGCAGCTGACGGTGGGGGCCGGAGACCTGCTTTCCCTGAATGCTGATAGAGCCGGCGGTCACCGGTTCCAGCCCGGCGATGGCTCGCAATGTGGTGGTCTTGCCACAGCCGCTGGGGCCCAGCAAGCAGGCAATTTCACCCGCTGCCAGCGTCAGGCTCAGGTCGCTGACCACGGTTTGCTGGTGGTAGCCACAGGCCAGATGGTTGAGGTTAAGCAACGGCTCGTTCATGGTCGTGTGCTCCAGGCTTCACGCTGCACACACCACGGGACAATGTCCTGGTGGTGCGTGTTGCATGGTGCGTGCAGCGTTGCCATCAATGCTGCCCGGTGAGCAGAAATTCCAGCAGGGCTTTCTGTGCGTGCAGGCGGTTTTCCGCTTCGTCCCAGACCACGGCACGAGGATCATCCATCATTTCGTGGCTGACTTCCTCGCCGCGGTGGGCCGGCAGGCAGTGCATGAACAGCGCATCCGGGTCGGCCTTGTCCATCAGCTCCGGGGTGACCTGGTAACCGTCAAAGGCATTCAGGCGAGTTTGTTGTTCGTCTTCCTGGCCCATGGAGGCCCATACATCGGTGACCACCAGGTGAGCGCCTTGCACGGCGGTGACTACGTCCGGCTCCAGGCTGACCCGGTCCGGGTAGCGGCCCAGCAAGTCGCTGTCCGGGGTGAAGCCGTCCGGGCTGCTGATCACCAGTTCGAAATCAAACTGGTTGGCGGCGTTGATGTAGCTGGCGCACATATTGTTGCCATCGCCTACCCACACCACTTTTTTGCCCTGAATGCTGCCGCGGTGTTCCACATAGGTCTGCATGTCGGCCAGCAACTGGCAGGGGTGAAAGTCGTCCGTGAGGGCGTTGATCACCGGTACCGCAGAGTGGTCGGCAAACGTCTGCAGGGTGGAGTGGTCAAAGGTGCGGATCATGACCGCGTCGACCATGCGGGACAGCACCCGGGCGGAATCTTCAATGGGTTCGCCGCGGCCCAGCTGGGTGTCACGGGGTGACAGGAAAATGCTGGCGCCACCGAAGTGGGTCATGGCGACTTCGAAAGACACCCGGGTACGCGTGGATGATTTCTCGAAAATCATGCCCAGGGTTTTACCCTGTAGCGGCTCGTGGTGCTGGCCATTACGGAGCATGGTTTTCAGTTCGATGGCGCGCTGAATCAAATAGCCGAGCTCATCCGGGGTCAAGTCGGTGAGGGTCAGGAAATGACGGGTCATGCGACCTCCTGCTCGTCGGCAAAACGGTGGATCAGTGTCGACAGGGTGTCCACCAGCTGCTGCATTTCTGCCTGGCTGATCACCAGTGGCGGCAGTAGCCGTACCACGGAACCGGCAGTGACATTGATCAGCAGGCCGGCGTCGCGGGCCCGGTTGACCAGTTCGGTACAGGGGCGATCCAGCTGAATGCCCAGCATCAGGCCTTTTTGGCGGATCTCGGTGACCATGGGCAGATCGGAAAATGCCTGGAGAAAGGCGTCTTTCAGCCAGCGGCCTTTATCGGCCACGCCGTCGATGATGTCGTCGGTGAGGGTGTTCACCACCGCCAGGGCCGTCGCGCAGCCCAGCGGGTTGCCGCCGTAGGTGCTGCCGTGGTTCCCGGGGCCGAAAACGCCTTCAGCCTTGCCGGCCACCAGGCAGGCGCCGATGGGGAAGCCGTTACCCAGGCCTTTGGCGGTGGTTAGTACGTCGGGGGTGATGCCGGCGCCCAGGCAGGCAAAGTAATCCCCGGTGCGGCCGTTGCCGGACTGGATTTCATCCAGCATCAGCAGCCAGTCTTGGCGGTCGCACAGGGTGCGCAGGCCGGCCAGGTAATCGTTTGCGGGAATGTGGATGCCGCCTTCGCCCTGCACCGGTTCTACCAGAACGGCGACAATATCGTGATTATCAGCCAGGGCTTCTACTGCTGACAGATCGTTGAACGGCACACGGATGAAACCGTCCAGCAGAGGCGCAAAACCTTCCTGCACCTTGGCATTGGCGGTGGCGGACAGGGTCGCCATGGTGCGGCCATGGAAGCTGCCTTCCATGACGATCACGGTGGGTCGGGCAATCTGTTTGCGTGAGCCGTACAGGCGGGCAATCTTGATGGCGGCCTCATTGGCTTCCGCGCCGGAGTTGGAGAAAAATACGTTCTCCATGCCGCTCAGCTCGCACAGGCGCTGGGCCAGGGATTCCTGGGCGGGAATACGATACAGGTTGGAGGTGTGCATCAGCTGCCCGGCCTGTTCGGCCAGGGTGCGGGTGACTGCCGGGTGGCAGTGGCCCAGGTTGCACACGCCAATCCCGGAGATGGCATCCATGTATTTGTGGTCGTTTTCATCGTACAACCACACGCCCTCGCCCCGCACGAAAGCCACTGGCTGGCGCGCGTAGGTGGGAATCAAAAATTGCTGGCTCATTACCCTGACTCGTTAAAGCGAATTCGTCTGTTTTGGCATGACCAAAACAAAAAACGGCAGCTGTTAGGCTGCCGGGAACCCCCGATAATAGCGCAGTTATTGGCCAATAGTTAATAGTTGATGCAACACAATGAACAAGGGCAGACTGCCCGTGCATCCGTTTTTCGCTATCAACTATCCATTATCAACTGCCAATTGCCTTTATGAATCCTGTCCAGCTGAGTATTTTTGCCAACCGCCTTGCCGGTGTCTGCGATGAAATGGGCGCGGTGCTGCGTCTCAGTGCCCTGTCTCCGAACATCAAGGACCGGCTCGATTTTTCCTGTGCCATTTTTGATGCTCGGGGTCGCTTATGTGCCCAGGCCGCGCATATTCCCGTGCATTTGGGATCCATGGCCTACGCCATGGCCGATCTGGTTGCTGGCAGGGAGTGGCAAGCGGGGGACCTGATGGTGGTGAATGACCCCTATCTGGGCGGCACGCACTTGCCGGATGTCACCGTAATTGCCCCGGTGCTGGTGGGGCCGACGTTGCTCGGTTTCGCGGTGACCCGCGCCCACCACGCCAATATCGGTGCTCACAGCCCGGGCTCCATGCCGGTGTCTACGGACCTGGCCCAGGAAGGGATTGTGATTGCACCCACGTTGCTCAAGCAGCAGGGGCAGTGGGATGTGCCGCTGTGCCGGCGCCTGGCAGGGCTGCAGGCCGACGCCCGGGCGGTGTTGCCGGTGGACAATGCCCGCTTTGCCGACTTTGCCGCCCAGGCCAGTGCCTGTGAGGCGGGGGCCGCCCGTCTGGTGGCGTTGGCGGAGCACGATGGTGCGGCGCTGGCCCAGGCGTTTGATGCGCTTAATGATTACGGTGAGCGGCGAGCCCGGGCGCGGATTGCGGCGCTGCCGGATGGGCAATACCGTTTTGCAGATTACATGGATGATGACGGCCAGGGGCAACAGGATATTCCCATTGTGCTGGCGCTGACGATCCGTGGGGAAGAAGCGTCGCTGGATTTCACCGGTACGGCCGGGCAGGTTGCCGGCAACATTAATTGCCCCTTGTCCGTGGCGGCGGCCGCCGCCTATTACTGCTTTCGTTGTTTGATGGATGACGATGTGCCCGCCTGCGATGGTCTGTTCCGTCCCATCAAATTGTACGCCCCGGAAGGTTCACTGCTTAATGCCCGTCGCCCGGCGGCAGTGGCAGCCGGTAATGTGGAAACCAGCTCCAGGGTGGTGGATGTGGTGTTGGGCGCGTTGGCTCAAGTGGCGCCAGAGGCGATTCCGGCGGCGAGCCAGGGGACCATGAATAACGTGGCCATGGGGGCCGGGGGCGAACAGGGTTGGGATTATTACGAAACCATGGCCGGTGGCACCGGTGGCCATGCCACGGGTGCGGGGCTGTCCGGTGTGCATAGCCATATGACCAATACCTTGAACACGCCGATCGAGAGCCTGGAGTCTCATTACCCCTTGCGCGTGCACCGCTATCAGCTTCGCCAGGGTAGCGGGGGAAGCGGGCGGCATCGAGGGGGTGAGGGTATTCTGCGCGAACTGGAGTTCCTGGGGCCGGCCAGTGTGACGCTGCTGACCGAGCGTCGCCGCTACCGGCCCTGGGGGTTGGCGGGCGGCGGGGAGGGCGCTGCCGGTGAGAACCGCTTGAATAATCAGGCTTTGCCCCCCAAGTACAGTACCGAGGTTGCTCCCGGCGACCGCCTGATCATCGCCTCCCCGGGTGGTGGCGGTTATGGGGGGTGACAGTGGTACAATGGCCACTACAGGGCGTAACTCTGTGGCAGAGGTTGCCAGATGATTACGTGCCGCGAGATTTACAGGCGTAACGGCACTCAATACGAGATAGGTGAAGTAATGGATGTGATGCAGGTCATCAAAGACCAGATCGAGAAAAACCCGGTGATCCTCTACATGAAAGGGTCTCCCCAGTTTCCCCAGTGCGGTTTTTCCGCCCAGGTAGTGGAAGCCATGACCGCCGTTGGCAAGCCGTTTGCCTATGTGAACATTCTGGAAGCGCCGGAAATTCGTCAGAACCTGAAAGAGTATGCGAACTGGCCCACGTACCCCCAGTTGTGGGTGGGCGGCGAGCTGGTCGGTGGCTGCGACATCATCATGGATATGTACCGTTCCGGTCAGCTCAAAGAGCTGGTGGAAGGCGTTGCAGTGGAGTCGGATGAGTCCGAATCCTGATTTGAATCAAATTCGGGAAAACTTTTTTATTTTTCTCCGAATAATATTCAACATTAAAAAACCCGGGTGAACCGGGTTTTTTAATGTTTGGCCACAAAAAGTGTATTAAGAATAAGTTTCAATCTTGTTTCTTCTTCGTTTAAATTCCTGCGCGATTTACTTATCTAGTCTTGTATCAGGGAAGGGAAGAAACATGTTCAAGCGTACCCTTATGGCTGCGGCAATGGCTGCTGTGCCTTTTTCTGCGCAGGCGGCGCAATCCGCCGAAGACCTGCAGAAACAGATCGACATTCTTGCCCAGCAAGTAGAAGCACTGCAAAAAGAGCAGGGCGCCTCCTCCAATCCGTTCGGTAAAGTGAGCATTGGCGGTTACGGCGAGCTGCACTATAACCATTTCAACAGAGACCCCGAGTTTGGTGGCAAGCAGCAGAATGACGAAGTCGATGCGCATCGTTTCGTTCTTTTCTTCGGCTACGATTTTACGGACAAAGTGCGTTTTTTCTCCGAGTTTGAGCTGGAGCATGGTCTGGCTGGGGAAGGCAAAGACGGCGAGGTTGAGCTTGAACAGGCCTACATCGAGATCGATACGACTGCCAATACCAAGCTGAAGCTGGGTCAATTTTTGGTGCCGGTGGGGATCATCAATGAAACCCATGAGCCGAACACCTTCTATGGTGTGGAGCGTAATCGCCTGGAAAGCGCGGTGATTCCTGCGACCTGGTGGGAAGCCGGTGCCATGTTCAGCCAGGATCTGGGCGCTGGCCTGACCTATGACATCGCGGTGCATTCCGGCCTGGATTTCCAGGGCAGCACCACCAGCATTCGCGGCAGCCGCCAGAAAGTCTCTGAAGCGGCGGCCAATAAAGGGGCGGCCACAGGGCGTTTGCGCTTTGTCGGCATTCCCGGGCTGGATCTGGCATCGTCGGTTCAGTACCAGCAAGACGTAAACCAGGATCTGGGTCCGGAAGACGTCAGCGCCCGCCTGGTGGAAGCCCATGCCCGTTACACCATCGCGGGCATCACCGCGACGGTACAAAAAGCTCGCTGGGACTTTAACGGTTTTAATACGGATGCCGACCGTCAGGACGGCGAGCTGTATGAGCTTTCCTATAAAGTCACCGAGAAGCTGGGTGTGTTCGGTCGTTATGAGAACATTAACCTGCTGGCAGAAGACGGTACTGACAACGAAGCCTCCATGATCAGCACTTTTGGTGTGAACTACTGGATTGTGCCGCAGGTGGTAGTGAAGGCCGATATGCAGAATGTGAATTACAAAAACCCCACCGAGGATGATAAGGCTGACGACAGCATCAATCTCGGTATTGGCTGGAGCTTCTAGGCCTTGCGCTTGAGATCGCTTCGACAGGCAGCAGGGTGGGCATCGCTCACTCTGCTGCTGTGTCTGTCAGGAAACGCCCGCGCGGAAGATGTGTATCTTTCCGTCGCAGATTTTATGGCGCAGCAGTTTGCGGATGTGCCAGCACCGGCCATGCTTTGGCTGGATGAGACGCAGCGCCAGCAGGCGGTTGCGCTCAGCAAAGAGGACCCGGGCTTCCGCCAGCGTTACTGGTCTGATGGGACAACCAGTGCCTGGGTACTGAACGTTATCGGGCGTGATCATCCCATTACCCTTGGTATTAGTGTTAAAGACGGTAGAATCGCTTCTTTGCGCGTGTTGATTTATCGCGAATCGCGGGGCTGGGAAGTGCGGCATGCCTTCTTCACCCGGCAGTTCGACCAGGCGCAACTGGAAAACGGCAAGCTGGACCGTTCCATTGATGGCATTACCGGTGCGACCTTGTCGGTGGATGCCTTGCAGCGTGCGGCCCGGCTGGCGCTGTGGCTGGATCAGCAGCTTACGCTGTAGTGGTTACTGCGCATTAACGGGTTTTTTGAATACCGAGGCCGTCATGAACCAACGCAAACCGACCCGGCAGTGGCGCCGCTGGCATCGCTGGTTGGGGTTGGCCGTGGCGCTGCCCGTGCTGGTGCTGTCTGTCACCGGCGTCCTGCTTAATCACATCGACTCCTTTGGTTGGTCATCCCGGCCGCTGCCGCCGTTGCTGGCACGTTGGTATGGTGCGCCAGTGCCTGATGCGGTTTCCGCTATATCCCTGCAAGGCCGGTGGTATGCCCAGGCCAATGACAGCCTGTTTATCGACGGGGAAAAGAACCTTTATTGTCAGGCGCCGCTGCGTGGCGTGGTGCAGGAAAATGGCTGGACGGTGGTGGGCTGTGCCGACGAGCTATTGTTGCTGGATACCCAGGGGCAGCAAGTGGAGCGTATGGGCCCTGCCTATGGGGTGCCCGCATTCAGTGGCATGGGGCGCAATGATCAAGGGCTGGTACTGAAAACCGAACAGGGGCTGCTCCAGTACAACGTGGACCAGCTGGCCAGCGTGGCGTTGCCCGATGATGCCGCCTGGATACCTTCTCGTCAGCAACCTCTGCCTGACACTATGAAGCAACGCATTGTGGCGCAGAGTGTGCCGCCGTCACTGAATTGGCAGCGCTTGTTGCTGGATCTGCATGCCGGGCGCTTGTTTGGCCTGGCCGGGCAGCTGGTCATGGACCTGGCGGCGCTGGTGCTGGTGATCCTGGCGCTGACGGGGACCGTGATCTGGAGCCGATCCCGTCGTTGAGTTGGCGGTGTTTTGCGCAAAGTGTGCACATTCGCGCCAAACAACCCGATGAGCCTGTTGAAAGCCGGGGAGGAATCCCCATGATTGTGCGTAGCAGCACTTTGCAGCATGAGCCCATGCAGTATTGCAACGGGCGTTGTATGATCGCTGCTCCACAGGATTTCAAGCGGCCAGAGCGAGTGCTTTGCTCTGGCTATACCGTAAGAATGGAAACAATGGAGAGAAACAATGGGCGTTCTGGTAGGTAAACCTGCACCGGATTTTACTGTTCCTGCTGTATTGGGCGATGGCAGCATCGTTGACGAGTTCACCCTGTCCGAAGCCATCAAGGGCAAGTACGGCCTGGTGTTCTTCTACCCGCTGGACTTCACCTTTGTGTGCCCGTCCGAGCTGATCGCTCTGGACCATCGCATGGACGCGTTCAAAGAACGCAACGTGGAAGTGATCGGTGTTTCCATCGACAGCCACTTTACCCACAACGCATGGCGCAACACCCCGGTCAACGACGGCGGTATCGGCCCGGTGAAATACACCCTGGCTGCTGACATGAACCACGGTATTGCCCAGTCTTACGACGTTGAGTCCGAAGGCGGCATGGCCTTCCGTGGCGTGTTCCTGATCGACCAGAACGGTGTGGTGCGCAGCCAGATCGTTAACGATCTGCCGCTGGGTCGTAACATGGACGAACTGATTCGTCTGGTTGATGCCCTGCAGTTCCACGAAGAGCACGGCGAAGTGTGCCCGGCGGGCTGGCAGAAAGGTGATTCCGGTATGAAGGACACCCCGGACGGTGTGGCCGAGTACCTGTCTGGTAATGCAGACAAGCTGTAATAAAAGACGCAGCACAAAAAAAGGGGCGCTAGAAATAGCGCCCCTTTTTTTGTGCTTCATGCGGCACGCAACACGCTGGCATGCGGTGGTCTTAGCGTGTGGCGTGCCTGCGTGGAGCGTGTTGCGTTAAATCAATCCAGCGCTTTCGCCAGTGTCGGCGGGATGGGTTTTGTCGGGGGGGG
>NZ_PBSH01000011.1 GCF_002726155.1 Alcanivorax sp. | reverse complement strand
GTCCGACGAGGTCAGTAGCAGTTTGGCGCCGCTGTCTTCCAGCATGTAGTGCAAGCGTTCGGAGGGATAACCCGGATCCAGCGGCAAAAAAGCGCCGCCCGCTTTCATCACCGCGATAAAGGCTTCGACCATGGTGACGCCGCGCGCGAAAGACACGCCGACCACATCATCCGCCTTCACGCCTTGGCTAATTAGGTAACGGGCCAATTGATTGGAGCGAGCTTCCAGTTCGGCAAACGATACGCGGGTATCCCCGTGCACCAGCGCAATCGCATCACCCTGTTTCGCGGCCTGCTTTGAAAACAACGACACAAAACTATGCGCTTGCCACTGGCCGGCCCCCTGCCCCCAACGCTCCAGCACGACCTGGTCATCCGGCACCAGCACCGTACTCTCGGTGAGCGGCAATGCTGGCGACTGCAACCACTGGTCCAGCACCTGCTCAAACGCCCCCACCATTTTCCCGGCGAAGGCATCATCAAGAACGCCGTCACCGTGAACCAGCCGCAGCGTCAGGCCACCATGTTCATCCGGCCAGGCATCCAGCACCAGATCAAACGGCGTTTCCGTTACAGGCAGGTCCTCTACCCGAGCCATCAGGTTGCCCAGATTCAAACTCAACCCTTTGCCCTGTTGACGATAATTGAACGCCACCTGGAACAAGGGATGACTGCCCGAACTGCGGGAATCACTCAAGGCATCGACAATTTTTTCAAAGGGTAGATCGCGATTTTTTTTGGCGTCGTTCAAGGCACTGTGGATCTGTGAAATCCAATCGCCAACGGACAGTTCAGGGGAAACATGCCCCTGCACCACCAAGTTGTTCACGAAAAAACCCACCAAAAACTGGTTACTGCCTTTACGGTTGGCGCTAGGTACGCCAACGCGAATCTGCGGCTGCCCCGACACCCGAAACAACAGATACTGCAACACGGCAAGCAATACGGTAAAACGGCTGACGCCCTGCGCTCTGGCAAAATTTTTCAGGGTTTGCGTCTGCTTTGCAGACAGGGAGAAGTCCTGAAAGCGGGCACGACTGGAGGCACCGGACGGTTGTGAAAGGCGGGGCAAAACCAGGGGCTCGCCTTCATTTTGCAGTGTTTCGACCCAGTAATCCCGCTGCGCCCGGGCATCGTCACTGGCAAGCCATTCAGCTTCTGTTTCGACCAGATCCAGATAGGTATTTTTCAGCGGCGGCAGGTTCGGTGTCAGCCCATCACGCAAGGCACTATAGGCAAACAGAAACTCCTGCATGAACACGCCCAACGACCAGGCGTCGCCGACAATATGATGCAACGAGATCAGCAGCACATGCCGTTGCTCGCTCAACCTGACCAGGCGGTAACGCAACAGTGACTCTGCTTCCAGATCAAACGGTTTCGCATTGTGTTCGCGGCCCAGCCGGTAGGCTGCCGCTTCCGGGTCTGCCTCGTGACTGACATCCTCTACCTGCAACGCCCTGCCCACGTGCGGTGCGATCCGCTGCCACCCCTGACCATCCCGCTCAGAGAATTCCACACGCAGGATCGCCTGCCGAGCCACCACATAATTCATGGTCTGCTCAAGCGCTTCCGGATTCAGCTCGCCGTCCAACCACAGCATGCCACCCAGGTTATAGGCCGTGCTCTGCGGTGAAAGCCGCGTAAATAGCCACAGACGTTGCTGTGAAGAGGAAAGCGGGGTCCAGTCGGCCCCCGGGCGCACGTTCTCGATGGCAGACCCGGTCATGTCAGCTCCTTGCCGTTAGTGCAGACGCAAGAGAAAGAATCAGGACGCTTGCGCATCCCGCAGGCGGCGTGGACGCTGGTCTGTCCAGGTCTGATTGATATGCTCAAGGCATTCGCCCTTGTTGCCGGTCACACCGACGGCTTGCCAGCCCGCCGGGACAGGACGATAGGTCGGCCAGATGCTGTACTGCTCCTGATCATTGATGACGACCGTGAATTCCGTTTCAGGATTATCAATACTCATGGCTTCCTCGCCGTTAACAAGAGTGAGAGAAAAGCGCCCCGACCTGAAAGCCCGAGCGCACAAGGAGGATTCAGCAACCGCCTAAATACCCGCTTCGCGCAGCACCTGAACGCTCTCGCGAGCGCTGAGGTCATCCAGTTCTTCCAACCGACCACTATCCATTTTCAGCAGGCGATCAGCGCGATCGAAATAATGATCATCGTGGGTAATGGCAATGATGGTTTTGCCGGCGGCTTGCAGGCGCGGCAGCAGATCGAGATAAAAGAACTGTCGGAATTGCGGGTCCTGATCTGCCGCCCACTCGTCCAGCAACAAGCAGTCCCGGGTCTCCATCACCGCCATTAACAGGGCCAGACGTTTGCGCTGCCCCTGGGAAAAACGAATATCGCTGAGGCGGCCATCTTGCTGGCGCACCTTGTGCTGCATGCCCAGAGTGGCCAGCCAGGCATCCACATCCGCCGCCGCCACTTCCGTGCCATCGCCCTTCAACAGGCGACTGAACAAATGAAAATCCGTGAACACCGATGAAAAGAGCTGGCGAAAGGCAACCCGGTTTGCCTCGGTGACCAGCTCGCCATCCACCCGCAACTCACCCTGCTGGGGCCGATACAGACCGGTGAGCAAGCGGGCAAACGTACTCTTGCCGCTACCATTACCCCCTTGCACGAAAATCAGCTCGCCACGGCGAATGGTGAGATCCAGCGGCCCCACCGCAAAGCCCGGCGCGTCGTCCTGATCCGGATACCGGTAATGCACGCCTTGCAAGCTGAGCGTACTGAAGCCTGCCAGCGTGTCCCCACTTGCCTGCAGGTCCGTCGCATCTTCAGCCAGCTCAAGCCCGGTCAGTTTGCGCAAAGAGACCCGCGCAGCCAGCAAGGTGGGTAACGCAGCGACAGCGCCAATTAAAGGCGTACGCAACAACAAAATGGTGAGTGCAAAAACGGAAGCGGTATTGGCATCCGCCCAACCACGCCCGGCAGCCAGGTAAAACAGCACCCCGATCAGTGCCAGCACCAAAACGTTGGCCAGGTTGCCGGCCACCCCATTGCAAATGTCTGCCCGGGTCACATGGTCACGGTACCCCCGGGCATGGCCATCAAATTCTTCATCAAAGAAACGGGCCGCTCGCGGCCGGTTCAGCGCCAGCTCCTTGCGACCATCAATCATGGATTGATAGTCCTGATAAAGATGGTCATCCCCTTCACGGACCTTGCCCACATGGAAATTAATACACCCAACCAGCCAGACGCCCATCAACGCCGTACCCAGCAACCAGGCCACCGTGACAGCAAACAGTCCCGGTGCCAGCCAGGCCAGCCACCCCAGGGCCGCCACGCTCAACGCGGCGCCGTAGACCAGCTCCGGCAAGTGCACAAAGGCGATTGTCAGGTTGCGCAGATCGGTGCTCAGCGCCGCCAGCAGGTGCGGCCCGCCCACCTTTTCCAGTTGCTCGATATCCGTGGCCAGCACACGGCGCACCAGATCCCGACGCAGGCCGTACACCATTCGGTGCCCCAGCACATGCAAGGTCACCTGGGCGGCCGTGGCCGTGGCCAGCAGCGCCACCAGCAGCAAGGCAAACTGCAACAGCACCACGGCCAAGTCCGCGCCACCGGCTAGCAACCGCTGACTGATGAACGCCAGAACCGCCACACTCAATCCCGCACTCAACACACTGAGCACGGCCACCGCCGCGAAGGCTTTCTTTCTACGGGAAAACAACAGGCCCATGAGGGTCATGAGGGGTGTCCGCCTCCTTGGACAGGGAATGGATAAGAAGAGAATCGCAATGATATTGATTCTTATTTATATATCAACCTTATTTTCGTGCGGTTAATCCCGTTTTAGCCTGTCCGTCTCTTTCTTCACATTGATGCGTATCGCCATTGCCGGAAAGTGTCCTGCTCAATACCATTCAGTGACAGAACAGGACTTATTTCATGACTCAGCAGATCACCACACGCGGCCAGCGACGGCGTCAGGCATTGCTTGATGCCGCCACGCACACCTTTCTCCAGCACGGGTATGCGCGCACTACGCTGGACATGATCATTGCCGAAGCGGGAGGGTCGCGACGCAGCCTCTATGAGTATTTTGGCGATAAGCGCGGCTTGTTCAGCGCGGTGATCACTCACCACACCCACAAGATGATTCACGATATCCGTAGCCTTGAGCTAGACGAACTGCCAGCCCGGAAAGGCCTGGAACGGCTCGGGCACGCTTTTTTCAACGCGCTGACGGACCCGGTCAACCTGGAGCTGTACCGGTTATTGATTGCAGAAGGCTCAGCCTTTGCCGAACTCGGGCAAACCGTTTACGAAGCCGGCCCCCACATGCTGCAGGAGCAGTTACTGCTTTATCTTCAGTGCCTTCACGACCGCGGACAGCTCCCCGGCGCCGAACCCAGCCCCCATGCAGCCCGGCAGTTTTTTGGCATGATCAAGGCCGATTTCCAGCTCTGCGCCCTGCTGGCTCCCAACCAGCTTCCCGACGAAACCGCGATCACCGCACACATCCAGAGTTGCGTGACTCTTTTGTTAGACAACCACTAATCCCGCCATTGGCACCACCTGTCTGCCCGGTATACATTGTAGATATCCGTCACCCTGGCCTTGGGGGCTAAGATGGCAATATTGATAATGTGACAGGATTCACAATATGCACAAATTTACACTTGCCTTGCTGGCAAGTTTTTTGCCGGTTTCGGCCAGCTTTGCCGATGGCATGGACGCACTCTTTCTCAAGCAGGTTTACGCTAACGGAGGCGACACCCTTTATTGTCAGGAATCCTTTCAGCCCGGTGATCGCATTTCGGTAGAACAAATTTACGATGAACGCCGGCTGGCACAGCACTTTGGTTGCCGAAGCAGTCGTCTTTGCGAAAACAATCCGCAATTCTCCGATATTCGTAAAGACCGTCACGCCCTCTTCCCTGTCACCCGCCGCGCCGAGCTGGACCGCCGGCGAACCCTGTTTGGCGATCTGCCGGACACCACAGAGAAAAACAGCAACTGCGGTTACAAACAATCGTTCCAGGTATTCGAGCCTCCGGTTACCGCCAAGGGGGACGTGGCCCGGGCCATGCTTTATCTCCACGAACGCTACGAGCTCCCCCTGCTCGGCACCCTGGATATGTACCAACGCTGGAACCAGGAAGACCCGGTTACCGACGAAGAGCGCCGCCGTAACAACGTTATCGAACAGCTCCAGGGCAACCGCAACCCCTTTATCGATGAGCCCGACCGTGCGCAAAGCCTGCAGGGCAGCTCACCGCTGAATATGCAGTTTCCGTAGAAGAAACACTGCACGCTTCATGCAGCAGGCAACAACACGTACGAATCACGCCCCGCTGCCCTCCTCGCTGAAACGTTAACAGGCATAAAAAAACCGCACCCCGAGAGGTGCGGTTTTTTTAATGCGTGCGGCGTGTGGCGTGCCGCATGCGGCGGCCTTTAAAACAGATCCGCATCCAGGCTCATCATGGTGCCCGCGCCGCTGTTAAGCTGGGCAGCCAGGGACTGGGCTTTCGGCAACACACGCTGGAAGTAGTATTGCCCGGTAATGCGCTTGGCTTTGACGAAGTCATCATCACGACCGTCTGTGGCCGCCAACATCTGGGCCCACAGCCATGCGTAAATCACATACCCGAAGATATCCAGATACTCCACCGCACCGGCACTGATGGCATCCGGGTTGTCACCGGCCTGGGCCAGCAGCGTATCGGTAGAGGACTTCAGCAATGCCAAAGCCGCTTGCAGGTCGTCTTTTACTGCAGCCAGCTGCGCGTTGTCGCCATTGGCATCAACCCAGGCCTGGGCATCCGCCAGGAAGGCATCCACGGACTTGCCACCGTTGCGGGCCACTTTACGGCCGGCCAGGTCCAACGCCTGGATACCGTTGGTGCCTTCGTAGATCTGGGAAATACGGCAATCACGAACAAACTGCTCCATGCCCCACTCACGGATATAACCGTGACCACCGAAGACCTGCTGACCGGTGATGGTGGTATCCAGGCCACGGTCGGTGAAGAAGGCCTTGGCAATCGGGGTCAACAGCGCCACGCGATCTTCCGCTTTTTTCTTGGCGTCTGCGTCTTCGCTGAACTTGGAGGTATCCAGCTGCATGCCCACGTAGGCGGCCAGCGCGCGGCCCCCTTCATTGATGGCACGCATGTTCATCAACATGCGGCGCACATCGCCGTGCACGATGATTGGGTCCGCCGGACCGTCCGGGTTTTTCGCGCCGGTGGCGCTACGGCCCTGCAGGCGTTCGCGGGCGTATTCCACCGCGCTCTGGTAGCTCGCTTCACCCAGCCCCAGCCCTTGCAGGCCAATGGACAGACGCTCGTAGTTCATCATGGTGAACATGCACGCCAGGCCCTGGTTCGGCTCACCGATGATCCAGCCTTTGGCGTCGTCGAAGTTCATCACGCAGGTGGCGGAACCCTTGATGCCCATTTTGTGTTCGATAGAACCACAGGTGGCGCCATTGGCGTCGCCCGGGTTGTTATCCGCATCCGGCAAGAATTTCGGCACCAGGAACAGGGAAATGCCCTTGGACCCAGCCGGTGCGTCAGGCAGCTTGGCCAGCACCAGGTGGATATGGTTGCCGGTCAGGTCATGCTCGCCGCCGGTGATAAAAATCTTGGTGCCGGTGATGTTGAAGGAGCCATCATCGTTGGGTACAGCCTTGGTGCGCAGAATGCCCAGATCAGTACCAGAATGCGGCTCGGTGAGGCACATGGTGCCGCTCCACTCACCACTGTACAGCTTGGGCAGGTACTGGGACTTGAGCTCTTCGGAGGCGTGGGCGTCTACCGCCAGGCAGGCACCACTGGTCAGCGCCGGGTACAGGGCAAATGAGGAGCAGGCACTGTGCATCATTTCTTCGAACAGCACCGCCAGTGACTTGGGCATACCCTGGCCACCGAACTCCGGGTTGCCGGAAAAGGCGCTCCAGCCGTTTTCGGCGAAGGTCTTGAATGCATCCTTGAAACCGTCCGGGGTGGTCACTTCCCCGTCGTTCCAGGTGCAGCCCTGCTCATCGCTGTTACGATTCAGCGGGAACAACAGGCCTTCGGTCATTTTGCCCGCTTCTTCCAGAATGGCATCGGACAAATCCTGAGTCACCTCTGCGGTGGCCGGCATGGAGGCCCAGAGCTGGTCCGCGTTGAACACATCGTTGAGAACAAAACGCATGTCCTCGAGGGGGGCTTTATAGGTCGCCATTTGCACATCTCCCGAAAGTTGGCAGGGTGCGAATTTTAGGCAGGCAGGCCTCCGGGTTACAGGCTTATTTGTGACCCGGCGTTCATGGCGGCCATTTCCATCAACAAATACGCACTTCGGCCACATGAAAAGGGGGGCATTGTTTACTTTTTCGGCTCCGGACGCCGCCACAGCCACAGTAACGTGCCGCACAGAAAGACAGGAACCGCGATTTTTACGCTATTGTGCGCCCCGGACAGGCTGATCAGCACGATGCTGAACAGCATCATGGTGGAGGCTGCGCACTTGGCCCGGCGCGATACCGCGCCCTGCTCACGCCAGTCGCGGATGCTCGGCCCGTATTTCGGGTGATTCAGCAGCCAGGCCTCCAGCCGGGGCCAGCCGCGCGTGCCCGCCCAGGCGGCCACCAGCAGAAACGGCACCGTGGGCAAGCCGGGAATCACCACACCGATCATCCCCAGGGCCACGCAGAACACCGCCAGTAATCGCCAGGCAACGACTCTGATCATTGCTCACACTCCTGAAACGTCACTACAGCATGCACCAGTACGCCTGCATTGAAAAAGGCGCCAGACGCCAAATGCCTGGAGCCTGACGTCAATGGGCGACAACGCCGTCTAGTGAGCCCCGGAACCACTTTCTGCAGACAATTCCCCGTCCTGAGGGCCAGCCAGTCCACTGGCCGCTTCAAGACGCTGCTTGAGCATCGCAACCGAAATAGTCTCGCCATTGAGCACCACCTCATCACCACTGGCGTTGAGTACACTGCTCCAACGATCCCCCTGCTGCACCACCAGCCCCTGGGCAGCCAAACCGGGCAACCGCATGGCTAACGGCGGCGGAATCACGGCGTGATTCATATCCACCTGCACAGAGACATCCAGCATCTGGTTCATTTGCTGCTCGGTGAGCGCCTGCAGCTCTTGCAGTGGCAAGTTACGCCCCTCTACCCCGAGATAGCGGGTACGCGCATCCAGGCTGAGCTGACGCTCACCGGCATTGTCCACCAGCAACCGCATATTCAGCTGGCTCTCTCCCGGGTGCAGCAACTGCTCCCCGATCACCGTCATCATTTCGTCGATCAGGCCCTGTATTCTGGCGATCGTTTGCTGCGGATCGGCGGTCTCAGTGTTGGCCATGGCCCCCAGCAGCATGTCGGTTTGCAGCTGGTCCAGTTCGTTGTTGAGGGCGTTGACCTTGATCAGCGCCTGCTTGTCCAGGCCGACATAATCCACGCCCAGGTAAGCGCTATCCATGGCTAATGGCACCATGGCACCGGCAACGTTCTCCAGCCACAAGCCGCTTTTACCGGCCAGCGTGTCCCCCTTGTTCTGGCTGTTGCCCTGCAGGGTAAAGTCGAATCCCAACAACGGCAGACCATGCTGCGCATACAGCAGCCCTTCTCCGTTAAGGTTCACGTCGGTCAACGGCAGCGTCCCCCCCAGCATGTCCACCACATCCACCGAGCCGGTCAGCGATTCAATCGCCAGTTGCCCTTGCGGTGCGTTGATATCCAGCCCCTTGACCGTCACAAAGCTGTTCACCGGGTAACCGTCGATACTCGGGCGGTGCACATCCACCTGAAGCTGCTCCAGCACGACCTTGCCCATGGGCGAATCCAGATCGACCGGGGCGAGCGCCACCCGAATACGGACACTGCCGTCAAAGCCGTAAAAGCTGCTCCCGACGAGAGGCGCCTTGCCCTTGAACAGTTGCTCGACCAGCGCCTTACCCTCTGGCGGCAAGGCCGACAGGTCCAGCACTTCCCGGGTGCTGGCCAGGCCGACCTTCAGCCCCTCATCGGTGAACGCCAGCGGGCCGTGATGAATCGTGCTCAGCGAACAAACCTGGCCGGACAGCGCCGCCGCTTGCGGCATGGCCGCCAGCTCTCCTTGAATGATCAGGCAGGTATGCGCACTGGAGGACAGCAAACCCCGCTCGTAACGCACCACATCCAGCAGAACATCCTTCTGCCCCGGTAGAATTTCCATCTTCGCGACTTCATCGCGGACCACCTGCTCAACACGCAGGCCCACATAAAAGGTAGCCGCCAGCCATGCCACTACCGGCAGTACGACCAGCACCACAACCAGCACGAGTCCTTTTTTCATGGGTATTCCCCCTTCGTCCCTGTTACCCCGTTTTTTGAAGTGCATCACTATAGCGGAAAAATGCCGGGAGTAACGATCAGCCCGCCAACCACCACAGGCGCGTTATCTCTCGCCCATTTCGCATCGTCTTGAACTCAAAAAAGAACCAAAAAAAAGCCCGCCATGAGAGGCGGGCTTTTTTATCTACAGGAAAGATCAGAATGCAAAGTGTTCCGCATCCAGATCCATCATGCAGTCCAGACCGCCTTCGATGGCGCCTTTATGGCCAGCCACGCGCGGCAGGATACGCTTGAAGTAGAAGCGTGCAGTGCTGATCTTGGCCTTGTAGAAGTCCTCATCACCGGCACCGGATTCCAGTGCGGCATGGGCCACGGACGCCATACGGGCCCACAGATAAGCCAGGGTCACGTAGCCTGAGTACATCAGGTAGTCCACAGAGGCGGCACCCACGTATTCCGGGTTCTGCATGGCCTGCATACCGATGGCCTGGGTCAGCTCGCCCCATTCCTTGTTGTAGCCGGCCAGCGGCTCAACAAATTCTTTCAGGTCCGCATTGCCGCCATTGGCTTCACAGAACTGGTGCACGATCTTGGTGAAGTTACGCAGGGCCTGACCCTGGGTCATCATCACCTTGCGGCCCAACAGATCCAGTGCCTGGATGCCGGTGGTGCCTTCGTACAGGGTAGAGATACGGGCATCACGAACGTTCTGCTCCATGCCCCACTCACGGATAAAGCCGTGGCCACCGTAGATCTGCACACCGTGGTTAGCGGCTTCCAGGCCCGCTTCGGTCACGAACGCCTTGGCGATCGGAGTCAGCAGAGCCATCAGGTCGTCGGCTTCTTTGCGGGCCGCTTCGTCTTTCTCCAGCTTCACCTTGTCACCCAGCTGGGCACACAGGTAAACCAGCGCACGACCACCTTCCGCGAAGGACTTGGAGGTCAGCAGCATGCGACGTACATCCGGGTGAACGATGATCGGGTCCGCCGGGCCTTCCGGGTTTTTCGGCCCGGACAGGCTACGCATGGCCAGACGGTCCTTGGCGTAGGTCAGGCCACCCTGGAAACCGATTTCAGCGTGCGCAACACCCTGAATGGCGGTGCCCAGACGGGCAAAGTTCATGAAGGTGAACATGCAGTTCAGGCCTTTGTTCTCCGGCCCGATCAGGTAGCCCTTGGCACCGTCGAAGTTCATCACACAGGTAGCGGAGGCCTTGATGCCCATCTTGTGTTCGATGGAGCCACAGGTCACCGCATTGCGCTCACCCACACTGCCGTTACCGTCGGTGAGGAACTTGGGCACGATGAACAGGGAAATACCCTTGGTGCCTTTCGGAGCGCCCGGCAGGCGAGCCAGAACGATATGGATAATGTTCTCAGCCATGTCGTGCTCACCGGCGGAGATGAAGATCTTGGTACCGGTGATGCTGTAGGAACCGTCTTCGTTAGGCTCGGCCTTGGACTTGAGGATACCCAGGTCAGAACCACAGCTTGGCTCGGTCAGGCACATGGTGCCGGTCCACTCACCGCTGGTCAGCTTGGGCAGGTAGCCGTTTTTCTGCTCGTCGGTACCGTGCTCTTCGATGGTCGCAACCGCACCGTGGGACAGACCCGGGTACATGCTCCAGGACCAGTTGGCGGAACCGGTCATTTCAGAAATCGCGATACCAGCAGAACCCGGCAGGCCCTGGCCGCCGAATTCCGGGTCGCCACCCATGGCCGGCCAGCCGCCTTCCACGTATTTGGTATAGGCTTCTTTAAAGCCTTTCGGCGTGGTCACCACACCGTTATCGAAACCACAGCCTTCCTCATCACCGGAACGGTTCAGGGGAGCCAGCTCGTTTTCGGAGAACTTGGCGCCTTCTTCCAGGAAAGCATTCAGCAGTTCGCTGTTGATGTCTTCCAGACCCAGGCTGGCGTAGTGGCCATCCAGATCCAGCACTTCATTCAGTACAAAGCGCATATCGCGCAGGGGAGCCTTGTAATCCGGCATCTCAAATCTCCCTTAAATTACCGGTGACAATGAGGCGGGCCGCGGCTCGCCAGTGTAGGGGAGTCTCTGAAGTACTCCTTGGGACGCTAATCTTAGGTCAGGCCTCCAGCACGGCTCCACCCCTATTTGTGACCCGCAAGTCAAACAAGCGTTTGAAACTACCGTTTGCCCTCTAACCGCGCTGATTTAAAAGGCATTTACCCGGCAACCGTAAAAAAGCGTCGGTCTGCCCCCGGTGGCCTCTCAAGCCCCTCGGGTTTCGGTATACTCGCGGGATTACGGTTTAACCGCCTGTTAAGGAATAGTGAAATGATTGATCCGAATCTGCTGGATATTCTGGTTTGCCCGGTGAGCAAGGCACCACTGATCTACGATGAAAAGTCGGCTGAACTGAAGTGCAAGGCCAGCGGCCTGGCCTACCCGGTACGCGACGGCATCCCTGTCATGCTGGAAGAGCAAGCTCGCACCATGGGCGATGAGGAAGCCCAATCCCTTTAGGAACTCGCTATACCACACTTCGCCACAGGAAGGCCTTTTATGCATAAGCGGCTTTGTTTTGCCCTGGCGCTGGCCAGCTCCCCGTTGTGCGCTCAGGAGCCCGTCGATAACGACACGCCGGTTCCTGATACCGCCCCCACCAGCATGACCGAAGATCAAAAGCTCAATAACTGTCTGCTGCGCAGCGCTCAGACCGCCAACGGCAAGGTGACCTTGCAGGAAATGCGCGGCTGGTGCACCAATGGCGAAGAACAGGAAAAAATCAGCGCCCATGAAGATGCACTGCGGGCCAGACTGGCACTGGAAAACACCACCCAGGGCAATCCCTTCGTCATCACCCCCCACCGCCGCAATTACCTGTTGCCCTACAGTTACTGGTCCAACCGGCAGTGGAACGACCCCAGCAAGAATGACAGTGATCTGCAGCCCACCGAGGTGAAATTCCAACTCTCTCTGAAAGCGCCGATCAAGGAAAAAATTGTTGATGACATCACCCTGTGGATGGCCTTCACCGGCACCTTTTACTGGCAGGCCTACAACAGCGAACTCTCTGCGCCCTTCCGGGAAGCCAATTACGAACCCGAGCTGTTCATCACCAAGCCCATCGACTGGCAAATCGGTCCGCTGGATTCGGAATTGCTGGCGGTGGGTTTCAACCACGAATCCAACGGCCAGGATATCCCGGTATCGCGTAGCTGGAACCGGGTTTTCCTGAACTATATTTTCAAGACCAACGATTACTACTGGTCTTTCAAGCCCTGGTACCGGATTCCTGAAAGCGAAAAAGATGATCCCCTGGATACCCGTGGCGACGACAATCCGGATATCGAGAAGTACATGGGTAACTTTGAGTTGGAAGTCGCGCGCCCATTCGGCAATCACGTAGTGGAATTGATGCTGCGCAACAACCTACGCTCCGAAAACAAAGGCGCCGCCCGCATCAACTATTCGTTCCCGTTAAGCAAGCGTTTCAAAGGGCTGGTGCAAGTGTTCACGGGCTACGGGGATTCGCTGATCAACTATGACGACTATGAAAACCGTTACAGCTTCGGGATCCTGCTGACGGATTCATTGTAAGAGACGCATAGAGAGACGCAACACGCTGCACGCATCATGCAACACGGCCAACACGGCCAACACGCATGGTGCGTGGTGCGTGTCGCATGCAGCGCACTTAATACCAGAGCGTAAACAACAGCCGGGTTACGGTGGCATCAAAGCTGTATAAAGGCTCGGTACCGGGGGTGGTCTGTACCCGGATATCGCGGAAGTTATCGTAATCGAAATTGAAGCGGTCCACCCACAGGTGCAGGCCGGCCTTGCTGATGGTATTCCAGTTGGGTTTACTGAACTGGAACCCCACCCCCAGGCCAATCACCGTGGATGAAAACTCGCTCAATTCCTTGTCACGGGCCAGGAAATTTTGGGCATTCTGAAACGGAAACAAGTCCGCATAAAAATCCGCATCGCCCTGCTGATAGCTCCGGTAACGGGTCTCCACCGTCCAGCTCTGTCCGATGGGTTGAATCAGCTGTAGCTGCCAGCTATTGGCATCCACGCCCCAGGAATCACTATAAATTCGGTATTCCCCGTGCAACCCGGCACGCCATGGCAGGTAATACGACAACCGGAGCGCCGTGGCGTCACTGGTACGGGTATTGGGGTAGCGCTCTGGTTCAAAACTGTAGCTGTTGGGTGATGTCAGGTAGCGCACCGACCGGTAAGGGTTATTCAGGTAGCCCTCATCGGTAATCAATTCATGGCCAATGCTACCGATCAGGTTTTTCGTCAGCACCTGACTCAAGCCGATACGAAAGTGTTGACGGTCCGCCTCTTCAGCGAAGCTGTTGTCGCCGGTACGGAACACTTCGTCCCAGCCTTTCGAATAGCCCAGGCTCAGGGTGGTCAGATCCCCGAAAAAATCCTGGCTCATGTCGAAGTGTACCGAGTTGGCTTCAAAGTCACTTTCTTCACTATTGCCGTAGCTCAGTGAATAAATGGCTTTGCCCGCCAGGTAATCGATGCCAACGCTTTTTTCGGTGCGCTCTTCTGAATAAGGGCTGGCACTGGTCACCACGTCAATGGAGGCCGCTGACACCTTGTCCACATAGTAATTGGCACGCACCGAGACTTTATCCGCAAAGGACTTGCGCACCAGCACCGACGGTCCCTTGATATCCATGCCGCCACCATCGTAGGCATGGCGCAACACGTCCAGCCTGTCCTCCGGCAACACCGCCGCCAACGCACTGGCCGTCAGCAGCCAGAGCACGCCGACGCGCAACCCCCACATCAGTTGCATCCGCAGCCTCCGCCAGCACTACCTTCTGCTCCGCGCATGGCTTCACGGGCCTGATGCACGTGGTGCATGTAGTTATCCGATGCAGGGTTGGCTGCCGGATTCATCACCGGGTCGGCCAACCGGGCACGCTCGTAAGGCTTGAGCCAGGGTTGCACGGATGAACAGCCACTGCTCAGGGCAGCCGCAATCAACAGGGAAATCAGCGCGGTCTGTCGCATTATTCGAGCACCAGTTCCTTCACTTCGGTCCGGTAGTGATCCATATAACCGTCCTTGTAGCCACGGTGGTGATAGCGCACCCTGCCATTGCGATCGATCAGGACCGTGGTCGGCATGGCATCCACCTGGTAGGTCTCACTGGTGTCGTTGGCCGGGTCGAACAGCACCGGGAAGCTCACGGGAATTTTATCCAGCAGCAGGTTGGCCTGATCCCGGTTTTCATCCAGGTTCACGCCGAGAATGGTAAAACCATAGTCGCGGTATTCCTGATAGAGCTCATCCAGCAAGGGCATTTCCGTACGACACGGGCCACACCAGGACGCCCAAAAGTTCAGCAACACCACCGTGCCGCGCAACTCGCTGAGCTTGATGTTCTCGCCACTACTGGATTTCAGGGTAAAGTCCGGCGCCGGGCCGGTTACATCCGCGCTCACCCCCAGGCTCCATACGCACAGCGCGCCACACAACACCCTTGTTAGCCATTTTCTCATTGTGCTTCCCCTCACTCTGTATTTGCTGCTTTTTTTATTCCGTTACGGCATGCTCTGACGACGCCTTACCGCGACCAGCGACAATCAGAAAAACACACCGATACCTGCCGTTAATTCCAGGTTATGGGTTGTTTTGTCTTCACCCAGCACATCCAGATTGAAGATGTGATCTTTCATGTCCACGCGCACCGTCATCCAGTCATTAATCAACAAACGGTAGCCCACGCCCAGACTCAGCGTGAACTGGTCATCGCCGGCGAAGTCCGTCATGCCGGCCCCGCCCATTAAATACAATGCATTGTTATAGGCACGGTTTTCCGACAGAAACGCCTCGCCCGGCAGCAGGTTGTAGCCCACGCCCACCTGGTAGTAGGTATATTCACGCTCATCATCAGTGAGCAGCTGCACACCCGCATTCAGGGTTTCAAAACTGGTTTCCCCGGCCTTGGAACGGCCCAGACTGCCTTCCAGAAATACATCCTCAGACAGGTGGTAATCCAGCCGCACCCCCAACACCGGGTCACTGCCGAAATCCTCAATGGAGAGAATGCCGGTGTAGAGGCCGATTTCGAAGTTTTCCGCATCGATATCCGCCTCTTTGATGTGGCGACGCTCGATACGGGGATCGAGTACGGATTCCGCATCCGCATCCCGAACGGTAGTGTTGTTGTCACCCTCTTGTTCCGCCGCCAGACTTTGCAGTGGCAGCAGCAAGGATGCCGCTAAAACAGTACAGAGAAACCGAGTTTCCATTCTTCCAAATTCCGGTTGTCGTCTTCCTGGGTAAACAGCACATAGCTACGGTACTCGCCGCGTAGAACAAACCCCCGCGACAGGTAGGCTTTCAGGCCCGCCCCGGCGAAGGCAAAATTCTCATCACGGTTTTCCGGTGTCACCACCGTGGCCCGGGGCTCGATTTTGGCGCGCCCGGTACCCAGCATGACATAGGGAGAAACCCGCCAACGCGGGAACATCTCGTGCTGCACGTTAATATCAATCAGTTTGTTGTTAGCGAAGGGGCCGCTGGCCTGAGTGAACATGGCTTCGGCGGACAGGTTCTCCGTCATCCGGTAACCCAGTGCAAACGCCAGAGAAGTCACTTCATCCAGTTCGCCCATCAGCACCGACGCCTGCCAGTGGCCGGCCTGGAATGCTTCCTGGCCCAGGTTTTTCATCTCCGGGGTTTGCTCGCTACCATCCAGGGTTGCCAGCAACGCTTCGCGAGGCACCCAGCCCACCCGGCCACGCACGGTGCTGACCTTGATCCAGCCGGCACGGCGATATTCCAGGGTCAGCGGGGCATCGCGCTCCACCACATGAAACACGGGATAACCGCGACCCGGGCCGGTGTGAATTTCCACAAACGGCTCCGCCACCTTGACGCGCACCGCCGCAGTATCCGATTTGGCATCGGCCTCAGTCTCGGGCTCAGCCCAGGCCGGAAGCACCGCCATCAGTGATAACAGAATTACAACAAGGCGCACCGGGTGCGTCTCCTTTCCAATACATGTCAGGGCGCGGGAAAGCCCGCTCAGTTTTCCGGCACCCGGAAGGGGTCGTTATACAGCTGCGCCCCCAGATCGATCCATTCGGCAATCAAGCGCTGCTCCGCCGCACTCAGCCAGCCTTCATGCACGCCGCCAGAGGCGAAGCGATCAAAGAAAGCGCCGGAGTTACGTGCCTGCCCGGCCCGCACGGTAGCGGACACCGCCACCGTATCCGTGACGGGAATCGGGTTGCCATTGTTATCCAGAATCAACTCGCCGTCTTCATCGGTTTGGTAAACCACATTGCCTTCACCATCGGTGACGATAATCAGATTATCCACCAAAGCGCCGTCTTCCAGCGTCAGCTCGTTGTCGTTGAACAACAATTCCCGGTAACTGGTGAGCTGGTCCTGCTGGTCCGGTGACGCCTCACCAGTGAGCTCCAGCTGGGCAGGCGGCACTTGCAGGGCATTCATGGCATCGCGGCGGTTATGGCACGACGAGCAGGTACGATCTTCCATCACGCCACCCATATCGGCCACCCGGGGCAAATCCCAGATCGGCTGGATGTGATCTTCGTAGTGAATCACCGTCCGGCATTCCGGTTGCCATTGAGTCTGGCAGCCCACCGTGGCGGGAGCTGGAGTCTCCAGATCCTCATAGCTGAGCAAGAGTTCATCGGCCGGATCCGGCGCCGGATCACTCCAGGCGTCAAACGCCTGCATATTGATAGCCGGCCATTCGCTGTCCGGCAGGAAACGGGCAAGGGCCTGGGCCATGGTTTCCCCGGCATCGGCAAAGGGCACCACATCGGCGCGGCTGTTGGGGAACGGTTGGCCGGTGACCGGTGCGCCGTCATGGATCGATGGCGCCATACCATCGGTGCGCCCATGGGGCTGTGGATTGTTGGTTCGGTGGCAGCCCTGGCATTGCAGTGTTTCCCCGGGGCGCAAGTTCAACCAGGCTCCATGGCGGCTGAACACGGCCTTGCCGTCTGCATCCACCAGTTGCAGGCCCAGTGGTGCATCCGCCGGCACCCGGGCCCGCACGGAACCATCCGGCTCCACCGGCACATAACCGACAATTTCCCGCATACCGAAGTTAGCTGCCCGACCAAACTGGGCTCCGCTGATATCGCGCACGTCTTCGTTGGGGATCAGAACACCTTTGGTGATACGCAGGAAACGCACCCGTCGCTGGTCCGGCGTGACCTGGGCCGGATCACTGAAATCCGCGATCGAGTTGATACCCGGCAGCCCCGGGTTCATGAAATCGGAAAACCCGCCATCCAGATCGTAAACGCTGCGAATATCGATACGCGCCATATTGGCATCAGCCAGTGCGTCGTCCCGATCCGACACCGGCACCACGGCAGCCATGCTGCTAGCCGTGGCCACAGCCAGCTCCGTCACCCATAGCCCCTGCTGAGGCTGCACCACCGGCAACTGCGTTCCTTCTGATGGATTCAGAATCCATAGCCCGAAAGCCGGCTCGGCTTCCGGCAAACCCTGCTGCAAGTATTCGTCAGTACAGGGGCGCAACACCGCCCCGTCCTGCAAACGACACGGCGACCAGGCCATCAGGTAACGCCCGGTACCATCATTCAGACTGACCAGATCGGCCATGCGTCCGGTCACCGAGATATCTCCGGTCAGCGTGGTATCCGGGCCTGGCAGAGCTTGTTCTGCCTGCCCCGCCACCCGGCCAAACAGGGGGCCTTCACGATTAACGAAATTGTCGATATCAATGGCCACCGGTTCCATTTGCCCGGCGGCAGTTTCACGTAGCCGGATGGCCGTTAGCAAACGGCCATCGCCCATAAACGATAACGGCAGAAACTCACGGCGGGTGTCGTCCGTGAGCGCGTGGCTCTCCGCCCCGTACAACGGCGTCAGCGCGGTCCCGTCCGGGTTTACCCGGTACAGGTCAAAGCGGTCTTCATTGTCCTTATTGTCCCAACGCAGGAACACCACCCGGCCATCTGCCTTCACCAGCGGCGCCACATCGTGGCTCATATTGAAGGTGATCTGCTGAATATCCGAGCCATCCGGCTGCATCACATGCAGGGCGAAAGCACTCACGTCGCGCCCCTCCTCAAGAGGATAAAACTGGGGTTTGCCTTCATCCAGCAGGCGAGCCCGGGCCTGACGCTGACGAGTGGAAGAAAAAACAATGCGGCCATCGGGCAGGTAGGCGGGGTAACGGTCCTGGCCCTCTTCAGCCAGCAAATCACTGCTGATCAGACGGTGGATCACGCCGCCCTGAAAATCGTATTCCCAAACGTTCCAGGTAGGCTGCTCATCGTCATCCGCATCAGGGATTTCCGGTGCGCGGGCGGCAAACAGCAATCGCGTCCCGTCCGGGCTGACACTGAGATCACGGATATCGTGGCCTGCACCCAGCCGCGCCGTGGTCACATCCCGGGCCTCAGCGCGGGATGAAGCACTGTCGCGCACCATCAAACGGGCACCGGCCTGGAACACCGCCGGATCTTCCAGTGTCTCCTGCGCCATCGCGTCCATGTCACCCTGGGGCGGGGTACGCTGCACATAGGCCACCGGGATCTCGGTCACGGTCGGATCTTTTGCCTGCTCACTGCCGTCCAGGCCGCCGCAGCCACCAAGCGCTGCCAGCATCCCCAGCAGGCCGAGTCCCCCAATACGCTTTATTATTTTCACCCGTTCATCCGTATTTCGTAGGTTTACATCAGTATCCCGAATATCTTCTTAAATTTCTGGGCGTCACTTCACAGAGAGTGACGCAGAATGTCATACAGAATACTCACGGGATACGGGAAATCTGTTAAACGGTAATACCATTATCACTACTGGCTTGCCGGCGACCGCAAAATGCGGCCGCGGTGCTCATAGAGAACAACAAGGACCAAGCCCATGAAAGGCTACCGGGGGATCATACTGATCGCACTTGCCATGGCGGTATCCGCCACAGCAACGGCAAACAGCCGGGATCAGGCTCAACGCATCCACAATCGGCTTGCCGGCGTACCGGCCGATGCCGCAACGCTGACCGAAATGGCGCAGCTGATTGATAACAACCAGGTTGCCGAGGCCGCCGAACTGGCCATGGACAACCCGGCCTTCTATAACGTCACCATCAAGCAGTTTGCCACGCCCTGGACCAACGAAGCCCAGGACGTGTTCGCACCGCTCAACGACTACACCGCCACCATCATCGGTGTGGTCCGTGACGATGTGGACTTCCGCCGCATCCTCTACAGTGACCTGCTCTATGTGGGCAACACCAGCCCCGCGGCCTCTCCCTCCAGCAATGCCCATTATCAGGCGCTGGAAGATCAACATGCGGATCTCAGCACGGCACTCACTGAAAGCAGCCAGGCCAGCCAGTACGGTACCCCGGCAGAAGCCGTGGCCGGCGTCTTGACGACCCGCGCCGCTGCCAACGCCTTTTTCTACGCCGGCACCAACCGGGCCATGCTGCGCTTCACCCTGATGAATCACATGTGTCGTGACCTGGAGCAGGTCAAGGACACCAGCCGCCCCTCCGACCGCATCCGCCAGGACGTGAGCCGCAGCCCCGGTGGCGACAGCCGAATCTTCCGCAACAGCTGTATCGGCTGTCACAGCGGCATGGACCCGCTGGCCCAGGCCTTTGCCTACTACGACTGGGAAGGCGAACAGGAAGGCAATGGCGGCCGCATGGTCTACAACAGCGGCAACGATGCCGAGACCGGCACCCGGGTGCAGGGAAAATACCTGATCAACGGCAACAACTTCCCCTGGGGCTATATCACCCCCGACAACAGCTGGGACAACTACTGGCGCAAAGGCCCCAATGCCAACCTGGGCTGGGATCCAAGCCTCCCCGGTAGCGGCGAAGGCGCCGCCAGCATGGGCAAGGAACTGGCCCACAGTGAAGTCTTTGCCACCTGCCAGGCGGAAAAAGTCTTCCAGACCGTGTGCCTGCGCAAACCCGCCGACGGCGCCGACACCGCCGAACTGGCCAGCATGACCAGTAACTTCAAAAACGATAACTACCGCATGAAAACCCTGTTTTCCGATGCGGCCACCTACTGCATGGGGGAGTAACGCATGTCTTTTTTCCCGCTTACTTACCCTCGTAACGCCACCCTGTTCGCCAGCCTGCTGGTCGCCTTGCTCAGCGGCTGTGGCGGCAGCGGCAGCGGTGCCGACACACAACCGAACGTGGATACCGGAGGCAATGGTGGCGGCGTGAACTACAACGGTCCTGCGCCGCGCAACGCCGACATCTCCGCGTTCAAAATCTATATCTGGAACAATCTGGTCAGTGAACAGCGCTGCGGCGCCTGTCACCGCAACCAGCAGCCCGCTTTTGTGCAAACCGGCAACATCAACGACGCCTATGCCGCCGCCAATCCGCTGATCAACCTGAACCAGCCAGCGGCGTCGCGCATGGTGCAGAAAGTGGCCGGTGGCCATAACTGCTGGGAAGCGGACCCACAGGTCTGTGCCGACCAGATCAGCACGTGGATCAGCGCCTGGGCCGGAGAAACCCTGGGCCTGGGCGGCGGCACCACCGAGCTGGACCCACCGCCCCTGTACGATCCCGGTGACAGCAAAAACTTCCCGGTGGACAGTGGGCTGTTCGAAACCACGGTGTACCCGTTACTGGAGCCGCATTGCAGCGAATGCCACCAGAGCGATGCCGCCACCCCGCAGGCGCCCTACCTGGCCGCCGATGATGTGGACGAAGCCTACAGTGCCGCGCAAAGCAAAATTGACCTGAACCAGCCGGCACTCAGCCGCCTGGTGGAACGCCTGCGCGAAGACAACCACAACTGCTGGAGTGACAGCTGCAGCAGCGATGCCGACGCCATGGAAGACGCCATTCGCGCCATGGCCAACAACATTACCGCCACCGCCCCGGATGGCGACCTGGTGCTGAGCAAGGCACTGACCGTGAACGACGGCACCTTGGCAGCCGGCGGCGGACGCTATGAAAGCAACGTGGTGGCCCGCTATGAATTCAAAACCGGTGAAGGACTCACCGCTTACGATTCCTCCGGCGTAGACCCCGCCATCCACCTGCAATTCAGCGGCGATGTGGCCTGGGAAGGCGGCTGGGGTATTCGCCTTAACGGTGGCAAGGCCCAGGGCAGCACCCAGACCAGCAAAAAACTCACCGACCTGATTGCCGCCACCGGCGAACTGACTCTGGAAGCCTGGCTGGTGCCCGCCAGCACTGGCCAGGATGATGCCCACATCATCAGCTACTCCGCTGGCACCATGGCCCGCAACTTGACCCTCGCACAGAGTGGCAGCAACTACCTGGCCTACCAGCGCATCGGCGAAGCCACCGACAGCAACGGCGAGCCGGTACTGTCCACTGCTGACGATCCGCTGCAGGCCAGCCTCCAGCATGTGGCCATGACGTTTGACCCGGTAAACGGTCGCCAGATCTACATCAATGGCGAACTCAACGGGGCCACCGACACGGTCACCCCCGGCCTGCTCAACACCTGGGACGACACCTTCGCCCTGGTACTCGGCAACGAAGCCTCCAGCGACCGGCCGTGGGAAGGGGTGATCCGTTTTGCCGCCATCCATAATCGCGCGCTCACTGGCGAACAGATCCGCACCAACTTTGCCGCCGGTGTGGGCGAGCGCTACTTCCTGCCCTTCTACATAGGCCACCTGATCGACCAGGAGGGCGCCTACCTGGTATTCGAAGTCTCCCGCTTCGACAACTACAGTTACCTGTTTGCCGCCCCCTACTTCATCAACCTGGAGCAGGATATCGTGGACACAGAAGTGGCCCTGCAAGGCCTGCGCCTGGGCGTTAACGGCCGCGTCCCTGACGTGGCCCAGTCCTTTGCCACGGTGGACACCCTGATTGGCGGTGAAGGCTACAGCGAGCAGGGCGAAACCCTGTCTCGCCTGGGCACTCTGCTGCCCGTGGAGCAAGGCCAGGAGAACGATGAATTTTTCCTCACCTTCGAACGCCTGGGCAGCCACACCAATGTGCACACCGACCCGCAGCCCCTGCCACTGACACCCAACCAGTACGGCGAGCAACCGCTGCCCGGCCTGCGCAACTTTGCTGAAATCAACGCCACCATGAGCCAGCTCACCGGCGTCCCGGAAGGCTACGGCGAAGTGCCGGACACCTACCAGCGCCTGCGTGCCCAGCTGCCCAGTGAGGAAAATATCGAAGCCTTCCTCACGGCGCATCAAGTGGGGGTTGCCCAGCTGGCCATCGAATACTGCAACGCGCTGGTGGAAGCGGAGCGTAGCAACGACGCCAGCATTCAGCCGTTATTCGTGGGCATGAATTACAGCGCCGGCGCCGACACCCTCAGCCAGCAGAACTGGAAAGACTGGGTCATTTCACCGTTGTATGAGCGCATGGTCGGTAACGGACAGGCCAGCCAGCCAGACCGTAATGGCGTGGAAAGCGAACTGGAAGACCTGCTGTTTAATACCAACCTGACCCAATGCAGCAGCGACTGCGTGGAGCGCACTGCCACCGCCACCAAAGCGGCCTGTGCCGCCATGCTGGGCAGCGCCACCATGCTGTTTCAATAAGGGGCACGATCATGAAAAGAATGATGAAAAAACCACAGGCCTTGCACCCCGACGCCCCGCTTCTGAATCTGGGCCACGGCAAACCCATTAGCCGCCGCGACATGCTCGGTCGCGGCCTGGTGTCCGGCGCGGCCTTCGGCAGCGTGGGCCTGCTGGGCCTGTTCAGTAACCCTCGCGACGCCATGGCGGCGTTACAGGGCGACCTGGAAACCATCAAATCCGATTGCGGCATCCTCGGTGCCGGCGCCGGCAAGATCCCGTTCATCTGTTTCGACCTGGCCGGCGGCGCCAACATCGCCGGCTCCAATGTGCTGGTGGGAGGGCAGGGCGGCCAGCTGGATTTTCTCAGCAGTGCCGGCTACTCCAAACTCGGCCTGCCTGGCGGCATGGCCCCCAGCACCGACCCCGGCGTCGTCAACACCGATTTGGGACTTGCCTTCCACAGTGACTCGCCCTTCCTGCGCGGCATTCAGGAAAAAGCTCCCGGTGCCATGGGCAACGTGAATGGCTGCGTGATTCCGGCCCGTTCCGAGAACGACACCGCCAACAACCCTCACAACCCCATGTACGGTATTTTCAATGCCGGCGCCGATGGCGAGTTACTATCCCTGATCGGTTCACGCAGCTCCCTGTCCGGCGGCAACTCCATGTCACCGGACGGCTCCATCATCGCCTCGGCTCGCCCTACCAAGGTGGACCGTGGCACCGACGTGACCGGCCTGGTGGACACCGGCAAGCTGGTGGGTCTGCTCTCCAAGGACGATGCCGTGTCGGTGATGGAATCCATCGCCCGCATCAGCCATAAACGCATCGACCGTATCGACAGCGGCCTCACCGACGCCAACCGCCGCGCTAATCTGCGCGACCTGCTGCGTTGCGGCTATGTAGAAGCGGCGGATATTACCGACCGTTATGGTGACCCCTCTGCCCTGAATATTCGTCAGGACACGGACATCCTCAGCATCTTCTCCGAGTCAGAGTTGAATGATCGGGAGTTCGAAAAAACCGCCTCCATCATGAAGCTGGTGATCAATGGCTACGCCGGTGCCGGCTGTATCTCCATGGGCGGCTTTGACTATCACACCGGCGAGCGTGGCACCGGGGAAATCCGCGACCTGCGCGCCGGGCGCTGCATGGGCGCCTGCCTGGAATACGCCCGCCGCCGCAACATGCCGTTGATGATGTACGTGTTCAGCGATGGCTCCGTTTCCAGCAACGGGCGCATCGATGATTCCACCAACGGCCGCGGCAAAGGCGAGTGGACCGGCGACAACTCGTCCACCGCCGCCTCGTTCTTTCTGGTCTACAACCCCAACGGCCGCCCAACCCTGAACACCAACGGCGCCAGCGCCGAGAACCATCAGCAACTGGGCTGGATGCGCAGTGACGCCTCGGTGGAAACCGCCGGCACCCCGGCGGCCAACAACGTGAACCTGCTGGCGGAAACCGTTTGGTTGAACTACATGGCGTTGCACGGTGAAATCGGCCAGTTCAGCACCCGTTTCCCCAATCACAGCCTGGGCAACGCCGCTTCGCTGGACAAACTGGCCGCCTTCAACCCCATCGTCAGCGGGCCCGTCTTTCCTCCTCCTGCCTGACCCGGCCTGCCGGGGCGGCACAAGCCCGCTCCGGCAGGTACACTGCGTTGACACTCTTGCTGACAACCCGAAGACAACTGCCATGGTTTCGCTTACGCCTGTTGCCCACCTGATCACGCGGCTTACACCTGCCCTGCTCCTGCTGCTGGCCATGCCGGCACAGGCCCAATGGCAACAACAGGACTGGGATGTGATGGGCACCCGGGCCAGCGTCACACTGTGGTCCGAGCAGGATGCGGCGCCCTTGTTCGACGCGCTGAAAGAAGAAATGGCACGGCTGAATGCCTTGTTGTCCCCCTGGGTGGAGAGCAGCGAGCTGGCCCGGGTCAACGCCCATGCCGGCGAAACAACACAAACCATCAGCCTGGAGTTTTATCAGCTGCTGGTACGGTCTCTGGACTACTATCAACTCACCGACGGCGCCTTCGACATTACCTTTGCCAGTGCTGGCCATCTGTACGATTACCGCAAAGGCAAGGCGCCAGACGATTCCGAGCTGGCCGCCGCGAACCAACATATCGGCGCCGACCGTATTGAGCTGACCGCACCGGACAAGGTGCGCTTCCGTGACCCCGGCACCCGTATCGATCTGGGCGGTATCGCCAAGGGGTACGCGATTGATCAGGGCATCGCCTTGCTGAAAGAGGCAGGCGTCAGGCACGCCTACCTGTCACTGGGCGGGGACAGTTATGTGCTGGGCGACCACCGGGGTCGCCCCTGGGAAGTGGGCATTCAACACCCGCGCAGTAAAAAGGACATCGCCATGAAACTGCCCATGGCCAATCTGGCCATGTCCACCTCGGGGGATTACCAGCGTTACTTCATTCAGGACGGCCGCCGCATTCATCACATCCTGTCACCGAAAACCGGTAAAAGCATCGATGGTCTGGCCAGCGTTACCGTGCTGTGTGACAACAGTATTGATGCTGACGCCCTGTCCACCAGCGTCTTTGTGCTGGGCGCCGAACAAGGCCTGGCACTGATCAATCGTCTTCCCGGCACCTCGGCCATCATCATCGACCGGGAAGGTAACGTTACCTACTCCGACGACCTGACCGGCGGCTGACAACGCACAGGGCGAGACGCCCAGTGCCGGAAGCCTGACGCGGCTAAAAACCAGAAATCAGGTTGATGGCGGTATCGCCGGGTCTTTCGTTGAATGTCCGTCTGCGTGGCCAGAGTCGCGCCAATCTGCACTGGACCTTGTCTCAGGCGCGAACCAGCAAGCCGACTCCGGCCCCCACCATGACGCAGCCTGCGCCAAGCTGCAGCGGCCGCCGGTAGCGTGGCGGCAAGACCACCTCCGCCAGCCGGCTGGCCAGCAAGGCGTACATCACTTTTACGCCGCCCACCGCCAGCACCGTCACCAGCAGCACCACCGCAATCCCGGTACCTTGCAGCGCAGACAAATCCACGAACACGGGCAGCAAACTGGCATAAAACACGATGGCCTTGATGTCTCCCAGCGTTACCAACAGGCCTGCCAGAAAACTCGCACCATGGTGGCCTGCGCGCTTGTCGCTGTTCCGCGGCTTGCTCACGGCCGCCCGCCGGGAACGAATCAGCTGCACGCCAAAACCGATTAGCCACACCGCGGCCAATATCCGTACCACCACAAACGCCGCTCCCAGCCACTGGGCCAGTGCCGCCATACCGAGCAGCGCAAGGCTCACAAACAACAAGTCCGCCAGCACAATACCTGCGGCCACCAGCAAACCGTGGGAAACGCCATACCGGGCTGAACGAACCACCACCAGTGCCACACTGGTACTGGGCATCGCCGCCATGGCAACGAGAGAGAGCATCAACAGAAACAGCGACGGGATATCCATAAACCCTCACCAACGCAGAATGATGCGCAATGATGTTGAATGATGAACCCTGTCAGTCTACCGCTAGCCCGACCGATCCAGTGCCTCACCACATAACCGGCCCTGCTCCAACTGCAGACGCCAGACATCATGGTAATCCTCCGCTTGCGGAAAATCCGCCGCGCCGGCCAGGTAGAGACTGTCGTCCCGCAGGGTTTGGCCCACCAATAACGAGCCGGTAAAGCCAAGAGGAAGCTGCAACGCAGGATAGCGCCAAGGCAGCAGGCCGCCGCTCACCCGCTCCGCCGCCACCCCGTTGAGCGCGGGCCAGCGTGCCGGTGCGGTGATTATCTCGCCCTGTTCATCCACCCCGAGCAGCCCGCTTGGTGGTGCACACAGGGCCAGCTCTGCCAGGTACAGGGCACCGTCCTCAATCGCGTAACGGCACACATAACCGCGCCAGCAATCGGAACTGTCGCCATCGGGATAAAGATCCCAGTCCGCCGGTGAAAACGCCGCACCACTGATCACATCGAACCCTTGCCCCCTGTGGTGCAAGGAATCCAGCTGTTGCGCGGTCACCGGGATGACCCCATGGGCGGCTGCAACGGGAACTCGGGGGACTGGGGCGCGGCATCTGTCGGTGCCTGCTCACGCTCGCGGCTGCTGCGCAAGGCGCGATGGTAAAGATCGGCCAGCCCTTCATGGGCCGACGCACTGAAACGCTTCAGGCGGTTGCGGGTTTCGGTAACCTGTTCATAGGCCGACGCCTGCAATCCGTACTGTTGGCGACGCATCAACAGCGCCCCGCGTTGCTGCAAGCGTTCCAGCTCGCCGGTCAGGGCATTCAATTCCTGCGAGAAATCTTCCAGCCGCTCGGAGCGGTAGGTGGCAAACAGCACCCGGCTGCGCAGCACACGGGTCTGCTCCAGCAACCCATCGATTTCATTAAGCTGATGCTGGCGTTCCCACTGGCGCGGCACGATATTTTCCTGCATCTCCCACAGCAAAACCCCTTTGTAGAAGTCCAGCTTGGCGGTCACATCCGGGCGCTTTCGCTTGCCCCACCCCTCGGTGCGCTGCTCGGCATTCTGCTGCGCCTCCCACAGCTTGTGCTCCTTGTCGGTGGCGAAGGGCAGCGGGTCCTGTTTGGCCACGGCTTCATCGTAGCGGCGCTGCAAACGGGTCATGCGCCCCTGGAAATCCTGCTGTGACAAATCGTCCAATAACGCTCGGGCCGCAGGGCGGGTTTCATCCTGCTTACGCCGGTGGGCAGCCATCAGTGTCTCGAAGGCCGGCAGTTTTTCCTGCCACTGGGTCAGCAGATTCTTCTGCCGCAAGAGTTCGTGGTAGTTATTCCAGCCGCGCTGAAATTCGGTGGTGGCAAACCATTCATAGAAGGTCGGAAAGCTTTCCACCCGACGCGGCAGGAACGGCGGCACCGGGTCCATGGCGGTGGACCAACGGGGCTCGCCCACCATGGCCGTGAACCATTCACCACTGGCAATATCCGCTTCCACTTCCAGCAGGTATTGCTGCAAACCATCGAAGCGGTCCAGCGCGGTCTCGAATGCCTGTCTGGCAGAACGCTGATCGCCCATTTGCTCGTACAGGTAGGGAATCGCCAACTGCGCTTCCTGCACCGGCAATCGCTGGATCGACTTGGTGTCCAGTTGCTGCAGGACCGGCAGCGCCTTGCGGGGCTGATTTTCAATCAACAGGGCGCGGGCATAGAGCAGCAGGGAAATGTCGGCAAACGGCCCTTCCAGGCGAGCGTCTCGCAACAGGGCCAGCGCACGGTCTTCCTGGTCGCTGCGCAACATGTAGATCGCCAGCGCCAGCATGGCTTTTTCCTTGATGGCATTGACCTGAGCATCCCCCGGCGGCATGTTTGCCAGCTGCCAGAGCCATTCCTGCCCCAACCCGGGGTGCTTGCCGTTAATCCAGCTGATCGCCAGGTTATAGCGCAGGTAGGCATTGAGAGGATGGTCTTCGGAGAACGCATCAAGCAGCTCTGCAGCTTCTTCATAGCGTTGCAGACGCATCAGGGTCCGCGCCCGCAAACTGAAATACACTTCTTCCAGTTTGGCTGGCGGCTCACCGACCTGCTGATCCAGCATGGTCAGTGCCTTTTCATATTTCTGCTGACGATAATAAAGACCGGCAAGGTGGATCCATGCCCGCTGGGCGACCTCACCGCTGACCTGGGTATCCAGTAGCTGGTTGAAAACCTGCTCGGCGTCTTCGGGCATGCCGTAGGCGCTGTACATGGCCCCCAGCAGCACTTCCATATCCGCCTTGTGGATATCCACCTCACCCCGCTCCAGCGCCATCTGGGCACGGGTCAAGGCAGCAAAATAATCGCCTTTGAGATACAGATAGGCCACCTCACCATAGGCCAGCTCCTGCACCTGATGAGGTTCATCCAGCCGGGCCCAGCTCAGGGAACTGAGTAACAACAGCCCCACCACCAGCCCTTTCAAGCTTCCGCGCATTCGCATAGACCGCTCTCAGCGCCAGTCGCGAAAACGGAAACGCGGCTGCTGCTTGGCGGTATCGTCCTCGATATGAAGCTGAACGAAATGGCGGCCGTGATTCTTGTCGAAGTGGCCGGTCACCCCCTGGCGCATTTCCCGCCCGGCAGGCCCGGTGCCAGTGATAAAGGCAGTGAGCTCGTGGTCACCATTCTTCACGTTGGCCAGCGCCAGGCGCTGCACCGCACCGTTTTTCAGGGCGCGGATCTCCTTTTCCGTGTAGAGATGGCTGGTCAGCACTTCGCCATCCAGCTCCAGCGTGATGCTGTCCGGCTGGAAAAAGTGCCCCACATCCAGAGAAACATAAATCCCCACCTGGGTATCGGCGGGGAACAGCAACTCTTCTTCGAGCAATAGCAGGCGTTTATTGACTTCCAGCACGTCACGTTTGAAATCGGCCAGATCCTTGTCCAGCTCGGCCCCGTGCAGCTGGGCTGCGACCAGCATCAACAACAAAATGAATGCGCGGCGCATGTGCGCTCCCCCGGTGTTAGCGTTTATCTACGTTGTTTTCAGATACGTTCTTTTCAGGAAATCTACCATAGCTTGTCGGCTTTGACTGTTGTGATTGTCACAGCCTGCCGGATACAAATTTACGACATCTGGTACTTGCTTTCGCCCCGGCGATCACGCGACTATCGAGAAAGCCGGATGATTCTGTCATTCGGCCCTCGTGCCGGCGGCCCGGTCAGGATGCCGCACCACAGGCGCCCCGCAAGGGGCGCGGTGGTGTGACTGGCGATCGGGCCGTCCGGCACGCATTAATCATCACCCTCCTCCCTGTTCTGCTTCACACTCGCAACTTTCCCGTTATGCTGGCCTCTAACTGGCACGTCGTAGCCCCCTGTGCCCTATGGATGGAGTGAGTAGATGAAAAAAGTGGTTTCCCTGTGGATGGTCATGAGCTTGCTGATACTGAGCGGCTGCCAGAGCCTGGCTGGCCTGGAGTCCCCGGAAGTCAGCGTATCCGGCATTAACCTGAACAGTTTCAACCTGTTCGAGCAGGAATGGGGGCTGACCCTGCGGGCCCGCAACCCCAACGACCGGGAACTCACCCTCAACAGCCTGGATTACGAGATCTACGTTAATGGGGAGAAATTTGCCCGTGGACTGACCAACGAACGCATCACCCTGCCCGCCATGGGCGATGCCCAGGTCACCACCACCATTACCACCAGCCTGCTAAGCAGCCTGCAGCAGCTGCAGAAAATCCAGCAGCGCCAGGACCAGCCATTGCAATACCGGTTGGTCGGCAAGGCACGGGTAGCCGGCGTGCCGATTCCCCTTTCCTTCGACAAGGAAGGCGAAATGACACTACCGGTGATGCCATAGCGCTTGCCGCCCCAAGGAACACAGACCGAGCATGGTCAGGCGGGTTGTCAGTGTTGCTCTCTCAGCTGATGACGAAAGCGGCCGGGGGGCTGCCCGGTCCAGCGCCGGAAGGCGTGATTGAAATTGGCGATTTCGGAAAAGCCCAACCGCTCGCTGATTTCGGCCAGGCTGAGAATACCCAGCAATAACCACTGTTCCGCCAGCATCCGCCGGACTTCATCCAGCAGGACCCGGTAGCTGGTTCCTTCCGCCGCCAGCTGTCTGCGCAATGTCCGACTGGTGATTGTCAGTTCTTCCGCCATGGCTTCCATGTCCGGAAACCGCCCCGGCTGCTGCAACAAGCGCCGGCGCACCCGCGCCGCCACACTGCCCTTGCGGTAGCGCTGCACCAATAACTGATGGCACTGCTCTTCACACAAACGTGCTGTCACCGGATTGGCCTGGGGCAGGGGCATATCCAGCAGGCCTACCGCAAAACGGGCCCGACTGCGGCAGGAATCAAATTGCGGGGCCAGACCGAAAATCGCCTCGAATGGGGCCACCGGACGCGGCGGCAAACGCATCGCCAGCGATGACAGCGGAATACGGCCAGCAAACAATTCTTCCTGAATCATCATCACGGCACTGGCATCCCGCGCCAACAGATACTCACGGACATCATCCGGCACACCACTGTCATCCAGAATCAACATGGCATCATCGCCGTCTTGCTGCAGGGAGATATCCACGAACGCAAAGGTCAGATCCAGGTAGCGCAACCCAAGCTCCACCGCCTGGCGAAAAGTCGGGCTACTCAATAACGCAAAGCCCCAGACCCCATAGCTGCTCAGGTGGTAGCGCTGCCCCATGGCCAGGCCCAGCTCTGCCTCGTTGCCCAGCCCCCGGCACAGGTTGCGCACCACAGTGAGCTCCTGGTCCGCATCAATGGTGCAGTCTGCCTGGCCCAGCATGCCAGGATGAATGCCGGACCCCCGCAGACACGCAGCAACCGGCAGCCCCCGCTCTTCGGCAAAGGCCACCTGCATACGCACGCTGGTAATGGCTCGTTGTACTGTCACCGACAATGTCCGAATTCCACAAATTTCTGTCCCAGAATGCCATAAACAAGGCGTTTATGTATCGCTAGAGTGGAACCTAACGTTATTAACCGGATTGTTTCCCATGCAAGCAACGCACAACGTGGTCATTATTGGCGCCGGCTTCGGCGGACTGGGCATGGCGATTCGCCTGAAAGCCCAGGGGCAAGACGACTTGCTGCTGATAGAAAAAGGGCACGATGTGGGCGGCTGCTGGCGCGATAACACCTATCCCGGTGCCGCCTGTGATGTGCCCTCTCATCTGTATTCGTTCTCCTTTGAACGCCATTACCCGTGGAGCCGCCGCTTCGCGCCGCAGAAAGAGATCCTTGCCTACCAGCAGTACTGCGCGCGCAAGTACGACCTGTATCGCCATATCCGTTTCAACACCGAAGTGGCAGAAGCCCGCTTTATGGATGACGCCGGTTTATGGGAAATCACCCTGACTAACGGCGACATCATCACCTGCCGTGCCCTGATCACCGCCACCGGCCAACTTAACCAACCGGCCTACCCGCCACTGGCCGGCATCGAGGATTTCCAGGGCCCACACTTTCACAGCGCCCGCTGGAATCATGATGAGGACCTCACCGGCAAAACCGTGGCAGTGGTAGGCACTGGCGCCAGCGCCATTCAGTTCGTGCCGGAAGTGGCCAAAGTGGCCGGCAAGGTCAAACTGTTCCAGCGCTCCGCCGCCCATGTGATTGCCAAACCGGACCGCGCCTACAAGAAAGCCGAACACTGGGTATTAAAGAAACTGCCACTGACCCAGACACTGGATCGCATGCGTATTTATGCGGCGAATGAATCCCGTGTACTTGGCTTTACCTCCTTCCAGAAAGCCATGGCGGTCTATGAATGGCTATTCGCCCGGCACCTGAAAAAGCAAATTAGCGACCCGGCGCTGCGTGAAAAACTGACCCCGGATTACCCCATGGGCTGCAAACGCATTCTCATGTCCAACGATTACTACCCAGCGCTGGCCCAAGACAATACCGAGGTGATCAACTACGGCATTGATGCGGTGGACAAGAAAGGCCTTACCGACAGCAGCGGCACCCACCATGACGTGGACGTGATCATTTACGGCACCGGCTTCAAGGCCACCGACTTTCTTACCCCAATGACCATCACCGGCCGCGATGGCGTGGACCTGAATACCGCCTGGCAGGACGGCGCGGAAGCCTACCTGGGCATCACCGTGCGCGGCTTCCCCAACCTTTTCATGCTGTATGGTCCCAACACCAACCTGGGCCATAACTCGATTATCTACATGCTGGAAAGCCAGATTCATTACGTGCAGCAATGCCTGGCCGAAATGGAAGAGCAGAAACTGCATTCGCTGGAAGTGCGCGAAAGCGTGCAGACGCGGTTCAACGATAATGTGCAGCGTAAAATCAGCGACACCGTGTGGGACAAGGGTTGCCACAGCTGGTACAAGACCGAAAGTGGCAAGAACACCAACAACTGGCCCGGGTTCACCTTTGACTACCGCCGCCAAACCCAGCACCTGGAACTCAGTGACTACGAGTACAAATCCCTATGAGCCTGTTTGTTGATCGCATAAGCCGTAGCCAATCGACACTTCAGCAGCTACTGGCCGGCATTCTGCGCCAGTCACTGGCGCTGCTGTTCAAACCTGTCGCCAATCCCCGTTTCAGCTTTGCTGCGCAGCGGCGATGGCTGAACATCATGGCCTACAGCACACTCAAAGCCGGCGGCATTGGCAGCCACGACAGCCCAGTGGGCAAGGTTCCCTGCCGCCACTATCAGCCACTGCATGCACAAAGCACCGTGCTCTACCTGCACGGCGGCGGTTACGTGGCCGGCAGCCCGGACAGCCACAAGGCAATCACCTCGCATCTGGCCAGGTTCGCCAATGCCCACGTGGTGGTACCGGATTACCGATTGGCCCCTGAACACCCCTGCCCCGCCGCCATCGAAGACGCCGTGGCGGTGTACCAGGCCTTGCTGGACAGCGGTGTCAGCCCCACCTCACTCACCTTGATGGGCGACTCCGCCGGGGGCGGATTGGCTTTGGCCACACTGCAGGCGCTGAAAGCCGCCGGCACGCCGCTGCCCTGCGCGACAATCCTGTTTTCCCCCTGGGTGGACCTGACCCTGGGGCAACTTTTCGATACCGACCGGGACATCATGCTCAGCCATGCCTGGCTGGCCAGCGGTGCCTCCGCCTATGCCGGTGATGACACCCGCAACGCTCAATGCTCTCCGCTGTTTGGTGTCCTGAGCGAGCTGCCTCCCACCCTGATCCAGGTCGGCGGCGATGAAATCCTGCTCAATGACAGCCACCGCCTGTGCACCGCACTGAACGAAGCCGGCACACCAGCAAGGCTTCAGGTTCACCCCCAGCGCTGGCACGACTTCCAGTTGCATGCCGGGGTACTGGCGGATGCGGATCAGGCTTTGATGACCTGCGCCCGCTTTATCCACCAACACGCAATGCCTCAGCACGACAAAGGGACCACCCCATGAAGCGCATCCTGATCACCGGCGCCGCCAGCGGCATCGGGCTGGCCACCGCCACGCTGTTTCATAATAAGGGCTGGCAGGTGGGCCTGACCGACATCAATGAAACCGCACTCGCCAGGCTGGCAAAAGCACTGGGTGGCAGCTGGTATCAGCGACTGGACGTGACCGATGCCGGTGCCTGCCAGCAAGCCTGCGAGGCCTTTTCCCGGGGCAAGGGTTTCGACGTGCTGTTCAACTGTGCCGGCATCCTGCGCATGGGGCACTTCGAGGACATCAGTGCCGCCCAGCACAAGCAGATCATCGATATCAATGTCACCGGGTTGATCAACATGACTCTGGCGGCACAATCGCACCTGCAACTACGTACCGAACCGGCAGTGATCAACATGAGCTCTGCGTCCGCGGTCTATGGCGTGCCGCACCTGGCCTCTTATTCTGCCAGCAAGTTTGCCGTGCGGGCGCTTACCGAAGCGCTCAATATCGAGTGGGCCCGCCAGGGCATTCGGGTGGTAGATATCATGCCGCCGTTTGTCAAAACGCCGATGCTGGACGACGCCGAATTCCGCGCCCCGGTGGTGGACCGATTAGGTGTGAACCTGACGGCCGACGACATTGCCGCCAAAGCCTGGCAGGCCGCCAACGAAAACTTGCCAGTGCATAACCCGGTGGGTGGGGTCTTTAAATTCATCAAACTGCTGGACAAGGTATTGCCCAGCGCCTCCACCAAGATGACCATGACCTTTCTCAGCCGGGAATAGTCGGTGTCAGGGTTTCTCCGGCGGCCGGGGAAAACGGATTTTGACCTTGCGGCGGCCCCATTCACGGGCCGCCTGCACATCCTCCCCCATATAGATATCAATCTTGCGCTTCCAGCGCCGGTGCATCTTGTCCTTCACCACCCATACACCCGGCAAGCCCTCCACGGTAACCTCGGTATTATGGGTCAGCCCCAGCCGAATCAGGTCGCGGGACACTGCGATGACCTGCATACCCGGCTCAAGGCGATCCCCCCAGGCGGCCAACGCATGATCGCTGCCCGCCCCCTGCCCGTGTAACGAGTTATAGGCAGACGCCGTTACCGTCAACCCCATCATCGCCACCGCCGGGGCTTTTTCCGCCTCACAACGAGAGACCAGCCCGGTAGTAACCACCAGCACCAGGAAAAAGAACCCCGCATTCACTCGCCGTTGCAACGGCACTGCTACGCTCATGGCATGACTCTCCGTACTTTGCGCTTTTCTCTTATTGTTTTTACCGGGGTGCTGATGTCCGCCTGCAGTGTTTTTTCCGGCAAACAACCAGACACTACCAGTATACCCGACCCCCTCCCCGAAACTGTGCGCGAGTGGGCCCCTGCCGGCACGCCACAGGGGGTCATTCTCGGCCTGCACAGCTTCGGGGATTTCGGTGCCGCGTTTGAACAGCTGGGCCCCTGGTTCGCCGAGGCCGGTTATGTTTTTGTGGCCTATGACCAGGCGGGCTTTGGCGACCGACTGGAGCAGGGACACTGGGCCGGCGAGGCGACACTGGTGCAGGACGCCGTGACGCAAATCCACCGCCTGCACCAGGACTACCCGCAACCCCTGTTTGTGCTTGGCGAAAGCCTGGGCGGCGCCGTAGGCATACTCGCCGCACAACGGGAACCGGACAAGGTGGCAGGGCTAATACTGGCCGCCCCGGCGGTGCGCGAAGGCATTCGCTTTCGTTACGGCTGGAACGCAGCCATCGCCACTGCTGCCACCCTGGCGCCGGGCTACCGCCTCACGGTGGAGCGCGATCCCGACGATCCGACCCTCTCGCCGGCCAGCGCCCAACGCCTGGCCAAGGATCCCCGCGTCATGCGTGAAGTGCGCATGGACGCGTACTGGGGCTTGATCAAGTTGGCGGACAGCGCCAGCGATTCGGCCAGCCAGCTGAACGTACCCAGCCTGCTACTGTACGGGGGCAAGGATCACTCGGTCCCCGAAGCGGGTATTCGCCACCTGCGCGACCATCTGGCGGCGCAAGGCAGTTACCGTTTTTATCCGCAAGGCCCACACCTGCTACTGCAGAGCAAAGAGTGGCAACAGGTCAGTCAGGATATCCTTCAATGGCTCCCCATGACGCAACAGCGGCCACAGGAAAACACCGAAAATGGCCTCACCGGCCCCACTCCAACCTGTGAGGCCTGTTAAGCTGGCGACACACCAACAGGGAAGAAGGGCAAAACGACCATGAGCAAACGCGTACTGATTACCGGCGGTAATTCTGGCATCGGCTTTTGTACCGCCGAGCAACTAGTCGGCCGTGGCGCGGAGGTGATCCTCGCCTGTCGCGACCAGACCAAAGGTCAGGCCGCCGTGGCCAAAATCAAGAATACCCACCCGCAGGCCAAAATACGTTTGTTCGCGCTGGATCTGTCGGACCTTGAACAGGTACGCGATTGTGCAGCCAAGCTCTACCAGGAGCTGGGGCACATTGATGTACTGATCAACAATGCCGGCGTGGTCCCCACCCGGCAGGAATTCACCAAAGACGGTTACGAAATGCAGTTCGGGGTGAATTACCTGGCTCCGGTGCTGTTCACACACCTGATGCTGCCGCTGCTACAGAAAGGCACCCAGCCCCGGATTCTGCACCTGGCTTCGGTGGCTCACTGGCTGGGCCGTATCAACAAGAAAACCTGGAAAGGTCGCAAGCCCTACCTGGTCATGGACGCCTACGGTCAGTCCAAGCTCGCCAATATTCTGTTCAGCAATGTACTGGCCGACCGCCTGAAAGACACCGGCATCACCAGTAATGCCCTGCACCCCGGCGGCGTGGACACACCGATTTTCCGTCATGTGCCCAGCGCCGTCATGGCGCTGATTCGCCCTACGCTCACCACCCCGGAAAAAGCCGCTTCGCTTCCGGTCAGCCTGGCGCTGGACGAACAGTACGCGGATATCAGCGGCGAGTATTTCGCCAATCACAAACCGGCCCTGCGCTCCCCCCGGGCCCGCAACAGCAACCTGGCCGATGAGCTGTATTACGACACCATGGCTGAATTGAATATGCCGGCATTGTGAGCAAAGGACAGCAGCAAGCGACAAGCCACACGCGGCAACACGCCGGAAAGCAAGAAAGGCTCTGAAACAGCAGGGGCCGCGTCCCGAAGGTCAGAACGCGGCCCCTGCTGTTGGAGAAATGCCGCCCTTTATGGCGCTGTGGGCAGCTTGGAGCTTGCAGCCAACCCGTCATCACTCCAGTGCGGCCTCCCTGACCACCGCTTGTAGCTCGGGATAGAACGCCAAGAACCCGGCCTCCAGTGCCTGATAGCGCGGCTCAATTTCCTGGATGATGCCGGCAAAGTCATTGGCAAAGCGGATACGCCCGGCGATCACATCCAGCGCCTGCCCAACCCGCTCCAACTCTCCGTATTGGTTAAGCAGATCATGCTCAATCAGGCGCTCCACCCGCTCACGCATGGGCAGGTGCATCAACGGCAGACCCGCTTGCAGATGTTGGTAATGGCGGATAATGGCTGCGTCCCGGTCATGTCCGTAGAAGGTGGCCCAGTGCTGCCACAGAAAATGATCGAACAACACGTCCAGCGCCACTCCGGCAAAACGACGCCGGCGGGCCGAGAACCCACGGCGTTGCGCCATGACCCAGGGATGCTGGTCGGTGAAGCGGTCCACCAGACGATGATTATCCAGCCCCCGGCGCAGTGGCTCACTCAGCTCGCTGACCACCGCACCGCGCATAAAATCCCCCAGTACATTACCTACCTTGGAAGGCACCGACGGTTGCGCCAGGGTCAAATGGGCCAGGTAATTCACGATGCACCACGGTCCAGTCGGTAACGCAGGTTCTGACGTACGGCCGGCCATTCCTGCTCAAGAATGGAAAACACCACCGTGTCGCGGTACACCCCGTCGGCGGAACGCGTATGGTGGCGCAGCACGCCGTCCTGTTTGGCGCCCAGGCGGGCAATGGCCGTGCGTGAGGCGTGGTTATGCCAGTGGGTTCGCAACTCCACCGCAACGGCATTCAAAGTTTCGAAGGCATGGCCCAGCAGTAGCAGCTTGCACTCGCTATTCACCGCGCTGCGCTGGAAGCGGCGGGCATACCAGGTGTGTCCAAGTTCAAGGCGGCCATTAACCGCATCCACCCGAAAAAAACGGGTACTGCCGATCACCTTGCCACTGGAGCGGTGGCGCACCGCAAAAGGCATATCACCCTGTGCCCGCCCTTGCAAAGCCGTATCGATATAATCCGCCACCGTTGCCGGGGCAGGCACCGTGGTATACCAGAGTCGCCACAACTCGCCATCGGCCGTCGCCTCGGCCAGATCCTCCGCATGGTCTGCGCACAACGGTTCCAGCACTACATGCTCGCCTTCCAGCGTGACCGGTTTTATCCATTGCTCCATTTGCCACCTCTGTACGTCAGGCAATTCCATGCGCTCTCCTGCCGGCGCCCGTCTTACCTGTACCCCGGCGGCGAGAAGATCAGCCCGGCGGCCAGCTGAAGGAACGGCCACCCAGCACATGCACATGCAGGTGGAACACGGTCTGGCTGGCGCCAGCGCCGTTATTCACGTTCAGGCGGAAATCCTCCAGCCCCTCCTGCCCGGCCACCTGACTGGCCACCAACAACAGATGCCCAAGCAATGCCTGATCGGCCTCTTCAGCATCGGACAGCTTGGCAATCGGCTTCTTGGGGATTACCAGAAAATGGGTCGGCGCCTGGGGATTGATATCCCGGAAGGCCAGGCACTGGTCGTCTTCGAAGATGATATCGGCAGGAATCTCCCGGTCGATGATCTTGGAGAAAAGCGTTTCAGCCATAACTGCTCTCGGTTGGGTCAGCGGAAAAGCCACGGCGGAACCCCGTAGCCACGCCACAGCATGTGCACTTTACTGTGCAACTGGTGTGCCCCGGTTCACAGCTACTACGATAACTGCTCGTAAAATGTCCGCAGCAAGCGCTGTGCACCTTAGCGGCAGCCCAGAATAATGGCATTATAGTGACCTGTCGAAACCCATCATTATCAACCGGAACAGCATGGCCACTCTTTTTGTCGAAAATTTAACCGTCGCCGATTTTTCCTACCTGCACCCCAAGCGCGGCATGGTGGGCGAATCCTGGCTGGTGGACCTGGAACTGAGCGGCGATCTGGATGATCAGGGCATGGTCTTCGACTTCGGCCACATAAAAAAGCGCATCAAGCAGATCATTGATGACAGCGTAGATCACCGTCTGCTGGTTCCCGTGGACAATGACCAGGCCACCATCGCCGAACGCGATAACGACACCAGCTTGGAATGGGCATACCGGGGTGGCACCATCCGCATGGTGGCGCCCAGCCAGAGCCTGTTGCTGATGCCCGGTCCGGAAGTGTCCAAGGCCAGCCTGACCTTGTATCTGATGGATCTAATCCAGACCGTCGTACCGGCGAATGTAGCGGAAGTGCGCGTGGTGCTGCGCGAAGAAGACACCGGCACCGCGCCGTTCTACCACTATTCCCATGGCCTGAAAAAACACGACGGCAACTGCCAGCGCATTGCCCACGGCCATCGTTCCAATATTCACATTTTCGAGAATGGCCGGCGCAGCCGTTACTGGGAAAAGCTCTGGGCGGACCGCTGGGAAGACATCTATCTGGGCACGGAAGAAGATCTGGAAGGCACCTACTACATCGATGAAATTCCCCACCACCGGTTCCGCTACGATGCCGAGCAGGGTCATTTCGAGCTGGTAATCCCGGAAGACCATTGCTACATGGTCGACACGGACACCACCGTCGAACAGCTGGCCGCGCACATTGCAGCCCAACTGGCCGATGAAGCTCCCGGCAAGCACTTTCGGGTCCGCGCCTTCGAAGGTGTCGGCAAAGGCGCCATCGCCGAAGCCGGCGAGAACCTGCCCGGGAAAACCCATAGCAGCTGGCTCAGCGGCACATCGGTGATCTGAGAACAAGCTCTTAGCGGCAAGCTTCAAGCTGCAACGCGGGTTAGGCTGGTACTACACGATAGTCGCCCTGCCCGCGAAAGATCAGTTGAAAGTTCAACGTGAAAAGTTGAACAGGAAAGCCGGGAGAGCTTTTCCCGATTCCCCATCCTAGCGTGTAGCTATTCTTCTGCCAGAATTCGCTCTGCCTCTTCCTGAATCAGCCGCCGCAACCAACGGTGTGCCACGTTGTGGTGCAACAGCGAGGACCAGGCCATTTTCAGCTCGAACTCGGGGATATCAAATGGCGGCTGCTTGATCAGCAAACGCTCATTTTGGGCCTGCATGCGCGCCACCCGGCTTGGCAGCGTGGCCACCAAGTCGTTATTCATGGCCAGCAAGGCAGGCATTTGATAATGACGAGTGAAGATGCTGATCTTGCGGCTCTTGCCCAACTGTTCCAGGGCATGGTCAATCCACCCCAGCCCGCCGAGCTTTTCCGGATTCATGCCGAATCCCACGCCAAAACCGGTTTTTGATACCCAGATGTGCTGGGCGGACAGATAGCTATCCAGATCAAAGCCTTCGGCAATGGGGTTATCCCGGTTGAGCAAGCAGGAAAAGGAGTCTTTCCAGAGGCTTACCTGGTGAAATGAGCCCGGGATTTCGTTAAAGCGATTCACTGCCATATCCACCCGGCCCTGCTCCATGTCCTGGTAGCTCACGTCCGACGGGGTCAGGAAATCCAGCACCACATTGGGCGCCTCGGCGCGCAGGCGACGAACAATATGGGGCACCAGAGTCGCTTCCGCATAATCACTGGTCATGATCCGAAACACCCGGCGACTGTCCGCCGGCTGGAACACGTCCTCGGGGGTGAACAATTGCTCCGCCTGGGACAGAATTTGCCGCACCAACGGCCGCAGCTCCTGTGCGCGTTCCGTCGCCGTCATGCCGTCACTGGTACGGATCAGCAAAGGATCACCAAATAACTCGCGCAACCGTTTCAGCGAATTACTCATCGCCGGCTGGGTAATCCCCAGCTGCTCCGCCGCTCGGGTCACATTCTGCTCACGCAGAAGCACATCCAGATACTTGAGCAGATTCAGATCTGCCGCACCAATATTCATTTTATGAATAGCCACTCATGCCCACATCAACAGGATCAATTCTAGCACTGGCTGATCCTCACTGGCACCGTGCACCAGATCACAAGTCCATGACGTTTCTCTGTGTAAAAAAAACTTTTACGCATTTGAGTGTTAACCGTGTCTCTATTTCGCCATTACTGGCATGTTGCCAGTATCGCCTGGAGGCAAAAAAATGCGTAAGGTCTGAAGCTTGTGTCCAGATAACAGCACAGCCTGCTCTGTTGTCATAGGCCGGCAAGCCTTTCTCGCCAGCCCCATGTAAGCAGGCGTGATTCAGAGGTTACTATGACAAGCAACGCAACCACGCGAACCGAGAAGTTCGTGGTTCGTTTTCCCTGCGGTATGCGAAACGAGGTCGCGGAAGCGGCCAACCACAGCCATCGCAGCATGAACGCGGAAATTATTGCCCGGTTGGAACATAGCCTGAAGAACTGGCCGCATACCCTGCCCCACGGCGAAGCAGCGGTGCCGCAAGGCAACGAAGAAGCCTTCCTGCTGGAACGCTTTCGCCAACTCCCTCAAGGGAAACAGCAGGCACTGTTAGCGCTTTTGGATTAGATTAACTCTGCCGGGCTAACCACAGCTGCCCTTTTGTCCTTACAATACACCGCTGGCCACGTGCCCATTATCGATATGACAGTACTTTGCACTATGATGTAGTGCATGCTGCTCACGCACGCAGTCACCGATTCATGGACTGAAAGGAGCCTCTACGGCCGTGACCGCAAACCAGAACCATACCCCACTGCCAACCGGCAACGATATTACGTTACCGTGGCACCTTCGCCTGCCCAAACCGCTGGAAAAGGATTTTCGCCTCTATTTCCGGGCAAGCGTGGCCAAAGTCATGCCCTGGGCGCTGGCACTGGTGGCGTTCCTGATTGTCTCCGCCATGTTTATCGAGTCACGCATTTCTCCCGACGTTCTCAACATTTCCTGGCGCCCACGCCTTTTCACCTTGATGCTCACCGGCGGCTGTCTGGTATTAATCCGCAAGCCCCAATGGCGCAACTGGCTTCATGAAGCCACGCTGATACTGGCATTCGCCATTGCCCTTACCGGCAATTATCTGGGCGCCATTGTCGATCACCCCTTGGCGTACACTTTCTTCTTTCACACCCCTCTGGCCATCCTGATGATCTGCATCCTGATACGGGTGCCATTCTATTCCGCACTGGTGAGTTCAGTGATCATGATTGGCTGCATGGTTTTCAGCCTGCAGCTCGGCTCCAGCCGCCATCCCTTTGAACCATCCACCCTGGTATTGGTATCACTGGCCTTTGCGAGCATGAGCCTGTTTGGCCAATACGTGTACGAGCGACTGTTGCGACAGCACTTCCTCTCCGAACATGTACTGTTCCAGCACAGAAACGAATTACACTCCGCTAATCTAGTACTGGAAAACCAGGCCACCGTCGACGGCATGACCGGCTGTATCAATCGCCGGGGAATGGAAAGCCGCCTGAGCCACCTCTATCACAAGCTGAATCAGAACAACCCGGATGCGCCAGAACGTATTACCCTGATGTTGTTCGACATCGATTTTTTCAAACAGTACAACGATACCTATGGCCACCCGGCCGGCGATGAATGCCTGAAAAAAGTGGCGGGCGTCCCTCTGGGAATGGTGCAAAGCGATACCGATTTCGTAGCCCGCTACGGTGGCGAGGAATTTGTCATTACCCTGACTGACTCCAGCTTCAACGATGCGCTGGTTTTCGCTGAGCGCATGCGTAACCGGGTCGAGCAACTTGGCCTTCCCCACAGCGGCTCCCGGGTCAGCCAGGTAGTCACCATCAGCGTTGGCGTCGCCTGCTCGGACGGTACCGCCGCAGACGGTGCCCAGCTCTTGAAAATGGCTGATGAAGCGCTATATCAGGCAAAAGGTGCCGGGCGAAACCGGGTAGCAATGATGAGCAATCAAGGCGTAGTGGAGATGCTGAATTAGTGGATAGTTGAACTGGCTATGGCATGCCGGTGCCATTAACCGCTGTCGGCGAACAACAAGAGGCCGTGCTCGATGAGCGCGGCCTCTTCCGTTAGCAGCCCGGCGCTGCAGACACTCAAGCGGCAAGCCCTTCTGCCGGACCGAAGAACTCGTAATGGATATCCGCATCGTCCACGCCTTTTTCCTGCAGCACGCCATACAGGGCCTTCAGCATGGGCACCGGGCCACAGAAGTAATACTCTGCGCGACGCTCTCCCACCAACTGATCCAGCAATGCACGATCCAGAAACCCGGTGCTGTCAAAACCACCTTTCGCCTTATCCTGGGCAGACGGCTCGCTGTAACGAACATGACAATGCAAATTTTCATGACTGTCCGTCAGCATTTGCAGTTCCGAAGCAAAAGGCCGAACGGCTCCATTCACGGCACACTGGATAAATATCACTTCACGCCCCTTCTGCTGAGCCAGCGCCCCATGCAGCATGGAAAGCAGCGGCGTAATTCCCACACCACCAGCAACCAGCACCAGCGGCACGCCGTCACCCGCAGAGTCAGCCAGGGTAAACTCGCCACAGGGAGGCGCCACTTCGACAACCTCCCCTTCCTGGATATGCTCATGGATATAACCTGAACACACACCATGGGGCGCCGCGTCAGCGGGAGCCAGCTCCCGTTTCACGCTGATTCGATAATGGCTTTCCCCCGGCGCGCAGGAGAGGCTGTAGTTACGCATTACCGGCTGACCACCGGGCGGCGTCACCCGTACGGTAATGTACTGGCCGGGCTGGTGCGGCTGCAGGGCCTCTCCATCCTGGCGAGCCAGGTAAAGGGAAATGATATTCTCACTTTCCATCTCACGACGGGCAACGACAAAAGGCTTGAAGCCCTGCCAACCGAACGCATCCTGCTGATGCTGATACAACGCCCCTTCACGGCCAATAAAGATGTCTGCCAACGCCCCGTAAGCCGCCGCCCAGGCATCAACGATCTCCGACGTTTCATCAACTCCAAGCACCTCCTGAATAGACGCTAGCAGGTTTGCGCCAACAATCGGATAGTGCTGCGGCTGAATTCCCAGGGAAACGTGCTTCTGAGCAATCAATTCCACCGCATCCGCCAGTGCCGCCGGGTTATCAACGTGCTGTGCATAGGCACAAATAGCCCCTGCCAGAGCTCGCTGCTGGGTTCCAGCCTGCTGATGGGCCGGATTAAAAAAGGGCCGCACCTCCGGGTTCTCCCGGAACATACGTGCATAGAAATGCCGGGTGAGTGCCTCTCCGTTTTCCTGAAGAACAGGAACGGTTTGTTGAATAACAGCCAATTGGTTCTGCGTAAGCACGGCGTGACTCCCGTTGATGACATTAATAGGTATTTTACATACCTCTTTCAAAGAGGCATATTAGATACTCATTTAATGCGGGTCAAGCCATGCAACTCACAACACATACGGATTACGCCCTGCGGGCCCTAATCTATCTCACCCTCCGGCGTAACGAGCACCCGGCCACTGTCCAGGAAATTGCCGATGCGTATCACATCTCCAACAACCACGTGGCCAAGGTCGCACAGACACTGGTGCAGTTGGATTATGTGCAAAGCTTGAGAGGGCGAGGGGGCGGCCTGGTGATGGCGAAATCCGCGAAAGAGATCAATGTAGGGGTGCTGGTTAGGCAAACAGAAAATCTCAAACTGCTGGACTGTTTTGGCACGGAATCGTCATGCCCAATAGATCCCGCCTGCAAGCTGAAGCAGGCACTGGGACAGGCACAGACAGCTTTTCTGCAGGCGCTGGATCAGTACACCCTGGCAGACTTGACTGGCAACACTGATGAACTTCGCATCCTGCTAAAACAGGCTTAAATCAGGGCGCGCAAGGCGCCCTGTCGTCATTATTTACTGGCTCTTTTTTCCCGCCGCTTCTCTTTCAGGGTTTTCTGCGGCTTTTTCTTCACTTTTTCCTTACTCATAACGATTTCCTTTCAAACAGGTTTCATATTCTCCGTCTTGTCTTACGGTGAAACATGCAAGGTATGACCCTCCCTCTCTATTTGAAACATTCATTTTTTCTGCTGCTTTTTTCACCTTCAGCAACAGATACCGGTGCCCATGGCCAAGGAAACTCACATTAACCACTGCTCCGGGCAAGGCTCCCAGCAAAGCAGCGCCCAATGGAGAAAGCACAGAAATGTCCTTGTCCCCCAGGGATCGCTTTCCCGCTTCTGCCAACGTGAAGGACATCTGCTCTTCATCTTCAAAACTGAACAAGGAAACACGGTCGCCCACCGCTGCCGCAGTCAGCTCACACTCCACTCCACGCAACATCTCTATTTTCTCCATCACGAGCATCAGCCGGACCGGCGACAGGAAAAACAGGGGATTTTTTGCTAAATAGCGTTTTCCATAGCCATAGCGACACAACGACAAACGCTCCATAAGCGCAGCCATAACCGTTCACCAGATTGATATAAAAAAGGGATATCGAACGATGTCGACAACGGGAAAAAAGCCGGACGGCTTCCGCCCGGCTTAAACCGGAAAGGTGGGGAGAAAATCCATCCAGAGGGAGAAAAGATAAAACACAGCAGCGTTCCTACATTGATATTCAACCAACTATAGAGGCAACCATAGCCGGAATAATAAATATAGCAAGAGCACCCCGGCGAGGGCCTCTATCTTGAGCATTTAGCACCCGGGGAACGACAACAACGCACCCTTCATTCTTTCATCGGCGGCACCACCGTGACCGGGTCCAGCTTGACCTCGAACCAGTTCAGACGCCAATCAAGGTGTGGCCCGGTCGCGCGGCCAGAAGCGCCCACTTTCGCCACCGGGTCGCCCTGCTTCACCGTCTGCCCGTTTTTCACCAGCACTTCGCTAAGATGGATCATGGTGGAAGAGACGCCGTAACCATGATCCATGATCAGGGTACCGCCGGAGTAGTAGTTATTCTGCTGTACCAGTGTCACCACCGCATCCGCTGGCGCCACTACCAAGGTACCCGTGGGCCGAGCTACATCCACGCCGTAGTGCGGCCGACCTGGCTTGCCGTTATAGACCCGCTGACTGCCATAGACGCCGCTGATCCGCCCGGTGAGTGGCCACTGAAAATCGCTGAGAAAAGCCATCAGATCAGAATCGGTATCCCGCGCTGTTTTGATCTCGGCCACCTCTCGACGGATGCGCTTGAGCACCGCTTCCGGTGGCGGCTCGACCGTGCGCTTGGGCACGCCCTCAATACGCTGAATCGCATACTCACGCTTTTCCAGCGTCACCGACACCTGTTGCTGTTTATCGTTTTTCTCCAGCACCAGTGTTTGTTGCAGATCGGCATCACGCCCTACCCCCACAACGAAAAAACCCGCATCGGAGGTGCGCACTGCCCGGTCGCCCAGCTTGACCGCCACACCCTTTTCCACCTGCCCACGCAACAAGGAACCCTGAGTACGCGGCCCTTCCAATGACAACAGCCAATCGCTGGCCATGGACAACGAAGACAACAGGCAAAGCAGGAAAAAACAAGGAATACGCACAGAAAACCTCAAAGACTAATGGGCCTATGGTTCTGCAGGAGTCGCGCGCCTGCAGAAAAAACATCACAAAAACGCGCTGCCATCTTCCACATCCAGTTGCACCGGGTCCAGATGCATCTCGCCATATTGACGCCACACCCGCGAGCGGATGAACAGCTGATAGAGATCCGGATCCAGGTGGTCGTTGTCGCGCATGCGCTGCATGATGCCCAGCGCTTCACTGAGTTTCAGCGGTGTTTTGTAGGGACGCTCCTTTGCTGTAAGCGCTTCGAACACATCAGCGATGGCCATGATGCGGGCAGGAATCGACATCTGGTCGCGGGTCAGGCCGAGCGGGAAGCCCGTGCCATCCATTTTTTCATGGTGGCCGCCAGCGTATTCCGGTACCCGCTGCAGTTTGCGCGGGAACGGCAATGAACCCAGCATATCCAGCGTCACATCCATGTGGCCGTTGATGATCTTGCGCTCCTCCGGGGTCAGAGTGCCGCGCGGAATGCACAGGTTGTACACCTCATCATCGCTGAGCAATGGTTTTTTCTGACCCCAGGCATCAGTCCAGCTACGCGCGGCTATCTCTTTTACCCGCTGCTGATCGACGTCGGCCATGGCCTCGCCGCCCCGGTTAATCCGCTCCAGAAACGCCAGCTCTTCCTTCAAGGCATCAATGGACTCTTCCATCCGCTGCCGGTGGGACGGCTCTTCTGCCGGTTTCAGCAAACAGTCTTTTTCGTAGCGAAACTGGATTTCTGCCCGCAGAGCAGCAAAGCGGCTGGCCACTTCATCAATCCGATCGTGCAATGTGTGCAGTTTGGTGGACTTGTCCAACACCGAATCCGGGGTGGCCAGCTTGCCGCAGTCATGCAGCCAGGCGGCCACGTGCAGCTCGTACCAGCCCTCTTCATCCAGCGAGAAATCCGGGAACAATGCCTGATCATCACAGGTGGCCTGGGCCAGCATTTCGGTGATGACCGGCACCCGCTGACAATGCGCACTGGTATGGGGGCTTTTCGCATCAATGGCCTGGGCCAGCACTTTGATAAACGCGTCCAGCAAGTCCTTGAGTTCCTGCACCTGGCTGAGATTGCTCAAGGCAATCCCGCCGTAGGTCAGCAGGGACTGGAAAATCAGGTGCCCATGCTCACCCAGACGTTGCAGATTGCGGGGCACCGCTTTGTCGTAAGCCAGTTGCAACACACCGGTGACCAGGCCTTCGTGGTTATACAGTGGCCAGAGCTGCACGCCTTTGGCCTGCGGGGCCAGTGCCGCCAGCAATGCCTGATCCGCCTCATTGAGGGATGTTTGCGTCAATGCCACGGTGAGGGGCTCACCGGCGGCGAAACACTGCTCCACAATACCAGCGGCGCCATCAGCCTCATCGGCTAATGGGCGGAACCACTGTGGTGCCTCCTTTACCGCATCACTTTCACCGGTCCCATCGCGACACAGGCAGTTCAGCCCGGCCCGGGGGCGGCCATCGGTATACAACCATACCCAGCCCGTGTCTGCATGGCACAGGTAGAGTACTTCTTTGAGCAGCGCATCAAGCAGACGGGGTACATCTTTCTGCTCACTCAGATGCTGTGCTACCCGCAACAGTCTGGGCAACTGCGCGTTGTCTGCCATCTGTTGCGTCTGTGAGGGTGTCATCATGGGCTATCCAGCTCCATCGGGTTCATCCTTGGACTCTCATTGTCATCTATCCCTGCATCCCCGCCCCAAGCATAGGCGGGCGCCCGGAAACAGGCAAAATTCTGTGCCATACGTCGGTTAATCCACGACAGGCGCATTAAAGGCCGCAAAATCGCACCCCGAAGGGTGCTTAACGGCCCCCGCACCTTGAAGCGGGGGGCCTGATTGCCTACCATCTGCCGGTTCTGAGCCAATCACCTGGATCCCTTGTCTCATGAGTGTGAGCTATCAACTGCCCGATGGGGCAAGCATGGAGTTTGAGCAGCCGGCCTCCGCCTTCGAGATCGCCGGACGTATCAGCAAAAAACTCGCCAAACAGGCCCTGGCCGCCAAGGCCAACGGCAACCTGATCGACGTCTATCTGCCCATCGACGACGGCGCCACGGTGGAAATCATCACCCGGGACACCGACGAGGCCCTGGAACTGATTCGCCACGATGCCGCCCATGTCATGGCCGAAGCCGTACAGGAGCTGTTCCCGGATACCCAGGTGACCATTGGCCCGACCATTACCAACGGCTTCTATTATGACTTCCATCGGGACACCCCGTTCACACCGGATGACCTGAAAACCATTGAAAAGCGCATGCAGGACATTGTGCGCCGCAATGAGGAAATTCGGCGTGAAGTCTGGGATCGCGATGAAGCCGTGGCGTTTTTCCTGGAGAAAGGCGAGGAGTTCAAGGCCGAAATCATCCGCGACCTGCCCGCCGATCAGGAGGTAAGCCTCTACCGCCAGGGCGAATTCATCGACCTGTGTCGCGGCCCGCACCTGCCCAGCACCAGCAAATTGGGTGACGGCTTCAAGCTGACCAAGGTGGCCGGCGCCTACTGGCGTGGCGATGCCAACAACGCCCAGCTACAGCGCATCTACGGTACCGCCTGGCGCGACAAAAAAGAATTGAATGCTCACCTCAAGCAGCTTGAGGAAGCGGAAAAGCGTGACCACCGCAAACTCGCCAAGGAAATGGGCCTGTTCCATATCCAGCAGGAAGCGGTGGGCAGCATGTTCTGGCACCCGAAAGGCTGGCGCATGCGCCAGAACCTGGAAAACTACATCCGCGGCAAGATGGAAAAAGGCGGCTATCAGGAAGTCTCCACCCCGCAGATGATGGACCGCATCCTCTGGGAACAATCCGGCCACTGGGACAAGTACGGCGAAGACATGTTCACCGTCTGCACCCACGACCACAAAGAAATGGCCGTGAAGCCGATGAACTGCCCGGGCCACGTGCAGATTTTCAAGCAAGGCATCACCAGCTACCGGGACCTGCCCATTCGTCTGGGCGAATTCACCACCCTGTTCCGTAACGAAGCCCATGGCGCCCTGCACGGCCTGATGCGTGCCCGCTCGTTCAGCCAGGACGATGCTCACATCTTCTGTACCGAAGAGCAGGTCAACGAAGAAACCGCCGGTTTCATCAAGATGCTGCGCGAAGTCTATGCCGACTTTGGCTTCGACTCGTTCCGCATCAAGTTCTCCGACCGCCCGGACAACCGCGCCGGAACCGATGAAACCTGGGACAAGGCCGAAGGCGCGTTGCGCTCGGCGGTGGAGTCCCTGGGCCTGGAGTGCGAACTGAACCCGGGTGAAGGCGCCTTCTACGGCCCGAAACTGGAATTCGTGCTGCGTGACGCCATTGGCCGTGACTGGCAGTGCGGCACCCTGCAGGTGGACTTCGTGCTGCCTGACCGCCTCGATGCGGAATATGTAGCCGAAGACGGCTCCCGCCAGCGCCCGGTCATGCTGCACCGTGCGGTACTGGGCTCACTGGAACGCTTCCTGGGTATCCTGATCGAATCCACCGCCGGCCACCTGCCTCTTTGGCTGGCGCCGCGCCCGGTGGCAATCTGCACGATTACCAATTCCGCCGACGAATACGCCTCTGCCGTGCAACAGAAACTGGTTGCCGCCGGGGTACCGGCTGAACTGGATATTCGTAACGAAAAGATCGGCTTCAAGGTCCGCGAGCACTCCCGCGCCAAGACCCCGCGTATCTGGGTGATCGGCGAGCAGGAAGCACAACAGAACCAGGTGGCGATTCGCACCCTGGGCTCCCAGGCCACCGAAACCGTGGATCTGGACGAAGCCGTCGCAGCTCTGGCCGCAGCGACTCGCTTACCGATTTAACGGAGCCGCTGTAGGAGCGCCGCTTGAGGCGCGAACCAGGTTTGCCAAATTCCTCGCTGTCGCTCGGTTCGCACCTCAAGAGGTGCTCCTACATTCAGAATAGAAACGCCCTGGAGGCGTCATGTTCAAAGATAACGAACACCAACCCGAAGGCTTCCAGCTCTCCCTCGAGGACGCGCTGGACAACCTCAAATACAACAGCGACGGCCTGGTACCCGCCATTGCCCAACAGCACGACAGCGGCGAAGTGCTGATGATGGCCTGGATGAATCGCGACGCCATCGAAGAAACCCTGGCCACAGGCCGTGTCTGTTATTTTTCCCGCTCGCGGGGAAAATTATGGCGCAAGGGGGAATCCTCCGGCCAGGTGCAGATGCTGAAAGAACTGCGCATTGATTGCGACGCGGACACCGTGTTGGTGAAAGTGGACCAGACCGGCCCCGCCTGCCACACCGGCCGCCGCGACTGCTTTTACTGGAAAGCCGACGCCGACAACGTAACCATCGACAAAGCCCCCATCAAAGACCCCAAAGAGTTGTACGGCAAATGACCTTACGATTGCAGAACACCCTCAACGGGAAAAAGGACGACTTCATTCCGCTGGACCCCAAACGCATCACCCTCTACGTGTGCGGTCCCACGGTGTATAACTTCGTCCACATTGGCAACGCCCGCCCGGTGGTGGTTTTCGATGTTCTGTACCGTTTGCTGCAACGGCTCTACCCGAACGTGGTCTATGCGCGCAACATCACCGACATTGATGACAAAATCATCAAGGCGGCAGCGGAAAACGGCGAAGATATCAGTGCCCTCACCGAACGCTTTACCGCGGCCTTTGCTGACGACATGGCATCACTGAATGCCAAAACCCCGAACATCATCCCCAAGGCCACCGACCACATCCCCGAGATGATCCAGATGATCGCCACCCTGGTGGAAAAAGGGCACGCCTACGAAGCCGACGGCCAGGTGTTGTTCGCGGTGGAATCCATGCCCGACTACGGCAAGCTTTCCGGCCGCAAACTGGAAGACATGCTCGCTGGCGCCCGGGTGGAAGTAGCGGATTACAAACGTCACCCCGGCGACTTTATTCTCTGGAAACCGTCCACCGATGAGCAACCCGGCTGGGATTCCCCCTGGGGCCGTGGCCGCCCGGGCTGGCACATCGAATGTTCCGCCATGATTCACAAGCATCTGGGTGATGTCATCGATATCCACGGTGGCGGCCAGGACCTGATCTTCCCGCACCATGAAAACGAAATTGCCCAGGGCTGCTGCGCCCACGGCACCGATTATGTGCGCTACTGGCTGCACAATGGCTACATCAATATCGATGGCGAGAAGATGTCCAAGTCTTTGGGCAACTTCCGTCTGGTGCGTGATTTGCTCACCCAGTACCACGGTGAAATTCTGCGTTTCGCCCTGCTCTCCAGTCACTATCGTTCGCCGCTGAATTTCTCCGCCGACGTACTGGATAACGCCGAGAAGGGGCTGGATACGCTCTACTACGCCCTGCTGGGTCGCGGTGAAACCGTGGCGCCGGAAGCGGGCTACCAACTGCCGGACAACCACCCGGTACTGGACGCGCTGAAAGATGACCTGAACACCTCAGAAGCCGTCAGCGCCTTGCACGCCATTGCCGGCGAATTGAACAAGGCCGAGCTCAGCGACAAGCCGAAGCTCAAAGCCGAGCTGCTCGCCGCCGCCGACCTGCTCGGCCTGCTCACCGTGGACCCCACCGCCTGGTTCCAGAACAAGAACGTGAGCGAAGACGGCCTCAGCAACGACGATATCGACGCGCTGGTCGCCGAGCGCACCCAGGCCAAGAAAGACAAGAACTTCGCCCGCGCCGACGAAATCCGCCAACAACTCACCGAGGCCGGCATTCAACTGGAAGACACCCGCGAAGGCACCCGCTGGAGCAGATAGAAGAAACGCGGCACATATCAACTCCAGGTAACAGCGCGCCCAACAAAGGGGCGCGCTGTTGGTTTACCTCCAGTTGTAGGAGCACCTCTCGAGGTGCGAACCAGGCGGATCAGGAACGCCTGATCGCCCTCCCGGGCGATTCCCTCGCTGCGCTCGGTTCGCTCCCTGGAAGGGAGCTCCTTACAGCAGCTTCGTAGCGCGTGTAGGTCGTATTAGGCCGAAGGCCGTAATCCGACAAACCCACGCTCAAGATGCCCTACCAAGGCTTGCAGGTTACGCCGCTTGCGCTTCAACCTTGCGCCGGTAATACCCGGCCAGGAACGCCCCGCAAAGAATCTGGATCTGGTTGTAGCACATGATCGGCAGCACGATCATGCCGAAACCCGGGTTGGCCACGAACAGTACCTTGGCCATGGGCAAACCGGAGGCCAGGCTTTTCTTCGAACCACAAAACACCGCCGCGATTTCATCCGCCAGGCTCAAGTCCAGGCGCCGCGCCAACAACATGGATAAACCAATCACCAGTGCCAGCAACAACAAGCACAAGCCCACCGCCAGCAACAACGACGCCACCGGCAACTGCTGCCACAGGCCTTCGTTCACCGACTCCGAAAAGGCCACATACACGATCAGCATAATCACGCCCTGATCGTAACGGCCTATAAAACCGGGCCAACGTGTTAACAGCTCCACCAGTTTCGGGCGCAGCAACTGCCCGAGGGCAAACGGCAGCAGCAGCTGCAGGATGATCCCTTTCAGCGCCCCTGCAACATCAAAGGCACCATCACCGCTGGCGGACACCATCAACATCAACAGGAAAGGGGTGAGCATCATGCCGAACACATTGGAGGCCGCAGCACTGCATACCGCTGCCGGCACATTGCCCCGCGCCATGGCAGTGAACGCGATGGAAGAGGAGACAGCGGAGGGCAACACCCCCAGATACAGAAAGCCCAACGCCAGTTCTGGCGGAATCCACTGCGGTGCCAGCAAGGTCACCGGCAACACCGCCAACGGGAAGACCACAAAGGTCAGCGAGGAAATGAACAGATGCAACCGCCAGTGAGTCGCCCCGGCCAGCACCTGTTTGCGAGACAGCGCCGCCCCGTGCACAAAGAACAGCACCGCCACTGCCAGCGTAGACAGCTGCGACAGCCCCATTGCCAGGCCACCACCAGCCGGCCACACCGTGGCAGCAACAATCACCATTAACAGTAACAGGGTAAAGCCATCCAGCCGGCGCAACAGCCCCATCATCAGGACGCCTGCAACGCCGCCAGCGCAGGCGCCAGCATCGCCCGCACCTGCTGCTCGGCGGCGGACGCATCGCCCCGCTCCACCGCCGCCAGTAAGGCTTCATGGTCTTGCTGGCTGGGTTCCGGCAGAGAGTCATCGTATTCCGTGCGCGCAATGGTGCGCGCCACCGCTTCACTGAAATAGCGGTACAGCTCCGCCAGCGCCCGGTTATGGGCCGCGGCAATCATGGCCTGGTGAAAAGCGCGATCATGCTGAATGCGCAGGGGCAGGTTGGCCCCCGCTGCACCGCGTGCCGCCAACGCGGAGTGCATGGCGTCCAGATCAGGCCCATCACGGCGCTGGGCTGCCAGCCGAGCGGCCTCGGCTTCCAACGCCATCCGCATTTCCAGCTGATCGCGCAGGGTACTGCGCTCCATCCTTCGCAATGCTTCGGTGGGGTCCAGCCGGGCACGCACAAAGGTGCCGGCGCCCTGCCGGGTTTCCAGCAGCCCCGCATGCACCAGCACCCGCACGGCTTCACGCACCGTGTTGCGCCCCACGCCGAATTGCTCACTGAGCCGGGATTCGGTGGGAATGCGCTCGCCCACCGGCCACTCACCACGCGCCACGGCGCTGCGTAATTCAGCCACCGCGCTATCCACCAGAGAAAGACGAGGTAATTTCGCTTTATTCATCTGGTCATCCTATGAATTTAAAGAAATCATCCCATGAATATAGCGAGCACTCAAGCCGACCTTGTAGCGCAGCCCTTTCAAATCTTCAGGGTCAGCTGGTCCTCCCGCGACAGGCTATCTCGCACCTGTGTGACCCAGTGGCGTCGTTGCTGCTGTATAGGGCCCACCCTCTCAGCCGGCACCGTGCGTTCCAGCATGGCCAGCGAGCTACCCAGCGTGGCCAAAACTGCCAGATTGCCCCGGGCATTGCGGGCGATCTGCGCAAAGGCGGCCTCCACATAGTCGGCGAAGTCTCGCTGCTGGCATTGCAGCCGCAGCTGCCCATTCACCCGCCGAAAGGGCTCCGGCATATGGCGACCGGACAGGTCCGCAATCACCGCCCCCAGGTACAACACGCATTGCTCGGCAGTGGTGGAATCGTTGATCCCCGGGGACAGGGCTTTAATGGCAATATCCACCAGCTGGCGGATGCCAAAGGCAGGATCCTGCTCGATGGTGCGGTGACGGTTGATCACGTAACAACGCAACAACGCCGCGCATCGCTCTTCTCCCCAGCCCGGGCCATGCAGGTACAACAATGGTTGCCCCTGCACCACAAACTCGCCCACCGCCACGCGCATGGTAATCAGCTGCCCTTGGGCATCCGCCTCTTTGACCAGGCCGTTCAGGTACACCTGTTGCACAAACCCGGTGAGCGGCGCCGCTAACGGATACCCGCCCGGCTTATGGCTGTAACCATCACCATCGAGATCCACCACCACCGCCTCCGCTCGCAATGCCGCCGGATTTTCGGCGACCCGCCCGAACGCCTGATCGTAGCGCTGGGCGATGGCGGCCTGGGTGTCTTCGGTGATTTTCGCCACCACCTGGGACACCTGGATCGAACTGGCAATGTGGTGAATAAAATAGATCAGCAGCGCCAGGCCGACGAATGCCCCCAGCAACGCCACCATCACGGCAACGCCATGCCCCAGCAACAACGAGTCCGCAGGCAGGCTGCGCAGCACGAGTAAACAATAGGCAAACACGCCGACAATCACGGCCAGCGTCAATTGATTGATCCGGTCGGCCATGTAATCGCGTAGCAGGCGCGGGGAATACTGGCTGGCCGCCTGGGCCAACACCAGCATGGTAATGGAGAAGGTCACACCGGCCACGGTGATCATGGAACCGGCGATGGTGGTCAGCACCGCGCTGGCACCTTCCGGGTTTACCGCCAGCAGGTAAGCCCACCAATGTTCCCTGGCATCCGGCAACTCGCCGGGGATGGCCGTGAGGATAAAGGCCAGCAGCGATGCCGCCACCAGAAAACAGGCTGGCAGCAACCACATGCTGGAACGTAACTGGGTATACCACTGCTGAAACCGTGCCAGCACCATGGCTCGCCCTCGTCTCCTTGCCCGGGCGGATACCCCGGGTGCGTGACTCCATGAACTCACCCGGGCAGACGTGCCGGGGAATCAGTCCTCAAGGGACAGTGTGTCCATCCCCGGCAATGGCGGCAAATCTTTCCGTGTAGCATTGGCGAAACGCGGCTTTTCCAGCTGAACCTTCAACCCCTGCAAGGTTTCCAGCGGTGCCTTGGTCGCCACCAGATTGGCCAGCCACACCGGCACGCTGCCGCCCGGGTCCACGAAGGTTTCAAACTGCACCCGCACCCAGCCATCTTCCATGGGGGTAATAACAAACTGGTTATCCAGCGCGGGGATGCGCACGAAACCATCCTGCTTTTCCAACACGCCATCGGCGTTCACGCTGTGTAATGTAATGGAACCGGTGTCTTCGTTCTGGCTCAGGGTATTGGCCAGCACCACATCCCGATCCGACACCGGCCAGATACCATTAAAGCGCATGTGAATTTCTTCACGGTCTTCCACGGATAACCGCTTGGCGCCCTGATTCTGGAAAATCCATTCGGGGAAGGTGTCCACGGCGGTGATCACCGCCAGTACCGAGGTGGCTGACGCCTTCACCTCGACAATGCCCTTGAAGGCTTTGACCGGGCTATTGGAGACATCGCGCACATAGGTGGTGACATCCCCCTTGTCCTTGCCTTCATGATTGGTTTTCCAATTCGCCGCCCAGGCCGGGTTCGCCAGCATAAGGGGGGCCAGCAACAGTGCCACAAACAGTGCTCGCAAAAGTTTTCTCCTCACTTGTCAAAATACGCTAAACAGCATGCTGGCCGCAGTATGCGGCCAGGGGGCGGGGAAACAAGCGCCGGCCGGGGGATTGGCCCCAATTACCGGCGCTCCTCTTTATTAACCCTGGTAACCCTATTAGAGCCAACAGCCTTGTTCATTCCGGTGTATGGCTCTGCGGCAAGTCCATGCCTTTCAATTCCGGGTAGCGTTTCAGGGCGCTATCCAGCTTGGCATTCTGATAGGTTTCACTGCTGGCCATCTCACGCAATCCCTGCAGGGTTTCCTGGGGCGCCTTGTGGGAAATCACGTTCGCCACCGATGACACATTGCCGCCCGGGTCGATAAAAGTTTCAAACTCGATGCGGGTCCAGCCATTGTCCAGCGGCGTCAGGATGAACTGGTCTTCCAGCGCGGCAACGCGCACATAACCCTCCTGCTCCGGCTCACCGTCCACCGCGTGGGAGGCCAGGGTAATGGCACCGGTTTCCTCATTCTGGGTGGTCCGGGTCTTGATCAGGGCATCGCGGTCCTTGGCCGGCCAGATGCCTTTGAAACGAATGTAGGCCTGATCGTTATCACGCAGTTCCAGCGACTGGCACTGATACAACCATTCGGAACACGCACTGGCATCGGCCATTACCGCCAACACGCTCAATACCGGCGCCTGCACTTCGGTGACACCCCGAAACGCTTTTACCGGGCTGTCCTCCATGGCTTTTTCATAGGTGCTGATATCCGTGCGGGCGCTGCCTTCGTTCACGGTTTCCCAATCTGCTGCCATGGAACCGGCAGACAACATCAGGGTAACGGCCAGTGCTGAGACGCGTACCGGGCGGGTCCATCCTGTGGCTTTTTTCATGGTCTCTCCTTGCTACCTTGCTGCTTCCATTGCCGTTGCAGTGTCATGAAATCACAACGTTTTTTTATCACTGTGCGTATTACGACCATGGAACAGCGCTGGTATCTCCCCACGCGATGGCTATATCATGGATTTTTTACAACTCACAACATTTAACGACAGGCAGAAATTCGCTCGTGAAATCGCTTCTGCTTGGCGCCATCTGGCTATACCAGAAGGCGCTAAGCCCCTGGATAGGCAATCAATGCCGCTTCTACCCCACCTGCTCGGAATATGCCCGGCAGGCGGTAGTTGCCCATGGCAGCCTGCGCGGCAGCGCACTGGCAGCAAAGCGACTGTGCAAGTGCCATCCCTGGCACCCGGGTGGTTTTGACTATGTACCCGGCACCGAGCCCGACCAGGAACAGCACCGTTGCACACCGCTCTGCGGTGACAATAACGGGGGTACGTCACAATGATCCCCGCCATGCTGAGCCAATACCGTCGCGGCCTTTCCCTGTCTCTGGTGCTCGGGCTGTTCTGTGCCCAGCTGCTGCTGGCATGGCACGCCCCAGCCCACATCGACGCCGGCCAACACAGCCCCACCAAGGAGCTGCTGGCTTCCGCTGATTGCCAGGTATGTACCCATGGGCACGGCCTGCTGGCCTTGCCCAGCGTTTACAACACCCCCGTCACTCAACGGGTGGAACCCACCCCGCTGCCTCTCACCACCACCGTGGTTCACCGCAGCGAACGCAACCCCTATCCACCCCGCGGCCCTCCTGTCTCTGCCTGATTCCCGTTACTGATCCCTGATCATACTGGCGCATCGCCTTTTGCCCCTCTCAATGAGAGCCGGGCCTGCTGCGCCTGCCTGCGATCAGCAACAAACGTGTTTCCGGCACGAGTCCGGCCAGCTGCTTTCTTTTCGGCTGCGCCCTTTTACTCGCGCCCTCATTCATGCCCTGCATGAACGCTAGAGACAGAGGTAGTTATGATATTTCGACGCCAGACCCTGACCGGGTGCGTCGCCGTGGCCCTGTTGGTGCCCACGGCAGTATTGGCCGATGCTGAAAACAACAGCGCAGCCGCCGACCAGGCCCACGAGCTGAAGCAAGTGGACGTGTCCGCCCTGCCGCTGGGCAGTGACAGCCCCAGCACACCCTATTCGGTGATGGACCAACAAACCCTCACCCAGAAAGGCCAGAACACCCTCGGGGAAACCCTGAAAGACCAGCCCGGTGTCCACAGTGACACCTTTGGCGGCGGCGCCAGCCGACCCGTCATTCGCGGTCAGGGCGGCCCACGAGTGGGGGTGCTCAATGATGGCTCCCAGGTACTGGATGCCTCCAGTATCTCCCCTGATCACGCGGTCACGGTGGACCCCCTGCTGGCGCGCCAGATAGAAGTGCTGCGCGGCCCATCCACCCTGCTCTATGGCAGCGGTGCCAGCGGTGGTGTTGTGAATGTGCTGGACAGCCGCATCCCCACCCAGCGCCCTCGCGAAGACGTGGAGGGTTTCGTGGCAGCCCGGGCCAATACCGTGGCCGATGAGAACGCCACTGCCGCCGGCCTCACCGTCTCTGCCACCGACAATCTGGTGTTTCGGGTGGAAGGCAGTCGCCGCGACGCAGACGACTACGAAGTGAATGGCTTCGAAGAACTCACCGTGCCCGGCACCTATGCGGAAAGCGACAATGGCAGCATTGGCGCCTCCTGGATCGGGGATCAGGGCTACTTCGGCATGGCCTACAGCTATCGCCGCGACAACTACGGCCTGCCCGGCCACAGCCACGAATTCGAGGAGTGCGAGGCCAGCGGCACCAGCCTGAGCTGCCCCACCTCTTCACATACCCATGACCATGGCGAGGTTGTCCCCTATGTGGACCTGGCCAGCCGCCGGGTGGATGCCCGTGGTGAATACCGCGAGCCCTTCGCCGGGGTGACCGCCATTCGCTTCCGTGGCAATCACACCGATTATCGCCACCACGAAATTGAGGAAGGCGCCATCGGCAGCACCTTCACCAACAGGGGCGGCGATGCGCGACTGGAAGTGGAACACAAACCGCTGGGTAACTGGCGCGGCGTTGTGGGCCTGCAGTACACCCAATTCGACTTCAGCTCACTGGGTGGCGAAGCCTTCGTGCCGAAGACAGAGACCGAATCCATTGCCGTCTTTGCGGTAGAGGAATACATCCTCAATGAGCAATGGTCCTTTGAGCTTGGGGCGCGCCAGGAGCACCTGACGCAAACACCGGACGACCGCAATGGCCAGGCTCTTGCCAAAGTCACCGCGGACAATGCCTCTTTCTCGGGCGCAGCCAACTGGGCCTTTGTGCCCGGTTATGAGTTGGTGTTGTCTGTGGGTCACTCTGGCCGTGCACCCAGCGCCCAGGAGCTCTATGCAGAAGGCGTTCATCTGGCGACCAACACTTACGAGTGCGGCCTGCTCAGCGACTGCGGTGGCGGGCAGAGCGATCTGGATGACGAAGTCAGCCTCAACGCCAACCTGAACCTGCGCAAGACCCAGGGCGACTGGCTGTTTGATCTGGGCATCTTCGAAAACCGCATCAACAACTACATCTATGCCCGTACCCTCGACCAGATCGAAGACTTTCGTCTGATCAAGTACAGCCAGCGTGACGCCACCTTCACCGGTGCCGAAGCCTCGCTAAGCTACTACGGCATCGACCCGGTAGGGATCACGGTCTTTGGTGATACGGTGCGCGCGACCTTCGATGATGGCGGCTACCTGCCCCGCATCCCCGCCAAACGGCTAGGCACGCGTCTCAATAGCTACTTGGGCAACTTCGACGGAGAACTGGAGTTCTACCGCAGCTTTGCACAGGACCAGATCGCTGGCTTTGAGGACACCACCCCGTCCTACGACATGGTCAACGCGACCCTTAGCTACCGGCTCCGTGGCGACCAGCGCTACACCTTCTATGTGCGCGGCAACAACCTGTTAGGAGAAGAAGTATTCAACCACTCTTCCTTCCTTGCCAGCACCGTGCCGGAGCCAGGTCGCAACGTCACCGTGGGTACCCGCATTGAATTTTAAGCCGCAACGTTAACGGCATCTGTGCCGGCGCCTTTACTCCGCCGGACACAACAACACGAATATGGAGAACACCATGCAACGCATGATGAAAAACCTGAAACAAAACGCAGCCCTGCCCCTGTCCCTGCTTGCCGCCCTCGCCATGGCCGGCTGTAACGAAACCGGCACCAGCTCGCTGGGCAGCAGTGAAGATGAACACGACCATGCCGAGAGTGATCATCCCGGCCGACTGGTGATTGCCGCCGATGACGACGGCACCCAGCTGTATGTGTATGACCTGGAGGCCGGCGCCCTGCTACCCGGCACCCTCTCCCTGGACCACGACGCCAGCGCGCTTTACACCAGCCCGGGCAAGCGCTTTGTCCTGGCCATGCAACGAGACGACAACCAGGTACAGATCGTCGATGGCGGGCTCTACCTGCATGACGACCATGTGGACGAAGTGATCCCCACCTTTGCGGGCACCCTCACCGGCCCGGCGCCCACCCACTTCCGGGTCCACGGAGAACAGGCCGCCCTGTTCTATGACGGCGATGCCGCCAGCGCCGTCATGGCCAAGGTGGAACTGCTCACTGATGAATCGCTGGAAACCGCTTCCAGCGTAGCCAGCCAGACCCTCGCCAGTGCCCACCATGGTGTGGCCGAGCCCCGCGGCGATGTACTGCTGGCCACCTTCCGCACTGCCGCTTCCGGCCTCCCGGAAACCGTTGATGTCTACCATCAGCATGGCGATCACTATCACAAGGAAGACACCATCGCGCCGACTTGCCCGGACCTTCATGGCGCCGGCTCCAACGAAGACTACTCGGTGTTCGGCTGTAGCGACGGCATCCTGATCGTCCATCAGGACGGAGAGGATTTCACCGCCGAGAAAGTCACCAACGCCACTCTTGGCCTGGGGGCCGGCGAGCGTATCGGCAGCTTCGACAGTCATCACGAACTGAGCCACTTTGTGGGTTATGCCGGTGACCGTATCCTTGTCATCCACCCGGAAGACGGTGACGCCGAAGAACTGGACTGGACCGAAGGCGCCGCCGTAACACTGGAAAGCCACCGCCTGGATCCCCACGGGGAACACCTTGTGTTGCTGGATGATGCCGGTGACCTGCGTATTTTCGACACCGCTGACTGGAGTGAGCACGCCCACGTGGAAGATGCCATCGCCCCGGGCAATACCCAAATGGCCGTGGCCGGCGAGCCTGCGCATATCTTTCTTTCGGATACCGACAACAACGCCATCGTTGTCGTGCATCTTGAAGAAGGCAGCCTGGAATCCCCACTCAGCCTGACCTTCCCGCCCGCAGCATTGGCCTGGGCCGGTCTTGATAGCGACCATGAAGAAGAACATAGCGACGAAGACGAGCACGATCATGACGACGACCACTAAGCTCTGAACCACAGGAGGCCGCCTGCAGGCGATGCACTTTGCATCCCCTGCAGGCACCCCCGCCCCTCCCGCCCTTCCCTAACATCCCCTCAAACGGCCCGGTCGCCGTCGCCCCCACTTTTCACTACAATCACTCTATTATTGCGTCGAGACTTCACATCCAGTGGGAGAACCCATGAAAAAAGTATTGTTTGCCGCTGCTTTGGCAATGCCCCTTTTCGCCAACGCCGGCGGTTTTGCCGGTATCGATATCATCAGCAGCGACATCGAGCCGGATAACACCACCTCCAGCGCTGACCCCAAAGCCCTGCAATTCAAGTTCGGCAGCTGGATCAACCGCGACGAAACCCTCGGTGGCGAAGTACGCCTGGGCCTGGGCGTCGGTGAAGATGAGCTGAGCAACAACGTGGACGTGGAAATCGACCGTTACTACGGCGCCTACTTTCGCGGCCAGTTCCCCAACACCATGCCGGTACGCCCCTACGGCCTGATCGGTGCCACCTACATGGAAACCACCGAGAAAAACGCTTTCGGCGGCTCCGACGGGGAAAACTACAAAGACCTGTCTTTGGGCCTGGGAGTAGATTTCACCATCACCAAAACCCTGTTCATCAACCTGGAATACATGCGGGTGGTGGATCGCAGCGGCGACGAAGTGACCAACCTGGGACTGGGCCTGAACGGCCGGTTCTGATCAGGACATGCAGCACGCTTCAGGCATCACGCTGCACGCAAAACGCCCACCGAAAGGTGGGCGTTTTTTTGTTGTGGGGTTTGTCGGTGAGGCTGGGCAGGTTCTTTGATTAGGAGAAGGTGTCCACTAAAGCTCGGGAACTACATTTTCCGGTGCAGCCACTTGTTATGGCTGGACTTTGCCCATACCTACCCATTGCACTTTAAATGCTTGTTCTTTTTTCACGTGATCAATTACCAAGACGCCAATGGCAATTACAAATTGGTCTCCAGAGTTGAAACCATTAAAGTCCTTAAACCGTGGCACCAGCGTAGCATTATTAAGTGTGTACTTCGTTACGCCAGGCTCCCAATACGCTGTATATTGATGCTCATTATCGATTATGAGTTGAATCGCGTTTGGTTCATTTGATTCTTGCCCAAGGATAGCCGGAAATTTATAGTTTGAAGCATCTAGCTCAATTTCAATAGCTGGTTTTATTGCGTAGTATTCGCCCACTTGACCTTCGGCCAGCCCCATTTGGATATGCTGTTCATCAACTGTAATTACTTGTATTCCCGCCGCACTAGCAGTGACTGAGGCAATACCAAATAACGATGCTAGGAATTTCTTCATGACTCTCCATTTGGGCCATAACGCCGCGCTCTGCGGCAAATTTGGAGCGCAGCGGAAAATTTGTCCGCCAGCAGCGCGTTGTTAAGCATTTGATTCATCAATTTCATTAATTATTTCTTTTAAGCGGCTATCCCCGCACCCGAACTTATTTGTATCAAAGACATAGTAAAGGTAACCCTCATTTACTACATTTTGATAGCCAATGGTTGCGGCCACATCTGGATAAACAGCTAATGCTTCAATAATGCGGTTGGCATAATTGACGGCAGGAGTCTTCGTCCCCTCAACCGCTGCCACTCCGTGTTCAACTACCGCATCAACTGCATCGTAAATATTGTCTGCGTGTCCGTAAATTTTCATGTTTATCCTTAACTGCTTAACAGCGTATTCAGTCGAACCGTTCGACATATCTTTTTTCGACATAACTCTTAATCAACCACCGCCCGCCTCCGCCATAAGATCCAGTCAACACAATAGGATAGAGAAAAGTTGATAACCTTTCTCACCTGACAAAACTCGAATCAGCGGGTTATTTCCTGAGTTATCCCGAATTCCCCTTTCCCTGAAAATCACTTTATATCAACTGTTTAGCTTTTTCTGTAAGCCATATCCTACAAGCAAGACACCCTCGTCCGGTGAGCATGAGGCAGGGACCGCTCGGGCAGACACAAAAAAGCCCGGGGACTTCCGTCACCCGGGCTTGAGGGTTGCGCCTCTGGTTATCGCTCTCCCCTAGCGATCCTCATACCGTTGGTGCTTGAAGAAGATGCCGGTATCGCCGAACTGGGACAGAGTAAACGGGACGCCATGACCAGCTCACCAACCTTGGTGGCACTATTGCGGCGTTCACGGGCGTAGCGTGCGGTTACTCAGGGCCAGAGGGACGTTTTTATTGAGGGGGACATGAGGATCAGATCTTGCTTTTTCTACCTCATAAAAAACCGCGCCTAGGCGCGGTTTTTTATGGTGCAGGAGCTTGCCACCTGCACCGCCGACACTGGCCGATCAGCAATAACAACAAGCCCCATCACGCAGTTTGAATCAGCCTCCGGAAGTATCCGCTGCCGGGGCTTGCTCAAATGCCCCACGCTCAGTAGATGACTGCTCTCCTCCAGTGCCGGGCATAATTTCGAAACCAATATCAAACTGCGTCAGCAGCGTTTTCAGGGTCTCGTAGGGGGCTCTGTCCCCATCCAGGCTCGCTTTTCCAGATTCAATTTGCTCATCGAAGCTGACTTTACCCATCATGGTTTTTTCAAGATCGGCCCGATCAATGGTAATGGTCAGATCGGCATCATCCTCCTGAAAGCCCTTGATATTGGTGAGCGTGCCGTTACTCAGTTCGAGAATAAACGTCTCATCGTTATCCGGCGTGACCAGATTGATGGTAAAGGCCTTGCCCGCCGCTTTCTTGCTATCCAGCCTTACGCCCAGGAAATCCAGCCAAAGTTCAGTGGCCATTGCCCGCGTCATATCCGGGCCACTGGTGTTGGTTGAGCTACCCGTGGGGATACCGTTGCGAAGCTCATACGCTGCCGCCAGAAAGCTGTTCCGAACACTGGGGCTTTCCTGCTGATAACCAATCTGCTCAAACGTATCCGCCAGCAAGTCTTTGGCTTTCTGGTTATCCGGCTCGGCATAGACCAACTTGTTGAGAATTTCCTGGCTCAGCTTGTATTCACCCTCTTCGTACAGCTTCTGGGCTTTCTTGATGATCTTTTTGGAGCCGCCCATCATGTCGACAAACAAGGGAGCTGAGTCCGCCGGAGACAATGGAATCAAGGTTGTCGGATTGGCATCCCAGTAGCCCAGATACCGGTTAATCACCGCACGCGAATTATGTTCCACCGAGCCATGGTAGCTCCGTGCCGCCCACTGCTTCTGCAACGACTCCGGCACTTCATAAACATTATGGATTTCATTGATGGTAACGCCCTGGTTTGCCAGATACAGCACACCGTTATTCAGATTCGCATACGCGTCGCGCTGGGCACGCATCACTTCCTGAATACGGTCATTCCCCCAGCGCGGCCAACTGTGTGAAGCGAACATCACATCGGCGTCCTGGCCAAACATATATAGCGCATTGTTGATCTGTTTGGACCATTCCAGAGCATCGCGTACCAGCGCGCCCCGCAAGGTATAAATATTATGGATTGTGCCGGTGATATTCTCACCCGCCCAGAACGCTTTCATATCCGGAAAATAGGTATTCATTTCCGCAGGTGCTTCGGTGCCGGGAGTGTTCTGGAACACCATTTTGACCCCGTCCACCGTCAGCTCTTCGATATCCTTCTCGATAATGCGAGTGGGCGGAATCAAGCCGGTATTCCCGGAAGACGTAATTTTCCCGATGGCCTGGTCCACATGCCCATAGGGGCTTCGTGGCAACAGCACGCCGTATTGATAGTACATACGGCGATTCATCGCGTTCCCGGCATACACGTTCTCGGAAACCGCGTGGTCCATGAAGCCAACAGGAGCAATAATTTCAACTTTCCCGTCACGTACATCGGCTTCATCCACAACCCCGCGAACACCACCAAAATGGTCGGCATGAGAATGCGAATAAACAACCGCTACAACGGGTCGCTCACCGAGCTGCTCATTGACAAATTTCAGGGCTGCGGCCGCCGTTTCTTTACTGGTCAGCACATCAAAAACAATCCAGCCCTTCTTGCTTTTAATAAAACTGATATTGGAAAGGTCATAACCTCGGACCTGGTAAATCTTGCCGGGCAAGACTTCATACAGGCCATAATTCATATTGAGAATGGCCTGACGCTGCAGAGAGGGATGAATGGAATCGAAGTCTTTGCCATCCAGAAGCCAATCGTAGCTGCCCATATCCCAGGCTACGTGACCGTCTTCCGCCTTGATCTGTTTGTAATCAGGTGCAGCAATGAACCCTTTCTTGTGTTCATCGAAATCCCGCGTGTCATTAAACGGCAGGAAAGACCGCATTTCATTCTGGAACTCAACGGTATACTCAGAGGGTGGATTGCCCTTCTCATCAAAATGCCTGGAAGGATCGGCTGTTAGCACCGCCCCACCCCCACCGGCAGCCATCACCTGCGAGGCCAAAGCCCCTGTCAGGCATAGCGAGCCAACAACTTTGTATACATTCTTCATTGTCACTCTCCATAGTGATAAATCAGCTTGAGCCATTCCCGATCGAGCCACCAAAGACTGGCCGCTTCTCTGATTGACATATTGTCCGTGACGAACAGATGAAGCCCTCGCGACTTTCCTTTTATCGCACATGCCGTAAAGGGCCTCCTCAAGCACCATAGTACATATAATTGCACTATGCGACGGGATTCTGCTGAGCAAACCATCACACATTGATCTGCGCCAATAAACGTTGTGAAGTGGTTTGGAGAGCGCAGCAAGCGGGGAGCGCCAAAGAGAGGTAGGGGCGGGGCAATAAAGGCCTGCCCCGGGGACCGGTGTGAACTTCAGCATCACCAAAACCCTGTTCATCAACCTGGAATACATGCGGGTGGTGGATCGCAGCGGCGACGAAGTGACCAACCTGGGACTGGGCCTGAACGGCCGATTCTGATCAGGACATGCAGCACGCTTCAGGCATCACGCTGCACGCAAAACGCCCACCGGAAGGTGGGCGTTTTTGGTGGGATGTAAGCGGGTCGCAAGACTGAAGTTCGAGAGCGTCACGTTTTGGGTTCCCCTCGCAGCAGCAAAACTCAGTCGTCGATCTCGACCCGAATAATGCGGTTCGTTGCACTCTGGTGGATCAGCAGATCTCCGTCACGTGTCGGGCGCATGTGGCGCACAATACCGGAAAATATCTCGCCGGATGGGATCGGCCAGCTCTGAAATGTCTCAGTGGCAGGGTCGAAACGCACAAGCGGGTCCGGGCGCATGCCCGACTCGTTATACCAGACAATTCCATCCACGATCGCGATTGCGTAAGGATGAGAAGTCGGACCGCTCGGCGACGGCCACTCCTTGATTTCACCGTTCTCCGGGTCATAACGCCCCAACCGGCCACGCCCGGAATTCACATACCAGATCATGCCGTTATCCGCGATATCCAGCCGGCGCACGGTTGTCTCTTCATGGGGCAGCGTAATTTCTGTCATCTCCATCGTCTCTGGCTCGATTTTCACCAGACAGTTACTTCCATTACATGCAACCCAGGGAATGCCTTTCGCGTCGACCTTAATGCCGTAAGGCCGTGAACCTGCCGTCGGCATCGACTTCAAGCGAATATCACCATTACGCGGATCGAGCCGGCCAACCTGATTGGAATGCTGGAGCGTAAACCAGAGCAGGCCGTTGGCATCAAATACCGCGGTATGTGGATCACGAGCGTTGGGATCAGGCATATCGTAGACTTTGATATCCCCACTGGCCGGACTAAGTCGGCCCACAGTCCCGTTTTTGTTGCCCATAAACCACACGTCACCATCACTACCCACCGTCACGGAATGGGGCATTGCCCCTGCAGGAAGCGCATACTCACGCATCTCTCCGCTTGCCGGGTTGATCTGGCCGATCAGGTTGCCCCATTGACCCGCCCACCATATCGAGCCATCAGGTGCTTCAACCGGATCACGCGAACGTTGGCCACGGGTCGGCACGACCCATTCATGAAACTCAACTCGCGTATCACCGTCGACAAGTGTTGGGGCACGGCGCTGGTTCGGTGGAAAATGTTCCGCAAGGTAATCCGCAATGCCATCCCGGCGCTCGGGACTGTCGGACAGGTCGATCATGGTCTCGATTAACGCCAGCCAACCACTGCGGCTATACCCCAGGCTTTCAGGAATGCGATCAACCGCGTGACAGGTAGAGCACAGTGTTTCAACCGTTCCGCGACTCTCCCCATCGGGCAGACTGGCGCCAAAAACAGGCGCTGAACCGGCCGCAAGAAAAGTCGAGAATACAGCAAGGCGAGCATTGAAGAGTTTGGCCACAAATCACCTATGTCATGTTCAAAAAACAGAACAAAAACTCAAAGACACTGATCAACTTATACAGATAACCAAGCCCCAGCTCAAACAGAGCCGCCATAATCCGTTCTCACGCGCCAATACAACCCTGAGGCCCGGGCAGCAGACACAAAAAAAGCCCGGGGGACTTGCGTCGCCCGGGCTTGAGGGGGTGTAACTCTGTTTATCGCTCTCCCTTAGCGATCTTCGTACCGTTGGTGCTTGAAGAAGATGCCGGTGTCACCGAACTGGGACAGGGTGAACGGGGATGCCATGACCAGCTCGCCGACTTTGGTAGCGCTGTTGCGGCGCTCGCGGGCGTAGCGTGCGGTCACCCAGGGCCAGATGGACGTTTTGATGGACTTGGAGGTCGCGTAAACGTCATACACCTTGGTCCCGGGATTCAGGGCGGTCAGGTCATCACGGAAATCGTGGGGCGCGGTGCTGATGGAATTCTTCAGATCACCGTTGGGCACGAAATAAACCTGTGACGGGGTGTTGGCATTGCTCACCGGGGAACCATCCTGGTTCACCTTCGCCATGTCACTCATGACGACCAGCGTCGGCTTTCTGGACACCAGCGAGAACAGCGTCGTTGTGCCAAGAGTTTCGTTCACTTCAGGCTGTACGTAGTTGGACAGTTCATTGGCAAAGATATTGTGGTTATCGCCCTGCCCGCTAAGGGTATAGAGCGCAGACACGTTCTCGGAACGCTTGCCGTCCACCATCAATTTCAGCGCCAGCCCCGGTGCAAAGCCACGGTCCGACGGATCGCCAGTCACAGATAGCCGCAGCAGGCCGTGATCTGCCCCCTGGAACAGGCCGGTGTAGCCATGGCCTGCCGTCGGCACGAACTGCACCTTGGCCAGCGCACCGCGAGGGTGAATCGGCTTGCTGTATCCCGGCGGGCTCACGTCGGTGACATCCTGCACTTTCTTCCACAGGACGGAGTTGATCAGGCCACCAATATCGATGGGTTCGATGGCCGGTACTTCACCGTCTTCGTAGCTGGTACGCAGGGCGCCGTTGACCCACAGGTGGTCCTGTTTCGCCTGGGCAGACCAGGACTGATAGTCCTCGGGAATTTTCAGGCCCCAGGGTTTGAAAGCGTTATCCATGCCTACCAGACTGCTGGCCAGGTTCGGGTAGTGGCGACGAATAATGTCGACCATGGTGTTCTCTTCTACCCAGTCGATCCCTTCAGCGGTGTAGACCTCGTCGGTGTAATCGGTGGTAAAGAAGCGGTCGGTCATCAGGCGACGTGACGCATTGAGGATGAAAATCTGGAAAGACGTTTCCCCGAAGCCGAAGCCTTCCGGGCGAGTCTCTTCTGCCAGCTGGCCCACCAGCGTATCGATCATTTCGATATCGTTGTTGTATAGCGCTTTAAGGTCTGCCACCAGCTGCGGATCACTGGATAACTGCTCGAAGCTGGTAAGCGGCTTGAGGCCGATCTGGCGACGGAACTCGTTATAACGGGGCACACCGCGTTCGCGGTCGCGCAGTACGTCGATGGCCGCCATATCAATGTCGCCAATCAGCGGCATGGACAGGTTGCGCAAGAAGTCCGGGTAGTTGTTCAGTGTCAGCGCGCCCGGGTGGGTAATACCGAAGGAGTACCACAGGCGATCCTGGCCCACGTCGGTCAGCAGATCTTCCGCGTCACCGTTACGGGTATCCTGAAGCAGAATTTCTTCGTCCACCACGTTGGAGCCGATGTCATAGACCTTGATCTCATCACGCAGCAGCGGGTGCATGCGATACACGGAGACAAACTCTTCGGTGAGCGTGTAAGGCACGCCGTAGTTGTTCGGGGTGCGCGAACCCACCAAGCCAGCCAGGGCGTGTTCGATGGAGCTGGTATCGCCCTGCCCCAGATCGTTATCGATACCGAGCAGGTTGAAGATGCCGCCCAGTTCACCCAGGTTGTTGTTCAGCTCGTCCAGGTCATCCTGGAATTTGTCGCGCTTGTCACGATCACCGCCAAGGCCCCACCAGTTGGCGTACATGGCGCGCTCGAGCACCGGGTTGGCAAGAATCGCCGGAGTCCATTCCACAGTGTGGATTTTGGCCATCAAGGCAGCATTGATCAGCCGGGCGTGATCGTAGATCCACTGATCTGTAGCACCTGGGTTGTTCGCCTTGAGCATGTCCGCAATGGCGTTGTGCTCCTGGGTGAACAGGTGGTGCAGCATGCTCAGACCCACCCACCAGTTTTCATTGAAACCGGTAACGGGTTTGCCACTGAGGAAGTCTGTGGGCAAGCGGCCATTACTGTCGACTTTCAGCTTACCGTCCACAAAGGAACGGACTTCGTCGTTGGTTTCCTTGTCGCTGCCGTACAGCTGCGACCCATCCCACCAGTGGGTGTTGATGTTTTCGTAGGTCACCAGGGATTCATCGCCAGTGACACTCGGGTCCGGGCGGGTACGCTGTACGGACATGGTGCCGGACCCCAGCACATCGCCCGCCGGCAACGGGAATTCGATCGGGTTGGCATCGGTACGCGGGCCATGATCGAACCAGTCGTGGACCATGAACTGGATCCAGGACGTGGCAATGAAGTTCAGGGTGGTGGCGGGTTTGAAATCGCCGCCCCGGGACATGATCAGGTTACTGACTTCCCGCGGGTTCGGCGTCAGCAGGTTGCCGCTTTCCGATTCCGCAAAGGACGAGGCGGGGTCCACGTTGCGGCCAAAGTTCACATTGGCAGAGCCTTCCGCCGGATTGTCCAGGATATTACAGGTGCCGTCTTCGGTACGGGCCACGTGGCTGCGCTCATCGCAGACGATACTGGCGTTTTTTTCACCCCAGCTTTCCATGTCGAACATATTGTTTTCGAGCAGATCTTCCCGTTGGCCGGCAAGAACCAGCAGGGCGCCCATGACACCAAGTGAACCAAACTTGGTCAGGGCTGGCCAGGTAACCCAGGGGGACATAGCCATGATAAACCTCCGTCGTTTTTGTTCTCGGGGTATGTCTGATAACAACGACGGCACTCTAGCAACGGGGCCAACCCCTCCACCCCCTCCCCCGGGAGGGGGAAGGAGGGGGAAAACGAAAAAGCGCGAACGGGTTCAAGGTTTGGGGGATCGCATCAACGGCCCCTGTAGGAGCGGCGCTTGAGCCGCGAACCGAGCGTAGCGAGGAAGTGCTTTCCCAAGTGCGTTTCGCGGCTCAAGCGCCGCTCCTACGGGGCCTATAAAGGTTAGCGCTGGGCAGCGCGCAGCACGGCTTCGGTCCGATTGGAGACACCCAGCTTGCTGTAGATGTTTTTCAGGTGCCATTTGGTGGTGGTGACAGAAACGCCGGTGCGTTCGCTGATCTGGGCATTGGTCATGCCACTTTGCAGCAGCTCGAAAATTTCGTTTTCCTTGGGGGTAAGGACGGAGTCCGGATCCACTTCCAGGGGATCACTGGCCGGGGTGGCGTTGAATACCGCCGGAAACAACCCGGTATAGAAATCCGGCAACAGCAACTGCCCTGCCGACCACAACCGATTCATCAACCCCGCCAGGCCTGGCGCTTCATCAAACACGGAACGATTGATGTTGAGCAGGCCATAGCGGGTGATCAACGCATCCACCTTGCGACTCTGCTCGGTGGCGGTGGCGGCTTTTGAGGTAAGCACCAGCAGGTTGGCCTCGATGATGGAAGCCCGGGTCTTGATGCCCGCCCCTTTCACCACGACCAACAACCGGCACAACAGTGTTTCTGCCTCCGCATTACGGCCATGGGCCATCAGCCAGTACACTGCGGCCAGCCCGCGCCGCTCCCAGCTCTGGCTATACATGGACGCTTCACCCTCGAGGTTTTCCTCCACCCAGGCCGCCAATTCAAAACGGTCCACTACCACATCCAGTCGCTGCCAGTTGCCGGTGAGTAACGCCTGGCGCGTCATCTCCAACACCGCCATGCTCACAAAGCGCTCATAATTCCCCAGCTGCAAAATGCCCAACAGTTTCTCCAGCATCCGCTCGGCGCTTTTCTGCTTTCCCTGCAGATGCTGCAGCCGTGACAGGGTGAGATAAACGGTGGATATCACTTCTGTCGCGGAAGCAGACGAGACCATGGGCAGCAAGTCTTCACATACCTGCTGTGCCTCCTCCAGCCGGTTCTGGTCGTATAACACCACTACCATGCCGGTAGCCCATAGCGACCAGGTAGGGCAATCCCTGCGGGTGTTGTTAAAGTTCTCGACGATGAAGGCCACCGCTTCTCCAATGTGGCCAAGCTGCTGGTTGGCCAACGCAGTGATCAAGCCGGCATAGCCTGCCGTAAAACGCTGCCCCAACCGCAACAACACATCCCGGGCCTGGGAGGAAAAGGCCAGCGCGGACTCCAGGCGACCATGCTGCAAGTGGTAATAGGCCACCATGGCCAGCGAGAAGGCACGGATATCCCGGTGGCCGCTGCTTTCCATAAGCAACGAAAGATTAGCCCCTTCCATGAAGTCGGTATCGTGCTGGAATAACTGCAAATGCAGCTCCAGAAAATCCACCGTCTGGCTGTGATGGTATCGAGCCTCCTTACCGGAAAAGTCCTGCTCCTTGAGCGCATCAAGATAATACCGGGCGCGAAAGAAACGCCGTGACAGGGTCAGCGTGCTGATCAGGGGAGCCGCCAGCTCAAGGCGGCCCAGTATGGTTTCATCGTCCAGAGTTTCCGCCCATTCAAGAATGTGGCTGGAATACCCTTCCTGCAGCCAGAACTCGAAACTTTTTTCCAGACAGTTACCGAACAGCGCGGCATCACCGGTGCGCCAGGCATGCCAGACAGCCTGTTCAAAATTGCCAGTCTTGATGAAGTAACGGGTCGCCCGCCGGTGAATCGGCACAATGCAGTCGGGCATTTCGATTTTCAGCCGGGCCTGGAGAAAATCCCGCAGCAAGGCGTGATAGCGATAGCTGGCCGGCTTGCCTGGCACCGGCACCAGAAAAAGCTCCCGGCTGGTGAGTTCATCAATCAACCGTGCGGACTGGCGGGTTTGCAGAATTTCATCGCCAAGCTCGGCGTTGACGGTCTCCAGCAGGGCACTTTGCAGGAACAAGGTGCGCGCAGAGTCCGGCAGCCCCTTGAGCACCGCATGTCCAAAATAATCCATGATTTCCGGCTGGCTGGCGTTAAAGTCCTGCAGGGTCTGCATGCCCGACCGAATCCCTGCCAGCAGGGCAATTTTCACCCCGGCCACCCAGCCTTCGGTAATCGCCATCAGGTGATCCAGTGCCTGCTCTTCCAAAGCCTCACCGCCCAGGCGTTGATTCAGTTCGCTCACTTCGCTGCGCCGCACTTTCAGGTCAACAGCACTGATCTCCAGCACCTTGTCGTCCAGCCGCAGCCGGCTGACGTCAAACAATGGCTGGGTGCGGCTGGCAATAATCAGGTGCACGTTATCGGGCGGGTCTGCCAGCAAGGTGGCGATGACGCTGAGCGTCTCTTCGCTCTGGATATGCTGAAAGTCGTCGAACACGATAAACAGCGGCAGCACCACTTGCTGCAGGGCGTCATACAGTGAGTCAGCAATGGAAGACGGTGGCAATTCGGACACGTCGAAGGGCATAAACCAGGAGGTATCAAACGCCGGCACTGCGGCCCGGGTCTTCTCTGCGAAACGGCGCAAGAACCGCACTGGATCATCATCGGCGCGCTGCAACCCCATCTGCACCACATGGTGCTCACCAGGCTGCGCCTCCCACTGGTTCAACAAGGTGGACTTGCCGGCACCGGCGGGGGCCAGCAACAGGGTCAACGGCACCCGGTTCGACTGGTTCAGAAGGGTGACAAGGTCTGCACGATAAAACCGGCCACTCAGGGGCCGGGGCGTCTCCGAGCTGGGCATAGCAATCGCTTCCTGGCGTTTTTTATTATTTTTCAGTGAGTTAGCACATTCCCGCGCGCACTCTGGGTGTTTCTTTAATAGGCAATTTAGCGGATAGCGGCACGGCATACGCGTACCGGGTTCGCATTTCACTTGGACGTGGGTGCAATGTCGTAGCCGCGTAGCGAAGAAGACAAGCAGGGTGTAGCTACTGCGTCAGGCTCCGGGCGTTAGGCGTCAGGCCTGTACCTGCAACCACAAAAAAGCCCCCTTCCCGACAAAAGGAAGAGGGCTTTTTTGAATTATCCGCGATAACGATGACCGCTACGCGAAATCTTTCTTTGCGTGCTGCATGAAGCATGTTACGTGCAGCGTCTCTCAATCAAGGAATCGGCAGGTATCCACCATCTACTTCCTTGGTCACAATCGCCACCGCGTTGTGGGCGTGCAGGCTTTCCAGGTGGTTCACACGCAACCAGAAATCCTTGTAGCAGGACTGCGGGTCCAGCGCGGTCTTCAGGCGGCGGGCCGCATCTTCACAGAACATCAGGTTTTGCCCGTTCAACAGCGCAAATTCCTGTTCGTCCACACGCTTCACTGCCGTTTGTACCGGGGTTTTCAGGGCCCCTTCAATGGAATCAATCAGCGCCGTGATCGGGAAGGCATCGCCTTCGGTGTGATCCAGCAGCACGCGCACTTGAGCGATGGAACGCTGGCTGTGCGGAGTGGCCAGTACGCCCTCTTCCGTGCCCAGCCATTCGAACACCGCGTCCGCATCCACTTTGCCTTCAGCGAAGTCCTTGCGGAACTGCTCCTGAATCAGCTGGCGGGACAACGCCGCCGAGCAGGGGCAGGTGGACGAGTACGGCACTTCCACCGACAGCTCGATACGCATGCCGTCTTCGCACAGGGTGCCCTTGATGCTTACCGGGTAGCTTTTCCAGCCGGAATAGCTGCTCTTCAGTGCCGCACGGCGCATGGAATATTCAAAGTCGAGCTGCACGAAGCCACGGGTACTGAGGCCTTCATGGGTCTGCAGGAAGTTACGCAGCAGTTGCTCGATGGAGCCGGCACTGACCGAGTGATCACCAAAGGTTTCTTCCAGCATCAGGAACAGGCGCGACATGTGAATGCCCTTGGCATCCGCATTGGCCAGGTTCACATAGGCCTGAATAGAGGTGCTCACCGGGCGCTCGCCTGCCAGGGTATCGCTGACGCGGGCTGGCAAGTGGATCTCACTCATGCCCACCCAATCCAGGGTCGTGTGGATATGATCCACCATGGAGTTGGACGCCACATCCGGCATCTGTTTGGTGCTACCGGCACCGTTGTCACGAGTCATGGGATTCTCCATAGGGGCACTGAAAACAGCCAGGATAAGGCTGCCCAGGTGAACGAAACGGTAATCCGTTCGTCATCGCCCGCTCATACAAGGGGGGCAAGTCTAGCAGAAACTGTCCCGCAAATTGACCATTTACGGGCGCAGGTTTCGCTATAACCGCAACAGAAAGGGACTATCAGGCAGAAAAGCCCGAATCTTCGTCGCTTCCGACCAATTCCAGGAAGCGAGGCAGCTCGCGCAGGGGCTCGAACATTTCTTCGCTACGGGCGTGGCGACGCAATGTTTCTGAGGTCTGAATGGCGGCGGCCAGGTCGGTCAGGGCGTTCTCGATTTCTCCCAACCCGGACCAGGCGCAGGCCCGCTGGTACAGGGCATGGGAGTTCTCCTCGTCCACTTCCAGCACCCGGTCGCACAGGCTCAGCGCCCAGCGCTGCTCGCCCAGCTCCAGAGCGGCATCGGCCTTCCAGGCCAGCGCTTCCGGATCATCCGGGCGCAATTCCAGAATCCGGTCATAGAGTTCGATCTTGGCCTGAGCGCTGGGCTCCTTGGTGGCCTTGAGCCACAGGCTGTGAATGTCGTTGGTGCGCTCGATTTCTTCCTGGTTCTCGGCAATGGACAGGGATTTGCGGCGCAGCTCACGCTCCAGATCGGCCAAACGGGACTCATACTCGCTGGTGAGGCGAGCCATTTCCTTTTCCGCGTATACCCGCACGTTGTCCTTCAGGTCACGAATGGTGGACCAACCGACCAGCGCGAGAATCGAGGCGGCGCCGGCGATCAGGTAGAAGAAGTAGGTGACCGTGTTGGTGGCGTACCCCATGGCCTTGTCCGCCACTTCCAGCTCCCGGTCGGTGACCAGCAGGTTCATCTGGTTGCGGTATTCCATCATGTCCTGGCGCAGGGAACGCAGCTCACCGAGGATCCAGTTTTCCCGGAACTGGGAAATCACCGGCCCTTTTTCGATCTCGCTCTGGGCCTCCGCTCTTGGCGCTTGTTCAGGCGAAGCGGGCTCCTGTTCTGCCCAGAGACTGCCAGCCAGCGCTAACAACATGCCCAATAGACCGGTACGCAGAATGTGTCTGATCAATGCCTTGCCCTCTCAATCGCCTTTTGCCTGTGCCTTTCCCGCCAGGAAAACTCGCACAGACGGGAACACACCGGGAAACATTGCCTATGGTCGCATCAAGCCTGCCGAGGTACCAGCGTTGCAGGCTGCTCCCTTGACAGCCTGACCCCGATGCAATGTAGTGAATGCCACCCACAAGCAATATCAAGGTAAAGGCATGCGACTTAATCGATTTATTTGCGCCGCTACTTTTGGCTTTCTTGCCGCCACGACCACCACCGTTAACGCTGACACCTGGCGTTTCGGCCTGGAGGAAATTGAAGGCAGTGTTCAGCACAGTTACGCCGAACGTTTCAAAGCGCTGGTGGAAGAAAAAAGTGACGGGGAGATTGATGTTCAGCTTCTTCCCTATGGCAAATGGGGCTCCAGCTACTCCGCGTTATACGACGCGATTCAGGGCGGCGCCATTCAGCTTGGTTTCGGTTCCGGCGCCCTGGGCGGCACCGTACCGGAAAGCCAGCTGCTCAACCTGAACTACATCATGCCCAGCGATCAATGGGTAACCGCACAAGGCCTGAACAGCGACACCTTCCTGAAGAGCAAGGCGTGGCAGGAATCGTTCCGCAAGCGCAGCCTGGTGCCGCTGGCGGCATTGCCGGAAGGCTATCAGGTGTGGACCACCAACAAGGCCATCAACACCCCGGATGACATCGAAAACCTGGGCATCCGCGTGATGGACAACAGCCTGCTGCGGGCCACCTACAAGGCCTATGGCGCCTCCCCCACCTCTATTGCCTACGGCGAGCTGTACAGCGCGCTGCAGCAAGGTCAGGCGGAAGGTAACATCCAGCCGGTGTTTGCCCACGAGGAAATGGCGTTCTACGAAGTACAGGACTACATGATCTTTGCGCAGCAGTCCCAGTTCGTGGCCACCCTGATCGGTAACGCCGACTGGTACGACGGCCTGTCTGCGGACCAGCAAAAAATGATCGACAACATCACCAAGACCCTGGTGCGTGAAGGTCATGATATCCAGACCCAGTACAACGAAGAACGGCTGGAGACCATCAAGAAGAAGAGCGACATCAATATTGTTGAACTGACTGAGGCCCAGCGTGATGCCTTCCGCAAGAAGGCCAAACCGGTACGTCAGATCTACATTGATGAAGTGGGCGCACGGGGTGAGCAATCACTCAATGCCCTGCTGTCCGCCTTCGACGAGGCCGCCAAGGGACAGTAATTCCCCCGGTAGCCGAAAATGAAAAAGCCCGGCCTGTTGGCCGGGCTTTTTTTGTGCCGCTCTGCGGCCACAATAGGGGCACGCAGGCTGCTAACAGCTAATCAGCCGCCCAGTGCCGGTAACCACAGTGACAACTGCGGGAACAGAATCAGAATGAAGGTCGCTATCAGCAACATGAAGATAAACGGCGGCGTACCGCGTATCACCTCCAGATAGGGGCGACGGAATACCGCGATGGCGGTGAAAATATCGCACCCGAACGGCGGCGTGGCCGAGCCGATGGCCGCCTGCAAGGTAACAATAACACCCACGTGGATCGGGTCCAGGTTGGCGGATTCGATCAATGGCTTGAAGATCGGCACCAGAATCAGGATCACCACGATGGGGTCCACGAACATGCAGCCAATAAAGAATGCCACGGCGATCAACGCCAGCGCCGCCACCTGATTCTGGCCAATGGATTCAATGGCCGGCCCCAGCAGCTTCTCGGGAATTCCGGCAGTCCCCAGGGTGTGAGAAAACGCCGCACCAATGGCCACCAGAATAAAGACCACAGCGGTGATCATCCCGGAGGACAACGCCAGCCCTCCCAGGTCCTTCACGCTGACCTTGCGGAAAATCACCACTTCCAGCAGCAAGGCATAGGCCACCGCGATGGCCGACGCCTCCACCGCACTGAACAACCCGCCATAAATGCCGCCGACCACCAGAATCGGGAACCCCAGTGGCAAGATCGCCCCCCGCATGGCCTTGAAACGCACTCCCCAACTGGCCCGCTCCTCCGGCTCAATACCTTTGAGCCTGGCGCCAATCCAGCAATAAACGGAGAACATCAACAGCACCAGCAAGCCAGGCAGAATACCCGCCAGGAACAAGTCGCCAATGGAGGTCTTCATCACCACGCCATAAACGATAAAGCCAATACTGGGCGGAATCAGCAATGCGATATCACTGGCATTGATAATCAATGCCAGTGCAAAGCTGTCGGAATAGCCCTTGGCCAGCAGGCGCGGGCGCATGGGCCCGCCCATGGCCACCACCGTAGCCTGGGTGGAACCGGACACGGCACCGAACACGGCGCAGGACGCCGCCGTGGTAATCGGCAAACCGCCACGCAGGTGCCGAGTAAAGGCATCCACCAGATCCAGCAAGCGGTTGGCAGTATGCCCCTTGGTAAGGATGTCCGCCGCAAAGATAAACATGGGCACCGCCGCCAGCACCCAGCTACCCACCCCATTGACCATCCAGGTGATGGCCTGGTCCGGGCCGAAGAAAGTCAGCCCGGTGAACATCATGAATAATGTCCCCACCGCCAGCGGCACCATCATGGGATACCCCATCATCAGCAACACCAGCATGATCACAGCCAGAATGATTAACACAGCGACAACCCCCTCATTCAGCAGCACTCACAGCAAAAAAACGGCTACGCATCAGCGCTGGCCATCCTGATCATCCACAGCCGCCGCTTCCAGCGGCACCGCTTCATAGCTTTCCTCTTCGTTGAACGACCGCCAGACACCCTTTGATACCGCATTGCGGGTAAAAGTCAGCAGGTACTGGATGCCGGCCATGCTGAATCCTGCGGGCAGCGACAGGTAGACCAGCCACATGGGCACCTGCAGTGATGCACTCACCCGGCCGCGCTCCTGAATATCAAAGACGTACTGACCGGATTTCCAGGCGAAATAAAACATCAACACCGCCGTGCCCAGGCAAATCAGCATCTGCAGCCCCTTGCGCGCCTTGCCATTGAGCTGCTCATAGATAGCAGACATGCGAATGTGACGGGCATGGCGGGCCGCGTAGCCCAGCCCCACGAAAGTCAGTATCACGATCAGCATTTTCACCACTTCATAGGTGCCGGGAATCCCCTCATCAAACAGGGTCTGCCCCACCACATGGCCACTCATCAGCAGAGCCATGGCCAGAATGCAGCCACCGATAATGACGCGCTCAATCACGCCCAAAGTGCGGTCCAGCCAGGAAAGTACGAGAAGAAAGGAATCAATCATCATGGCAACGCCTATAAACACGACGACGAAAAACGGCCCCGGATTCGGGAACTGGAGAAGTCCTTTGTGACACAAAACATGTGCGATTGTCGAAACTGCGAGCCTTTCACCCTGGCAGGTCGTAAACCCCCGCAGAGCAAGGAATGCAGACGATATAGCCGGTCATGACACCGTCACCGCCCGGTATTTATTTTGACATCTAAATGTTTTATCTCTAAGATAGCCTACCACTTATCGCAAGGGATTACTCGCCATTGCCCTGTTTTGATGGAGATAGAATCTTTACATCTCAAAGGTGATTGCAGACAAACCATGTCTAATTTCGGTCACATTACTTTGTTATCAAGAGAATTTTCGGCAATGGCCAGACACGAAGACGTGCTAATCGCATTACGACAGATCATTCGCGCCACGGACCTCTACTCACGCAAGCTGAGCAAGGTATCCGGCCTGACATCGCCCCAGCTTCTCATCATGCAGGCGATTGCGGCGCACGGTGAGATGACCATGGGGGATCTGGCCAACGAGGTATCACTGAGCCAGGCCACCGTCACCACCATTCTCGACCGTCTGGAAAAGCGGGATCTATTGGGACGCAAGCGCGGCGAGCAGGATAAACGCCGTGTTTATGCCCACCTGACCTCCGCCGGCCTGGATATCATCGAGAAGGCCCCCACCCCGCTCCAGGACGAATTCATCGAACGCTTTGACCGCCTTGAGGATTGGGAGCAATCTTTAATTCTTAGCTCCCTGCAGCGGGTTGCGGCAATGATGAATGCCGGCGATATCGACGCCTCGCCGGTGCTGGATCTGGGGGCCATTGATCGCGCGCAACCGGCGGTAGAAATGAACAGCCGCCGGGACGCAAACTCTTTCTCCAAAACGGACCATAAGTGAAACCATGTCAGCAGACGATGCGAAAAAAACGGATTCATCCACCGACAAATCGGATGACATCACCTTTCGTAAACCTGAAAGCCAGGACGGTAGCCGGGTTCACAAACTGATCAGCGAGTGCAAGCCGCTGGACGAGAACTCCGTCTACTGTAACTTGCTGCAGTGCACCCACTTTGCCGACACCTCCGTGGCGGCAGAGATGGACGGGGACCTGGTCGGCTTTATTTCCGGCTACATCCCGCCCAAGCAGCAAAATGTCCTGTTTGTCTGGCAGGTAGCGGTGCACGAAAAAGCCCGGGGCAAGGGCTTGGCCAAGCGCATGCTGGCCGAACTGATCGAGCGCGAAGAAAGCACCGATGTTCAGTTCATTGAGACCACCATCACCCCGGACAACGAAGCCTCCTGGGGCATGTTCCGCAGCTTCGCCTACCAGCGCAGCATGCCCACGGAAGAATTTATTCTGTTCGATTCGCGCATTCACTTTGCCGGCGAACATAACGACGAATACCTGCTACGTATCGGCCCGTTCAATCGCGACGACGCGTAAACGCAACCCGAACCAGCGACCCTAATTCAAGCGAGGACCAGGAATCATGAGTACAGAAACCATGGATACAGACATTTTTGAAAGCCACGAATCGGAAGTAATGAGCTATGCACGTAGCTTTCCGGTGGTATTCGATCAGGCCAAAGGCAGCTATCTGTACGACGAAAATGGCAAGGAATACATCGACTTCCTGGCCGGTGCAGGCACCCTGAACTACGGCCACAACAACCCGGTCCTGAAAGAAAAGCTGCTGGAATACATCCAGCGCGACGGCATCGTTCACGGCCTGGACATGCACACCGCTGCCAAACGTGAGTTCATGGATGCCTTCTATGAAACGATTCTGAAGCCGCGCGATATGGATCACGTGATGCAGTTCACCGGCCCCACCGGCACCAACGCGGTGGAAGCGGCATTGAAAATTGCCCGTAACATCAAAGGCCGTGAAAACATCATCAGCTTCACCAACGGCTTCCACGGTGTAAGCCTGGGCGCGTTGGCCGCCACCGGTAACAGCCACCATCGCGGCGTCGCTGGCGTTACCATGGGCGGTGTAACCCCCATGCCGTACGATGGCTATCTGGGCGATGCCTTCGACACCACCGAATACCTGGACAAGGTACTGGGCGATTCCTCCAGCGGCGTTGACCATCCTGCGGCCGTCATCGTGGAAACCGTACAGGGCGAAGGCGGCATCAACGCGGCCAGCTTCGACTGGTTGCGTAACCTGGAAAAAGTCTGCCGCAAGCACGACATGCTGCTGATCCTGGATGACATCCAGGCTGGCTGTGGTCGTACCGGTTCTTTCTTCAGCTTTGATGACATCGGCATCAGCCCGGACATCATCACCCTGTCCAAGTCCCTGAGCGGCTATGGCCTGCCCTTCGCCATGGTACTCATGAAGCCGGAACTGGACCTGTGGAAGCCGGGCGAGCATAACGGCACCTTCCGTGGCCACAACCTGGCTTTCGTGACTGCCGCTGCAGCGTTGAACCACTACTGGCGCGATGACAAGTTCGCCAAGGAAGTGCAGAAGAAAGCGGACATCATTACCGACCACTTCCGCGCTATCGCCGCCAGCTACGATGATCACTGGTTCTACCTGAACGGCCGCGGCATGATGCAGGGCCTGGTAGCCCGCGATGGCGAAGTCGCTGGCGAAATCACCAAAGCCTGCTTCAAGCGTCAGCTGGTGATTGAAACCTCCGGTGCCGACGATCAGGTAATCAAGACCCTGTGTCCGCTGACCATCAGCGAAGAAGATCTGGTTCGCGCCCTTGAGATCGTCAAGGAAAGCGTCGAAGAAGTGATGACCGACCGCATCAAGCGCGGCGAAGCACACTCCGTGGCCAGTATCACTGCCTAACACGGCGGTTCACGCTCCCCCGCCTCCTTTTTCGGGAGAATGGGGGAGCGTTATTCCTCTCCCTTTCCCGATTTTTTAGCTCAGGAGTTATCCATGATCGTTCGCACTCTGGCTGAAGCCGAGAAGTCTGACCGCTGTGTGAAAGCCGAAAACGGCAACTGGCAGTCTGTTCGCCTGTCTCTGAAAGAAGACAAGATGGGGCACTCGTTCAACATCACCACCATCTTCAAAGGCACCAAGACCCACATCAAATACGCCAACCACTGGGAATCCGTCTACGTGATTTCCGGTAGCGGCAAGATCGAAACCCTGGATGACGGCAAGGTCTACGACCTGACCCCGGGCACGATCTATCTGCTCGACGAGCACGATGAGCATTACCTCTACGGTGGCGAAAACGAAGACATGGTCGTCGCCTGTGCCTTCACCCCGCCCCTGAGTGGCAAGGAAGTGCATGACGAGAACGGCGTGTATCCGGCAGATGTGGATTGATTCAAGAGACGTCTCATGCAGCACGCAACACGCTGCACGCCTAAAGAAAAAGGACGCTTCGGCGTCCTTTTTTGTGCCGCTTCGCGGCCGCAACATCCACCATGCTTCACGCCACACGCCAAACCCGCAATCAAAAGGAGCGCCGAAGCCCCCTTGCTTTTGCGTGTGGCGTGCAGCGCCTCTTATTCAGAACGCATACTTGGCGGTGAACTGCACGCGTTTGAGATTGCCGTCGTCCCCATTCTCGATTTCCCGGTCAGCATAGATCAGCTCGCCGCCGAGAGAGAGTGGCTTGGCTACCTGCCAGATCAGGTTGGCGTGCGCGCTTTGCACCCGCTTGCTGGTGGTCACCGCCACGGTATCGGGGTTATCCGCTTCACTGACTGAGACCGCAAAGTTGGAACGCCAGCGATCACTCCAGTGATGGCGCAACGCCAGCACACCGCTCCATTGATCGATCAGCTCGATACTGCCATCCGCCTCGATCTGGCCTGAGCGGAACGCGTTGAGCGTGGTGTAACGACCCAGCGCATTACCATAGTTCGCCTGAAAACGAATATCGTCCATGGCGCCCAGCATCATGCGGCCCGCCAGCGACAGGCCATAGCCATACTCGCTTTCATCCTGATCCACACCACCAATCGTATCTTGATAGGCCAGCTCACGCCCCATGGCAGAGACACTGACATTGCCCCAATCACCGGCAATGTTATAGCGCGCCACCAGGTCCGGCATGGCATTGTCGTCATAGGGGTTTTGTGCACCGCCATAGAGCGTCGTGGACGGGTTCTCAACCGCAAGCATCAAACCGCCGCTGGTATAACGAATCTGGGGCTGACGCTCAAACACCGTCCCCGCTGCACCAACAAAATCCAGCGTTTCCGGTAGCGCGCTCACATTAAAGAACGTGGACCAGGTCTGCCCGAACAACCACTTGTCCCACGTTAAATAAGCATGACGGATACGTGGTGCATAGCTGTTACTGATGCGCTCGTCACCGATATCGTTGGTCTGGAAATCAATCTCGATATGCCCCCGCACCATACCGGCGGAAGTCATGGTTTCACTCTTCAACCAGAAACGGCTTTGTTTGGCGATAAAATCCAG
>NZ_PBSH01000010.1 GCF_002726155.1 Alcanivorax sp. | reverse complement strand
CGCCCCCTTCGTGTTCGCCGGTAATATGGCGGCCAATGTGGCGCGCAACCTGTGGTCTTCCCAGGTGATCTATAACGGTCACTTCCCGGAAGAGGTGGAACAGTTCCCGGAATCCGTGATCGAGAACGAGACCCGTGGCCAGTGGTATGTACGTCAGCTGCTGGGCTCGGCCAACTTTGAAGGTGGCCGTCTGATGCACGTGATGAGCGGCAACCTGAGCTTCCAGATCGAGCACCACCTGTTCCCCGATCTGCCGGCTCACCGTTACGCGAGAATCGCTCCGGAAGTACGCGCTATTTGTGAAAAACACGGCCTGCCGTACAACACCGGGTCGTTCATGCGGCAGTCTCTGAGCGTCTGGAAACGGATCTTCAAACTGTCCCTGCCCAACAAAACTGAAGGCGACAGCAAGAAAGGCCCGCTCGATGGTCTGCGAGCCAAAGTAGTGTCTCTTACCCGTGAACCGCAGTCAGAAAACCGCAAGGCTGCCTGATCGTCCCAGCGCGGTTTGATCTCCTGGTTCGGGCCGGGCCTGCGCTGGTTCCGGCCCTGCCATCCTTATGCTACTCTCAGTGATTCTGAGAGTAGCTTTTTTTGTATTGGGGACAAGGCAACGCATGGCAGAAATGACGGATTCCGGTGTGCTGTTACGGATGGCCTACAAGGCCATGGTAAAAGCCGGTATTGATGCCGATGCCGTGTTGGCGGAGGTTGGGCTCGACAAGTCCATTTTGCAGGTCCCTGACCTGCGCACTCCTCATGATGCCCAGGAATGGTTCTGGCAGGCTTTGGAAAAAGTGTCTGGCGATGAACATATCGGGTTGCATCTGGGTGAACATATTCCCGTCTATAAAGGCCAGGTGCTGGAGTACCTGTTCCTGTCCAGTCCGACCTTTGGCGAAGGCTTGAAGCGGGCGCTGGATTATCAGCGCTTGCTGTCCGATGCCGCCCAGGGAGAACTGTTTGAGGAGGGCGATCGGGTTTTCCTCAAGCAAATGATCTGGAGTAATCGTCTCAGTCATCTCAATGAGTGCATGATGATGGGCGTGATCAAGTTTTTCCGTTTCGTTACCGATGATGCGTTTGAACCGGTGGAGGTGCATTTTGGCCACGCCCGCCATGCGGATCAGCTGGAATATGAGCGTTTGTTCGATTGCCCGGTGAAATTCGATATGCCCAGTGTGGGCATGTATTTCGATGCCAAGGTCATGACTCTGCCATCCGCCCATCACGAACCGGAGCTGTTGCACCTGCACGAACAGCTCGCCAGTGAACAGGTCGCCCGGCTGGAAAAACAGGATCTTGTCGCTCAGGTGAACCGGCTGATTGGTGAATTACTGGAATCCGGCCACGCCAATCTGGAAGAGGTGGCGGAACGGTTGGGTATCAAGGCGCGGCAATTGCGCACGCGGCTGGCGGATGCCGGCACCAACTTCAACCAGCTGGTGGCCGATTACCGTTGCCGTCTGGCCAAACGTCTGCTGGCCGGTACCGATGAATCCATTGATGAAATTGTGTATCTCACCGGCTTTTCCGAGCCTTCCACCTTTTACCGTGCATTCAAACGCTGGGTGGGGATGACCCCCATTGAGTACCGCAAGTTGAAAGCGGAAGAGGACGCGCTGGGCTAAGGCAGTAGCCAGGCTCTAGTGAAATAAAAAAGGCGCCCTTGGCGCCTTTTTTCGTTATCACTTGGCCGCCGCCTGTTTAAAGCACCATGGCCGCCAGCCACCCGGCGGCAATCAGCGGCAAGTTGTAGTGCAGGAAGGTGGGAATCACTGTGTCGCGGATGTGGTCGTGCTGACCGTCCGCATTGAGGCCGGCGGTGGGGCCCAGAGTGGAGTCTGATGCCGGTGAGCCGGCATCTCCGAGAGCAGCGGCGCTGCCCACCAGTGCTGCCGTGGCCAGGGGAGAAAAGCCCAGTGCCAGGCAGAGGGGCACATACAGGGTGGTGATGATGGGAATGGTGGAAAACGATGAGCCAATCCCCAGGGTCACAAAGAGGCCGAGTAGCAGCAACAGGGCGGCCGCAACAGGCGGGCTTTGCAAACCACTGGTTACCGCTTCCACCAATACGGGAACCTGGCCGCTGGCATTCACGACAGAGGCATAGCCGTTAGCGGCGATCATGATGAAGCCGATCAGGGACATCATTTTTACCCCCTGGGTGAAGGCATCCTGAGAATCCCGCCAGGGCACCACTCCGCCCGCTGTAAAGACCAGAAAACCCACCAGTGCGCCGAGAATAATCGAGTCGCTGTAAAGCTGCAGGGCCAGCGCGGACACCAATGCCAGGGCGGCGACGACCACGTTGCGTACCGAGAGAGGGGCATGTTGTTCTTCGCCGGGCAGCTGTACGGGCTGGTAATCACGGGGTTTGCGGTAACGGATTATGGCAAGCAGCAGCCCAACCACCATGCCCGCAGCGGGTAGCAGCATGGCCAGCGGCAGGGTGTCGTTGGGTAGCTCAAGGCCGGCCTTGGCCAGGCTGGGGCCCAGTTGGGTGTGCAGGAAAATGCTGCCGAAACCCACTGGCAACACCATGTAGGGGGTGATCAGTCCAAAGGTCAGGATGCATGCGGCCAGCCGGCGATCCAGGCGTAGCTGGTGCATCACTTCCAGCAAGGGTGGCACCAGAATCGGGATGAAGGCGATATGAATGGGCACCAGATTCTGGCTCATGATCGCAGCTGCCAGCAGCACGGTGAGCAGCAGGGTGCGAATGCGGCGAAGCTGGCTCGGTGCTGGCGAGCGGCCGAGTTTTTCGATAATGCGCCCGGCCAGCCATTCGGTGATGCCGGAGCGGGCGATGGCCACGGCAAAAGCCCCCAGTAGCGCATAGCTGAGGGCAATGTTGGCACCGTCGCCTAACCCGTCAGTGAAAGCGGAAAGCGTGCTTTGCAATTCCAGTCCACTGCCCAGTCCTGCCACCAGCGCGGCGCACAGTAGCGCCAACACCACATTCATGCGGGCAAGGCTGAGGCCCATCAGGATCAATACGGACCAGACAATGGGATTGAATAACGGATTCATGGTGCCTCCACCGTGCGAGCTCTGAGTCTACCGCGAGGCGGCGCAGTCTAGCAGGGGCGGCGAGCACTTCCTAACCTGGTGGCGGGCAGCATTGACCCGTGGATGGCGCATTCTTCTTGTCATTCAGTGAAAGTGATGTGCTGGGGCAGGGAGGAGGTTTTCAACTTGGTCGTCAGCTCGCCCCTGCGGTGTTCGAGCTGACGGTCAGAAGACGAGGAGCGTAAGGGGTTAGCGATCTGTGCGGTGTGATTCACCGTCAATGGTGTCACCGCTAAGGGTGGTCCGGTCATCGTTGCTGCCCGGCCGTTGCTGGAACGGGTTGGGGCCTGCACCGGTGTAGTGGCTGCGCGTGTAGGCAAACCCGGCACCTTGCACGGTGGTGAACCCCTGCAGGGAGCCTTTCTGGATCACCTTGTTGGCCATCCACCGACGCGAGCCCGGAAGTAACAAGGCAAAGCCGACGGTGTCGGTAATAAAGCCGGGGGTGATCAGCAGGGCGCCGCCGAGCAGCAGCATCATGCCTTCCACCATTTCCTGCCCGGGCATTTCACCCTGTTGCATGCGCTGATTCAGGCGTACCCAGGTATCCAGACCTTGGCGGCGGAACAGATAGCTGCCCAGAAGAGCGGTTATCACCGTGGCAACAATAGTGATTGGCCAGCCGATGGCGCCAGCTACCTGTGCCAGCACCAGTACTTCCAGCAGGGCAAAACCGAAAATGAAAAAGAAAACGCGACCAAAACCCATGGGGGTGTCCTGTTTACCGTCAATAGTCAGTATGTGGTCATGATTGGACCTGAATTCAAGGGGCAGGTTCCTGCGCGATGGTGTGCTCCAGTTGCTGGCGAAGCCAGCGGTGGGCGGGGTCGCGTTGCTGGGTCGGGGACCAGATCATGTAGATGGGGACCGGTGGCAGTGCAACGGGGAAGGGCAGTACTTGCAGCTGCATGGTTTCGGCGTACCGCTGAGCGAGCCGGTCGGGGACGGTGGCAATCAGGTCCGAGCCGCCGCAAACCGCCAGTATGCTGGCAAACTGGGTAACCCGGGCCCCGGTGCGCCGCTGCCAACCGGGAGCATTGAGAATTTGATCCAGGGGTAGCTGCCGGTTGCGGTTCGGCAGCACCACATGTTCCGCATCCAGGAATTGCTGTTTGTTGCAGTGCCCCTTGATGTGAGGGTGGCCCCGCCGGGCGATGACGACCAGCTTTTCTTCAAGCAATACATTGCGCTGCAGGCGGTCGTCATCGGCCACAAAGGCATCCACAGATAAATCCGCCCGGCCCTTGTGAAGCTCGTCAGGCATGTCGTCGTCGGCAGCAATGATTTCCAGCACCACATGGGGAGCCTGCTGCCGGAGCGTGGCCAACAGTGGGCCGAGCACCACCATTTCAAAATAATCCACGCTGAGAATGCGAAAATGACGCTGGCTGGTGGCCGGGTCGAAACGGTTTTCCGGGTTCAGGGTGTCGCGCAAGGCGACCAGCTGCGGGCCAAGCTGATCATGTAGCTCCCGGGCCCGGGGGGTCGGTGTCATGCCGTGGTGGGTGCGAACAAACAGGATGTCGCCAAAGGTGTGGCGCAGGCGCTGCAGGGCGGCGCTGATTGCGGGCTGGCTCATGCCCAGAGATTCCGCGGCACGGGAGAGCTGACCGGCTTCCATTATGGCATCGAAGACGGGCAACAGATTCAGGTCGATACTGCGTAAATTCAGTTTCATGGATATTAGTTATATCAAATATCAATTAGAAAGATAAATACAGTCTGTCTAGTTTGGAGATGCGCATAACAACAACCGGGAGAATACCCATGGACCAGATACTGACCTTGTCAGTCACCACCTTCATCGTTATCACCGCCATCTGGGAAGTCTTTGCGGGCCGCACCCGCGAAGGAAGAAAGACTCGCCAGGACTGGAAAGTCGCGTTTCTTGCCACTTTCATGATGGTGGCTATTCAGCGCCCGCTGATGCTGCTGTTGATTACCCTGGCGTTGACCGGTCTTTTCCCGGCCAGCGCTGGCTCTCTTGCCTGGCTGCAAAGCGAGTATTTCTGGCCGACCCTGATTGCCTTCTTCTGCATCGAAGAATTCCTGCATGGCTCTTTTCACCTGTTTGCCCACAGTCGCCGCCCGAAGAACAAGGCGCTGCAGTGGGTTCAGGCGTTCTACAAGATGAGCCATCGGCCCCATCACCTGGCTGGCGGCCAGGACAGCAAGGGGCAGCTGTCTGTGACGCAGACCTTTGTGAATGGCTGGGCCTGGTGGTTCATCATGCCTAACTACGCCTTCCAACTGGCTTGTTTGTATTTGGGCCTGGTGGAAGTCTTCCTTGTGGCGACGGCCTTTAAAGGTCTGTGGGCGGCCCAGACCCATGTGAACTGGAACTGGGATCTGTACTTCCACAATCACAAATGGGCCTGGGTGCGTAAAACCATGTGGGCACTGGCACACGTGATTACCTTTCCGACCCAGCATCACCATCACCACTCCCGTGGCCCGAACTCCGCCAAGAACGTGACGGCTACCCTGGCCATCTACGACTGGCTGATTTTCGGCACTCTGGCCATCGAGAAAGAGAAACCCAAGATGTATGGCTGGCGCCAGAATGATGATGAAGCCAATAGCGTGTTGAAGCGTTACTTCTATTGGGACGTTCGCAACTTCATGCCCGGTGGTGCGGCTAAGGCAAAAGCCCGAGCTGAAGCGAAGGCAGCCAAAAAGGCACAGAAAGACGTGGCTGAGGCCGCCTGATCAACCTCGACTCCTTGTGCTATCCACCTCGGGAGAGCGTGGAATATAAAGACCTCGCCGGATAACCGGCGGGGTCTTTTTTTACTGCTTTAGGGCTGCACTCTGGCTCCTGCAGCGGCGCTGTAGAAAGCGTGGCCTGCAGCCCACAAAAAAGCCGCACCCTGTGGGCGCGGCTTCTTGTTGCTTCTTGCGTGAAGCATGGGGCCTGCTGCGGGTTTAGGCCCCCAGCAGCATCTGGCCACACACGCGCACTACGTTGCCGGTCAGGCCCTGGGAGGCCGGGCTGGCAAAGAAGGCGATGGTTTCGGCCACGTCCACCGGCTGACCGCCCTGGTTCATGGCGTTCATGCGACGGCCCGCTTCACGGATGGTGAAGGGAATGGCGGCAGTCATCTGGGTTTCGATGAAACCCGGTGCGACGGCGTTGATGGTGATGCCTTGCTCGGCGTATTCGTCCTTGAACGCATCGACCATGCCGATTACCGCAGCCTTGGAGCAACCGTAGTTAGTCTGGCCCAGGTTACCGGCAATGCCAGCGATGGAGCTGATGGAAATGATGCTGGCGCCTTTGCCCAAACCACCGCTGGAAAGCAGGGCGTCGTTAATGCGCAGCTGGCTGGCGATGTTGATGTTCAGCACCATGTCCCAGAATTTTTCCGGCATGTTACCCAGCATCTTGTCGCGGGTTACACCGGCGTTGTGGACGACCACGTCATAGCCGCCAATGGCCTTGGCTTTTGCGGCGATGGCTGCCGGGGCTTCGTCAGCGGTGATATCCATTTCCAGGGTGTCACCACCAATCTGGGCTGCTACCGCGTTCAGGTCGTCGGCCATGGGCGGAATGTCCAGCACGGTGACGGTAGCGCCGTCACGGGCCAGTACTTCGGCAATGGCGGCACCAATGCCGCGAGAACCACCGGTAACCAGGGCTTTCTTGCCTGCCAGGGGTTTATCCCAGTCGAATTTGGCAGCTTTGAAACCGGCTTTGGTAACCCGTACTACCTGGCCGGAGACGTAAGCGGATTTTGGTGACAGGAAGAAGTGTAGCGGAGACGCCAGCTGCGCTTCGGCACCTTCATCCACATAGACCAGCTGGGCGGTGGCGCCTTTCTTGATTTCCTTGCCCACGGAGCGGGTAAACCCTTCCAGTGCACGCTGGGCAACACGCGCGGCGCCAGCCTGTTTTTCCGGAGTGCGACCGATCACGACAACGCGGGCGCATTTATCCAGCTTGCGAATCACCGGGTGGAAGAAATCCCACAGGGCTTTCAGTTCGTCCGGGTTCTGGATGCCGGTGGCGTCGAATACCAGGCCTTTGAATTTGGCGTCGTCATCGCGGCTGGCGGTGTAGTTGTCCGCATCCACGCCGAGCTTGCCGGCTTGTTTCTGCAGGTCAGTGGCGTTGGCGGTATTGGCCAGCACAGCGACTTGCGCGTCCGGCGACCCTTTAAGGGTGCTCAGTACGCTAGCGATGCCGGTGGAACCATTGGCGGCACCTACCAGAACGCGGCCTTTGATAAAGGACGCCTGGCCAGGCTGCCAGCGCTCCAGAATAACCGGAATCGGCAAGTTGATTGCGCCGAATAGCGCCTTGCCCATGGGAGAGTTGGCAATCGTCTGATAGGTATCGCTCATGGTCCTGTCCTTTTCCATCGAATGATGAATGTGTTCCTTTACCTTTAGGGTAAGCGGAACGGGTTTAAAGGGGTGGCGCGTAAAGAAGGGTTGAAAATACGCCTTCTTTCGTAGGGCAGGAAAATCCGCCCTGTCGCACACTGGCGCGTATTGAATCACTGCAGTGTGACGGGTGTATTGACCGGCCCCGGCCGTCAAACAGTCGTTTGAGCCAATGAGGCCGGCCCGGTTGGGGGTAGACTGCGCCCTGTCGAGTGAATACCGTGGCCAAATTAGCCACCGTCGTCGTCATTGATGACCGTCCATCTCTAGAGGAAAAGATTATGCTGGCAGGTAAAGCCGTTCGTAAGGTCGCCATTATTGGTGGTAACCGTATCCCGTTTGCCCGTTCCAACAGCGCCTACATCGACACCAGCAACCAGGACATGCTCACAGCAGCTCTGGATGGCCTGGTCGATCGCTTCAAGCTGCACGGTGAGAAGATTGATGAAGTGGCCGCAGGCGCAGTGATGAAGCACGCCCGTGACTTCAACCTGGTTCGTGAAGCCGTATTGGGCTCCAAACTGGCCCCGGAAACTCCGGCCTACGACCTGCAGCAAGCCTGTGGCACTGGCCTGGAAGCGGCCATTCTTGTGGCCAACAAGATCGCCCTGGGCCAGATCGATTGCGCCATCGCCGGCGGTGTGGATACCACCTCGGATGCGCCGCTGGGTGTGAACGAAGATGCCCGTAAAGTGTTTATGGCGCTGAACCGTGCCAAGACAAATGGCGAGCGCGCCAAGCTGGGCCTGAAACTGTTGAACCCGAAATCCCTGATGCCCGACATCCCGAAAAATGGCGAGCCGCGTACCGGTCTGTCCATGGGTGAGCACCAGGCGATTACTGCCGCTGAGTGGGGCATTCCCCGTGAAGCGCAGGATGAGTTGGCATGGCGCTCTCACCAGAACCTGGCCAAATCCTATGAAGATGGCTGGCAGGATGACCTGATTACGCCTTTCAATGGCCTGGAGCGCGACAACAACATGCGTGGCGATTCCACCCTGGAAAAGCTGGCCACCCTGAAACCCTGCTTCGGCGGTCCGGACGGCACCATGACCCCGGCCAACTCCACTCCGCTGACCGATGGTGCCTCCACGGTGCTGCTGGCCACAGAAGAGTGGGCCAAGGAGCGTGGTCTGCCGGTACTGGCCTACCTGACCCTGGGTGAAGCGGCCGCCGTTGACTTTATCGGCAAGAAAGAGGGCCTGTTGATGGCGCCGGCGTACGCCGTACCGAGCATGCTGGACAAGGCCGGTATCACCCTGCAGGACTTCGATTTCTACGAAATCCATGAAGCTTTTGCGTCTCAGGTGCTGACCACTCTGAAAATGTGGGAAGACGAAAGCTTCTGTAAAGAGAAGCTGGGTCGTGACAAGCCGTTGGGTAGCATCGATCGCAGCAAGCTGAACGTGAAAGGCTCCTCTCTGGCAGCCGGTCACCCGTTTGCTGCCACCGGTGGCCGTATTATCGCCAACGCCGCCAAGTTGCTGAACGAGAAAGGCTCCGGCCGTGCACTGATCTCTGTGTGCGCTGCGGGTGGTCAGGGTGTGGTCGCGATTCTCGAAAAGTAATCGCTCCCACCTGGTAATAAAAAAACCGGCCACGTGGCCGGTTTTTTTATGTCTCCGATTTTTATCGGGCTGTGCAGTAATGCGTTGATCACCGTACCTGCATGGCGCCGGATAACAGGGTGCGAATCACATCCTGTTGTTTGTTGACCCCCATTTTGCTGTAGATGGCTTTCAGCTGTGAGCGCACGGTATCGACGGATGTTCCATTGTTATCCGCGATCTGGCCGGGGCTCAGGCCGTTGGCCAGGGCAATGGCCACACTGGATTCTGACGGGGTCATTTCATAGAGCGAACGCAGGGTCTCTGCCGGTATGTTCAATGGCGAGTCAGGATCGGAAATATACAGTGCTACGGTACCGTTGATGGGCTCACCGTTCGGTGTCTGGTCTTCATTCAGGGTAGCGAGCATGACCGTCAGCGCGTTATCTCGGTCTGGATGGTGCAGCCCGATGGCGGTGTTGCGGGTGGTAATGTCCTTGGGGGCGGCTTTGGCCTGCTCTGCAATCAGGCGGGCAAGGCGGGCATCTTCATCCGCGTAATAAGCTTTGATGCCCGCACCGGTCAGGGCCAAGCCGTTATGCTGGGCCAGCAGCGCATCGGCAACCGGATTGCGGTAGGTCACCGTGCCATCCGGTTCAAGAATAATCAGGCCGAGCATAAACCGCGACAGTGCGCTGTGCAGGGTTTGCTGGCGTGTGCGCAGGCGGTGGAACTCACGGTGAATGCGGATGGCCCGTTTGAAGTGCGGGTAGAGCAGCCGTAATTTGGCAATATCCGTATCGGAAAACGGTTCCGCACTGAATGATCGGTGCAGGCCAATACCCACGAGCCATTCCTTGTCGTGGAAGATGTTCATGCCGGAAATGAAGCCGATATCATTGGGTTTGAGAATCAGCCGGAAATAATACGGGTGGGCGTCTTTCACTGCCCGGGAGTCAATGATTTGCCGCGCCTGGCCGACGGGCTCATCCCGTTGAGCTTGAAAGGTATAGTCATACTTGCCTATGCCAAACCGGTAGGACGCTACCACGGCCTTGGGCAAGCCGTGGTAGCCGATCATGCTCCGGGTTCCACCCTGGTGATCCTCAATGAAAATCGCTCCGGAACGGGCGTCCATGACGTTTTCACACAGTAGTGTCATCACCCGGTTCCAGTGGCCCGGGTTGTAGGACGCTTCGTAAATTTCCCCAATAAAATCCAGTAATCCGTCCATACAGACAGCGTTCCCCCTTTACCGCAGCCCCATCCCCCCATGAATAGCTTTGCGGTGTTCTTCGAGAGGCCAGCTCGGCCCGTGTCCTGTCGGTCGAATCCTGTGAATGGCCGACCCTTGGACGCGAATAATTATCAGGGAAATATAACGTATCCATGGAAAAAAGATAACCGCGTCACGTTTTCAGGGGGCAGAAGGGGAGCTTGAACGGTTGCCGGATGGCAGGGCATTTCCTGCCTGTGATTCAGGTCGATGTCAGCCCGGATTCAGGTTCCATTCAGGTTGGTGGGCTAGTCTTCTCTCGACTTCAACGAAAAGGAGAGCAAACATGACTTTGACCAAGACAACATTGATCGCTGCGGTATTGGGTCTAGCTTCTGTGAGTGCAGTACAGGCGGATGATGTTCCCCACAGCCAAATCGATTCGCTAGTGAAAGACGGCACTATCCAGTCCCTGGATAAACTGGATAAGGTAGCAATGGATAAGCACCCCGATGCGAAGATTACCGACACGGAGCTGGAAAACGAGTATGGCCGTTACATCTACCAGGTTGAACTGCGTGACCCGCAGGGTGCGGAGTGGGATCTGGACATTGATGCCAGCAACGGCGAGGTGTTGGGCGAAGAGCGGGACTGAGTCCTTGCTTTCCCACACAGTGCCGAGTCAACGGCCACGCAAGAGCAGGGCGATGTTTATCGCCCTGTTGTGCGTGTGTTCATTGTCCAGTGTGGCCGATGACATCAGCCAGGACGAAGCTCTGCAGTTGCGCCAACAGGGTGCCATTCTGTCGTTTGCCTCGCTGCTGGAGACCCTCGAACAACGCTACCCGCAAGGGCGGGTGCTGGAGGTCGAGCTGGAGCGTGACGATGGCTTGCTGATCTACGAAATTGAGGTGTTGACCCGGGATCAGGTGGTACGCGAGATTGAAATGGATGCTCGCACCGGCCAGGTGCTTGATGACGAGCGTGACGACTGATGCGGATCTTGTTGGTCGAAGACAGTATCCCGCTGGCGGATCAGTTAATGCCGTTACTCCGCGAACATGGCTATGCGGTTGACTGGCTGGCAGATGGCCGGGATGCCTTGCCCGCACTGAATGATGATCCTTTTGATCTGGTGGTGCTGGACCTGGGGTTACCGGGGCTGGATGGCCTGCAAGTTTTGCAGCGTTGGCGGGCGGAAGGGCAGCAGGTGCCTGTGCTGGTTCTGACAGCCCGCGACAGTTGGGCCGAACGCATTGAAGGCCTGCAAAGCGGAGCGGATGACTATCTTGCCAAACCGTTTCACCCTGACGAATTGTTGTTAAGGGTACAGGCCTTGTTGCGCCGCACCCACGGACGAGCGAACACTTCTCAGTTGACTGCGGGCACCTTCAAACTGGACGAAAATCGCCAAAGTGTCTGGTCGGGGGAGAAAGAGATTACCCTTACCGGTGCGGAATTCCGCATGCTTCGCTACTTCATGCACAACCCTGACCGGTTGCTCTCCAAAGGGCAATTGGCCTCCCATCTTTACGATAATGAAAGCGACCGTGATTCCAACGTGCTGGAAGTCCACGTGAACCGTCTGCGCCGTAAATTAGGCAAAACCGTGATTAAAACACGCCGTGGCCAAGGCTATGTCTTTTCCGGGAAAGCACCATGAATTCCATGGGGCGCCGGTTGGGAATAAGCCTGTTTGTCAGCTTGCTGCTGGCCGGCGGGCTGATCAGTCAGGGGGCGCTGTGGTGGCTGGAGCGGGATCAGCGCCAGACACTGAGCCTGCAGTTGCGAGATGATGCGGCAGGGGTGCTGGCGGCTCTGGTGGCCGGCTCGCAAGGACGTTTGAGCCTGGATACGTCTCGTTTGCACCCGGCGTATCGGCGCCCGTTGTCCGGGCGTTATTTTGTGGTGTTACTGGGCGATCAGCGTTGGCGCTCGCGTTCCCTGTGGGATCAGCAGTTGACGCTTCCCTCTGCGCCGGGGGTGCAGCCGACACTGCAAGCCGGGCCATCGGATCAGCAGTTGCTACGTTTCCGTGGCGAATACGAGAAAGATGGCCAGCCGGTTTCCGTGGTGGTGGCCCAGGATTACACACCGATTTTGACCACCTATAACCAGACGCGCACGGTCGTGTTACTGGTTTGGGTCGGTGTATTGCTGTTGTTGGCCGGGGTGCAGCAGTGGCTGCTACACCGTGGCTTGGCGCCGTTGCGGCTGGCCCGCAAGGAAATTGAACAATTGCGGGGCGGCAAGCGCCATGAGCTGAACGAAGCGGTGGTGCAGGAGCTGCATCCACTGGTGGTGGAAATCAATCGCCTGCAACGCCATACCGAGCAGCAGCTACAGCGTTCACGCCATGCTTTGGGTGACCTGGGCCATGCCCTGAAAACGCCGCTGGCGATTCTCAAAAACCGTTGTACAGAGGAGCTTCAGGCCTCCGATCCGCCCCTGTATGCCATGCTGTGCGAGCAGCTCGCACAGATGGAAGACAACATTCGTCGTGCGCTGGGGCGAGCCCGGGTGGCAGCCGGTGTCACGGCCAGTAATCCCTTTCGCCCGACGGCCGATATCCCGTTATTGCTGAAGACCCTGGAGCAGGCCCATCAACGTGATCTGCTGGTTCAGGTGAAGATGGCGAAGCTGTCAGCGCAACCGTTTGACCGGGATGACATGCTGGAAGTGCTGGGGAATGTGCTGGATAACGCGTTCAAATGGGCGGATTCGCGTATTGCCCTGACGGTGGAGGTGGAGACGGGCGGTGATCACCGGCAATTCATTGTGTGTGTTGATGATGACGGCCCCGGGATTGAGGCGGCCCGCTACGAGCAGGTATTGCAGCGCGGGCAGAGGCTGGATGAACGCGCAGCTGGCCATGGGCTGGGATTGTCGATTGTTAGCGATACGGTTGCCGCCTATGAGGGTACGCTGGTGCTGAAGCCGAACCCTTGGGGTGGCCTGCGCGTGCTGCTGTCTTTTCCTTTCCCTGCATAGCGCCTGGGGCGTGCGTGGGGAACCGGTTGGGTGAAACAGGGCTCAAAGGTCACTGTCGACACTGTTTATCTGCAAGGAGGTTTTATGAGGGGGAAGTCCCTGCCGTTGTCCCAGTCTCAGCAATGGGGCCGCTGGCTTACTGCATTGTGCTGCCTGTTGCTGGCCCGCACGGCACTGGCCGATCCGGCCGTGCTGGATGCTCGACTCACGGATTTTGCGTATCCCTACCCGGTAAAGACCCTGACGCTGGCTGATCAGCAACAGAGCCTGGAAATGGCCTATATGGATGTGAAGCCGGAGCAGGCCAATGGCCAGACAGTGCTGTTGCTCCATGGCAAGAATTTTTCCGGGGCCTATTGGAAAACCACCATGGATGTTCTGTTGAAACAGGGCTATCGCGTGGTGGTGCCGGACCAGATCGGTTTCGGTAAATCCTCCAAACCTGCTCATTTTCAGTACAGTTTCCAGGTATTGGCGGACCAGACCCGTCGCTTGCTGGATACTCTCAAGGTGGAGCGCGCCACGGTGGTTGGCCATTCCATGGGCGGCATGTTGGCCACCCGGTTTGCGTTGATGTTTCCGCAACGCAGCGACGCATTGGTGTTAGTGAATCCCATCGGTCTGGAAGACTGGCGCCCGGTGGTGCCCTGGCAATCGGTGGATGCCTGGTATCAGGGTGAGCTGAAGAAAACACCGGAAAAGGTCAAAGCCTACATGACCGCCAGTTATTTCGATGGGCAGTGGAAAGAGGATTACGCGCCGCTGCTGACCTTGCAACAGGGCTGGATTCGCGGGCCTGACTATAAGCGCATTGCATGGAATTCGGCACTGGCCTACGACATGATTTACAGCCAGCCGGTCGTGCAGGATTTTCCGCGCCTGACGGTGCCTTCCTTGCTGATTATCGGTACCCGTGACCGCACTGCGTTGGGCCGCAATCGTGCGCCGGAAGCGGAGCGTGCCAAGCTGGGTCGCTATGATCAACTTGGCAAGAAAGCGGCAGAACGTATTCCCGATGCCACCCTGGTGGAGCTGGAGGGTATCGGTCATGTGCCTCAGTACGAAGCGTTTGATGACTACCGCGAGGCATTGCTGGGTTTTCTGAAGGAGCACCAGAGCTGATTGAGGCAATGATTGTCTGAGGTATTCCCGGGGAGCGCAGTATCAGCATGCTTTTGCTGCCCGGGGTTGCGCTGTTAGAGCTCCGGCTTAGTGCTTGCATCGCGATCGGCCACGGACGTCACCGGCTGAATGGACACCGGGACGCCGCTCATAAAAGCCTGATTACTGAGTTTTTCATAACTGCCGGGGCCATTGGGAAGCAAGGCATTGATGTTGACCCCGGGGTGCTGCTGCGCCACACGCATACCCGGCGTTTGCCGGTTCCCCCAACCGTGGGTCATGGCGACCACGCCGGGCCGCAAGCTGCTATCGCTGCGCACGCCAACCTGCACTCGCCCGTATTCGTTGCTGGCTTCGACGGCGTCACCGTCCTGGATTCCCATGGATTCGATATCTGCCGGGTGCATGTGCAGTGAGTTACTGGCGTTGGCGCCGCGTTTTAGCGTTGGCACGTTCTGATACCAGCTGTTATGCATGTAGTTGGTGCGCAGGTTGATCAGGCGGAACGCCGGGGCGGCTTGTTTCAGCGCCTGAAATTGCTGGTCGGCCAGTGTCAGGGCATCGGCAAACAGCGGCGGACAGCAATCCACTCGTTTGTCGTCTGTTTGAATGAAGTCGGTATAAAACCGGCCAATGGATTGGGTGTCTAGCACAGCGGTGCCGGACGGCTGTTGCGCCAGCGCGTCCACGCACAGCCCGGAGCGTGACAGCATATGATCGAGCCGGGCAAACGGCTGGGGCGGGTCCTGTTCCAGCATGGGGGCGTGCAGGGCCATCGCCTGCAACAGACGAGACAGGATCCACCATTCCTCGCGGCGCTGGCCGGCCGGGGTAACCACCGCATCGGTGTATTGCACGTAGGGCTGATATTGCATGCCCAGCCCGCAGATATTCAGGTCCGGTCGCTCCAGCATATCCGCAGACGGCAGCAAATAATGGGCGTATTCGCCGGTGGCATTGCGAAACAGGTCAATGACGATCAGCAGGTCCAGTTTTTCCAGCGCCTGGCGCCAGCGGGCTTCGCCACCCACGCTGAGTAAGGGATTGCCGGCGATGACCACCAGGGCGCGGATGGGATTGTCATCATCGAGGATCATGTCCGGCAACAGGTTGCCAGCCAGGGCGCCGCGGATATGGCGCATTTCGCCGTGTTGGGAGGGGAAGAATACGTTATCGAGCCGGGCGCGGCCGGCCTTCGCCGCCGGGTAAAATCCTTCGCTGTAGAAATTGCCACCGGGACGGTCCAGGTTGCCCGTCACAAAGCTCAGCATCTGGAGCAGCCAGTAGCAAAGCGTGCCGTGCTGGCCCATGTTGACGCCGGTGGACATGTGCACGGAGGCCCGGTTGGCGCCGCTGAAGGTATCCGCCAGGCTGCGGATAGCGTCGGCGCCCAGTCCCACCACGCTGGCCACGGCGTCTGCGGAGTAGGGAGCAATAAAACTGCGCAAGTCTTCAATGCGGGAACCATGGTCACGGATCACGCGTTCATCAAAACGGCCCAGTGCATCGATTTCGTGGATCAGTGCGGCCATCAGGTAGAGGTCGGTGTCCGGCAGAATCTGCACCACGTCCCCGGTTTTGGGGCTGGCGGATTCGATCTGACGGGGGTTGATGTAGAACACCTTGGCTCCGCGCTGGCAGGCGCTGCGGATTTTGGCCATGGGGTCGGCGATGGAGATGAAACTCATGTGAGAAATTTTGGGGTTCTCGCCGAAAATCAGCAGGCAGTCAGTGCGTTCAATATCCGGTAGCGGGTGCAGGGTGCTGGTGCCGAACACCGCCTCGCCGGCGGCGAATTTGTTGGCGCAGTCCTGGGTGCCGGAATTGAAAATACGCCGGCTGCCCATGGCCATGAAGAAATCGCCAATGGCCTGGCTGCCCAGCGCATTGAAGGCCGAGGGGTTGCCAATATAGCCGCCGATGGCGTCGGGGCCATACTGTTCGTGTATCTGTGACAGGGTGGCGCCGATGTCCGTGACAACGCTGTCCCAGTCCCGGGGTTGCCATTGGCCCTCACCGGGCCGGCGGCTGCCTTGCCGTGCCAGGGGCTGATCAAGGCGATCCGGATCCTGATGGATGGCCAGGTAGTTGAGGCCCTTGTGGCAGGCAAACCCTTGGCTGACCGGGTGCGCCTTGTCCGGTTGCAGGCGGGTAACGGTTCCGTCGGTAACCTGGGCGATCAGTGCACAGGAGGGTTCGCAAACCCGGCAAAATGTTGGAATGGATTTCATGGCAGCCTCCCTGACGATTCAGTCAGGCTAGCCAATCGCGCCCGGGCAGGACATGACCGTTCCACTCATTTGTAGCGTCGCGGTCACGGGATGAGCGCACAGGGTCAGGCAGAAGGCTGTGACAGGGCGGCCATGATCAGGGCAATGGACTGCTCACTCACTGTTTCGATATCTTCCCGGTTCACGTAGATACCATCAATCAGCAGGCGACACAGGCCGTGGACCGTGGCCCAGCTGGCCTGAGCCACGCGCAGCGAATCCGTTCTGGCGGGCAGGCGACCGGCCAGCAGTGTCGCCAGCCGCTCGGCGTAGTGTCGGAAGCTACGGTAGGCGATGGTTTTCAGTTCATCGGTGGGCTCGCCGCTTTTCCAGATGGTGCGCCCGAACATCAGTTCATATTGTTCCGGGTTTTCGGTGGCAAAGCGCAGGTATTCGCGGACAAAATCCTGAATGCCTTCCTGGGAGCCGGCCTGGTGCAGCTGGCGATTGATCATTTCGTCCAGTTGCTGGAAAGCCTGGGTGGCCAAAGCGCAGAGCAGGGCGTTCTTGTCACGGAAGTGGTGATAGGGGGCGGTTCGGGAGACGCCAGCCCGCTCGGCCAGCTTGCGCAAGGATAAACCCTCAACGCCTTGCTCACTGAGCAGCGTATTGGCTTCCTGCAGCAAGGTATCGTGCAGGTCGCCGTGATGATAGCGGCCGGTCTGTGTCATGAGTGTCTTGCCTTTTGCGTGGTGGCGTGTCGCGTGAAGCCTGTTGCATCTATTTCAATCTTGACACTGTCAAAATAACCGCTTAACTTGACGCTGTCCAGATTAATCAACGCGTAGCCATCTGTGGTGCAGATGCCTTTGGAGACAACACCATGACAGCCAACCGCTATTCCAACCTGCTTTCCCCGCTGGATCTGGGGCATACCCAGATCAAGAACCGGGTGATTATGGGGTCCATGCATACCGGTCTTGAAGACCGTTTCTGGCAGTTCCCCAAGTTGGCGGCCTACTTTGCCGAGCGGGCCCGTGGTGGCGTTGGCTTGATCGTGACCGGGGGGTTCAACCCCAACAAGAAAGCTTGGTTTTACCCCTTTGCCGGGTTGTTCAACAGCCGTTTGGATGTGCGTAACCACCGCAAGGTGACAGATGCCGTGCACCAGGAAGGAGGCAAGATCGCTCTGCAGATTCTCCACGCCGGTCGTTACAGTTATCACCCGTTTTCCCGTTCGGCGTCTGCCATTAAAAGCCCGATCAACCCCTTCAAGCCCAAGGCCATGTCCACCAAGGAAGTGGAGCAGACGGTCAAGGATTTTGCCCATACCGCATGGCTGGCCAAGAAGGCCGGTTACGATGGTGTGGAGATCATGGGGTCCGAAGGCTACCTGATTAACCAGTTTACCGCGTCGTGTACCAACAAGCGCAAAGACAAGTACGGTGGCAGTGCGGAAAACCGCCGCCGTTTCCCGGTGGAAATTGTCCGCGAAGTGCGCAAGCGCTGCGGCGACGATTTTATCGTCATGTTCCGTATTTCCGTGGTGGATCTGGTACCCGATGGCGCGACCCGTGAAGAAGTCCTGGCGCTGGCCAAAGAGTTGGAAGCCGCTGGCGCGAGCCTGCTTAATTCCGGTATTGGCTGGCACGAAGCACGCGTGCCCACCATCGTTACCTCTGTGCCCCGAGCGGCCTTCGTGGAAGCCCCCCGCCAGGTAAAAGACGTGGTTTCCATCCCGGTGGTGGCCTCCAACCGTATTAACGACCCGGACGTGGCAGAAGCCATTCTGGTCGCTGGCCAGGCGGACGCGGTCTCCATGGCGCGCCCGTTGCTGGCGGACCCGGATTTCGTCAAGAAAACCGAGCAGGGCAAGGCGGATGAGATCAACACCTGTATCGCTTGTAACCAGGCCTGTCTGGATCATACCTTCCAGCTCAAGCGGGCGTCCTGTCTGGTCAATCCCCGTGCCTGCCACGAAACCGAACTGTTGTACCTGAAGACCGCCAAGCCTAAGAAAGTGGCCGTGGTGGGCGCAGGCCCGGCCGGCCTGTCCTGTGCCACAGTGGCGGCAGAGCGAGGCCATGCGGTGACCCTGTTTGATCAGGCGGGGGAAATTGGCGGCCAGTTCAACATGGCCAAAGTGGTGCCGGGTAAAGAAGAATTTCATAACACCATCCGTTATTTCAGCAAAAAACTGGAAAGCACTGGGGTCACCATGAAGCTGAATACCCGGGTGGAAATTGCTGATCTGGAAGCCGCCGGCTTCGATGAAATTGTTATTGCCACCGGCGTGGTTCCGCGTACCCCCGGCATCCCGGGTGTGGACCATCCCAAGGTGTTGTCTTACGTGGACGTGCTGCGTGGTAACGCCCAGGTGGGCGAGAAAGTGGCGGTCATTGGTGCCGGTGGTATTGGCTTCGATGTGTCCGAGTTTCTGGCCGAACATCCCCGCGAAGGCGAGCAGCCATTGCCGGAGTGGATGAAAGAATGGGGCGTGGATATGGCGGGTGACACCCCCGGTGGCCTGGTGAAAGCGGCACCGGAAAAACCGGCCCGCCAGATCACCTTGCTGCAGCGCAAGCCGACGCCGCTGGGTAAGGACCTGGGCAAAACCTCCGGCTGGGTACACCGTGCCACGCTCAAGTCCCGCAACGTGGAAATGCTGAAAAACTGCAGCTACGAAAAAATTGATGATGCGGGCCTGCATATCAAGATTGGTGAAGAAAGCCGGGTGCTTGACGTGGATAACGTGATTCTTTGTGCCGGGCAGGAATCCCTGCGTGAGCTGTACAAGGAAGACGGCAAGAACTTCCACCTGATTGGTGGCGCCGATCTGGCGGCTGAGCTGGATGCCAAACGCGCGATCAAGCAGGGCGCGGAAGTGGCGGCGAAGTTGTAAAGCAGGTGCTAGCTTCTAGCTGCTAGCAACGAGAGAAACCAAAATAGCCCCGAATTATTTCGGGGCTATTTTTGTATCGGTGATCGTCAGAGGTCGTCACCATTTACTCGAAACTCGAAACTCGAAACTCGAAACTCGAAACTCGAAACTCGAAACTCGAAACTGTTGTCTGTCAGTTATTCGCCCGCAGACGACGGGTCTTGAAGCTGCCGACGCCCATGGTTGCGATAACCTTGAACAGGGCGAGCAGTACGCTTTCGTCCGGCTTTGGGTCTTTGCCTGTGCCCATACGATGCAGCTGGCGGGAGAACCAGGATACTTCCATCATGGCCATGTTATCGATGGTCTTGATACCGGTTTTGCGTGGGGTAACACGGCTGACAACGCCACTCTGACCCGCCAGGATAGCGTTGGGAAGATCCGGCTCAACAGCCAGGGGCCGGGCGATGCCGATAATGTCGGTGGCACCGCTGTCCACGGCTTGCGCCATGGCTTTGGCCGAGCGGAAGCCGCCGGTAACCATCAGCGGAATGGATACCCGCTTGCGGATTTCGTTGGCGTAATCCAGGAAGTAGGCTTCCCGGTTGGCGGTACTTTCCCGCACGCCCTTGGCGCCGGCCATGGCCGGGTTCTCGTAGTTACCACCGGAAATTTCCAGCAGATCGAGCCCTTCGTTGGCCAGTGTTTCGGCCACGGTCATGGATTCTTCTTCGCTAAAACCGCCCCGTTGGAAATCGGCGGAATTGAGTTTGATGCTGACAGGGTAATCATCGCCGACGGCCTGACGAATAGCCCGGTAAATTTCTAGCGGGAAACGCATGCGGTTTGCCAGTGAGCCCCCCCATTGATCGGTGCGGCGGTTGTGATGTCCGGAGAGAAACTGGCTGACCAGATAGCCGTGGGCACCATGAATTTGCACACCGCTGAAACCGGCTTTTTGACAGATGTGGGCGCTGGTGGCGAACCGCTGGATGATCTCCTGAATTTCCTCTTCGCTCAGCGCTCGGGGTGTCTTGAACGCGCTCTTCAGTTCCTTGCCAAAGGGCACGGCTGAAGGGGCAAGCGTGTCGCCGCTGGCCAGCATGCGGGGAATCTGTTTGCCGGGATGATTGAGCTGTACCCAGATCGCCCCGCCCCGGGACTTGCCCGCCTCTGCCCAGCGTTTCAGCAATGGCATGTCTCGCTCATCGTCCACTACCACGTTGTTCGGCTCGCCGGTGTGGCGTCGGTCGATCATGATATTCCCGGTAATCACCAGGCCGGTGCCGCCCTGGGCCCAGCGACCGTACAGGCGCTCCAGTTTCGGGGTTACATGGTTATCGATGGTGCCGAGTGCTTCGCTCATGGCCGATTTGCCGAAACGGTTGGGCAGGGTGACTCCGCAGGGCAGTGCCAGGCTCTGGCCGAGAATATCAGCGTGGTTCACAGTGTCTCCTCCGATGGCGACAATATAGTTTGATGAGAATCAAACTATAAGTTAGTTTTATGACCGTCAAACTATTTTCCCGGGAGGTGCCGGTTTTGGCACAGAAAGACACTGTGACGGCGGAGCAACTTGCTGCAGCCTTTCGAGCGCTGTCCAACCCCAACCGATTGCGCATATACCAGGTGATTGTGGATCACTGTCGCCAGCATGGTCAGGCGGATCTGTCGAAGGTGCCTGCCGGCTGTGCGTTTGGGGACTTTATGCAGCGGCTCAATATTGGCGCACCGACAGTGTCTCACCATGTTCGAGAGCTGTCGGAGGCCGGGCTGATTCGTGTGGAGCGTGAAGGGCGCCGCCGGTTCTGCCATGCGGAGCCAATGATGCAGGAACGATTGGCACACTTTTTTGAAATGTGATAAATACAGGGGCAGGGAATGACAGCGGATCAATGGGCGCTTTGGGGTTGTGGCATTTTTTTTCTCGTCGGCTTGCTGACCGGGGCCTGGAAGTATGTGCAGGTGGCCAACAGTGAGAAAGCCCGGGCGCATTACTATGTGGATATCGCCCACCGTGCCAGCTTGATGTATGCCTTTGCATGCCTGGTGCTGGAGCGCTTTGCCTTGCTCAGCGTTTGGGAAGATTGGGTGAACACCCTGGCGGTACTGGCCTGTCTGATTTTCTTCGCACTGGCCATCGGCAGCTATATTCTGCACGGCATGCTTAAAGATACCCGCAACCAACTGCAAAAGCCTCACAGCATGGGCACGGCCACGGTACCGCAGGCGGCCATGACGGTGTTTATGCTCGCGCTAATCGCGGCGGAAGTGGGCGGTTTTGCCGTGTTGTTTGCGGGCTTTGTGATGAGATGAGAGGGAGCTACGAGCCTGGATAAGGACGTGAGAAAAGTCCCCAGAGTTTTCCTTTTCAACGTTTCACTTTGAACTGAACCCCGCGGGCATGGCGGTTACCGTGTGTCACCGTACCCGGCCCGCGTTGCAGCTTGAAGCGTGTCGCGTGTCGCGTCTCTTATCAAGTGCAATAACGTCCGTACTGGCTAAGCGCCTTGCTGCTGTGCGGATCCACGGTATCGACCCAGACCTGCATGGAATCCTTGTTGCGGTTGTTTTGCAGGTTACTGAAATCGCCAGCGGTGAATTCACCGAGCAAGGTGTCGCCTTCCTGGGGCGTGATGCCATCCAGCTGCTTGACCAGCACCATGCCCTTGCTGGAGTTGAGCAGCATGTAGTCACAGCTCTGGCTGATAATCACTGTGGCTTGCTGGTTGGCATGGGCAGCGTTGCCCAACATCATGAGTCCCGCCAGAGCGGCCCCCATCATGGTGTATTTGAATGCAGACATGTGGCTCCCTTCTTTTTTATTGTCCCGCTCCACCTTCTACCTTTCACTTTACTGCCCCGCCGCGGGTGAACCTGTTGTCTAATCGCGGTAAAGCTGTAACCCGGTGTAGCGTTTTTATTGCGTTCCATCTTGTTTCGATACTGGCACACATGATGGCAGGGCAACATCATCGTTATGTCTCTTTGTGCAGTAGGGAATAAGGCTGAGATATTGAGGCTATGTAGGGAGAATTGGCTTGAACAGCGTCTTCGGTATGGGGCGGTCTTTGTGTGCTGCCAGCGATGAAAAAAGCCGCTTCTGACCAGTCAGAAACGGCTTCATTCATTCGTTGGCAAAACGTCCGGAACGTTACTTCAACTCTTTGGAGCTCAGCCCCAACACACGCCGGGCGATCACCAGCTGCTGGATTTGCTGGGTGCCTTCGAAGATATCCAGAATCTTCGAATCACGGGCCCATTTTTCCAGTAACTCGTCTTCGGTGTAGCCCAGGCTGCCGGCCAGTTCCACACAACGCAGGGTGATGTAATTGCCCACCCGGCCGGCCTTGGCCTTGGAGATGGACGCTTCCAGGGTGTTGGCTTTCTTGTTGTCGGCCATCCAGGCGGCTTTCACTGCCAGCCAGTAGGCGGCTTCCCAGTCAGCTTCCATCTTGTAGATTTCGGCTTCTACCGCAGAGCAGTTATCCACGGGTTTGCCGTAGTCATAGGTGATGCTGTCTTTGAGCAGTTCCTTGATGCGCTCCAGGGAGGCCTTGGCACAACCGATGGCCATGGCGGCCACCAGGGGGCGGGTGTTGTCGAAGGTTTCCATGACACCGGCGAAACCTTTCTTGGTGTCGATTTCCGGGCTGCCCAGCAGGTTTTCTGCCGGTACCCGGCAGTCCATGAAGTTGATGGCAGCGGTGTCGGAGGCACGGATACCCAGTTTCTTCTCCAACCGGGCCAGTTCCATGCCTGGGGTGCCCCAATCTACCACGAAGGATTTGATGGCAGCGCGACCCAGCTTCGGATCCAGGCTGGCCCAGACCACCACGCAGTCGGCCCGTTCGCCGGAGGTCACGAAGATCTTCTCGCCATTGAGGATGTAGTGATCGCCGTCCTGTTTTGCGGTGGTGCGGATGGCAGCGGAGTCGGAGCCACAGCCCGGCTCGGTAATGGCCATGGCGGCCCATTTGCCCTTGAAACGTTCCAGCTGTTCGTCGTTGGCGACAGCAGCAATGGCAGCGTTGCCCAGGCCCTGGCGGGGCATGGCGAGCAGGAAGCCGGTGTCGCCGTAGCACATTTCCATGGCGCCCAGGCAGACGCCCATGTTGGCACCATTTTTCACGCTGCCGTCGTCCTGCACCTTGCCGCTGCCGGTGGTGGCGGCGCCGGCGGAGTTGGCCGGGTCGCCTTCGTTGAAGCCATCCAGTACCGAGGCGAGCATATCCAGCTCTTTCGGGTATTCGTGCTCACCACGGTCGTATTTACGCGACAGCGGGCGAAGGGTGCTTTGGGCTACCTGATAGGCGTTGTTGATCAGGGGTTTGAACTTCTTGGGAATCTCGATATTCATGGTTGTCTCCCTCCTTACAGGTGCAGGCCGCCGAAGGCGACCCCCACAGCACGCAGATCCCGATACCAGCGTTCCACCGGGTACTCTTTGGTAAAGCCATGGCCGCCGAGCAGCTGCACGCCGTCGGTGCCGATTTTCATGGCTTTATCCTTGACCAGGGTGCGGGCCAGGTGCGCTTCACGCTGGAAGCTCTTGCCCTGTTCGGCACGGCTGGCGGCGCGGTAGGTGAGCATGCGCATGGCATCAAGCTCGATGGCCATGTCGGCAATCATGAACGCTACGGACTGGCGGTGGCTGATGGGTTCACCAAAGGCGGTGCGCTCGTTGCAGTAAGGGCCAACGTAGTCGAGCACGGCCTGGCTGGTGCCAATGGCCATGGCACACCAGGCGAGGGTGCCCAGGTCCACAAACGCGCGATAATCAAAATCGTCATTACCCAGGCGGTTGTCCGCCGGGATGCGTACGTTATCCAGTTTCAACGGGCGTTGACCGCTGGCGCGGATGCCCATCGAAGGATCTTCACCGGCACTGAGGCCGTCGGTGCCGCCTTCCACAATAAACACCGCCGGCCCGCTATCGGTTTGTGCGGCAACAAGGAAAATTTCCGCTTCGGCCGCCAGTGGCACCAGGGATTTTTCCCCGTTGAGGACGTAATCGCTACCGTCCTTGCGGGCGGTGGTAGTCAGCGCCATGGGGTCGAACAGCGGGCGCGGTTCGCACACTGCAATGGCGGCTTTAGGTGGATTCTCTTCGGCGAAGCTGCTCAGGTATTTGTCCTGCTGCTGAGCGGTGCCCCACTGGGTGAGGGCATTGGCGACGCCCATGGGGGCGAGAATCGCGACGGCCTGACCCATGTCTCCACGGGCCAGATCTTCTGCCAGCAGCATGCTGGTAACGGTGGATTTCTCGGTGGCAGCCCCGCCCAGGGATTCCGGTACCGCGAAGAAATTCAGTCCCAGTTCCAATGCCTGGGCAATCACGTCTTCGCTGGTCTGCTGTGCGGCGTCTGCGTGCTCGGCCTGTTCGCGTAACACGTTTGTGGCAAAGCCTTGCACGCTGTCGCGGATCATTTGTTGTTCGTCGGTGATCCCCAGGTCGAACAGGTCGCGGGTATGGCCCGGGGCGGTAAGGCGCTCGGGTTTGTTGCCTGCGTTACCGGACTTGAATGCACGGGCGGTGGTGGTCAGTACCTGGAAGCCGCCTTTGGTCAGGCTGTAGGCAAGCCGCTCAACGCTTTTACGCATGCCCATCTTGTCGAGCATCTCCGAGCTGGCCAGGCGGTTAAGCGCGGTCAGCGCATAACCCACTGCATCTTTCGCCATGATGGAACCTCATTGTTATGTCTATGGATTGCATTCGATTATGGAGCGGTGAGCGACGGTCACATTGACCAGTGTGACTGACAGGTCGGGCATAGTAGCAACCGGGCTGGCGCCACAGACCTAGTCATTGGCGGACTTAGAGCGTATGGGAGGTTTATCGCGCCGCCAGCGGCGTTTCTGCGGTAAAAGGGCGGTGGGAGCTTCTTGATGTTCCTTGCAACTTTCCACGTTGAACTTTCAACCAGACATCGCGGGCAGGGTGGTTGCGCCATGGCACCCATCCCTCCCGCGTTACTTGCTGTTAATCCTTTAAAGGTTTTCGTATCGGTTCATATCGAGAATGCCGGCCTGGGTTGGCTCGTGCTCTTCCAGATACTGATCCAGCGCGTGGAAATACTGCCAGAATTCCGGGTGAGTACGGCGGATGCCGTAGGCGTCGACCAGCTTGGTAAAGTCTTCTTCGGTTTTCACGGCGTCCATCTGCGAGACGAACGCCTGGAGCTGGTCATCCTGCACCAGGAACATGAAGTTGGGATAGCTCGCCATGACGCCGGGGTACAGGGTCAGTGTATCCAGTGGCGGTTGGTAGCGCAGTGACTCGCCCATCATGAACGCCACGTTGCTATGGGCCCGGTTGCGGAACAGGGAGTAGATTTCCTGCTCTCCCTGGCTGCCACGCACATGCACCATGCTGACTTCCGGCATAAAATTCACCGCGGGCAGGTTGGCGGCACGCCTTGAAGAAATGGCACTAAGAACCTGGTCAGCATGCTGTTTCCAGGTGGACACGTTGCGGCGTTGGCATGCGTCTGCGTCGCAGCGGTTGATCGGGTCCGGGCGGGCATTCACGTTGGCCAGGCGAACCAGCAGCTTGTCGTTGAATTCGTTCATCGGGCTGCTGGTTTCGTAGTCAATATTGGTGGGCAGCTCGGTATCCACGGAGGCGTAGCTGATTGCCAGGCGCAGTTTGCCGGTGTTCTGATACCAGTTAGCCAACACGGTTTTGCGCAGCTCGGCAGGGAGATAGCGGAGCGTGTTTTGCTCAGCGCCGTTGCGGATCAGGTCAAAATAGAGACGTGTCTGCGCTTGATGGGATACAGAGCCGAATACATTGAAATTCACCACCAGGTTGTAATAACTGCGCTCGAGCAGCGGGTAGTCCATCACCCAGGTGGTCAGGGGCAGGTCACCAATCAAGCCTTTGCGTACCGAGGCGTTATCGTGGTGCCGGAAAATGGTCAGAAGCGCATTGCGATTACTGCCGTCGCCATGCCATAGCGATTCCCAGCCTGGCCCTTGTGGCTCGTGGGTGCCGTAAGCCTGCTTGCGGGCGTTCAGGTAGTCGTTGCGTTTGTCGCTGTATTTGAGCCATTCCGGGCCAAGCGCCAACAGGTCATCATCCTGGCCGGGCAAGGCGAGCAGGTCGTTGACCTGGGCGCGGTAATTTTCATCGGTGATGTAGATATCCTGATCCGGGTTCTGGAACACGGCCCAGAAATGGTCACGGATTACGTCGGTGGCGATTTGCCCGCGACAAACCGGGCCGCGGATAAAGGTGCGAATGAAATATTCGGCTTCATCCAGCATAAACTGATAGCGAGCGCGGGCAGGAATATCCGCAAAGGTGACGAAAGGATTGGCGCGCTGTTCATAACCGTAACCGGGCAGTTCCTTGACCTCCCAGTCGGTGCTGAAAAACTGCGTTTTTGTGCGGGCCAGTTTGCTTTCGTTCAGACCAAAGGTGATGTGGGTCTTGTGGACAAGCGTGCCGCGAACCGGAGCGATCCGATACCAGAAGTTCTCCGGGGGCATTTGGTTGGGGCGATCGGTGGCAACCTGTTTGATTGGCTCCCCAGGGGGCGTGCTGGAGCGATGAAGCTGGAAAAAATGGGCAGGTTTGCTGTCGTCGCCTTTATCCAGATACAGATGTGCCAGGAACAGGTGCTCGTATAACCAGCGAGCTACCAGCTGGTGTTTCGGATCACTCTGGTTCAGGAAGGCTTCCCAGTCGTCGATCAGCTGCTGTTCTTCTGCAGTGGGTGTGATCACTTCCGGTTTAAAGCTGGCGCCTTGTTCCAACCAACGGCTGATGGTGGCGAATTCGTCGTCGGTCAAGCCGGCCACGGCCAGTGGCATGCCTTCCATAGGATGATCGTCAGCATAATCCTCGAATTCATCCGGGGCAGGGCATTCATTCTGTCGGCTCAGCCCCAGGGCAATATCTTCGGGCAGCTTTTCATTGGGGTTGAAGGTGTGCCGCTTGCCCAGGTTAAGCATTTGATACAGCAGTGAGGCTTGCATGCCAGAGGTGCTGTCGATGACGGAATAGAAACCTTTGTCACGCCATTGCGCGGTGGTCTGGGCATCCTGGAAAAGCCGGGTGGGGTCCACGGTGTGTTTGCGACCACCGTTGTAGACCTTTTGTTTGCTGGCACCGCGATCCAGTCCTTCTACGGCTTCGAGTTTCAGTTGGCAGGGGGCATCGTAACAGCCGTGACAGGCCAGGCATTTGTTCTCAAAAATGGGCCGGATGTCGTCGTGATAATTGGGCGATTGGCTGGAAGCAGTGGGGCTGATAGCGGGGGCGGCCTGGGCCGAAAACGAGAACAACATCAATCCAAGTGTCAATGTAATGCGCTGCAGCCAGTGCTGTTTCATATGCCCGAATCTCCCTGTGACGAGCACACAGTGTAGCGGGGGCTGACTGGTCGGGCCACGGTTACGCCGCCTTGAATGCCTGCTGCTTTGTAAAAAAAGGAAAGCCGTTTCGGTGACTGGCAGTCAGCCGCTCACAGCATCCAGAACATGGTGGCGGCCCAGCCAATCAATACGGCAATGACTGCCGCGGCGGTGAGCTGGTGCCGCAAGTGCCGGTACCAGGTGGGCAAGGTGTCGTTGAACACCATCTGTTCTGTGCCCCACACATACATGAGCCCGGCGGCGAGCATGGGCAGGGCCAGTTCCAGGGGGAGTAGCAGGGCAAACCATCCCAGCAGGGCAGGCATCAAGCCAAACAGCAGGGTGGGGTACTGGTTGCTGTCGGCCATTTTGTCCAGAGCGCGGCCCCAGTGAATGGCGCCGAGGAAGGTGATGACGATGGCGGCGTAGGTGGCGAGGGCATTCAGGGCCCAGTTACCCGTCTCGGCAACCCAGGCCAGGCCGGCCAGCCCATAGAAGGGAATCAGACCTGCATAGGACAGCCCTTTGGCACGACGGATATTCTTTTCCAGACGTGTGCTCACAATGTTAATCCCGACGGGTACTTTGTGCCTATTATTGCTTGTTTAAGGTGAAGGTCAGGACAAGGCGGGGTAGCCATCCCAAGGCTGGGCCGTGAGATGCTTGGGAAGATACAGTGGATGTGCCGGTTCCCCGGAGCTGTTCAGGCGAATGCAGTGCATTGCCGGTAATTGTGGCACCACTTGCAGGGCGCGGTCGTTGAAGCGGCCATGGTTGCCCCAGGCGGCGACGACCAGGTCTGCTTGTCGTGCAAGCCGGCGTAGCCACGGGTCATTCTTTGGCCCCACCGGGTCGGCGGCGGCGAACAGGTCTTGCGGATAGGTGGCCCGGTAGGCAAACAGGTTGGCCACGCAGAGGCCGGAGTAACCCCAGTCGCGCGCAAAACCCATGCAGCGCCGTATGGTGGGGTCGTCTTGGCGATGATCGGCGGTGGAGGGGTTGAGGCCGATCAGCAGCATGAAGTCATCACCGTCACCCCACTGGCGCCACAGGGCATAGCGATACTGGCGACAGCGAGAAAAGTTGGCGCGACGTTGCAGGTTATCGGTGGTCTTGGTCATGGCTGCGCATTGTAAGTCTCTGGCACAGTAAACGCTAAGCAGACCACAACAGGTTGAGGGTATGGAATTTCAGGATGTGATGGCCCAGCGCCACAGTGTGCGGGCGTTTACCGATCAGCCAGTGAGCGATGCACTGTTGAATCAATTGCTGGAGCGTGCCAGCGGAGCGCCCAGTTGGTCCAACACGCAGCCCTACCAGATCGCGGTGGCCCGCGGTGAGGTACTGGAAAGTCTGCGCCGTGAATTGCCGGAACGGTTTGATCAACTGATGGCGCTTCAGCGGGCGCCCATGGTGAAAAAACTCAAGGCGCTGGTGACGAAAAAAGGGATGCCGGATGGCGATTATCGTCCGGTGGTGAAATACCCGGAGGACCTGCAGCCGCGACGTGTCGCCACCGGTCACGGTTTGTACCAGTTGCTGGGCATCGGGCGGGAAGACAAACAAGCCCGCCACGAGCAGATGGCGGCGAATTTCCGTTTCTTTGACGCGCCGGTGGCGCTGTTTATCTTCGTGCACGAAGGGCTGGGTATTTACAGCGCACTGGATGCGGGGATTTTTTTGCAGAGCCTGATGTTGGCTGCAACGGATGAAGGGCTGGGTTCCTGTGCCCAGGGCGCGCTGGCGCTGTGGCGTTCGCCGCTGGAGAAACACTTTCAGTTACCCGGGCAATACAAGCTGTTGTGCGGGTTGTCGCTGGGCTATGAAGCACAGGAAACCATCAACCAGTTCCGCCCAGACCGCCAGCCGCTGGAGAGTTTGCTGATTCCGGAAAAATAGTCTGGATGCCTGATGCCAAAAGCCTGACGGTTGACGTTTGAAATCCAAGTATAAAAATGGCGGCCACGTCCTGAAAATGTGTTGGTAAGGCAGCTCAGGTGTGGTGGCTGGTTTGGGGTTGTCGGGTATCAGGCTTTTGGCGTCCTGCTCTTTGTTATAAGGGCATTTTTCCCTGCAAGCCTATGGCAAGCGCAGTGCCGTAAACCCACTTACTGCTGTGTAAAAACGCGCAGGATGGGAAAACGGTGGTACCCGAAGAAAACCATCTTGCGCTGTTGCTCTGCGGCGGCGAAAGAGCCTTCCAGATTGCTGGCGTGGCGGCGGTCGCCGTTGGCGAATTCCGCTACCAGATAGTCGTCACGCAGAATACGTTGGCCGCCGGCATCGTTTCGCAAGGACACCAGTGCCCATCGTTCTCCGCTGTCACTGCTCAGGCTGTTGGCGTCCAGCAGGATAAAGCTGCTGCTGTCCGGTTCTAGCGGGTTATCCCGATCAAAGTCGGCATTGTCGGTAATCGACAATGGCGTATCAAAACGCAGAACGGCGCTGTTCTCAGCAAGAAGGGGCGCTGTGGCGCCCAGCGCCATGGCGTAGACAGCGCCGGCCACAAGGTAATGACGTTGCCGCGTGTGTGTGGTTTTGCTGCACCTGCTTCTGGGTGCGAATAAGCAGAGACGCATCTCAGGAACCTCCGTGGACTGCTGGTACAGATTCCGATTACCCGTGTTGTTCGGTGATTATGCCGTGAAGCCCCGGCAATGAGGCTGAATCCATGGGCTGAGTATGTTTCCGGTGCGTGCCGGGCGACCTTCAACATTGTCGACGATCACTCCGGTCACGGCCCCGCGAACAGGTATGGAGCGCGGGGCGTGACGTCCATAGAGAAACACGGTTCTTCGCGTTGTTGCCTGAAACGTGCAGCCTGTTGCGTCTCCTCAATCAATGAATCTCGATCCGCCGGCTGCCTTGATGATGGTGCTCGTGGCGAGGGATGCTGAGTGACAGTACTCCGTTGTGAAAAACGGCATTCATCTGCTCGGCATCCGCATCGGCCGGCAATGTCAGCATGCGCTGGAAGGGCCCGAAACGGCGCTCACTATAATGGTAGCCGTCGCGGTCATTTTCCTGGATGGGGGTTTTGCTGCCGCTGATCAGCAACATGTTGTTGTCCAGCGTGACATCCAGGTCGGATTTCTCCACGCCGGGTAATTCCGCGGTAATCAGGTAGTGGTCGTCGCGCTCCAGAATATCCAGATTGGGGCGCAAGGGCGCGTTCGGTTGGGCATGTGGCGCCGGGGTAGTCCAGGCCATGTCGCCGAGCATCTGTTCGAACCAGTTGTCGAATTCGCGTTCCCAGCGTAGCAGAGGGTGGCCGGGGTGCCGTTGTGGCAGCGGCCGCTCGCGGTTGCCTTCCTGACGAAGCCAGTTCCAGGGTGTCATTTTATGCATATCCATCGCGTGTCCTCCTGAAGGGGTTGGAATAAACGGTTGGACAATGACCAAGTGCTTCACTTTCTGTTGTGAGGGAAATGCTGACAGCTTTCAATGCGTAATTGTGGACTTTTTGATCGATTGGGCAAAAGTGCTCCCTTGTAATCGGCCAGGTTCGGTGTCACAGATAGAAAGAGATGGATGAGTGCAGACGATTCGCCAACGAGCGAGTCTCGTGCTCAAACACCATGGAACATGTACCGAAAAGGAGAGCAGTCATGTCTGACCATCATGTCTACAAGAAGGTTGAGTTAGTCGGGTCTTCTCGCACCACCATTGAAGACGCCATTGAGAATGCGCTGGTTACCGCCAGTGAAAGCCTGGAGCTGATGGACTGGTTTGAGGTGACAGAAACCCGCGGCCATATCGAGAATGGCAAGGTGGGGCATTATCAGGTGACGTTGAAGGTAGGTTTCAGAATTTCCGGCTCGTGAAATTGGACGCCGGACGCTAGAAGCTAGAAGCCACAAAAAAACCGCACCCTTTCGGGCGCGGTTTTTTTGTAGAGAACCCGGCGCGGAGCTGGGCCTCTCAATCACGAATTAACGACATCCGTGTTGCAGCATGAAGCGTGCTGCGTCTCTTCTTACACCATTTCCAGATCCAGAGCCTGCTGGCAGACCCGCGCGGTGCGGATCACATGCAGCTGTTTGGGCGACAGGTCTTCCGGCAGTTCTACGGTGCTGTGGTCCTGGTGGATCTTGATCGGACCGATCAGGCGGCTGGGCAGTTTGGCTTCGTTGGCGATGGCACCAACGATGTTGCCCGGTTTCACGCCGTGCTCGTGGCCGACCTTGATCCGGTAGCGACGCATGGCCTTGTCACTGCGGCCTTTGTCGCCCCGGTTACGCGGGTTGCGGTCTTCTCGACGGCCGCCCACATGGGCGGATTCGCGACGGCGCGGCTCTTTCACCATTTTCGGTTCTTTCAGGATCAGCGGCTCACGCTTGAACATCATGGTGGCCAGAGCGGCGGCCATGTCGTTGTCGCTGATGTCCATGGCGTCACGCAGCTGGTTAACCAGCGCGCGAGCTTCATCAACATTGGCTCCAGAGGTGAACCCGGCCAGCTGCTCCTGGAAGCGGGCAATGCGCTTGGCATTCAGGTCATCCACAGATGGCAGCGCCATCTTTTCGATGCTCTGGCGGGTAATGCGCTCGATCTGACGCAGCACGTGTTGCTCACGGCGAGCCACGAACAGGATGGCGTCACCCTGGCGGCCGGCACGGCCGGTACGACCAATACGGTGCACGTAGGCTTCCGGATCGCCGGGCATGTCGTAGTTCACCACGTGGGTGATGCGCGGTACGTCCAGACCACGCGCAACCACGTCGGTGGCGATGAGCAGGTCGAAACGCTTGTCTTTCAGACGCTGTACGGTTTTTTCCCGTTGTTGCTGGGGGATGTCGCCGTTCAGAGCTTCGGCGCGCAAACCGCGACGGTTCAGTTGCTCGGTGAGCTCCAGGGTCGCCTGTTTGGTACGCACGAACACCAGCACCGCATCGTGCTCTTCGGCTTCCAGAATGCGGCACACGGCGTCCAGTTTGTTCAGCCCGGCTACCGGCCAGTAGCGCTGGCGGATGGTGGTGCCGGTGGTGGCGCCGCCATTGTCGATGCGAACCAGTTTGGGTTGCTTGAGGTGTTGGTCGGCAACCTTGCGAATAACCGGCGGCATGGTGGCGGAGAACAGCGCCAGCTGACAGTCATCGGGGGTACGTTCGAGTACCCATTTCACATCGTCGATGAAGCCCATGCGGAGCATTTCATCGGCTTCATCCAGCACCAGGGCTTTCAGATTATTCAGTTTCATGGAGCCGCGTTCCATGTGATCCATGACGCGACCGGGGGTGCCGACAATCACCTGGGCGCCACCGCGCAGGCCTTTCAGCTGGGTGCGGTATTCTCCGCCGCCGTAAATGGGCAGAACCTGCAACCCTTTGATGTCTTTGGCAAATTCTTCACATGCAGTGGCGACCTGGATAGCCAGCTCGCGGGTTGGGGCCAGAATCAGCATCTGCGGTTCACGCAGAGTCGGATCCAGGCGGGCCAGAAGGGGCAATGCAAACGCAGCCGTTTTACCTGTGCCGGTTTGTGCCTGGCCCAGAAGATCGTGTCCATCCAGCAACAGCGGGATGGCTTGCGCCTGAATCGGCGAAGGCTGCTCGAAGCCCTGACGGGCGATCGCAGTGAGCAGAACCTCGGGCAGGCCTAAAGAGGCGAACCCGGAACGGGAATCTGACATGTAGTACCTATGGATTAGGGGGAGGGGCCGAGCGGGGTCGGCGAGGGCGCGGAGTATACGCAGGTAATGCGCAAATTGCACGTTTTTTCGCCAATCAGCAGGGTGGGATGAAAGTGGAGAGGCCGGGTGGCCAAGAAGGCGCAAGCACGGAAAATGTGCAGGATAAAGGGGGAAGATGTACGGAACTGGCGGCCTGAAGAGTGGCCTCGCCCGGTTGGGCGAGGCCAGGCTCGCTTACATGGGCAATACTTCAACGGTGCCCAGATACTGCAGGTAACGCTCAGCGGCTTTGGGGTTGCTGACATTCTTGTCGCCGGTGCCCGCTTCCAGGAAGTAACGGCCAGCGGCGGGCCACTGGATATTGACGATGCCCTTGTCATCGCTGGTGACGGACCAGTCTTGCTGGCTGTCACGGTAGCGGGTGCCGCCGGGAACTAGTTCCACCTTGATGCCGGCAGCCGGTTTGCCGTCCAGTAGCAGTTTCCACTGGGCGGTTTCGCCAGCGTAGAGGTCATTGGGGTGGGTCAGCAGTTCCAGCTCCAGGCCTTTGCCGGTGGGTTTCAGGCCGGTTTTGTTGGGCGCCCCCAGGGTGGCATAGGTTTCCAGACGGTTGAGCACTTCCAGCAGTTTGATGTCAGTGGCGTCTTTGGGCAGTTCTGCCAGCAGCTTGTCCGCGTCTTTCCCTCGGCTGCGCTGACGTTCGCCATCCACTTTATAGGACACGAAATAGCCGGGCTGGGCCACGCTGATCCGGTAGCTGCCTTCCTGTTCCAGCTGTACGTCAAACACGCTGCGGGTGTGCATTTTGGTGGCATTGTCCACGGTGGCAGGTTTGCCGTCGGGGCCGGTGACTTGCAGGCCATCGATGGGGTAGGCCCGCTCGAAACCAAAGATTTCATTAGAGATGCTGGCATCCACGGTAATCCACTGGGGCTCGGACACGGTGGTATGGCTGGGCAGTAGCCACAGCTTGTGGGCCTGGGCGGGCAGGGCGCTAGCCAGTACCAGGGCGGCCAGTGCAGCTTGATGGAAACGGACTCGGATCATGATGATGCTCCTTGAGTGGTCGGTGTTATTGAGAGACGGTCAGGGTCACGGTGCCCAGTTCGTCGGTGCCTTTAACCTGTTGTTGCTGCGGTGTTTTTTCGGCTGGCCATCGGAAGGGCAGTTTCACTACTTCGCGGCCCCCCACTTCCCGGGCGGCTTCCACTACCAGGGTGTATTCACCAGCGGGTAGCGATTGCAGGGCGTCCAATGTGCTGAAATCCACTGTGTGCGTGCCGGGTGAACGGGTGGCGCCAGTGAGGCCGTCATAGGGAGCGGACTGGCTGCGACCGGTGCGACGCCACCACTGGCGGATATCCTTTAGCCATTTTTCCTGGTCGTCGTACCACAGGCCGAGAGGCTCCAGGGTGCTGCGATCGGCGTTTTCCACCCAGAAGGCCACATAGGGGGCGTGGTATTCGGCCACGCGCTTGCGCGGCACTTCCACGTCCACCGAAAAGGTATCGGCGAGGGCCTGGCTGGTTAGCAGGGGGAGCAGAGCAAGGTGATGCAAGCGCATGGGAATGTCCTTTCTTGTCTTAAATGGCGGTGCTTAATGCATGAAAAACACGATTAACAGCCAGGGCAGCACCAGCCCGGCCAGGGTGACCGGCCAGGTAGCCGGACGCCGTTTGGCGTGAAGCATCATCAGCCCCAGGCCGGTGAACGCGAAAAGCAGGCTGGCCACGGCAAAAATATCGATAAACCAGATCCACACCGTGCCGGTGTGGCGACCTTTGTGCAGGTCATTAAAGAACGCGATCCAGCCCCGGTCGGTGGTTTCCGCGAGTACCGTGCCGTTATTCATATCAATGGCGAGCCAGGCATCGCCGCCGGGGCGTGGCATGGGCAGGTAGATTTCGTCGCTGGCCCATTCCGGTTCTCCGCTGGTGTTCTGCAAATCCATTTTCTGCGCCAGCCATTGTTGGACGGCGGCGGGCAGCTGGCCGTTCTTTTGCTCTGCGAGTTTGGATAGCAATTCGGCGGGTAGCTCACCCTGATGCTCGCGGATGACCGGATCGGCGCTGATCTGGCTGGCGTGGTTGAGGGTAATCCCGGTCAGGCTGAACAACACCAGGCTGATCAGGCAGATCGCAGAGGTTACCCAGTGCCATTGATGGAGTTGTTTCAGCCAGAAGGCTTTGCGTTTTTTATTCACGGTGGCGTTCGATCGTTCGCAGCAGAGGGGGAGATGTTAATGAGAATGGTTATGTTTAAATACAGTAATCTTCGTAAAGAATGTAATGACAGGCGGGTTTGAATGAATTCTATTCAATAAAAAGCTGGCCTGCATTAATGATAATTCTTATCATTCGTGAATGAATGCCATTGCCCAAATTCCTGCCCGCCTGCTGGTCATCGAAGATGATGCGGTACTCAGCGGCCATCTACGTGACTACTTTTCTGAACGTCACTATCTGGTATCCCTGTGCGCCGAGGGCCCGGCGGGGCTGGAGGCGGCGGCCTCCGGTGACTACGATTTGGTGCTACTGGATATCCTGTTGCCCGGGCTTAATGGCCTGGAGCTGCTCAATGCCCTGCGCCAGCAAAGCCCGGTGCCAGTAATCGTGGTGTCTGCGCTGGGGGATGAGCAGGCCCGTATTCAGGGCCTGATCAATGGGGCGGATGATTATCTTCCGAAGCCGTTCAGCATGGCGGAATTGGCGGTGCGAGCGGATGCGGTGTTGCGGCGGGTGGCGCTGGAGCGTATCCGTCCGGAAGAGGAAGGGCTGGAATCGGTGGGCAAGCTGGTGCTGCGCGAGCATGACATGGTGGCGTTTTACCGGCACACGGACCTGGGCCTCACCAACACCGAATTCCGGTTGCTTCAGGTGTTGCTGGAGCACCGTGATGCGGTGCTTAGCAAACCTTTCCTCTACCAGGCGGTGTTGCACCGGGGCTGTGGTCGCCATGACCGTAGCCTGGATCTGCACATCAGCCATGTACGCCGCAAATTGCGTGACGTTGGCGCTCCGGAATCCGCGGTGCGCACAGTCTGGGGGCAGGGCTATACCCTGATCACCGACGCTCTGTGATGTTGAAACGCTATTCCCTTCTTTGGCGCCTGGCGCTGGTTCTGGTGATTGTCGCGGTGAGTACCATGGTGATAGGGACACGCATTACCGGTGTCCTGCGCAATGATGCCCAGCTGTTGAACGAGCAGGCGATTGCCATTATGCAAGGTTATGCCGCGGCGGCGGAGCAGGCCTGGCTGACCGGCGGCCAGGCGGGAGTGGATCAGTGGCTGGCGGATATGAGGACGCGTGAAGCGGGTGACATCGCTGTTATCAGTGCCACTGACCAGTCGCTCAGTAGTGTTCCGTTGACCGAGCAGGAACGGGCCGGGTTGCGCTTTCAGCGTGGCGTGGATCGGCGCATGAGTTTTCGTTACGGCAAAAAGATGCCGTACCTGGGCGTGCCGTTTCCCGTCGTGCCGGAACAGGGCAGCTTGCTGATGCAGTTGCCTCCCCGTTTGCGCCCGGGCACCTACTGGCCATGGGTCGAAAATCTGCTGCTGGTGGGAATGCCCACGTTGTCTGCGTTACTGCTGGGTGGGCTGTTGTTCTGGCGTGCTCGTGTGCCTTTGAAAGCCCTGCAGGCGCAAGTGCTGGGTTTCAAGGATGATACCCAGGCACGTGTGACTGGCCCGCTGGCAACACGCGGGGATGAGTTCGGGGAGCTGGCCCGCAGTTTCAATCATATGGCGGAACAGGTGTCCGGGATGCTGGACACCCAGCGGCAGCTGCTCAATGACATGTCCCATGAATTGCGTACCCCCTTGAGCCGTTTGTCCGTGGCGCTGGAAAGCCAGATGAGCGAAACCGAATTGCGTCAGCGGGTGGAGCAGGAGCTGCACCACATGCGCACTCTGGTGGATGACACCCTGGCGCTGGGATGGCAGGACACCGATACCGGTACTGCCGACTTGGAGTCCCTGTCGTTGCCGGTGCTGTGGGAGATGATTGTTGAAAATGCGGCGTTCGAAAGCGGTTGGGACAAGTGCCGTTTCCCTTGTGCGTTGCCGGACGATGCTCTGGTGTACGGCAACCTGAATGTATTGGCCCAGGTGTTTGAGAATCTGGTCCGCAATGCCATTCGCCATTCCCCGGAGGAGGGGACCGTGCAATTGCTTGGGCAATGGGAAGAGGGAGCCTGGCACCTGCAGGTAGTGGATCAGGGGCCGGGAGTGCCGGACGACAAGCTCGACCGAATCTTTGCCCCCTTTGTGCGTCTGGATGCAGCCCGGGCAGGCCATAGCGGTTTCGGGCTGGGGTTGAGCATTGCCCGGCGTGCGGTAGAGCGGCTGGGCGGCGAGCTGTGGGCACACAACGGCACCCCTGGCCTGTGCGTGCATCTGCGGCTGCCTGCCCCACCACTTGTATAAATTGTAAATCTCCTTTCGTTACAAATAAGAATCAATATCATTTCGTTTCGTGAAGTAGGTTCACTGCTACTTCCTGCGGCCTTCCATGGCCGGTTTTCCGGGGGAACTGTATCGATTCTTTGACACTCGTCTGCAAGGTCGTGTGCTGAAGGGGGCGGTTTTCACTCCGGTTTGATGTTGTTTCTGATCTTTGAGGAGTAAAACCATGGGAATGCGTTTGGGGACTTTGGCGCTGGCTCTGGCCGCTGCCAGTGGCGCCGCCTGGGCAGAGGATGAGGTGCACGAGCTGGGGCAAGTGTCCGTGACGGCAGGGGGGTATGTTCAGCAGGTGGAAGATGCGCCGGCATCGATCAGTGTCATTGACCGACAGCAGATCGAAGAGCGCTTCTACCAGGACACCACGGACGCCTTGCGTGATGTCCCGGGCGTGATTGTCACCGGTGGTGGTTCCGGGGATCGCGGTACCGATATCGTGATTCGCGGCATGCCATCCTCCTACACCCTGATCATGGTCGATGGTAAGCCGGTGTCCACCCGGGAAAGTCGTCCTAACGGTAGTGCCGGGTTCGAGCAGAGCTGGCTGCCGCCGCTGCAGAGCATTGAGCGCATCGAAGTGGTTCGTGGCCCCATGTCGACTCTGTATGGCTCCGACGCCATGGGCGGCGTGGTCAACATTATTACCCGTAAGGTTGAGAAAGAGTGGGGCGGTTCCGTACAGCTGGACGCCATCATCCAGGATGATTCGCGCTCCGGCGACAGCCAGCAGGGGAACTTCAGCCTGAGTGGACCGCTGAAAGAAGACCTGCTCGGCCTGCAGGTGTATGGCGGTTTTTATAATCGTGAAGAAGACCTGTTTGTGGACGGTTATGAGCAAAAAGACCTGCGCAACCTGACCGCGAAATTAAGCCTGACTCCCACCGATAATCATGATTTTTCTGTGGAAGCGACCCGTACCCAGGACAGCCGCCAGGGGCTGATGGGGCGCAGTGCTGCGTCCACCGGTTGTCGCGGTGGCTGTACCGACAGCTTTAATGATCATAACCGTGAATCGTTCGCGCTGACTCACACTGGCCACTGGGCCATTGGTACCTCCGATACCTATGTGCAGCGTGAAGAGGCGGAAAATGAAAGCCGCGAAATGACCATCACCAATACCAATGCCAAGACGGCGCTGGTGATGCCGATGGGTAATCACATGGTGACGGTAGGCGCCGATTTCACGGAAGAGAAGCTGGACGACAAAACCTCCAACCGGATTTCCGATCGTACTAACATTGAGTCATCAAAGTACGCCCTGTTTGCGGAAGACGAGTGGATGCTGACCGATACCTTCTCGGTCACTGCAGGGGCCCGCATGGATGATGATGAGAATTTCGGCACCCATGTTAGTCCGCGCTTGTATGGTGTGTGGGGATTCAGCCCGCGATGGACCGTGAAGGGTGGTGTTTCCACTGGCTTCCGCTCTCCGTCGCTGCGTGAACTGACGCCGGATTGGGGGCAGGTGAGCCGTGGTGGGAACATCTATGGTAACCCGGACCTGGAACCGGAAACCTCGGTTAACCAGGAACTGGGCCTGTACTTCAACGCTGGCCGTGCACTGATGGCCAACGTGACCGTGTTCCATAATGACTTCAAGGACAAGATTACCCGGATTACCTGCCCCATCAGTATCTGCCCGGACGGTCCGAATCAGTTTGGTTCCGATCCTACCTACCGGGTGAATGTGGATGAAGCGGAAACCCAGGGGGTGGAAGCGGCGCTGTCCACCACGTTGGCGCGGGTGGTGTCCATCAACCTGAGTTATACCTATACCGATTCCGAACAGAAATCCGGGGAATACAAAGGCGAGCCGCTGACTCAGTTGCCGGAACACCTGGCCAGCCTGAACGTGGATTGGCAAGCGACAGATACCGTCTCGCCCTGGGCGACCGTGCGCTATCGTGGTAAGGAAAGCCAGCCGACCACAGGGCCGTCCAGCAGCGCTATCATTGCGCCGTCCAATACGCTGGTCGATGCCGGTATTGGTTTCCAGCTGACACCGCAAACCAAACTCAACACAGGTATTTATAACCTGGCCGACAAGGAAATCTTCTACGATGAATATGGCTACGTGGAAGATGGCCGGCGTTACTGGCTGGGGGTGGTAACCAACTTCTGATGTGCGCTTGAGGTATCAGTACCTTATAGAAACAACAACGCCGGCGAATGCCGGCGTTGTTCGTTTTGCTGCGCTCAGGATTACATTTTTTCCTGAATGCGCGTGCGGAAGTCCGCATCGTACTGGGCCAGTTGGGCAATCTGGTTATAGGTGCTCAATTCCAGGCCACTGTCCTTAACGGCTTCCACCATTTTTTCCTGTGCTTCTTTCTGCACTTTCATGGCTTCCTCAGGCTTGTCTTTTTTCGCCTGCAGTTCCTTGGAATATTTCTGCTGGATGCCGGACATGTCCTTCTGCGCATCGGCAAACGCATCGAGCTGTTTGTCACTGAACTCAGACGCCTTGGGCAACTGCTGCATTTGCTGTTGCTGCATCTGTTGCTGCTGCTGAGCCTGTGGGGTTTGAGACGCGGAAGCGCCAGGTTGCTGCGCGGCTACCGTGCCAGTGAATGTCGCGGAAATCATCAGGGCGCCGAGCGCCATCATCCGTTTGCTCATGCTTCATCTCCTTGTCAATCGCCCCGAAATTGCCGGGGATTACGGTGTTACCGAAAAGTGGCCGAAGCCAAAATACGGCGGCACTGGGAACTCCGACCGTCGTCAGCGTGTAAGTTCGGCCTGAAATGTTAAATCGTGATTCACAGTGAAGCAGTTCGCGTATGCGCTGTGGAACAGGCAGGGCTCGTCGACCAGACAGTGCTTTCAATTCAGGTCGTAAATCGTTTCAATGAAGTCAGGTGTCGGCTGCTGGAACGCGGCGGCCTATAACAATCATAATGAGGAGAGCAGGATGCCGAGTTCATTCCCTTTGTCTGCCCGCCATATTGCGCGTGGTGCAGTATCGATTGGCTTGTTGGCCGGTGCGGTAGCCGTGCAGGCGGAAATGTATGCGGGTGCCCAGGTCAACCTGATGAAAATTGACCGTGGTGCGGTCAGCGACGCGGAACTCACTGCGCTGACGTTGCGTGGCGGCATGGTGTTGCACGAGCTGGTCAGTGCGGAACTGCGCCTGGGGGCCGGGCTAGGTGATGATTCCTACCGCAATATCGATGTGGAAAACGACTTTTTCTATGGCGCCTATGCGCGGTTGACCCCGCCGCTGGAAGGTCCGCTCCAGCCGTATCTGATTGGCGGCTACGGGTATGTGGAGAATGATATCAACGGCACCACCCAACGTGATGACGGTAGCTCCTACGGGGGCGGCTTCGACTTGGGCGTGGGTCAGCACTCCACGCTGAATGTGGAATATCTGCGTCTGGTCGACAACGATTTCGGCAAGCAGGAGCTGATTGGCTTGGGTGTTAATTACGCGTTCTGATAGCGTACGACGGGGTGGGGCGATGGCAGCGACCTGGCGTCGTGCTATGTCGTCCATATCCCGTTTTGTTATAAAAGTATCACTATATATTCCTTTATATTCTTCCTTGAGTTCCTATCATGGCACCTCGACATTCCCGTTTGAGGTGCTGTAGATCATGGGTAGTGCACAGCTGATTACACGTTTTGGTGACAATACTGCCGGCCTGTCTAAAGAGACGCTGGAGGAGCTGAACCGTGTCTATCGCCCGCTGAGTTTTGCGGAGCGCATTCGTCGTGTCTACGAGGATTTTCCGCCGGATCGCATCATGGTGACCTCGTCTTTTGCGGCGACTTCTGCGTATTTCCTGCACATTATCTCGACCATCCGTCCTGAGCAGCCGGTGCATTTTATCGATACCGGTTACCACTTTGCGGATACCCTGAAGTACCGGGATTATCTGGTCGATAAGTTTGGTCTGCAGGTAGTCGATGTGACCCCGGACCCGGATCATCACCAGGTGTCCCAGGAAAACCGTATGTGGGAAACCGATCCAGACCTGTGCTGCCAGGTGAACAAGGTCAATCCGCTGGAAGAAGCCAAGGAAGACTACGATCTGTGGATTTCCAGCCTGATGGGGTGGCAGACCGAACACCGTGCCGGCCTGGAAGTGTTCGAAGAACGTCGGGGCATGATCAAGTTCAATCCGATGATTGATGTCACCAAGGAACAGCGTGACGCCTATATCAAGGAGCACGACTTGCCGTTTCACCCGCTGGTGGAGCAAGGGTTTGACTCTATTGGCTGCAGCCACTGCACCTTCAAGGGCGAAGGCCGTGAAGGGCGCTGGAAAGGCAACAAGAAAACCGAGTGCGGCATCCACATGTAGTGATGCCCATCACAATGACGAACCACAGAAAAGCCCCGCAACTGCGGGGCTTTTTTGTGGTTCGTCGCGTGCTTGAGTAGGCGTTATCCGTCAGGCGGTCATGCGGCTGTGCCCTTGTCGTAGCCATCCACATCGCCAATCAGGCTGTCCATTTCTGCCAGAAACTCGCGGTTGTCGTGATCCCAGGGGTGGAAGCCGGGTTTGAACCAGTCCAGCCAGGGAATGATCACCCGCCGTAACCCGCCGGGCTTGAGCCACTGGAATCTGAATGACGTCCACCAGTCTTTCAGGCTGAACAGCTTGCCGGTCTTGTACATGTTGATCACGTAGAACGGATAAAACAGCGAGAAGAAAATCACCGTGGCCAATACCAGCCCGCCAGCGCGCAGCAGCCAGGATTTGACGCCTCTGCCGAAGGCGCTGATAAAGACATCGAAGGCCACTGCCTTGTGTTCCGTTTCTTCCAGTGCATGCCAATGCCAGAGCTTTTGGTATTGCGGGTCCGAGCCATCAATCAGCTCCGGCTCACGCAGCAGAACATCGGCCAGAATGGCCGTGAGATGCTCCAGCGCCACGGTGGCGGAAAGTTGCATGGCATTGGGCAGGAAACGGGCAATCAGGCTTAGCAGCCGGGTAACGATGGCCTCCTGTTTATCCACCGGTAAACCGGCGGCGACCATCTTCTGGTTGTAGTCCTCGTGCTCGCGGCCGTGCATGGCTTCCTGGCCGATGAAATTGCGCACGGCTTCCTGTAATTCCGGGTCATCGATTTGGTCGCGGTATTTGCGCACGCTGTTGATGAAGAAACGCTCTCCCTCCGGAAAAAACAACGAGAGGGTATTGAAGAACTGGGAAATACCGGGGCCCTTGTCGTGCCAGTTCAGAACGGTGTCGTCCGGCACATGGAATTTCAGGTTGCGGCGGACGGGCATGATGTGCATTTTCATTGTTATATCACCTTTATCCATGGTCCTGCCTTCTACTAAACGCCTGTTGCTGCTGAATTACAATTACACTGTGACAGTCAGATACGTAATTGAAACAATGGCGGGATAAACGGTGCGTCAGCGACAGTCAGGCAGTAACGGTGAGGGTTGAAACAGCGATGCGAATGGGGTGGCGGCTCTGGCTCAGTGCGGTGGTGTGTATGGTGGCGATCGCCAGTGCCTTTCATGTGTTTTTGCTCGATCGGGTGGGCGTGCCTGACAATGGTCTGCGGGTGACGGAGGTGGCACGCGATGGTGGCCGGGATTGGGTCATACGGCTATATGGCAGCGTGGGGCCAGACGCGCAGCGGCGGCGCTGGCAGGCGGTCGATGACAATTATCGCATTGATATCGAGCGCCGGGGTGACGCGGGGTTTGTGCTGGATATTGCCTACCGACCTGGCTCGCAAAGGCGTCACCGGGTGCGCCAGCGGGTACGTCTGGCTGAAGGCCCCACCTTGGTGGCGGCATTCGGGCAGGCGTCGGATGACGGCGAAACCCGCATTATTCTTGATCGGGTGAAATAACCACAGCTGGTGCCGCCTGCTGGGCGCTGTCGTTATCATCATTCGGTGTGCGCCGTAGCATGACCACGACCCCCACCGCTGTCAGCGCCAGTATCACGGCACCGATGGCGGCATTGGCATGCAAGGCCAGATTGAAGCCGGCTTTGGCCGCTGCCATGAGCGGTTGAGCGATGTCGTCAGGTAGCTGGGCGGCGGCACCGATCGCGCCGCCCAGGGTGTCGCCTGCCGCCAGGGCGAGCGTGTCGCTTAACCCCCTGGGCATGGCTGTCAGCATGTGGCTGCGGTACAGCGCTGCGCCAATACTGCCAATCACGGCGATACCCAGCGCCATGCCCAGTTCGGTAGCGGTTTCTGATGTAGCAGAGGCCGCTCCGGCCTTGCGGGCCGGAGCGGCACTGACCACCATATCGGTGCCGAGAATCATCATTGGCATGACGCCAATGCCCATGATGGTCATGCCTGCAATCAGCAGGGGAATATGCGACGGGTTTTGCACCGGTAGCATTAACAGCAGGCCGATCGATGCCATCACCAGTCCTGCACTGACCAGCTTCCAATGGGGCAGTCGGCTCGCCAGCCTTGGTACCAGTAATGAGGCGGCGGTTTGCAGCACGGCAGGCGGCAGCATCACCAGCCCGGACTCCAGCGGTGACAGATCCAGCACCCCTTGCAGGTACTGAAAGACCATCAACCAGGCACCGGACAGCGCCAGAATGGTTAGCAGCATGGCGGCAACAGAGGTGCTGAAGGTGCGATTGGCAAACAACGCCAGATCAAACATGGGGTCTGTCAGGCGCCGCTGACGGCGCACGAAAATCACCCCGATGAGTAATCCTGCGGCGATGGTGATCAGCGGCATTGCGGAGATGCCGTTGCGCGCCATGTCCTTGAGGCCGTAAATCACAGCCAGCACCATGGCCACGGATAACAGGGCGCTGGTCCAGTCCTGGGCGCCGGCCTCTTCATCCCGGAATTCTGGCAACAGCAGGGGACCACAAATCAGCAGCAACACCATCACTGGCACACCGAGCAGGAACACCGAACCCCACCAGAAAAATTCCAGCAACGCGCCACCGACCAACGGGCCGATGGCGCTGCCCACGATAAAGCCGGTCATCCAGACAGTGATGGCCAGGGTGCGTTCGCGCTCGACCTGGAACATGTTGCGCAGCAGCGACAGGGTGGAGGGCATCAGCGTGGCCCCGGCAATGCCGAGCAGGGCGCGGGTGGCAATCAGCATTTCTGCGCTGGTAGCAAAGGCCGCCATGGCAGAAGCAATACCAAAGGCGGTGGCACCGGTCAGCAGCAGGCGCCGCCGGCCAATCCGGTCGCCCAGCGTGCCCATGGTCACCAGAAACCCGGCGATCATGAAGCCGTAGATATCCAGTATCCACAGCAGCTCCGCGCTGGTGGGTTGCAAGTCAGCGCTGAGATGAGGGGCGGCCAGATGTAGCACGGTCATATCCAGTGCCAGTAGTACGGTGGGCAGCATCAAAACAGCAAGCCCCAGCCACTCGCGGCGGGTAGCGGGTTGGGAAACGGTAGACATCATCTTTCCTCGTAACAGGGGCTCTATCTGGTCGTTCCTGCTGCCGGGTTTTCGACACGGTGATGCGTGAAACGAAACAGCAGCCTAAAGCCTCAACCTGACTTGAGGTCAATAGCTGCATTCATGGGTGAGGCGTGCGGAGGCGAGTATAGGACCTGCAAGTGAAAAATGGGTTTCATGAGTCTGAAAAAGAAAATATCGCCCGCCTGTTGAGTGGGCAAAGCGATCATTTTCCACCGGAACCGGCTCTGGACGGTAGCCTGTCGCGTGAACTCCAGTGCAGCCGCGCAGCGGCATAAAATAGGGCGCCAGATGGCGCCCCGGGCTCTCCCGATTAGCGTGTGTGGGGAATTACAGCCCCCGGTTTTTCAAACGGTTGGCGTGCTGACGAAAGACACTGGCCGGATTGGTTTCAAAGGGACTGACCAGGCCGGCCACCTGATTGACTTCATCAAGATGGTTCATGCGGTAATCGTCACGGATCACCAGCCCCAGATGGCTGGAGCAGCTGGAAACCAGACCGTCATTTTTTTCGCCCAGATAGAGCAGGGCAAGCAGGCCCATGCCGGCGTCGCTGATGTCCAGCACGTTGGTCAGCGGTTTGGCGCCGGACCAGGAGTAGTAGCTGACACCGTTGCTGCCTTGTTCCGGGGCTTCGCCGCAGGCCTGTTGGGGTAGCCCTTCCGGGTAGAGGCTGTTGAATTCGCTGCTGCCCTTTGTGGAAAGGGAATACAGCGCCGCCAGGGAGTCCTGGTCGTATCCGCCGCCGGAAATCAGGTCGAGAAAGCCGACCGCCGCGTTGACGATGTCACCGAGAAGTTCGGCGGTGAGCGGCAGGTTTTCCTGTACGCCCAGCAGGACATCGGCCATGCGTGCACCGGTGTGCGGCCCGGCTACAGAGGTGGCAGAGGCGACATACTGTGGGTAAACGGAGGCCACATAACGTACCGTTGGGCCGCCATGGCTGTGCCCGATCAGGTTCACTTTCTGCGCGCCAGTGGCGGCGAGAATATCCTCGACCTGCCGGGCCAGCTGTTCGCCGCGCACTTCGGTGCTGTTGGCGGCAGCAACCTGGGTCACATAGACTTCGGCACCGCTACGACGCAGTTCTTCCGGGATCCGGTACCAGTAGTTGTAGCCGACGATATCGTCGAAACCGAATAAACCATGACTGAGAACAATGGGATAACGGGTTTCGGTGTAGGTATCCTTGAATAGCCAGTCAAACCAGCCTGCCTGGGCGGGCATACTCATTGATAGGCTTAACAGGAACAGCATAAGGCTCAACGCTCTGGTGAGCGCCTTGAAGGGAATAGTCATTGTGTTTTACCTGGCTCGTTATTGTTATCGGCGGTACTGCCGTTTCTGCGCCGAGCGTTCCCTGGTCAGGGGTGTGAATACCTTAAGGTAGATGAAATTAAAAGTTAACACTGGTGTTAATATTGATATGTTATAAGACGATGTCTTTCCAGTGTTAACTGTGCACGGTCTTTTATTGTTGATTATTTTCTTTAAAAACAGCGGTTTGCATTGAGTTTATGGTTATATCGCGAAATATCTGTAAGGTAACGCTGGTGTTAATAAAGGCGATTGGTGATGAGTGAGAGAGCGGCGCAGCGTCGGGGGAGCGTAGCGGGCAACAGCAAGGCTGAAGCAACACGTGCGCGGATTCTGGCGGCGGGGCGTACGGTCTATGGCGAACAGGGTATGCATGGCACCACCGTGCAACGAATACTCAAGGTGGCGGGTATTTCCCGGCCGACCTTCTATAAGTATTTCGCCTCTGCGCCTGAGGTGATTGATGAGATTGTGCAAAGCTGCAATACAGAAGTGGAAGGCTTGTTTTTGAAAGTGTTCGCCCAGCCTCAGAGCGCCTTCTATGATTATCTGCCGGTGGCGCTGAGTGGATATTTGAACTGGGGGCGCTCACTGGGGCCATTGATGATTGCCCGCTTTCGGGAGTTGCATGATGTGTCCTCGCCGGTATCGCGTTACCGTGATGCGCATAACGAGCGCATTGTCATGATTCTCCACGAAGCCATGCAGGCCCATGGCCGTACGCCACCGGATAGCCTGGCGTTAAAAACCCTGGTGCAGGGCATCGAGCATCTGGGGTACCAGTTCTGTGCGGAAGCAGAACATACGGACATGCCCCGCTATATCACCGTTATGGCCCGCCTGTGTGTGAGCATGCTGGGGCAGCGTGAAGATTGGGAGGCCATGCTGGCCTCTCCGTTCTTTAGTCGGCTTATGGCGCTGGAGGGTTAAGCTGCCCATCAGTGACGTTGTCACGGCATGAAATAAAAAGGAGAAAATCATGTCACGTATTCAGTGGGCGCTTGTCCTGCTTGGGGTTGTATTGGCCGTGGCGTTTGCCGGACTATTCTGGTCGCCGGTTTCCACGGCTCCGGGCAGCAGTAGTGGCGTGCAGAACGTTACCTTGTTTCCCGGGGCGCATACTTCAGGTGATGAACCTGCTGCCAATAGCTTGCAGGCCGCATTGAGTCGTGCGGAAACACTGGCAGCGGTGCCGGCATCGCTGCGTGGCACCGAGGTCGACGGCCAGTTGCAAACCACGGCGGACGGTGAGCTAGTGGTAACGCCGGACCTGCGTCGGGTGTTCGATTATTTCCTGTCTGCCCAGGGGGAAGAGTCCCTGGAAGATTGTCAGGCGCGCCTGGCAAGTTATCTGCAAGCGTCTCTTCCGGCTGAGGCCGCGAACGAGGCTTGGCAGTTTTTCCAGCAATACATGGCACTGGGGCAGGCGATGGCGGCATTGCCTCCCCATGATGGTTCGCCTGCCAGCATCCGCACTGCGGTCAAACAGCGTCACGATCTGCAAGTCGCTTACCTGGGCCAGCAAGCGGCGGAGGCGTTCTACGGCATGGATATCGCTTACGACCGTTATATGGCGGATCGTCAGGAGATCCTCGATAACCCTTCTCTCAACGACACCCAGCGACAACAGCAGCTCCAGGGGCTGACACAATCGCTGCCGGCTGCCATGCAGATCATGCTGGAGGAAACTCGTGGTCCGGCGCAGCTGTCGGCGCGTACCCAGGCGTTGCGGGAGCAGGGGGCCAGTGAGGCAGAAATTCGCCGCTTGCGAGAGCAGCAGGTCGGCGCGGCTGGCGCAGAACGGCTGGAAGCGCTGGATCAGCAGCGGGCGCAATGGGAGGCACGCTATCAGGACTACCGTGAACAGCGCCAGGCAATTATCGACAGTGGGTTATCGCACCTGGATCAGGAAACAGCACTGGCACGGTTGCAGCAGCAAATGTTCAGTGACCAGGAATTAAGTCGGGTTGTGGCACTGGATAGAATTCAGGCCCGCTAGACCAGGGATTATGGCGCGGTTGTTATCAAAAAAAGGCCACACGGTGAACCGAGTGGCCTTTTTTACCGGAAAAAAAGAATCAGAACTGAAAGCGCAGCCCAGCGCCGAACATGTCGATGCCGGCATCATTGTCGAAGTGCATGAACTCGCCATACACATACAGCTTGTCCATCAAATCAATGGTGGCGCCCACCCCGCCAAAGGCATCGGTGGAGGACTCATCATCCTTGAAAGACGGGTGTTTTACGTCGAAATCCGTATTGGCCACGCCGCCTTTGCCGTAGAGGCCTACGGGGCCAAGCTCCAGGCTGAGCAGGCCGGCAAAGGTGACTGCGCCACCTTCAATCTTGGTGCCGTTGTCGCCTTCCAGCTCACCGAAGTCGTAATAACCCACTTCCGCGCCCACCAATTCGATGGGGCGCCAGCCCAGAAACAGGCCACCGGAGGTATCGTCGTCATCAAACTTGATGTTGTCGATTTCTTCGTCTGTGCCGGAATTATAAATCCCTGCACCAACATAGAAGCCCGCATTGGCCAACGGGGCCACAGTGAGAATGGCGGCGCCCGCCAGTACTTTTGTTAGGCGTTTCATAAGCATCACTCCCTGAAAAAAGTGCTTTCAGTATTACCCAGAATAGAGCGGGTGTGTATGGGGGGAGGTCACATTGCGTTACTCCGACCTGTGGCTGACGGGAGGGGCTGGCGTCGCTTGCCTGAATTTGCTTTCCTTGAAGCAACGACAGGGAGCGGGCTTCCGGCATTGGGAGCAGCGGGGGAAAGCATGAAGCGATGGACGCAGCAGGCGCGACGGTGCCAGTGGGGATTCCTGGTGGGGCTGGGGATGATGGTGTCAGCGAATCCGTTGGTTGCGGCCCCCCTTCCTGCCGATTTGCGTCTGGATTTGCGCACGGATGTGGGTTGGGAAATGGACCATTTTGTTTACATGGGGGAGGACGTTAGTGAAGCCCTGTTGACGCAGGCAGGGAATACGATTGATCTCATCGTGTTTACTCACAAGACCGTTCCCCACCGCTGCATGCTTGATTTCTCCCATGATTATTGTGACGACCGTGGCTACCCGGATACCTGGGGGCGTTCAGTGGAGCCGGTGCTTTGTGTCAGTACAACCCCTGCGTCCCGGGCATTGTTGGCAGAGCAGCATGCCGATGCCAATACGCTCTGCGTCACCTTTCGCGGGGGCTTTTCCTACCCGGCAGCCGGCTCAGATGTGGCGCCGGACCTGGCCAGCCGCTACCGCGCCCGAATGAGCGGGCCCGAACGCGGGGCGGATTCCGAGACAGTGGAGCTGACGGTGACACTGACGCTGGACAGTGAAGAGCCGCTGCATCGGTTGTCTCCGGGTTGCTATGGCCACGTTTGTATCGGCGATACCCTGTCCAGTGTGCAGGCGACCACCAAGGTGCCGTTGGATATTGTCTCGGGACAAAGTGCCTGTGGCCGTGTGCGCAGCGCTATGTGGCCACCCGGGCTATCTGCTCAGTTCAGGAACAGCCGTATTACCCGGCTGGACGTTAACCCTCCGTCACACATTCGCACTGACACCGGTGTGGCGCTGGGCGACTCACCGGCTTTATATGAAATGTATCAGGGCGCGCTGGACGAGACCCTGGAGGCTGGCCCCGGCTCATTGCCGGTAAAGGCGGTGTACTGGCAGGTCCCCGGCGAGAAAGGTTTGCAGTATGAACTGGACAGCGAGCTACAGATTACCGCCATGGCCTCGGGCGGTGAATCACTGATGGAGGATTGGCCGTGCCAATAGTGTCGTCATGGTTGCAACCGGCTGGCGAGTGGCTGCGATGACCTTGTCCGCAGCGAATGCCCGGTCCACGTTTAGTGGCGTTATTTTTGATCTGGATGGCACCCTGGTGGATTCCCGCCTGGATTTTGCGGCCATCCGTGCGCGTCTGAATTGCCCACCGGATGTGGGGGTGCTGGAATTTATCGATACCTTGCCGGCCAGTGAACAGGCGGCGGCCCACGCCGTGGTACTGGAGTATGAGCGCGCCGGGGCGGAACGGGCCACCTGGATACCGGGCGCACAATCCTGCCTTGAAAAACTGTCGGTGATGGGCATTCCTGCGGCTATTCTTACCCGTAATGCCCGTGTTATTGCCGAGCTCACCGTATCCCGGTTGAGTATTCCTGTGCAGCGAGTGCTGGCACGGGAAGATGCCCCGCCAAAGCCCGCTCCGGATGGTCTGCTGGCGATTGCCAGGGAATGGGGTATGGCCCCGGCAAGCATTGCCTACGTGGGGGATTTTAAGTATGACCTGATGGCAGCGCGCAATGCGGGCATGGTCGGAGTTTATCTCGACACGGATGGTCTCAATACCCATGGCCACCTTGCCGACCGGGTCATTCGTCACTTTGATGAGCTGTTGGCTGAATCTCCGTGAGTGGCTCTTTTTGCTCTCTTTGCCTCAGACACTGTTCGGTTCCGCAGGCTGAGTGCTTGAGAGAAAGTTGATCGGTTTTCCGCTGGGCATGCCGATGGCTTCCTCATCGGTCATGACAATCTGGCCGCCAATGATGGTTGCCGAAGGCCAGCCCTGCAGCATCATGCCGTCGTAGGCGCTCCAGCCTGAAGGCGATGCCAGTTTGCGGTCATCCACCGTTTGTTTACGTTGCATGTCCACCAGCGTCAGGTCTGCATCGTAGCCCACAGCAATGCGGCCCTTGCCCGCCATGCCGAACAGTCGGGCGGGCCCTGCGCACACCATGTCCACTAACCGAGACAGGCTGAGTCGCCCCTGATTAACGTGATTGAGCATCAAGGGCAACAGCGTCTGGGTGCCGGTCATGCCGCTGGGGGAATCCGGATACGATCGCTGTTTCTCTTCCCGGGTATGCGGGGCGTGGTCACTGCCGATCACATCCACGATACCGTTTCTCACGGCCTTCCAGAGCGCATCCTGGTGGCGCTGGTCTCGAATCGGAGGGTTCATCTGTGCCAGCGTGCCCAATCGTTCGTAGCATTCCGGTGCCGATAGGGTGAGATGCTGGGGTAACACCTCTACCGAAACCCGGGATTTATGCTGCTGCAGAAATGCCATTTCTTCGGCGGTAGAGATATGCAGTACATGCAACGGGCGACCCGCTTCCGCTGCCAGTGCCACAATGCGCCTGGTGGCTAACAGGGCGCTGTCCTCATCTCGCCAGACAGGGTGGGCAATGGGATTGGCGGCGGTTTCGGCAAGGTGACGACGGGCCCGCAGGCGGGCTTCATCTTCAGCATGAATGGCCACCCGCCGGCGGCCATGACGGAGTATGTTACGCAACACGTTGTCGCTGTCGGCGAGCAAATCGCCGAATGAACTGCCCATGAAGATTTTTACACCACTACAGGCGGGCAAGCATTCCAGCTCTGCCAGTTGCTCGGCATTGGCGGCGGATCCGCCGATATAGAACGCGTAATTACACCAGGCATCCCGTTCGGCAATAGCGATCTTGGTCTGCAGGTCCTCGGCACGGAGCGTCAAGGGCTGCGTGTTCGGCATTTCGAAAACACTGGTGATGCCGCCGAGCACTGCCCCGCGAGTGCCCGCCTCCAGCGTTTCCTTGTGAGTCATGCCGGGCTCGCGGAAGTGGACCTGGGAATCCACGGCGCCGGGCAGGAGATGCAAGCCACGGGCGTGGAGGGTGGTGTCGGCCTTGAAGGGGTCGCCAATGGCAACAATACGCCCGTCGCGACATGCCACATCCGTTTCTTCAGGGCCACCAGGTAACAGGACCGTCGCCCCTTTAATTAACAGGCTTGGGCTATCTTCATAGTTCATTCTGAATCCTTTTATAGCCCTGAACGAGTTGTTGATTGGTGTCGGACACGCTTTCTGAAAACGCGGTGATGTCCTGGCTGACCCGGGGAATGAGGCTGATGTCTGTGTCAGGGCCAATGCGGCTGGTGGACGGGATATAGAAGTTCGCGGGCAGCGTCATCCCGTCGATAACTGCATTGTGTCGAATGGCGCAACCATCACCGATGGTGCAGTTGAACAGTACACTGTTGAATCCCACGAAAACCCTGTCTCCGACCTGGCAAGGGCCGTGCACAATGGCGCGATGGGCAATAGAGGTGTGTTTTCCTATGGAGATAGGCCCTCCGTCCTTGGAGTGCATAACCACACCATCCTGAATGTTGGTGCCTTCGCCAATCTGGATGGGGTGAAGATTGCCATGATCATCTGTCTCGTCGGCTCGAATGACGGCATAGGGGCCGATAAAGACATGGCGGTCAACGATGACTTTGCCGCAGATGATGGCGGTAGGGTCGACAAAGGCGTCCGAATGGATGGCCGGCAGGTCACCATTAGGGTTTCTTCGGATCATCCTTTATCTCCTTGCTCATCCAGTGCCCGGTTAAACCACTCCTTTGTTTTTTTCCAGTGTTTGCGGCCGTAAAGCTCGATGAACTTGCGGGTCATGTGGTCATTGTCGTTGTCCAGGGCGGTCAGTCTTTCGCGGATAAAGGTCTCACCAAGAGGAATCCCGCATATCTCGGTGATGCAGTGTCGCCACTCGGTATAGGAGTCGGGCAGGGGAAAGTGCATGGGTACTTCTCCGCAAAGGTTGTTGATGGGATGGGTAATGTTATAACATAACAAAACAAGGAGGGCATCATGCCTCGTATCATCAGTGAGAAAACGCTGTTGGCGATGAAGCCGTCGCAATACATGAACGCCAGCCAGCGGGCGTTTTTCCGCAAACGCCTTGCTGTCCTGGCTCACGATTGCGAACAACACATCGGCAGCGCCAGAAATAATCTGCAGACACCGGCCCAGGCTGACCCATTGGACGCCGCTGTCGAGGAGGAGAGCTGCCGCCATCAGCTACGTTTTATGGCGCGCGAGCAAGCCTTGCTGGGGAAAATTCGTGCTGCCCTGAGGCGGCTGGAAAGCGGGGATTACGGTTACTGCAAAATCAGCGGTGAACCCATTGGCTTGCCGCGGCTGCTGGCCCGTCCTACTACAGAATATTGTGCCGAGGTGAAGGCGCGCCTTGAACAGAATGAACGCCACTATGCTCATCAACGAACTGGATAGAAACATGACAAGTCAGCAAGCCAGCCCCATTCGCCAGCTTCCGGTTACCGTGTTGTCAGGGTTTCTCGGCGCGGGGAAGACCACTGTCCTCAACCATATTCTCAACAATCGAAGCGGCCTGCGCGTTGCCGTTATCGTCAACGACATGAGCGAAATTAACATTGATGCCGCACTGGTTAATCAGAACGTTTCACTGAACCGCTCGGAAGAGAAACTGGTGGAAATGAGCAATGGCTGCATCTGCTGCACATTGCGCGAGGACTTGTTAGTGGAAGTGAACCGCCTGGCTCGGGAAGGCTCTTTCGACTATCTGGTGATTGAGTCCACCGGAATTTCTGAACCCTTGCCGGTGGCAGAGACCTTTACGTTTGAAGATGAAAACGGGGAAGGGCTGTCCTCCGTTGCCCGGTTGGACACCATGGTTACGGTGGTCGATGCGGTTAATTTCCTGCGGGATTATCGTAGCACCCGCACGCTTCAGCAGGAGCAGGAAAACCTTGGTGATGAAGATCATCGTAATGTGGTGGACCTGTTGGTGGAGCAAGTGGAATTCTGCGATGTGTTGTTGATCAGCAAGACGGATTTGGTCACAGAAAAGGAACTGGAAGTTTTGCAGGCAACCTTGCGGTTGTTGAACCCGGATGCCCGGATTTTGCCCATTCGCCATGGCATGGTGCCGCTGGAAGCGGTGCTCAATACAGGGCGCTTTGATTTTGAAAAAGCCCAGCAGGCGCCGGGGTGGTTAAAGGAAATGCGTGGCGAGCATTTGCCTGAAACCGAGGAGTACGGCATTAGCAGTTTCACCTATGAGGCGCGTCGGCCGTTCCATCCGCAGCGGTTCTGGAGCTTCCTGCAGCAGCCCTGGCCGCTGGGAATATTGCTGCGCTCCAAGGGCTTTTTCTGGCTGGCTAGCCGACCGCATTTTGCGGGTAGCTGGAGCCAGGCCGGTGACATTGTTCACCATGGCCCGGCCGGCATGTTCTGGAAAACCGTGCCGGAGCAACACTGGCCCAGCGATGAAGAATACCGCGCGCTGATCATGGAGAAATGGCAAGAACCTTTTGGCGACATGCGCCAGGAATTGGTGTTTATCGGCCATAACCTGCAGCCGGAGGAAACCCGCAAGGCACTGGACGCCTGCTTGCTGACGGAAGCGGAAATGCTTCAGGGCAAGGCGCTGTGGGAGCAGCTGGACGATCCGTTCCCGCAGTGGGAGGTGGCAGGGTGATGCAGGCTCAAACTGTCACCGCCTCGCCACCAGGCTGGCAAGGCGCACCGGACGTGACGGTCCTCGCGGATATCTTCGAGGATGATGTGCAGGTAGCCGTGTGGGACCGGCCCAGCCCGGTAGGGCAGGATGTGGTGGCACTGGCCTGCGAGCAACGGCTAGCGGTGAAAAGCTGGTTGGACATTGCTCAGCTGGAAGCGACCCTGCTGCGATCTCTGCCGCACGAAACCTATGTCCCCTTGAGAGAGGACCTGTTCCTGTTAGCCGATATGGTTGCCTGTCTGTTCGGGGTTGACGGCGTCGGGTTGCGGGTGACGGCGTTGCGCAAGCCGATGTGCCCACGCTTCCACGTGGATCGGATTCCGGTTCGCATGCTGTGCACCTATGGCGGGGCGGGCAGCCAGTGGTTGCCCGCCCCACGTGTGTCGGATCAGCTTTTAGTGCCCGGCTGTGAGCAGAGTGCGCTTTACCAGCAGCAAAACGTGGAGCAGCTGGAGGCAGGACAGGTGGCCCTGTTCAAAGGAGAGACATGGCGGGATAATCCGGGAGCGGGCGTGGTCCACCGGTCCCCGCCCATGTCTCCCGGCCAGCAACGGTTGTTGGTCACTCTGGATATCTAGGCTGAAAACATGGCAGTGAGTCGTACCGAGCAGATTCTTAACAGCGCTGAACAGCAATGTCGCAAGCAGGGCGTGCGGATGACGCCCCAGCGCAAGCAGGTCATGTCGTTGATGCTGGAGCAGGGTGGTCCGCAAACGGCCTATCAGCTACTGGATCAGTTCAAGGCTCGTTATCAGAGCAATGCGCAGCCGCCCACTATGTATCGAGCGCTGGATTTTCTGGTTCAGCAAGGGCTGGCCCATCGACTCAGTTCCACCAACCAGTATCTGGCCTGTGATCACATCACCTGTCAGCACGGCCATCGAGGAACGGTGTTCCTGCTGTGTGACCAGTGTGGTGGCGTTCAGGAAACGCCCATGGCGGGAGCCGCTGTGGACGAATTGCAGCAAACCCTCGATGAAGTGGGTTTTGTTATTCAGCGCGAGCCCCTGCTGGAAGTGCATGGTCGTTGCGTGGATTGCGCGGCGTCGTAAACAAATAATCGTTTTTCGGGAGACGGTAATGCAACGTTTTCGTCTGGACGCGGTGGCCATCGGCCTGTCCAGCCTCTGCATGATTCATTGTGTCGCCAGCCTGGCGGGGCTTTTTGCCATCGGGTTGTTATCGGCTTTTGGCAGTGTCGAAGAGGTTTTTCATCTGGTCATGCTCGCCATCATTGTGCCGGTCAGCTTGCTTGCTATTGGCATAGGCTACCGTCGACATCGCCGGCTTTCGGTGTTGCTCCCCGGCGTGTTCGCCTTGTCGGGTCTGTGTCTGCTAACTGTCTTTGAAAGTGCTATGCACGGCACTCTCTGGGAGCCGTTACTGACAACGCTGATCGGAATCGCTCTGGTGGCTACCCATGTCGGTAACATCCGGGGCTGTAAAGACTGTGAGGTAAATCATGATAACTCGTTGGCAACGTAACAGTCTGGCCTGCTTGCTGCTGTCGGTCAGTCTGTCTACGACCGCCGCAGGCGTGCACCAGCATGGCCTGGCCGAGGCGGCCGTGGTGGTGGAGGGAGAGCAGGTGACAATCCGTTTCCGGGCGCCCTTGATGGATATCCTCGGCACTGAGCAGCCGCCAGCGGACGTGCCTGCCCGGGCCCGTTATGGCAAGCGTCTGGCGCAGGTGGCCGCGCCACAGCCTTCGCCGGCCGCACAGTGTGAACCGGTCAGTGCTTCCATCAGCTCTGTGGACTCCTTGTTCCCGGAGCAGCAAGCGCATGATTCCCATGATCATCACGATCACGACGCGCACAGTCACCACGAAGATGTGGACAACGAGTGGTTATTTTCCTGCGCGTTTCCTGAAAAATTAAACGCCGTGGATTTACCGTTTCTGGACACTTTCTCTAGCCTGACTACAGAGGTGGTGTTGCTGTTGCCTGCCGCCCAGAGTGCCTTGCGTCTGGCGCCGGGTGAAACCCGCATACCGCTGGAGTAATGCCGCAGTGAGCCCGGTACTGGAAATCAACGACCTGGAATACCGTCATCCCGGCCAGGTTCGTTCCTTCTTGCAGGTGCCGGAGTTTGCCCTGCAGGCAGGGGAGCGGGTGCTGTTTCATGGTCCCAGCGGCTGTGGCAAAAGCACTCTGTTGTCACTGATTACCGGCATCCGCCCGATGCAGAGCGGGCGTGTTCAGGTTGCCGGCCAGCCTTTTTCTACTCTTTCCCAGCGTCGCCGGGACGCGTTTCGCGCCGATCATATGGGCGTTATCTTTCAGGCGTTCAATTTGCTGCCCTACCTGAGCGCCGTGGACAACGTTTGTCTTGCGGCCAGCTTCTCCCGTCTGCGCTGTGAGCGCGAAGCAGGGCGTCGCAAGGAGCAGAGACAGGCTGCCGCCCGTGGCTTGCTTTCACGGCTGGGGCTGGATGACGGCCCCATTGACTTGCCGGCCTGGCAACTGTCTTTTGGGCAGCAACAACGGGTGGCGGCCGCCCGGGCCTTGTTCGGCAAGCCGGCTCTGATCATTGCCGATGAACCCACCTCCGCGCTGGATAGCCGCAGCCGCGATACCTTGCTGACGTTGCTTTGTGAACTGTGCGAACAGTCCGGCAGTGCCTTGCTGATGGTGAGTCATGACGGACAGGTGGGTCACCATTTCCAGCGCAGTGTGGATTTCGCCAGTCTGGCCGGGGAGGGCAGTCATGCTTGCTAAAGTGATGCTTGCCTCCCTGAAAACCCGGCGCACATCGGCGCTGCTGATCGTGGTTGCCATTGCCATGAGCGTGCTGATGATCATCGGTGTGGATCGGGTGCGTCATCAGGTCCGCGCCAATTTTTCCAGCACCATTTCGGGCACCGACCTGATCGTTAGTGCCCGTGGTGGGCCAATGAATATCTTGCTCTATAGCGTGTTCCGCCTCAGCGACCCCACGGCGGGTATTCGCTGGAACACGGTGGAATATCTGGCCGACCACCCGGATGTGAAGTGGTGGATTCCTATTGCGTTGGGCGATTCCCATCGCGGTTATCCGGTGGTGGCGACTAACGACAGCTACTTGACGCACTACCGTTACGGGCGGGATCAGGGTTTGAGCCTGCAAAGCGGGCGCTGGTTTGCCGGCGCCGATCAGGCCGTACTCGGCAGTGCCGTGGCCGCACGGCTTGGCTACCAGCAAGGTGAGCGCATTGTGCTGGCCCATGGCGCCAGCGGCCCGGCTATTGTGGAGCATGATAACCACCCATTTACGGTGGTGGGGATTCTGGCGCCCACGGGTACGCCGGTGGATCAGAGCGTGCATATTTCGCTGCAAGGCATGGCCCTGATCCACCGCGGTGGCGCCTACCTGTCCGGCATGCCTCCCATGCCGGGGCAGGCACTGGACAAGCCGGATTCGGTGAATGCGGTCATGTTGGGGCTTGAGCGACGTATGGCGGTGTTGAGCCTGCAGCGGGAGCTGTCCCGTTATGACAAAGAGCCGCTTACCGCCATTATTCCCGGGGTACAGTTGCAGCGGTTGTGGCGGATGACTGCTGCTGGAGAGAATGCCTTGCGGGCAACCTCGCTGGCGGTTCTGGCGGTGGCCTTGTTGGTGCTTGTGTCCACCGTGCTGGCGGCCCTGGAAGGGCGCCGTCATGAAATGGCGGTTCTACGAGCCACAGGGGCGGGGCGATTGGCCGTGTATACGGTCATTGTCGGTGAAAGCCTGTGTCTCACTATGCTGGGCTGTATGTTGGGTCTGGGGGTATTGTTTGCAGGGCAATGGGGATTGGCGCCAATGGCTTTGGCTGAATGGTCGCTGCGGCTTCCCGACAACTTTCTTGCGTTGCGGGAGTTGCCGGCTATTGGTGCTATTCTCGCGGCGGGCTCCCTGGCAGGTTTGATTCCGGCCGAAAAGGCCTTCCGCAATAGCCTGGCCGATGGCCTGACACCCAGGAACTGACCATGCGCTTTTTGATTGCTTTACTTTGTTTTGCCTGCAGCCTGCCGTCCGTGGCGGCCAATGAAATTGAGTGGGATGCTCTGGTGCCGCAGGATTATGATCCGTCGGCGATATACAGCTCCCTGTTCGATGAAATCTATGGGGAACAGCAGGCCCCGGATGGGATTGCCGATGGCGATAGCCGTGGCGAGAAGCTGATGGATGCCATCGACAAGGCCTGGCGGGAAGCGCCGCTGAAGCAGTCTCTGGATAATACCGAGGTGCGTATGGCGGGTTACGGCGTGCCACTGGACGGCGATGAAGAGTATGTCCGGGAATTCCTGCTGGTTCCGTATTTTGGTGCGTGCATCCACACCCCGCCACCGCCGCGTAACCAGATTGTGCTGGTGAAGATGGCAGGGCGCGGCGTGCCGCTGGATCTGGCACTGGATGCAATGTGGCTGGAGGGCACCTTGACCGTCTCATCGCAAGATACCGAATACGGTACGGCAGGATATGTGCTGGAAGGTAAAAGTGCGGAAGCCTTTACGGGTTACCCTCGGTAACGCTAACGCCTGGCTGGCGGCCCTTTTTCTCTCTTTCCCTCTCTCTTTCCTCCTTGTTTTGTCCTGTTTTTTCTCTGCCTGCTGGCGTTCGCCGACCCAAAAACGCTTTTCCGGCCTGATCCGTGACGTTTTTGGCTCTTTGTCCAACCTTGTTACATTTTACATACTGGAGAGAATGTAAAGCTTCAGATAGTCTCGAAAGAACTGCATAAAAATACACCAGAACAATAAACCCCCCGGGAGAGAGGGACCATGGATATACTCCAGCTGCTGGTCAGCGGGGTCGCTAACGGCTGCATCTACGGGTTGCTGGCACTGGGCTTTGTACTGATTTACAAAGCCTCAGAAGCAGTCAACTTTGCGCAGGGTGACATGATGATGCTGGGGGCCTTTCTGGGCATTACCTTCATCAATGCCGAATACGCCGACCTGCCATTCCTGATAGGTATTACTCTGGCCGCCCTGATTCTGGGGGTCTTTGGTTACCTGTTGGATCGCCTGGTATTGCGCGCCATTTTTGGTCAGCCGCAGTTCGCCATGGTGATTCTCACCATCGCTTTGGGTTTTCTGATGCGCTTCGCCGCCGGTGTGATCTGGGGGCATGATCCCGCCTCCCTGCAAACGCCTTTTGTCGGCAAGGTGTGGGAATTTGGTGACCTGATCATTCCAGTGGTGGATGCGGTGATCATCGTTACTACCGTGGCCCTCACATCCATTCTTTACTTCTTCTTTGCCCGCACCCGCCTCGGTGTGGCCATGCAGGCCAGTAGCCAGAATCAGATGGCCGCTTACTACATGGGCATTCCGGTGAAGCGGATCAACGCCATTGTCTGGGCCCTGTCCGGGGTGGTGGCCGCCATTGCCGGGGTCATGTTCGCCGCCAAGGGGGCGGTTGAGCCATCGGTGGGCCTGCTGTTTGGCATCAAGGCGTTTGCTGCGGCGGTAATCGGCGGGCTGGGGTCCTTGCCCGGTGCGTTACTGGGCGGGTTGCTGGTGGGCATCGTGGAACCGTTCGCGGGCCGTTACTTGCCTTCTGGCGTCGGTCAGATTGCTCCTTATGTGCTGATGTTGCTGGTGCTGATCTTGCGCCCCGGCGGCCTGTTTGCACAGATCAGCCAGAAGAAGGTGTAGGCCATGAGCAACCGTTTTAAAAGCCGTTACGACGACGATATCAATCTGTTTGAAGGCCGCTGGCACATGGCCCAGTACGCGATACTGGCCGCACTGCTGCTGGCTGCGCCCTGGGTGCTCGGTAATTACTATCTGGGTGAACTGACTGCTGTGCTGGTCTGGTCGCTGGCGGGGCTGGGGCTGATGCTGATCAGTGGCCACACCGGGCAAGTCAGCCTTGGCCATGCAGCGTTTATGGCGATCGGTGCCTTTACCAATCTGGCACTGATGCAGCGTGGCTGGCATTTCGTGCCTGCGTTGCTGGCCAGTGCGGTGACCTCCGGAATCGCCGGCGCCGTCATTGCCCGGCCGATACTGCGTATGAGCGGCATCTATCTGGGCATTGCCACCCTGGCGCTGAGCATCATTGTGGAGGATGTGTCGATCATGGCCGAGCCGGTGACCGGCGGGGTCGCCGGTGTGTTTGCGCCACCAATCAACCTGTTCGGCATGGAGATCGACCGTTACGCCACGCCAGAGGCTTTCTATTATCTCTGTCTGGGGGTGCTGGTGCTGGTGACGCTGGGCTACCTGAACTTGCTGCGTAGTGCTTCGGGCCGGTCGTTTCTGGCGGTGCGTGACAGCGAAGTCTCTGCCCGTGCGCTTGGCGTCAATGTGGCCCGCGCCAAAACCCTGGCGTTCAGCTTGTCCTGTGCCATTACCGGGCTGGCAGGTGCGCTTTACGCTCACCTGGCCCAGGCGGTGAACTATGAAAGCTTCCTGGTGCTGATTTCCATCACGTTGCTGTTGCAGGTGGTGATTGGCGGGTTGGGTTCAGTGCACGGCGCGTTCTTCGGTGCCATCGTGGTGGTGCTGTTGCCACAAGTTATCGCGATTGCCAGTGATTACCTGGATAACACTGCGGGTATACAGATCGCGGCCTATCCTGGTCTCGATACGGCACTGTTCGCGTTGTTGATCCTGCTCATGGTGATTTACGAGCCCCGCGGGCTCTACGGAGTCTGGTTCAAGGTGCGCACCTGGCTGCAACTGTTTCCCTTGTATCGCAAGGGTATGTTCCGACGTACCCGAACTTACCTGAAAACGGAGCGCCAACGATGAGTCTGTTACAGGTTAAGGATCTTTCCATTTCCTTCGGGGGCGTTAAAGCGGTGGATGGCGTCAGCTTCCACGTGGAAGCCGGTGAAGTCTTTACTCTGGTGGGGCCCAATGGGGCCGGTAAATCCACTATCTTCAATCTGATTAGCCGCCTTTATGAACCGAGTGCGGGGCAGATCATCTTCGATGGCCAGGATATCACTGGCTTGCCTGCCCACGACGTGGCCGGGCTGGGGATCGCCCGCACCTTCCAGAATATCGAGTTGTTCGATCACTCCTCGGTCTTGCAGAACCTGCTGATCGGCCGGCATTGCCGCCGGCAAACCCGCTGGTTCGAAGAGTTGCTGTTTTTGCCCAAGGTAAGACGCAGTGAGCGTGAACAGCGCCTGCTGGTGGAAGAGGTTATCGATTTTCTGGATCTGGCGCCGTACCGGGACAAATTAATCGCCGGGCTGCCTTACGGGGTGCGCAAGGTGGTGGAAATTGCCCGTGCACTGGCCAGTGAACCGAAATTGATTCTGCTGGATGAGCCGGCCTCCGGGCTTAGTGTGGAAGAAACCCAGAACATGGCCTGGTGGATTGAGGACATGCAGAAAGATCTGGGGCTTACCGTACTGATGGTGGAGCACGATATGAGCCTGGTGTCGCGTGTCTCCGACCGGGTGCTGGCGGTGGCAGAAGGCCATCCGCTGGCCATGGGTACCGCTGCCGAAGTGCAGGCGAACCCGAAAGTGATTGAAGCGTACCTGGGTACGGAGGCTACATCATGAGTAACGCGGCAGAGAAAACCCAGAGCGCCCAGCCCCTGTTGCAGGTGAAAAATCTGGAAGCGTTTTATGGCCCGGTGATGGCCCTGCGCGGGGTGTCCATCGATGTCCATGAAGGTTCGGTGGTCACCATCCTGGGTGCCAACGGTGCTGGCAAGACGACCCTGATGAAAACCATTTCCGGTGCATTGGCACCGCGCAAAGGCAGCGTCACCCTGGCCGGTGAAACCATCGACGGCAGCGAGCCGGACAAGCTGGTACGAAAAGGTATTGCCCATGTACCCGAAGGGCGAGAGGTATTCCCTTTCCTGAGCGTGGAAGAAAACCTGGTCATGGGCGCCTATATTCGCCGTGACAAGGCCGCCGTCCGCCAGGATATCGAAATGGTTTATGACTATTTCCCTATTCTGAAAGATCGCCGTAGCCAGGCAGCAGGCACCTTGTCCGGCGGTCAGCAGCAAATGCTGGCCATTGGCCGTGGGCTGATGTCGCGCCCTTCATTGATGCTGCTGGATGAGCCTTCGCTGGGCCTGTCGCCACTGCTGGTGCAGGAAATCTTCCAGATTATTCGCCGGCTCAATAAAGAGCAGGGCGTTACGTTATTGCTGGTAGAGCAGAATGCCCAGGTGGCGCTGAATACGGCGGACCATGGCTACGTACTGGAAACCGGGCGCATTGTCATGGATGGCACTGCCGAGGATCTACTCGCCAGCGACGATATTCGTGAATTTTATCTGGGCCAGTCGGCGGGGGATGACCGACCGGAAAAACGCTGGAAACGAAAGAAGACCTGGCGCTGATGATGACTAAAAATAACACCACACCGACTCAGCTCCACGGTTGCGATACCGTGGTCAAACTCTGGCGCAAGCAATGTCTGGAGCGGGGCAACAGTATTGCCCATCGCGAAAAGGATCTGGGCATCTGGCAAAGCCATAGTTGGCTGGATTATTACGAAAAAGCCCGTGCCATTGGCGTTGCGCTCTTGTCCCTTGGGCTGGAGCGCGGCCAGCCGGTATCCATTCTCAGCGAAGACAACAAGGAATGGCTGTACTGCGATCTGGGTATTGCCGGTGCGGGCGGCATCAGTAACGGCGTCTACACCACCGACAGCCCCGAGCAGCTGGCTTACCTGGTCAATGACAGCGAATCGGCCTTCCTGTTTGTGGAAAACGATGAACAGTTGGACAAGTACCTGACCGTGCGTGATCAGGTGCCGACCCTGAAAAAAGTCATTGTTTATGACCGCAAAGGGCTGCGGGATTTTGACGATCCCATGGTCATGTTCCTGGATGAACTTTACGCACTGGGTGAACAGATCCCGGATGCAGAAGAGCAGTTCAGCACCTGCATTGCCCAGAGCCAGCCCGATGATATCCGCATGCTGATCTACACGTCCGGCACCACCGGGGCACCCAAGGGGGCCATGATCAGTCATCGCAATGTGCTGTTCCAGCTGGCCGCCGGCGAGCAGGTGCTCGATGCCCATGAAGACGATGATCAGCTGTGCTTCCTGCCCCTGTGCCATATTCTGGAACGGTTGGTGTCAGTGGAGCTGCCCATCTACAAAGGCTGCACGGTGAACTTTGCGGAAAGCCCGGAAACCGTATTTGAAAACCTGCGCGAAGTGTCTCCCCATACCTTTGCCGCCGTGCCGCGCCTGTGGGAAAAAATCTATAGCTCCATGATGACCCTGCGTGACGAAGCCACCGGGTTCGGCCGCTGGTGTTTCGATCGGGCTGTGGCCGCTGGTGAAGACTGGCATTGTGATCGCAAACGCAACCCGTTTTCCGCCCTGCAATATCAGTTCTGGAACCTGTTGGTGCTGCGTAATGTGCGTGATCTGATCGGCATGAACCGTCTGCGGCGTGGCACCACCGGCGCAGCGCCCATTGCACCGGAACAGATCCGCTGGTTCCAGTCACTGGGGGTGCCTTTATTCGAAGGCTACGGCATGACCGAGACCACCGGTGTGGCCTCGTTGAACAGTGCCAAACGCGAGAAGGTGGGCACCGTGGGTGAAGCGCTGCCCGGAACCGAAGTGCGCATTGCCGACAACGGTGAAGTGCTGGTGCGCGGTGACCACGTCTTTGCCGGTTACTGGCGAAAACCCGAAAAAACCGCCGAAGACATCCGCGATGGCTGGCTGCATACCGGTGATGTGGGGCGCCTGGAAGAAGGCATGCTTACTATTACCGGCCGTCTCAAGGACATCATTATCACCGCAGGGGGCAAGAACATTACCCCCGCAGAAATTGAAAGCCGGATGAAGTTCTCGCCCTATATTTCTGATGCCGTGGTGATTGGCGACAAGCGCAAGTATCTCACTTGCCTGATCATGATTGATCAGGAAAACGTGGAGAAATATGCCCAGGATCGTCAGGTACCGTTTTCCAACTTTGCGTCACTGTGTCGTGCCAAGGAAGTACTGGACCTCATCGACAGTGTTATTCAGGACGTGAATAAACAATTCGCCCAGGTGGAACAGATCAAGTATTTCCGCCTGATCGATGTGCTGCTCACCGCTGAGGATGAGGAGCTAACCGCAACCATGAAGTTGAAGCGTTCCTTCGTGGAGAAAAAACACAAGCACCTGATTGATTCCATGTACTGATGGTACGAGAGGAGAGTGCATCATGAAGAAGCTCTGTCTGGCGGCTGTAACCGCCATGGCCCTTGTGGGCTGCAGTGACAACAATAACAAGGAAGACGACAAAGCCGCAGCCGAATCGGTGCGTGGCGTGACCGACACTGAAATCAGAATTGGCGGCATGCACGACCTGTCCGGGGTATTCGCAGCGTTTTCTTCACCGGCCGTGCAAGTGGCCAACGACATGTTCGAAGAAGTGAACGAACAGGGCGGCATTCATGGCCGCAAGATTCGTTATATCGTTGAAGACCATGCCTATCAGGTTCCCAAGGCAACACAGGCGGTGAACAAACTGGTTAGCCGTGATGAAGTTTTTGCCATGCTGATGAGTCTGGGGACGCCCCATAACCTGGCGGCGTTTCCGATCATGGATCGCAACAAGGTTCCCAGCGTTCTGCCGTTATCGCTTTCCCGGCAGATGGAAGAAGAAGGGGACTTCCGTTACCGCTACGTGCTCGGCCCAAGCTATTACGAGGGCGTATTACAGGGCGTCAACCGGTTGGTGGAAGACGAGGGCATTGAGAAAATTTGTGTGATGTATATTCCCTCTGACTTCGGTGAAGAGGTGAATCAGGCGGTTAACGATGCAGCAGCCGCCAACGATGCACTGACTCTGGCCGAGAGCTCTTCGCATCGCCCGGATGAAAGTGATTTCAGCGGTACGCTGGCGCGCCTGCGCGATGCCAACTGCGAACTGGTAGCGGTAGCCCTGCCCGTGCGCCCCATTATCACCGTCGTCGCGACAGCCAAACAGATGGGTTGGGATGATGCCAAGTTCATCGTATCCCAGGCGGGCTTCCACTCTGCCGTTGCGGCGGCACCGGGTGGTGTTACCGAAGGGTTGTACGGTGTTGCTTCCTGGGAGGACATCGTCAGCCGCATGACCCATGTGCCGGAAGCTGAGGAGTGGGGCAAAGCCTACAAGGAGCAGTATGGTGAACTGCCCAGTGGTGGCGCCGTACTCGGTCGTGTTGGTGCCATGCTCACCATCAATGCCCTGCGCGAAGCCGGCCCGGACCTGACCACGGAATCTTTCCTGGATGCCCTGGAATCACTGAAATTCAGTGACAAGGTAACCGGCGTGGAGACGGAAATGAGCGAGAGTAATCACCGTGCAGGTAGCGGGATTATTCTGTCTCAGGTTCAGGATGGTATCTGGCGCCCCGTTGCCGAAATGGAATAAAGACCAATAAATTGACCAAGGGCCTTTCTCAGAGGCTCCCTAAAAAAACCACCGTTCCTGAAAGGGGGCGGTGGTTTTTTAATTTGTATCAGACTCTTTACGTACGCCAAGTGACGAGGCTATTTGCACTGCCGCAACATGGCCCAATGTCGTACCGAGGTCCCGGGGATCTCATCTTCATGCACGACCTCAAAACCGAACCGTTGATACAGGGACACATTGTTCGGGTTATGGGTATCCAGATAGCCGGGCAGGCCTTGCTCATCCAGTCGATCCAGAGAGGGCTGTAACAGCGGTGTCGACAGCCCGCGCCCCTGTTGCGACGGATCGATGCCGAGTAGCAGCAGGTATGCATGAGGCGCATTGAGAGCACGATGGTGTACAGCCTGCATGGCCTCGCCTGCTTGCATCTGGCGTTTCATCGCGCCGAGGCCTTGCTTGAGCATGGCGCGCACCGCGCCGAAGCGCAGCATATCGGCCACGCTGTGCCGCAGGGCTGACGATGGCAGCCAGACAGCGGCGCCATCCTGCGGTTGCTGGGCGGTATGTACCTGACCGTTTTGGCTGGCATGGGCCACCAGAAAACGGAAAGTGTAGTACGCCCGCGCTTCACGTTGCGACGGGTTCGGGAAAAAGTAGACAAAGAGGGGGTCGTGGAAAAAGGCCCGGCTGAACATGTGGGCGATGTCGTTGAGGGGCGGTTGTGTCGTTGTCATGTAAGGTATCCGGCTGCGTCATGGAGGAGCATACCGGAAAAAACGCAGGCCCGGTGCAGCCCGTTGAATGCACCGGGTCCGGCAGGTCAGGTTCAGGAAGGTGTAGCCTGGCTCTGGCTGCCTTCGTAGGGTTCGCCACCGCCGGGAAAGGCCAGGCGCAGGTTGTTCAGCCAGGTGGTGCCGAACTGGCGGAACAGGGAGGCGCTGTTGTACGGAATGCTGTAACGGTCTGCCAGCGCCCGCACCCGGGGGGCCACTTCTTTGTAGCGGTTGCTGCACATGTCCGGGAACAGGTGGTGCTCAATCTGGTGCGACAGGTTGCCAGACAGGATATGGAACAGCTTGCTGCCCTCGATGTTGCAAGAGCCCAGCATTTGCCGCAGATACCAGCGTCCGCGGGTTTCGCCTTCGACCTGCTCAAGGGTGAAATTATGCGCTCCGGCGGGGAAGTGCCCGCAGAAGATAATGGTGAAGGCCCAGATGTTGCGAATCAGGTTGGCCACCGCATTGGCGCCGGCCACCATGCCGAACACCAGCAAGGGCGAGAAGGGCACGTAGAAGGAAATCGGAATCGCCACCAGTGCCGCCGCCAGGGGCCAGGCAATGTAGTCCTTGGCCACCTGTCGCCAGATCTTGTAGCCGATGCGCTTTAACAGGGGCGTAAAATCCTTCAGCTTGTTCTTGCCTTTCAGGTGGTCGTCGATGGCCTGCTCATGAATGGCTACGCCTTCCTCGAACAGCAGCATTAGCAAAATGAAATAGATCGGCTGCAACAGATACGCCGGCTTCCATTTCTGCATGGGGGTCACCCGCATGATGCCGTAGCCCACATCCAGATCTTTTTCCAGCACATTGGTCCAGGTGTGGTGCACCACATTGTGCGAATGCATCCAGCGGTCCGAGGGGCTCATGGTGTCCCATTCCCAGGTGTTGGACTGGATTTCCGGGTCCTTCATCCAGTCCCACTGGGCGTGCAGCACGTTATGGGCGATTTCCATGTTTTCCAGAATCTTGGCGATACCAAGCGCGAACACGCCCAGACCCATGATAGTGAGCGCCAACGGCCAGGTCGCCAGCGCGTGCCCCCAGGCGGGAATGAAAAACAGCGACAGGTAAATCACAAAACGGGAGCTTACCGCCATGGTGCGCTGGGTCTTGATCACCTTGAGGATATAGGCGCGATCGCGGTCGCCCCGGGAATCAAACACCTCGTTGCGAATGGCTTCCAGCTCGTTGCCGAATTCTTCGATCTGTTCGTCGGTCAGGTCGACCGGGTATTGATGGGTTTTCATTATTATTCCCTCACAAATCCAGTTCGCAGTCGCCGGCGGCGGCGCAGATGCAGGTTTGTACAATGCTGCCTGCTTCGTTCAGCACCTCGCCGGTGCGCAGGTCACGCACACACCCGGACACCAGGGTGGTGTTACAGGTATGGCAGATCCCCATGCGGCAACCGTGGGGCGGGTTCATGCCGGCCGCCTCGGCCACTTTCAGCAGCGGGGTGTCGCTGTCGCCGTCGGCTTCCACATCGCTCTGGGCAAAGCGCACACGGCCACCCACCGCATCGGCGGGCACTTCGGGAAAGGGCGCGCGGAATCGCTCCACATGCAGTCGGCGGCTACAGCCCGCCTCGGCCATGCATTGCTCAATCGCTTCCAGTAGGGAAGGGGGGCCGCAGGCATACACATCCCGGTCTTTCCAGTCCGGACAGAGCGCATCCAGTTGGGCGGCGGAAAACCGGTTGCGGCTTGGGTCGTCGCCTTCGCGGCTGTAAATCAGATGTAGGTGATAGCGATCGTTGTAGCGATCCATCGCCTTCAGTTCCTTGCCCAGCACCACATCAAATTCGTGTGGCGCATAGTGGATATGGTGAGTATCCGGCAGGCGCCCCTGGGCAATCAGGCTGTTGATCATGCTGAACGCGGGGGTGATGCCGCTGCCTGCGGTAATAAACAGCGGCTGGATCGGCTGAGCATCGGGCAGATAGAAATCGCCCTGTGGCAGGCCGATGGGCAGGTAATCGCCCACCTTGATATTGCGCACAATGTGGTGAGAGATTGTGCCCTTGTCGATGGCCTTCACCGTGATGGTGAAGCAGTCGTCCTCCCGCTCCGGCGGTGAGGAGATGGTGTAGGTGCGGGTGTAATGCTTGCCGTTGGCAGGAATCCCTACCCGCACATGCTGACCGGCACGGTGGCCCCGCCAGTTCAGGCCGGGCCGCAGGGTGAGTGTGCGTGCGTCTTTGGTTTCATCCCACACTTTGACTACTCGGGCCTGCAGCTTGTGAGTGGTCCACAGCGGGTTCACCAGTTCCAGGTAATGGGAGGTGCGCAGTGGCCAGGCAAAATAATCGGTGATGGTACTCAGTCGAGACCAGATAGACGGTGATGCACCTGGCTCTGGCTGGGTGGGTTGACGCATAACGGTTCCTCTTTCGTTGTCATTATTCGAGGTTGTCGCTAACCCGGCATGCAGGCTTGCACTGCAAGCGGGGGCATGGCGTGAGCTGTGCTGCCAGGGCTGGCTGCCACAGTCCGTTCTTGTCCGTACGTTCCCGGTAAAGCCGCATCCCGGAACGTTTGAGTATCCTCTTCTACCAAGTCCGCAGGCCAATGGCCTTAACCGAATCTGTACGCAAACCCTGTGTAGAAGAACAATGTTTACGCTGCGTTAATGAACATGTGTTCACATTGAGCTTTAGCGTAAAACTACTGCTGCCATGCTGTCCAGCCTTTCTTTATGAGCGGTGTGAGCTTTCACCGGTGGCACGCCTGTGTGCGCGCCTGTCGGGGCCGAAAACAGGGAGGAATGGTTAAGTTCCTATGGGAAAGTAAGAGAAGGCTTACAGACGTCGATTAAAGATGTGGTGATAATTTGATCATCTGCTACGAAGAATTGCTGAAGAAAGTGCCCCGTATGGATTCTTACCGTGGCAGGGCAAGTGTTCACTAAAGGTGATAAAGGATGCATTTGCGCCTTGCCTGAATCTGAACACAATGAAATCGAATACTGCTGCTGATTCCTCGTTTGCCCCGGCCTTGGCCGGGGTTTTTATTATCCGCAATGCCGCCTCTGTTTGATTCTTTGGCCCGTTCATAAAAACCAGGATGAGCTCCGCGATTTGGCTCTCACGTTTTTCTGTTGTGGGCTATGCTAGCGTCTATCTGCTGATCTGATAGCACAATCCGACGGAGATTCCATGGTTAACCCAAAACAACAATGGCTGCAGGCCTTCACCGGTGGTTTTGTCGCCACTCTGCTTTTTCATCAGGGCGTGCTGGCTCTGTTCTGGCTGGGCGGTCTTATTCCTTCCTTTCCGTGGAACATGACCCCTGTGCCGCCAGTGGGTGTGCCTCAAGTGATTTCCCTGGCCTTCTGGGGTGGTGTGTGGGGTTTGCCGGTGTGGTGGGTTATCCGCCGTTGGCAGGGCATGAAATTCTGGCTCAGCGCCATGGTCATCGGTGCCATCGGCCCGACCTTGGTCGCCATGCTGCTGGTGTTCCCCATGAAAGGCCTGGATGTGAATGCCACCAAGGTGGTGGGTGGTCTGATCGTCAATGCCGCCTGGGGTCTGGGGCTGGCCGTCTGGATGCAGTTCAACCGATCGCGTCAGTAATGCATGGTTGCTGGCTGGCGATTGAAAGCGCCCCTCTCCAGGGGCGACGTCTTGATCAGAATGGCGTTTCTTATCGTTTTCGGTGTGGCCTTTGCCTGCCGTTTTCGTTTCAATGGCGAAGCGCCTTCACATCCTTTTCCTGAATGGAACTTGCCTGGTTCCCCCATCGGGTTCGCAGGTAATTGACCAGTGCGGCTACCTGCGTGTCGTTGAGTTGCCAGGCATAAGCGGGCATCTGGTAGCGGATGCTGTCTGCTGGGGTGGCCGGGCTTTCCACCCCCTGGAGAATGACGTTAATGACCGAGTTGGGGGATCTGGCCACAACAGTGGGATTGGAGGCCAGGGCCGGGGTGACTCCCGGGTATCCCGCGCCATTGTCACGGTGGCAGGTGGAGCAGTACTCATTATATAGTTCCGCGCCATTGGTCACCGGTTCCTTGACGGTGGTGGAGACACTGGTATGTGATGTGCCCAGTGATTTCAGATAGACCGCAATGGCGTTCAGGTCGCGGTCGTGCAGATGAGCCGTGCTGTGAGTAATGACGTCAGACATAGAGCCAGACGTGGACCAGCGCCCGCCAGAACCACTTTTCAGGAGGCTGACAAGCTCCGGTATCGACAAGCTACCGACTCCTGTTTGCCAATCGCCACGTAAATCCGAAGCCCACCAACCCTCCAGTTCTGCACCGCTGAGGAAGGCGTCGTCACTGTTATCCAATGCTTGTTCCTGAAACGCGATGCCGCGTGGGGTATGGCAGGCGCCACAATGGCCCAGCCCTTCAACCAAGTAGGCTCCGCGGTTCCATTGTTCACTCTGTTTACTGTCCGGTTGGTAGATACCGTCTTCCAGAAACAGACCTTTCCAGAAGGCCAGCGGCCATCGCATATTCAGTGGCCATGGAATGTCGGCGTTCTGGTTTTCCTGCACAACCGGGGCTACTCCTTCCATAAAATAGGTGTATAGCGCAGCCATATCTTCGTCAGTTATTTTGGCATAGGACGGGTAGGGCATGGCCGGGTACAGATGGTCGCCGTTTCTCGCTTTGCCCTCGCGCAGGGCGCGGGAGAAATCCTCAAGGGTATAGTGGCCAATTCCGGTTTCCGGATCGGGTGTGATATTGGTGCTGTAAATTTCACCAATGGGGGATGCCATGGCCAAGCCGCCAGCGAAATCCTCGCCGCCGGGCACGGTGTGGCAGGCTACGCAATCCCCGGCGCGTGCCAGGTATTCGCCGCGTTGCAGCTGCATGTCATCGGCGGCTTGCAGGCTGCTCGCCGCCAGTCCACCGGATAGCAACAGGGTATACTGGATCAGAGTAAGGCGTTTCATGATGCCGCCTCCGTTGGCGTCAGCTCATTCACTGCCCGCCAGGCCTCATCAATCGCCGCGTGCATGTAGGGGCTCCACCCTGAATCAGAGTTGGCAATGCTGACTTGGCCGACCGGTTGCCGTGCTCGTTGGATTGTATTGGCAGCCTGATCGCTGCTATCAAAAAGGCTGGTTTCCTCATAACTGTAGCCGTGGGACCAGCGATTCACGGTAATGGCGACGATCAGTGGGTCGAGCTCTTCATCCACGGTGCCAAGAATGGCGCCCAGTTGCTGGCGGATCTCTGCTTCAACGTCCTGGTAAGACATACCCAGCAGCTTGGCCCGGCCCATACGCAGCTGCTGGCGGACATCCAGGCCGGTGTTTGCTACGGTCGGTACCTGCACCATGTGCACGACGATGGGATCATCCGGCGACCGGGCGTGGTTATACCCGCCCATGCTGACCGGGTAATCCAGTTTCACCAGGCTGTACGGCGCGGTCGGTGCATAGAGCGAATGCACTCCAAGTTTCTTGAACGCATGCCAGTTCTTCAGGACCACCTTGGCGTAGACCAGCGGCGCCTTTACGTTGCGGTGCAGGGCCTGTTTCTGCTCGTCGGGTAAGGAAGGCATGATGGATGGGATCATCATGTTGTAGCAGGCGAGCACACACTGTTTGCCCTGCACCCGGTAGAGTTCTCCATCGTTCAGGTAGCCAATATCCACCGGGCCGCCGGGATTACCTACATGAACTGCCGTGCTGTTCAGGCGCAGGCGTACTGCGTTATCGGGTTGGTCCAGTTTACTGTAGTCGAAGTTGGCCATCACGATATCGTCCATGCCCTGGCCGGGGGCCGCATCCGGAATCAGTGCGCGTACCAGCAGGCGGGCAACAGACGCGTTACCGTCCGGGAAATGATAAATATAAGGCTCATCAAGTTCGGCCTGCACATCGGCGCCAGCTTCAGGAAGCCCCATGGCGTCAAAGCCTGGGTAACGGGTTTCATAGGCGTCAATCGCGGCGATCGCATCCACCCCATAGCCATAGAATTCGTTACTCATGGAGCGGAAATACAGCATGGCGTGGTCGCTGAGTCCGACATGTTTCTTCAGAAACGTGGTGTAACTGATTGTGCCCAGATACGTCTCTTTTTCCTCAGTGCTCATGTCGGGCAAATAGTCGGGAGGGTCCAGGTGGAGGGAGATCAACGCCTTGCGGTCTTCTTCTGGCAACGGGAAGTCGTTGATGTACTGCTCTAGTGGTCGGCTGTTCAGTAGGCCTGGCAGTAAATCATCCGCAATGCCCATTTCCGGGCTGCCGCCTACCACTTTGTTTTCCCCAAAATGAGCATTGTCAAAGAATGCGCCCCGGCTCAAACCCTGTTTGAAGTAGAAATCCCGATCGAAATACTTGAGGAAACGATCTTCTTCCACGCCCAGCTCTTTCAGCAAGCGGTTTACCTGCGGGCTGAACAGAGCCTTGGGGGACTGGAACGATTCGCTGCCGCCGTAGGTCAGCAACGTGTGGCCATCGTGGTGGAATTCGTTGCGTTTGGCGTGGCCGCCAAAGTCGTCGTGGTTGTCCAGAATCAGTATTTTGGCATTGGGGTGTTTCTGGCGATAGAAATAAGCGGTTGCCAGGCCGCTGATGCCGCCGCCAACCACAACCAGATCATAGGTTTCTCGAACGGACAGCCCGCCCACCGGGAAGCGGTGCCCTTCACGAGCCACCTTATGGGCAGATTCAAAAGAACCGGGATGGTTACCACGCATGCCGGTAAGAATCGGTGGGTAGTAGCGGGCGGGGTCGGCGCGTAATGCCTGCAGCGGAGTAAACCCGGCTGCAATGGTCAATGCCACGCCATTGAGAAAATCCCTTCTCGTGATCGCCATTGGGTCGTCCTTGTCCGCAAAGTGTCTTTCCTTTATATCATTACGACTTACAGGGTCAATGTAATGGTGCGGGCCAGGAACAGGGCAATCGTTAGTTCATCCGTTTTTACCGGGACACAGAATGTACCCTTAAGGGAGTACGCTTGGTAAAGCGTTACAGGGTTAGGGGGCGCGGCTTGGTGATAGCCGGGACATCGGTGAGCGGTTTGCGGGGCAAATGGCTCGAACGGCTCTAGCCAGGCCATTGGCACATCGTGGTAGCGTTAGCCCTCTTTTTTTATGGCAGGAGCCAAGCATGCCCAGTAACACCCATACCGTGATGATTACCGGCGCCTCCGGCTATATAGCAGGCTGGATCGTCAAACTCCTGCTGGAAGCGGGTCACACCGTGCATGCCACCGTTCGTGACCCGAACAAGGCCAGCAGTGTGGCCCACCTCAACGCCATCGCCGACAAGACGCCCGGCACCCTGAAGCTGTTCAAGGCAGATTTGCTGGATGCAGACAGCTTCGATGCGCCCATCCAGGGTTGCGATATCCTCATGCACACCGCCTCGCCGTTCGTGCTGGAGGGCTTTACCGATGCCCATGAAGCGCTGGTACGCCCGGCAGTGGAAGGCACCCGCAATGTGCTCAATGCCGCCAACCGCTGCAGCACCCTCAAGCGGGTGGTGCTCACCAGCAGCGTGGCCTCCGTGTACGGTGACGCCACCGACATGAAAGGCAAGAGCGCTTTCACGGAAGCGGACTGGAACCGCACCAGCAGCGTCGACCACAACCCGTATCAATATTCCAAGGTGGCTGCCGAGCGCGAAGCCTGGAAAATTCACGATGCCCAGAACGGCGATGCAGCCAGTCGTTGGGATCTGGTCACCATTAACCCGGGCATGGTCTACGGCCCGTCGCTCACCAACGCCAGTAACTCCGCCAGTATCGGCACCCTGCTGGACATGGGGCGCGGCAAGCTGCGTACCGGTGTGCCGGACCTGGAATACGGCATGGTGGATGTGCGCGAAGTGGCTCAGGCGCATCTACTGGGCGCCTTTAATCAGGATGCCGAAGGCCGCTATATTCTGGTTAGCGAGTCGGTCACCATGCTCGACATCGCCGCCATTCTGCGCAAGCAATTTGGCCGCAAGTATCCCTTCCCGATGATGAAGGTGCCCAAGCCGGTAGTCTGGGCGGTCGGCCCGTTCATGGGCCCGGTGACTCGCAAATTCATCAGTCGCAATGTGGGTTACCCGCTGCGCTTCGATAACAGCCGCAGCAAAGCGCTGGGTGTGAACTACCGCGCAGCCAGTGAGACCCTCAAAGACCACTTCGAGCAGGTGCTGGAAGATGGCCTGGTAAGGCGGCGTTGAGGAACCTCTGAATAACTCCTTGCGTGCTCAGCGTGACCTTAAGCGTGCAGCTGTTGTGCCTTGTCTCGACAGACAGGGTGGTTCCCTTTCTTAGAGGCAAGGCGCAGCAGATGTGCGCTTAAAGCCGCGCCCTCCGGGTCTTCCAAGCTGGCCCGCACTCGTTGTTGCGCTTTTTCGATGGATGGACATACACCTTCAAAAGCGCGCCTAGATTGCGAACCAGCCTGAAAGACTGAGTACACAAGGAGTTGTTTAGAGGTTCCTTAAACCCGAAAGGGTAATGTCACCGATCAACTTGCATGACGAGTGGCCTGCCATCCCTGGCGCGGGCTTTCGTCATGCAGGTATTTTTCCCTCCGATGCTTAAATCAGCCCAGCGCGTAATCTGCTTGCGGCGTTTCGCTGGTAGCGCTTTGCAATTGCTCCACCAAGGCATCCACCTCCTGCTCGGCCTGACGAATCGACGCGGTCAACCGTTCCCCGCCTTCTTCCTGATGCTCAACCGCAATGGAGTGAATGCGGGTAATGCCGATAAACTCCAGCACGGTAGTGAGGCCCGGTTCCAGGTGATTCAGGTGGGCCAGATCGCCGCCGGGATTGAAGCCCGCGCCACCCCGTGACGACAGGATGACCGCGTGGCGAGGGCGATCCGCCAGCAGTGGGGTGTACGGATCCTCCGGCCGGGTTTCGTCATACTCCACCGTGCGGCCCATGCGCACTATCTGGTCCACCCAAGCCTTCAGCGCAGCGGGCATACCGAAGTTATAAAGCGGCGCGCCGATGACCAGCACATCTGCCGCAATCAGCTCCTCAATTAACCGGTCGCTTTCGGCCAGCACGCCTGCCATCCAGGGCTGCTGATGGGCGGCGGGCGTAAAGGCCGCTTCGATCCAGGGTTGGTCGATAATGGTCGGAGGGGCAGCGCCCAGATCCCGCTGGGTGACGGCGGTGTTCGCCGAGGCCGCTTGCCAGCGGCTGGTGAAGCGTTGCGTCAGGCGGCGGCTGATGGAGCCGTGGGCATCTTGACCGGCAAGGCCGGGGCGGGCGCTGGCATCCAGTTGCAGAAGGTGAGTCATGGGTGGCTCCTTGTTTTGTGAGTTGAACTCATTCATCGTTAAGTACAAGACAAGCCTAGTGCCGCCCAATAAGGCGCCACAAACGATCATTATTTTCATTAATGGATGAGTTAAATTCAGTCATGAGCCCTCGCCGGTTACCGTCTCTTTCTGCCTTGCGTGCTTTTGAAGCCGCCGCCCGCCATGAAAGTGCCAAGCAGGCCGCCAGCGAGTTGTCTGTGACGGCCACGGCCATCAGCCACCATATTCGGGGCCTTGAGGAATCGCTGGGTGTGGCGCTGTTCGTGCGCAAGCCCCGGCAATTGTTGCTGACACCCCAGGGCCGGGAACTGTTTGTGTCACTGGAGGCCGCCTTCGACAGCATTGGTGACGCGGTGGACCGTGTGAAAGCGGCGCCGACCCGGCTGGCAGCAACGCTGTCCACCACGCCAGCGGTGGCGGTGCGCTGGCTGTTGTCGTGGGTCTGCATACTGCGTGATGCGCACCCGGAAATAGATCTGCGCATCCATGCCTCCCATGAACCGGTTGTCCTGGACGGGGTCACCGCCGACCTGGCCATCCGTTATGGCGATGGCCACTGGCCGGGGCTGGTGGCAGAGAAGCTGTTCGATAACACCTTTATTCCGGCCTGCAGCCCTTATCTGAAACTGGACGACATGGCGGACTTAATCGACCACCCCCTGATTCACTTTCGCCCACACGGTGCCTTGGCGGCTCCCATGGACTGGGCCGGTTGGCAAAAACGGGCCCAGGTGGCGGGGCTGGATGTCAGCGCTGGGCTGGTGTTTTCCGACGAAACCCACGCCATCTCCGCCGCCATCGGCGGGCAGGGCGTGGCCCTGATGAGCCGAACCCTGATTGCCGATGAACTGGAAGAAGGGCGACTGGTTCAGCCCTTCGGCCCGGAACTGGAGGGCAAACCGTTCTATCTGGTGTACCCGGAAAATCGGCGGGATGACCCGGTGATTAGCGCGATCCGGGATTGGGTGATGGAGGTACCGGGCGGGTTGTGTAACGGGCTCGAGCGGGGCGCCGATGCGTCTGAGTGGTTTGACTCGAAGAGTGCTTCACCGGGCCTGGATTCGCCTTGAATCATTGAACGATACCCGTCGCTTTTGCACCACAACGACACACCGGTGCGAGCATATTGAGCACCAAAAGTGCGCAAATCAGGCTGTTGAGCTGCGCCTAGCGGCAGGCTAGCCCGCCTTTTGACACAGCTCGGCCAGCTTCTGGTCCAGCATATTGAGGATGTGGCGGCGGCTGATCACGCCCACCACCTTGTTGGCGGCATCCACCACCGGGTAGATCTTGGGCTTGGCGGCCAGCATCTGCTGGGCCAGGCTTAGCACATCATCGGTGAGCGATACCGTCAGCACTTCGCTTTGCATCAAGTCCTTAACCGTGGCCACGCGCTGGTTGTGATACACCACCTGCAGCGCCGCCTGCAGGCATTCGCGCTCACTGATCCAGCCCACCAGGGTACCGTCGCCATCGGTGACCGGGCTGCCCAGCATGTCGAGCTTGATCAGGTTGCTGGAGGCTTCCACCACCGGCATCTCCGGGTGAATCGTCGCAAAACGCGTGCACATCAGGTCTTTGATGGATACAGAATCCATGGGGCTTACCTCTTGCTCTGGTTCGGGACCACAAAGGGTTCGGCCAGCACTTTCGCCGGCCACCAGGCAAGTTACTGCGGGAACCATGCCAACTTCCCGCAGACGATGCTGGCTCCCCTTTGTAGGAGCGCCACTTGAGGCGCGAACTTTTACTCCCCGCCAAAAAACGTTGCTTGATCTCAAGCCGATTTGAAGTGGCAAGCTAACCGCTAACATCAAGACAGCGCCTCCCGGAGAGTGAGCATGAACGGTTCAACAGAGACACCCGACAACCCGTCCACGCTGTGGAAAAGCGTGGGTGGGCGCAACTGGGTGGAATCCCAGCGGCTGATTGATCACCTGTTCAAACCCATCGAGGGGTTGCTGGCCAAGGCGGTGGAATGCCAATCGCCACAGCGCGTTCTCGATATCGGCTGCGGCACCGGCGGCACAACCCGTGCGATCAGCCGTTATACGCGGAGTGAGGGGCAGGCAACGGGCGTCGACATTTCCGAGGTCATGATTGAAGCGGCACGGCAGGCTATGAAAAAGAACGGCGCAGAAAAGGCGGGTGCGGAGTTTATCTGTGCCGATGCTCAGACCTTTGATTTTGGTGAAAGCCAGTACGACATGCTGGTTTCGCGCTTCGGCATCATGTTCTTTGAAGATCCCATCAAGGCCTTCCAGAACCTGAGGCGTGCCGCCGCCAAAGACGCCCCTGGGCTGTTCGTCGCCTGGCGCTCTCCGCAAGAAAATCCCTTCATGACCGCCGCCGCCCGGGCGGCCAAATCCATGGTCACGCTGCCACAACAAGCCCCGGACGCCCCCGGGCAGTTCGCATTCGCAGACGCTAAACGCGTGGAAAGCATTCTGGATTCAGCGGGGTGGAATCACATCAGCATCGAACCACTGGATTTCGAGTGCACCTTCCCCGAGAGCAAGCTGGTCGGCTACTTCACCCGCCTGGGCCCGCTCGGCCGCGTTTTCCCGGACCTGGACGAAAAGACACAAGCCCGTCTCATTACTGTGGTCAGAGACGCTTTCGAGCCCTTTGTGTTCGGCGATACCGTGAAATTCAACGCCGCCTGCTGGCAGATCAAGGCACGGGCATAGGGAAGAACCGCCACTCCACAAACCACCTGTAGGAGCCCCACTAGAGGGGCGAATCCTTACTTTTGCCGATGCCCCCAACGAAGAAACAAGGCCCCTGAAGCTTATTCATTTATTTGCGCCCGAAGATTGTGTACATTCGGAACTGGATCACAAATAGAAAGATACCAATAACAACGGCTGGCCAGGGTGGCACGGCCTGAAGCGTGACTCAGGGGAAGGGATGCCAGTCCGGTTATCATCATATTCAGCACCACTGCGCCCGTTTAACGCCAAACGGGAGATAAGCCTGTGGAATTAGGCGTTCTACTGGCTATCGCCATTGGCGTCATCCTGATCCTGGCCCAACAGAAACGGGCCGGCGGCGGAGCGTCTACCTTCGGCTATCGCCGCAAACCCTATCTGCTTTCTAAAGCAGGACGCTCCTTCTACGGCGTGCTTGCTCAAGCCGTGGGCGACAAGGCCCTCATCTTCTCCAAAGTCCGCGTCGCGGATGTGCTCGCTCCCCAGAAAGGCCTCAACCGGGCCAATTGGCAACGCGCCTTCAACCAGATTTCCGCCAAACATTTCGACTTTCTCCTCTGCGACCCACAAGACTGCGCCGTAAAACGGGCCATTGAGCTGGACGATGCCAGTCATGGTTCAGCCAAACGGCAGAAGCGCGATGCCTTTCTGGAACAAGCCTGTGAATCGGCTGGCTTGCCGCTACTGAGAATCAGGGCTGCCAGGGGGTATGGGGTGGTAGATATCCGTCAGCAGGTTGAGGCGATGCTTTTTCCTGTGCATCACGACTCGTCTCTGGAGAAACCGCAAGAGGTTGAAGGGCAGAGCGTTGAAGTAACGGCCAATGAGCAGGAAAGGGTAGATAACCAGACCGAGCCACAAGCAGGTAAGCCGATAGATTCCCTTACTGGTGTCGAAGTCGCTGCTCAACCCGTTGCACCTGCTTGTCATCAATGTGGTGAGGTAATGATGTTGCGGAAAGCTCGTTCGGGCAAGAATGCAGGGCAGCAGTTTTGGGGGTGTAGTGCATTTCCTAAGTGTCGGGGAGTGATGAGGTGCTGAGTCTTAGGCGCACGGGGCAAGATCTTACCCCAATGTTTCGGTTGCTGTATGTGGGGGGGATGGTCAGGGTCCGGCAGCAGTTGTTGTTGACGGGGAGTGGGGAATTGGTTTGTGGGGGAGTGCAATATATTTGCACGGAACAGGGGTTCAAATCAGCATTGCGGAATTGAAATGAGGAAAAAATATTATAGCGCTAAATCTCTTTCAAGAAACCTGAAAGGAAAAGACTTTGTTAAGTATCAAGACCTGCAGGATTCAGAGAAAAAAGATGAGTTTTTAGAAGCAGTGGAGTCCGAAATACTGGACCCGGATCTGGTTTCTTGGGGCTTGTCGGAAATACCAGGGAGAAAAGGCTTTTGCACCACTGATAACTACTCTAGCAGAGTTGTTATGAGGGCGATGTCTCTTGCAATTAGAGAGCAGGGGCGGATTGTCTATCCAAATAAAAATGATTGTGTGGCCGCACTATGTTCTTACCTTCAAACAGATAAGCCGGTTTCGTTTTTGAAAATTGATTTAAAAAAATATTTTGATTCCGTTAGTCATGAATCATGTATGAAGGTGGTTAATGATAATAAGGTAGATTTGCATACTGCTTCTTTAGTGCAGTCCGTGCTTCATTCGTATTCGAGTTTGGGTGGGGAAGGGTTGCCCCAGGGGTTGGAGGTTAGCAACCCTTTGTCTGAATTGTATCTAAAAGAATTTGATGATTCTCTAAATAGTATTGAAGGGCTGCTATATTGTAAACGATATGTTGATGATCTTGTCCTTATATTTCCTGATTATCCAAGTAGAAAGGATGCTATTAAGGCTATTAAATCTCGACTTCCTAATGGGCTAATGATAAATCAAAATAAAACATTTTTCATGCCGTTAAGTCCTAAAGATAATATTGATGCTTCATTCGATTATCTTGGTTACGGTTTTAATATTTTGATTAATTCGAAAGTGAAAAAAGTGTCGCTGTCGCTTTCGCAAAAAAGAAAAAAGAGAATGGAGACTAAAATATACAAGTCCTTTTTATCCTATGTGGGTAATAAGGATTACGGATTGCTTGTTGACAGGATTAGATTTCTTGCGACGAATCGACGGTTGATTGACAAGGGTGCTTCCCAATATCGGTTGTCGGGGATCTATTATGATAATTCACTTCTCACTTCTATGGATGATTTGATTTTCTTGGACAGGTTTCTGAAAAACACCCTTTTACATTCAGATTTGAATGGCGAAAAGGCTCGCTTTTCAATGAATAATAAACAAGTAAGCATGGTTCTTTATTACTCGTTTAAAAAAGGATTTCAGGAGCGACGATTTTCTCGCTTTAGTCCAAATCGTGCAGTGGAGATCACAAAGATATGGCGATAAAAAAAGGCTTCGTTAATCTTGATAAGAAAGACAATTTAAGGCCTGTCTTGACTGATACTGCGCCAGGCGATACTCCGATTGCTTTTTCAAATGACGGATTTTATTTGAATCTAAGAAAAGGGGCTGCGCTTCCTCCTCCGTTGAAGGCGATGACGGATTATCTGGTTAGGAATAAAAATAACTCGTTCAAGCCATATAAGTATAAAATTTTCAAAAACGATAAGGAGTTGAGAACACTTAGCCTTCTACATCCTTCCTCTCAGCTGATGGTTTGCGATTTTTATGAGAAATATTCACATGAGATTGTAGGTTCGTGTTCAAGAAGTGAATTTTCTATTAGATCGCCAAATAAAATTGGAAGCTCGTTCTTTGAAGGTAAAAGTTATAAGCAGAAGCCTATAAAGGAAACGGGAATCGATACTGTTGAAGAAGAGCTAAAGCTTAAATACGCGTCTTCATACTTTTCATATCGAGGGTATAGTCGCCCGCATTCTTTTTTTGAAAGTGAAGAGTATATAAGATTTGAGGAGTTATACTCTGAATTGAATATTATTGATGTTTCTCACTGCTTTTCTAGTATTTATACTCATAGTCTGGCATGGGCTGTAGAGGGAAAAGAGTTTACGAAAAAATACATGTCTTCGAAAACCCGTTTTACCGGTGGAAAAAGTTTTGTTGATGAATTTGATAAATGTATTAGGAATTCAAATGATCGAGAGACCAAGTCAATTCCGATTGGGCCAGAGGTAAGCCGTATTTTTGCTGAAATAATATTGCAGGATGTTGATGAGAAAGTCAGGGAGAGGGTGGTTAGTAAGTTTGGTTATAAATATAATGAGGATTATGTTGTTCGTCGTTATGTTGATGACTATTTTGTTTTTTCTCGTGGAAAGGAAGTTTCTGAGGCGGTTCTTACAGTTGTTTCCTCTGAACTCTCAATATATGGTCTTTTCTTAAATAGGGATAAAAGTAAGTGTTATTCGAGGCCTTTTTCTACAGATATATCTAATGCAGTCACAAAATGTAAAGATATTCTAGGTTTCGTAAGTGGTGAAATTTTCTCTAAGGAAAATATCGGTGAACTCCGATACATAAAAAGACCAAAGAGATTTTCGAAGAATATCATTGATAGACTGAAAGTCGTTTGTGCTGATCATGGTGGAAATTATAGTCTCATCTCTGGGTATATTATTTCTTCCCTGTCCTCGATAGCTTCCTCTATTTCGGGGAGGTATATGGAGGGAGGAGAGGTTTCTTTTAACTCATCAAAGAATGCTATTTATGCTATCTTCGATGTCATATTTTTTATGATGTCAGTCTCGCCGTCCGTTGCATCCTCATCCAAACTTTCTAAGTCTTTGCTTATTGTTGATCATAACATAGCTAATTGCATGATTGGTTTCTTGCCTGACTGGAGGCTGTATGTAGTTGAGAAAGTTAAAGATATGCGAGTTAGTCCTCTACCTATTCACGACTCAGATGGGTTCGTTTTTCTGGAAAGAATTAATCTTTCCATGGCTACGCACGCCTTTGACCCCTGCTTCTCATTTAAAGAAGAGTCCTTGACGCACTCAATAAAAAGGAATAACAGTTACTTTTCTTTGATTTCTCTTGTTTTTTATATAAAGGATAAATCAGGCTACGAAACATTGAGGCAGTGGGTCTCGGAAGTTATTAGGGATAAGCTGGTTCCTGAGGGGTGGGGCTCTTTGGGGAGGGGGGAGTTGAATAACCTCCTCGGTGGTATTCTTTCTTATTCAGAGAATATACACCTTCTATATGATCTCTTGTCATGCCCCTATATTGATGACGACCTGGCGGATGAGCTGATTAAGATTTATGTGCCTTTATTCAATAAGGATATAGATGTTTCTGAGCAGAGTTTGGAGGAATGTAAGCGGCAGCTCAGGTCGTCTTATTGGTTCGTGAAATGGGAAGATGTCAACTTAATAAAATTGCTGGAGCGAAGTGAGTTGAAACCAGCGTATTAATCATTATGATTGACTTGGGTGCCAGTTCCAAGATTACTTTGTACATACCCTGAAAAGTTGTAGCTGCTTATGCGGTCGCATCTCACTCAGACTGTACCTTTACTTGGCTAGAACGATGGTCGGCCGCAATCGACTGATCCCGGCTAAGTAGGCGTAAGCCACACACATGACGTTGAGGGCTGGTTACCCCTCCTCTCTCCCCGGTACAACTGGACGACACAACAGGACACCCATCAATTGGCAGTCCGGGAAACCCATGGGAAGCTGGGGTCAGGTCTTGCCCCGTGCGTCAACCCGTTACCAAAGGGGCCAGAAAATCTATCATTTAGCCGATGGTGAGCAAAAATATCGGTTCCTCGTTGCGCAAATACACCCCTGATCCAGTTGTGAACTATCGCTATGACGGCCTCACTTGATTGTCTGTATTCCTTCCGTCGATGTCCCTATGCCATGCGCGCCCGCCTGGCCATTTTGTTTGCGGGTTTGCCGGTTGAGCTGCGTGAGGTGACATTGAAGAACAAGCCTGCGCAGATGCTGGCGATAAGCCCTAAAGGCACCGTGCCGGTTTTGCAGCTTGCTGATGGTGCTGTGATTGAAGAAAGCCGGGACATCATGGTGTGGGCGCTGGAGCAGCAGGATCCGCAGGGGCTGTTAGACCCAACGGTCCTGGAGAAGGCCAATGCGCTGATTGAGCAAAATGATAATGAGTTCAAGTATTGGCTGGACCGCTATAAGTACGCCGATCGCCATGTCGAGATGACTCAGACCGAGTATCGGCAACGGGGAGAGGGCTTTCTTCAGGTTCTGGAGTCGTTGCTGGAGAGCCGCGCTTACTTGTTTGGGGATGCCCCGACCATCGCGGATATTGGTGTGATGCCGTTTGTCCGCCAATTCGCCCATGTCGATCGCGATGTATTTAGCCAGCTGCCTTACCCGAATCTGCAGCGGTGGTTACAGGGCTGGTTGGAACACCCTCTCTTTCTGCAAACCATGATCAAGCTGCCGGTATGGCAGGAGGGCGATGAGGTGGTGGTTTTCCCTGCTCGTCCCTGAGTGATGCCCGGGGGGGAGCTGGGCCTTGTCCCGTGCGTTAACCCGCTCGCAAAGGGTGCTGGAGCAGCGATCAACCGGCCCGCTTGCCCGACCGTGCGCTATCAATACCCATGGACAGATCAGGTATACTCGCGGCTTTTATCTCGTTGGGTGATGTTTCATGCAGGCCTCGTCTTCTTCCGTTCCCTCTTATGGCTGGCGCCAGCGTCTGACCGTTTGGCTTGAGTCCTCGTTATTCGGGAACAGCATTACCGCGCTGATTCTCCTGAACGCCATTATCCTCGGGGTGGAAACCTCCGCGGTGGCCCAGGAGCGGGCAGGGCAGTGGCTCACCCTGGTGAATCAGGTGATTCTGGTGGCGTTTACGGCGGAGATCGCGCTCAAGCTGGTGGCTTTTGGCCCGCGTTTTTTCCGCTCCGGCTGGAATGTGTTTGATTTCCTGATCGTCGCCATTTCCCTGACGCCAGCCTCCGGGCCTTTGGCCATCCTGCGAAGTCTGCGCATTCTGCGGGTGCTGCGCCTGCTGTCATCGGTGAAGCGGCTGCGTATGTTGGTGGAATCCCTGATGCAGGCATTGCCCGGCATTGGCTGGACGGCGGCGTTGTTGCTGATGATGTTCTACATCTTTGCAGTGATGGGCACGGAGCTGTTCGGTGAGGCGTTTCCACAATGGTTTGGCACTCTGGGCGCGAGCATTTATAGCCTGTTCCAGATCATGACCCTGGAAAGCTGGTCCATGGGGATCGCCCGGCCTGTGATGGAGGTCTATCCCATGGCCTGGATCTTCTTTGTGCCCTTCATTTTGATTTCCAGCTTTATGGTGCTGAACCTGTTTATTGCCATCATTGTGAGCGCGACTCAGGAAGTACACGAAAGCGAGCAGCGCGCCGAACGGGAAGCCAACAATCTGGTTGCCCACGATGAGCGCCAGGAAATGCTGGACCTGATGCGTACCATGCACGCAAAAATCGTGGCACTGGAAGCGGCCCAGCAGAACAAGGCCGATTCATAAGTCCGCCTGTGGCGGCGCCAGGGCCGCCACCTCAGGCCTGGGCTCAGGTCTGCACCGTATCGCTGCCTGGCCGAATCTCCCGCCCCGTTGCTTCGTTGAGTGCCTAGCTCGTCTGCGTTTCCTTGACCGCCTCCTGAAAAGGCGATGAGGACGTAATGTTCGAGGCGTTGAGCTGTTCCACAATCTTCTTGAGCTTGTTACCGAACAACAAGACATCCACAACTTGGCAAGTCTCCTACCGATCAGGTGGTGGCTGGCTGATGCCTGGCTACCCGTAGGCTCAGTATTCTGGGGCAATGGATCAGTATGGCGACGGTGACCTGAGCGGGCTATCAACAAGCCGCACCGGGCGACACGCCGTACTATCCTGGGATTGGTAGGCAGACGAGCGGCATTTTCCTGCCCGCGTGCGGATTTTATACTACCTGGTAGTATAAGTTCGTCTGCGTGAGGTTTCGTATGGCAATGGTGAAGAAGAGCATTACTGTGACAGAGCAGCAGGATAGCTGGATCAAGATCCAGATCGAGACCGGACACTACGGTAATGAGAGTGAAGTGGTGCGTGAGCTGATTCGCGAACGCCAGTTGCGCGAGCAGGAAGGTGCTCGTGAGGTGCAGGTAATTCGCGCCAAATTGCGCGAAGCGGAACAGGCTGGTTTTACGAGGCAGAGTTCTGATGAGCTGCTGAAAGAGATCCAGGACGGATTGGGAAGGGATGACGTATAAACTCAGTAATGCGGCCAAAAGGGATGTGGCTCGAATTTACTGGCGCGGTGTTGAGATATTTGGTGAAGAGCAGGCGGTTCGGTATTTTGAGGCTCTGATTCAGCGTTTTGAGCGTATCGCACAAGCACCTCGTCTCTACCCTTCGGTTGAGTATATTCAGGAAGGTTATCGTCGTAGTGTCTGTGGAGTGGATAGTATTTACTATCGAGTCAATGGCAGTGTGGTCGAAATCATGCGGGTGCTTGGGCGCCAAGACATTGATGAAAATTTGTAAGCCCAAAAAGAAAAACCCCGGCGGGTAAGCCGGGGTTTTTTGTTTCCAGTCCTGCCCTTGTGAGGCGGGCCGGAAAGGCGTTGCCGGGCCTGAGCGCCGAATTGCATCCGGCGTCAGGCTTTGGGCATCAGGCGTTTATCAAACCCGTTCAATGACGGTAGCGATACCCTGACCCAGGCCGATACACATGGTGGCAAGACCGATTTGGCCGTCTTTCCATTCCATGACGTTCAGCAGGGTGCCGGTGATACGCGCACCGGAGCAGCCCAGCGGGTGACCCAGGGCGATGGCGCCGCCGTTCAGGTTCACTTTCTCTTCCATCTTGTCGATCAGCTTCAGGTCCTTGGCCACCGGCAGGGACTGTGCAGCGAACGCTTCGTTCAGTTCTACATAGTCGATGTCGTCGATGGTCAGGCCTGCGCGGGCCAGCGCTTTCTGAGTGGCCGGTACCGGACCGTAACCCATGATGGCTGCGTCACAACCGGCAACGGCCATGGAGCGGATCTTGGCGCGGGGCTTCAGGCCGAGAGCCTGGGCACGCTCGGCGCTCATCACCAGCATGGCGGAGGCACCGTCAGACAGGGCAGAGGAGGTGCCGGCAGTGACGGTACCGTTGGCCGGATCGAAGACCGGACGCAGCTTCTGCATGTCTTCGATGCTGGCGCCGGGACGAATTACTTCGTCGATTTCGCACAGCACTTTGTGACCGTTCTGGTCGTGGCCTTCGATGGGCACGATTTCGTTGTCCCAACGACCCTGCTGGGTGGCTTCCCACGCCAGGCGGTGTGAACGAACGCCGAAGGCGTCCTGCTGTTCACGGGTGATGCCGTGCATCTTGCCCAGCATTTCCGCGGTCAGGCCCATCATGTTGGATGCCTTGGCAGCCACTTTGGACATTTCCGGGTTCAGGTCGATGCCGTGATCCATGGCCACGTGGCCCATGTGCTCTACACCACCGATAACAAATACATCGCCATTGCCGGTCATGATGCTTTGTGAGGCGGAGTGCAGTGCCTGCATGGAAGAACCACACAGACGGTTCACGGTTTGTGCAGCGCTGGTGCGCGGCAGACCGGCCAGCATGGAGATGTTGCGGGCGATGTTCATGCCCTGTTCTTTGGTCTGGTTTACACAGCCCCAAATTACATCTTCAGTGAGCTGGGTGTCCCAGTTCGGGTTACGGGCCATCAGCGCCTGGATCAGCTGGGCTGACAGTTTTTCGGCACGCACGTGACGGAACTGGCCATTACGGCTCTTGCCCATGGGGGTACGGACCGCATCGACGATAACAACGTCTTTAGGATTCAAACTCATATCTCTTAACTCCTGCTTGTCCGTGGCTTAGGCGAAGAAAGACTCGCCCTTGGCGGCCATGTCTTTGAGCATCTGCGGTGCTTCGTAGATGCCACCCAGGTGCGCGTACTTGTCACACAGCGCGACGAATTCTTTAACGCCAACACTGTCGATGTAACGCAGCGGACCGCCACGGAAGGGAGGGAAGCCGATGCCGTAGATCATGGCCATGTCGGCCTCGGCAGCGGAACCTACGATGTTGTCTTCCAGGCAGCGAACGGTTTCGGTG
>NZ_PBSH01000009.1 GCF_002726155.1 Alcanivorax sp. | reverse complement strand
TCAAACTTCAGTTCGGCGATGCCGTCGTCAAGCAGTTGTACGCTTACGGCGTTGCCTTGATAGATCATAGCTTCTGCTCTCCAGTCCCAAAGTACGCGGTTTAAATGACCGCTTTGGTGTGCCCCAAGCCCCGAAATCCGGGGTGGGCGCGTTGTTTATATGGCATTCATGTGAGTGTTTGCTTACATAAACAACGAAACTCGTAGGCCCGCAAGTATAGGGAAGCGGGATGACTTTTTTAGCCCTAATTTGTGACTATCTGGTCGGGTTGGCGATTGCGGGGTGCTGTATGGCGAAAATTTCATCACTTGCTCCCTGTGTTCGTGCTGTTCGGGCGAGGTCGTGGCAGACTGCCGGGCTTGAGTTCCTACAAAAACTCACGCCCCCAAGTCACCGAGCACTGTCATGCCCATGGACAAACCCAGCTTGCCCACGATCACCCGCCGGCCGCAGCACACGCCAGACTGGCCTGATGTGCCGCCCATGCTGGCGCGGATTCTGGCCGGGCGGGGGGTGACCGATCCGGCCCAGCTGAACCTGGGCCTGAAACGTCTGCCCCATCCCGAGCAGTTCACTGGTTTGCGTGGGGCTGTGGCGTTGCTTTTACAAGGGCGAACGGACAATTGGCGTATTTGTATTGTGGGTGACTACGACGCAGATGGCGCCACGGCCACTACTTTGATGGTGCGTGGCCTGGAGCGGTTGGGCTATGCCCGGCCGGATTTCCTGGTGCCAGACCGCTTTGAATACGGCTATGGATTGTCGCCGGCCATCGTGGACCTGGCCAAAGAACTGTATGACCCGGACCTGATCATCACCGTGGACAACGGCATCGCCAGTGTGGATGGCGTGGCTGCTGCGCGGGCCCAGGGAATGCGGGTGCTGATTACCGATCATCATTTACCTGGTGACACGCTGCCGGAAGCGGATGCGCTGGTGAACCCGCGTCTGCCCGGTTGTGAGGGTTTCCCCGCCACGAATTTGGCGGGGGTCGGAGTGGCATTTTATCTGTTGATGGATCTGCAGCGGGCGCTGCGCGAGCAGGGCGTTAGCGCCAGCGCCCCGATTACCGACCTGCTGGATCTGGTGGCGCTGGGCACGGTGGCCGATGTGGTGGTGCTGGACGATGCCAATCGGGTGTTGGTGGAGCAGGGCCTGAGGCGGATTCGTGCGGGTAAGGGGTGCCCGGGCATCCGCGCGTTGCTGCAAGTGGCCGGGCGCGATCCCAGCCGGGTCTTGGCGGCGGATATGGGCTTCGCAGTGGGGCCTCGCCTGAACGCAGCGGGGCGGCTCACCGATATGACCCAGGGCATCGCCTGCCTGCTGGCGGAAACCGATGCTGAAGCCACCGAGATGGCCCAGGACCTGGACACCATCAACCGCGAGCGCCGCTCTATCGAGCACGGCATGCGCGATGCGGCCATGGAAGAGGTGGCCCGGCTGGATGCAGACAACCTGCCCGCGGGCCTGTGCCTGTATGGCAAGGAGTGGCACGAAGGCGTGGTGGGGATTCTCGCTTCGCGAGTAAAAGAAGCGATTCATCGGCCGGTGATTGCCTTTGCTCCGGCCCAGCAGCGCGGCCAATTGAAAGGCTCGGGCCGGTCGATTCCCGGTTTGCACCTGCGCGATGCGCTGGACGCGGTGGCCACAGCGAACCCCGGGCTGCTGAGCAAATTCGGTGGCCACGCCATGGCGGCGGGCCTGTCGCTGGAGCTGGAAAAGCTGGATGCGTTCAAAGCGGCCTTTGAAAAAGCGGTGGGCGAGCTGCTGTCTCCGAAAGCGCTGGAGCGTGTCGTGGAAACGGACGGCGAGCTGGAGGATCACGAGCTGTCGCTGACGAATGCAGAATTGCTCAGCCACCGCTTCCCCTGGGGGCAGGGGTTCCCGGCCCCCAGTTTCGATGGCGAATTCGAGGTGCTCAAGCACCGCATCGTCGGCGAGCGCCACCTGAAACTAACGCTTGGCTTGCCGGGCGTCAGCGGGGTGATTGATGCCATTCATTTCAATGTGGCGGTGGAAGCGCTGCCCAGCCGGATCAACAAGGTGCGCGGAGTCTATCGCCTGGAGGTCAATGAATTCCGTGGCCAGCGCAATCCCCAGTTGCTGTTCGAGCATCTGATTCCGCTCTGATCGGTCCGATGGAGTGGGGATGTCGGATTACGGCTACGCCTAATCTGACCTACAAAACCCGCCCCCCGTGGCGGTGTAGGTTGAATTAGTCTGAAAGGCGTAATCCAACATTGGGCCTCAAATCGAAACCGCTTAATGTGGCGAACCTCCGGGGCTTCCTCCCATCGACTCCCGCAAAATTGTCGACAATGCTGTCGGCGGCCCCGGTTTTTGCTAGCATTGCGCCTCGCGCTCACCATCGGGCGCCTGTTTTACCAGGGTACGGCCCAAAAGGCCGTGCCGGCATTGACTGCGCGGGGTGGCTATCGTCCACCGCCGTGTTGTGTCCTTAACGGAGGGGACTCAAATGAAGACCATACACAAGCACCGCCTGAAGGTGGTCAACGAAGTGCAGGAGCTACGCCTGCCCGAAGAAGGTAAGGTACTGCGGGTGGATTACATCCCCCAGGAAGCGGTGATTTTCATGTGGGTGGAAGTGGACGCGGACACCGTGATCGACACTCCGAAAGAAGTGCGTACTTTTAAGGTTTTCACCACCGGCTCGGGCATTCCCAACAATGCCAGCTATATCGGTACCACCATTGATAACATGAAGGGCGAAGCTCACCACGTTTACGAGTTGAGAGACTGACGTAGGAGCGATCCGTTACATCTACGAAGCCGCTGTAGGAACGAAGCGTAGCGGAGTAACGCACGTATTTCCGTGCGGCCGGAAGGGTGAGCGAAGCGAATAGTTCCTCTTGAGGGACGAACCACGCGTCAGCGTGAAAATCATCCGCAGAGCCTACCCCGGATTCGGTTCGGAGCAGCAGAGCAACCGGGGCCTCCAGAATGATCAGGTGACCCCCGCATCGCCTGTTTCCTCGCGAGGGCTCGGATTCGTCCCTCAAGAGGAACTCCTACAGCGGCTTCGTTATAAACGTGCGGGTCGACGCTCCTGGCGTCGAGGGGAGGGTCTGACCCTCGTCAGCCAACCTGCAAACCGGTAAACTGCGCTGTTTTCCGCGTATCAATTCTACCAAGCACTTATTCTAGAGAGACGTAATGGAAGTCAATCCGCTGCGAACCCACCTTTCCGACCTGTCTGAGCGTGTCGAAGCGCTTAGGGGGTATCTTTGACTACGATCAGAAGAGTGAACGTCTGACCGAAGTCGAGCGCGAGCTTGAAAACCCGGATGTCTGGAGCGATCCGGACTATGCCCGGGCCCTGGGCAAGGAACGGGCCCAGCTGGAAATGGTCGTGAACACCATCAACGATGCCTCCCAGGGAGTGGAAGACACCTCCGCCCTGTTGGATCTGGTGGTGGAAGAGGGGGACGAGGACACCCTCACGGAAGTGGAAAGCGATCTGCGTGATCTGGAAAAAATGGTGGCGGATCTGGAATTCCGGCGCATGTTCTCCGGGCAGATGGATGCCTGCAGTGCCTATCTGGATATTCAGGCTGGTTCCGGTGGCACCGAGGCTCAGGACTGGGGCGAGATGATGCTGCGCATGTACCTGCGCTGGGGTGAAGCCCACGGTTTCAAGACCGAGCTGGTGGAAGCCTCTGCCGGCGATGTGGCGGGCATCAAGTCTGCCACCATCCGTTTCGAAGGCGAGTACGCCTACGGTTGGCTGCGTACCGAAACCGGTGTGCACCGGTTGGTGCGCAAGAGCCCGTTCGACTCCGGTGGTCGCCGTCATACCTCGTTCAGCTCGGTGTTCGTGTCCCCGGAAGTGGATGACGATATCGATGTGGATATCGACGTGGGCAGCATGCGGGTGGATACCTACCGGGCCTCTGGTGCGGGTGGTCAGCACGTTAACCGGACGGATTCGGCGGTGCGCCTGACCTATGAATACACCGATGAGGGTGGCGAAAAGCACACCCTGGTGACCCAGTGTCAGAGCGGACGTAGCCAGCACCAGAACAAGGATCAGGCCTTGAAGATGATGCAGGCCAAGGTCTACGAAGTGGAAATGCAGCGCCGCAACGCGGAAAAACAGGTCCAGGAAAGCAACAAATCGGATATTGGCTGGGGCAGCCAGATTCGCTCCTATGTACTGGATGATGGCCGCATCAAGGATCTGCGCACCGGCGTAGAGAGCCACAATACCCAGCAGGTATTGGACGGCGCGCTGGATCAGTTTATCGAAGCCTCCCTGAAAGCGGGATTGTGATGATGCTGGATGCCAGACTGCTGGCATCGGGCGCTTTACCGGAAGCCTAACGCTATGAGCCAAGACGAAACCACACCGAATGCCGACGCCTCTCAACAGGCTGCCGCCGAAAACCGTCTGATCGCAGAACGTCGCGCCAAGCTGGCCGAGCTGCGCGAGGGCGGCAACCCGTTCCCCAATCATTTCCGCCGGGATTCCCTGGCCGCCGACTTGCAGGCGCAGTATGGCGAGTTCACCAAGGAAGAGCTGGAAGAAAAGAACATTCAGGTGGCGGTCGCCGGCCGCATGATGTTGGACCGCAAAGCCTTCAAGGTGCTGCAGGATATGTCCGGGCGCATCCAGATTTTTGCGCCCAAGGATGAGACCCGCGATGTGCGCAAAGAGACCAAGAGCTGGGATCTGGGCGATATCATCGGGGTACGCGGTACGCTGTGTAAATCCGGCAAGGGCGACCTGTATGTGATGATGGATGAGTACCTGCTGCTCACCAAGTCACTGCGCCCGCTGCCTGAAAAGCACAAGGGCCTGACCGACACCGAGGCCAAATACCGCCAACGTTATGTGGACCTGATCGTCAACGAGGAGACGCGCAAGGCGTTCCAGATTCGCGCCAAGATAGTGGCCGGGATTCGTAACTTCCTGGTGCAAAAAGACTTTGTGGAGGCTGAAACTCCGATGCTGCAGGTGATTCCCGGCGGCGCCACCGCGCGCCCCTTCATCACCCATCACAACAGCCTGGACCTGGACATGTACCTGCGTATTGCGCCGGAACTGTACCTGAAGCGGCTGGTGGTCGGCGGCTTCGAGAAGGTGTTCGAGATCAACCGCAACTTCCGTAATGAAGGCCTCTCCACCCGGCATAATCCGGAATTCACCATGCTGGAGTTCTATCAGGCATACGGTGATTACCATGATCTGATGAACCTGACCGAGGACATGCTGCGCACCCTGGCCGAGACGGTACTGGGCACCACGGATGTGGCCTATCAGGGGGATGTGTACGATTTTGGTAAACCGTTTACCCGGATGACGGTATTCGATTCCATTTTGCATTTTAATCCCGATATGGATGCCGCCAAATTGGCGGATCCGGACGGCGCTCGCGAAATCGCCACCGGCCTGGGCATTCCGCTCAAGGACGGCTATGGCTTGGGCAAGGTACAGATCGAGATCTTTGAGAAGACGGTGGAACACCGCCTGAAAGATCCCACCTTCATTACCGAATACCCCACCGAGGTGTCGCCGTTAGCGCGCCGCATGGACGATAACCCTTTTGTGACAGAGCGGTTTGAGTTCTTTGTCGGTGGCCGTGAGATCGCCAATGGTTTCTCCGAGTTGAACGATGCGGAAGATCAGGCCGAGCGTTTCCGCCAGCAGGTAGAAGAAAAAGCGGCGGGTGACGATGAAGCCATGTTCTACGACGAAGATTACGTGGTCGCCTTGGAGCACGGGCTGCCGCCGACGGCCGGAGAGGGCATCGGCATCGATCGTCTGGTAATGTTGTTTACAGATGCTCCGTCCATTCGTGATGTGATTCTATTCCCGCATATGCGCCCTCAGGGGCGGTAATGACGGTTTTTTCGGGCGCATGTTGCGCCCGCCGTTTGCGGATTTGAGGTCGGGAGAGCGACACACAAATTCAGGGCTGACAACAAAGGCTGGCTGTGTCCATGACAAGTGCAATTCAGTACCAGGGAAGAAAAGCGCGCCGCACCGGTAGCGAGCAGCGCCGACAAGCAATTCTTGAGGCCTCACTGAGCATTATCGTGCGCGAGGGTATTCGTGCCGTTCGACACCGCGCGGTAGCCCGTGAAGCGGAAGTGCCGCTGTCGGCGACCACCTATTATTTCAAGGATATCTCCGATCTGATCGCAGACACCTTCACGCTGTTCGCTGAGCGGGCCATGAAGGAGGTGATCGAGCCGTTCAAGGAACAGGCGTTCGGGCTGATGTCACAGTTTTCCCGCGATAGCCTGGAAAACCCGCAAGAACGGGATCGGCTGGTGAGGATGCTGGCGCAAATGATGGCCGCCTTCATCGTGGATGAACTGCAGAATCGTCGTGACCATGTGGTGGCTGAACAGGCGTTTATTCAGGAAGCGATTCTGGATGCCCGGCTGCGTGAACTGGCGGATATGTACCTGCGCCAGCATGTGGAGACGCTGACCATGGCCTGCGAACTCTTTGGCTGCAAAGAGCCGAAGCTGGACGCGGAGTTGATATTTGCGACCTTCCTGACCATCGAGCAGCGATTGTTGGTGCACCCGGAAAAAATCTCCCAGGAGTTTGTGGAGAAGCGCATGTACAACATGTTGGATAAAGTCATTCCCTTCCATGGTTGATGTGCACGCCGCGAACACGTCCGGCAGCAAGACCGTGCCGTTAGAGCCGGGCTGGAAACGGCATCTGGCGGGTGAGTTCGAGCAGGAGTACATGGCGCAACTGCGGGCCTTCCTGGCGGAACAGAAGCGCGCCGGGAAAACGGTTTTCCCGCCGGGGCCGGATATCTTCAATGCCTTCAATCTGACGCCGTTTGATCAGGTAAAGGTGGTGATTCTGGGGCAGGATCCTTATCACGGTCCGAACCAGGCTCACGGTCTGTGCTTTTCCGTGCAGCACGGCGTAAAAACGCCGCCATCACTGGTGAATATCTACAAAGAAATTCACCGGGATCTGGGTTTTGACATTCCTTCCCATGGCAACCTGACCCATTGGGCTGAGCAGGGTGTGCTGTTGCTCAATGCGGTGCTGACTGTCGAGGCCGGGCAAGCTGCTTCGCACCAGAAACAGGGGTGGGAGCGGTTTACCGACGAAGCTATCGAGCATCTGAACCGCGATCGTGAAGGGTTGGTGTTTCTGCTTTGGGGAAGCCATGCCCAGAAGAAAGGACGCCTGATTGATCGCGACAAGCATTGTGTGCTCTCTGCCCCGCACCCTTCGCCGTTGTCCGCCTACCGGGGGTTCCTTGGCTGCGGCCATTTCTCGCGCGCCAATCAATATTTGCTGCAGCAGGGCAAAACGGCTATCGATTGGTCGGTGCCTGAAAATTAACAATTAATAATGAATAGTTAATAGCTGCGCGGTTGGTCGCCTCGGTCTCATCAAGCCCAGGGGCCGCGCCTATAGCTTGAACGCGGCTTCAGACGTTGCTGAATTGGTGGTGTGCCCCGCGCAAATGATTAACTGTTAATTATTAACTATTCACTGCTTTATGGAGTTGTTGTGTCTGACTGCGTGCTGTTTTCCGAAATCGAAACCCGCTGCGGCCGTGTGATTGCCCGCGCCACCCTGAATGCCCCCAAATCCCTGAACGCGCTAAGCCTGGAGATGATCCAGTTGCTGAGCGAGAAGCTGGATGCCTGGGAGCAACGTTCTGATGTGGTGGCGATCTGGCTGGATGGTGCGGGTGGCAAGGCGCTCTGTGCGGGCGGTGATATCGTGCAGATGCACAAGTCCATGGTGAAACACGCGGGCGAAGGGCGTAATCCGTTTACCGAAGAGTATTTCGCAGCGGAATATGTGCTGGATTATCGACTGCACACCAGCGCCATTCCGGTGATTGTCTTTGGTGACGGCATTGTCATGGGCGGCGGTATGGGCTTGTTGCAGGGTGCCGATTTCCGTCTGGTGACGCCGCGCTCGCGCATGGCTATGCCGGAAATCACCATTGGCCTGTTCCCGGATGTGGGCGGCAGCTGGTTCCTGAATCGTCTGCCTGGTCGGGTCGGGTTGTTCCTTGGCCTCACCGGGGTGCACATCAACGGTCGCGAAGCCGTAGAAATCGGCATGGCGGATCGCATGGTGGACGCCGATGCCGACAGCCTGCTGGATGCGCTGGCCGAGCAGGATTTTGCGGATGATGAAGCCGAAAACCGCGCGGTGATCTACCGCTTGTTCAAGCAGCAGGCGGCGGACATGAGCGATCTTCCACATCCGTTGATCGACCATTTGCCGTTGATCAACCGTCTGTGTGATGGCGAAAGCATTGCGGTGGTTACCGAGCAGCTGCTGAATGTGAAAGAGCGTGATCGCTGGCTGGACAAGGCACTGGGCAACCTGGAGCGCGGTTGCCCGCAAACCGCCCACCTGGTGTGGGAGCAGCTGGATCGCTCGACCTATTACGATCTGGCCGAAGTGTTCCGCATGGAGTGGTGCCTGGCTGTGCAATGTTCCCTGCACGGTGACTTCCGCGAAGGGGTGCGGGCCTTGTTGATCGACAAGGACGGCAAGCCTGGTTTCCGCCACCGTGATGTGGCGTCGGTGCCGAAAGACTACATCGACGGGTTCTTCCGCTGCCCGGCGCCGAAGCATCCGCTGGCGGATTTGGGTAAGGCTGGGTAGGGCCAGAAAGACACAGTAAAAAGGCGCTTCGGCGCCTTTTCTGTGTAGAAAAGCTGGGGGCGGTTGGGGTAGGTCGAATTAGCCGAAGGCGTAATCCGACAGCCGACCTGGCAATCGAGCCCACCCCTGTGTCGGATTACGCCTTTCAGGCTCTCTGTGCCCTTGGGTGAATTCGACCTACGGGCGCGGACTCCGTGGGGCTCAGTCCTTCCAGGGCAATGTATAGGGTAGGGCGCCAAGCCGGCTGTTTAGCGGTTGCTCGTCCTTGAACAGTACGCCGTCGGTGTCGCGGCGCAGTACCACCAGTGCGCTGTGCCCGGCATGATTGCGGGCGCTGCTGACTACTTCACCGGCAGCCTTGCCGTCGCTGTTGCGAAGAGTCTCGCCGGGTGCCAGCTCCACCTCGGCGGTGTAGTCAATGCGCTGCATGCGCTGCTTGAGTTTACCCTTGAAGTGCATGCGCGCGACGACTTCCTGGCCGGTGTAGCAGCCTTTCTTGAAATTCACTCCGGCGGTGACGTCGTAATTAAGCACCTGGGGTAGAAACAGGTCTTCTGCGCCGGGATAGACCATGCCTTCGCCCGCGTCGATGTCGGCTTGCCGCCAGCCGTTGGCATTGGTGGCGGCACGATCCTGGGCAAGCACGGTCCAGACGGATTCGGCCTGTTCGGTGTCAGTGATCAGCAGGGCGTGATCCGTGTTGGGGTAGCGCAACCAGAGGCCCTGTCCGTTACGTCCGCTCTGGCCGGGTTCGGGTGAGGTGGCAGGCAAGGCGCCGCTCAGTCCCATTAGTACCGCTTGCTCGTCGACCTGAAATTCCACCTTGGCGCGTAGACGGTACTTCATCAGTGACTTGATCACCGCCTCGCTTTGCCCGGTGGGGCAGAGCATCAGATAGTCGTCCCCGTCTCGCACGATGCGTACGCTCACCAGCCCACGGCCTTTCAGACTCAGGTGCATGCCGGTGAGGTGGCCTCCGTTGTCCACTTCATGGAGATCACAGGAAAGCTGCCCTTGCAGGTAATGGCCCGCTTCCTCGCCGTGAGCGCGGATGACGGCCAGGTGATCGCAATGGCTTAATGCCGGTGCGGTGCTTGCCTCGGCATGGTCTGCGAGGGGTTGGGCGGCGATAAACTGGGACCAGCTCATGGTGCTCCTGTCGTTTGGGCATGTGTGTCTTGGCGTGTGACGCCGAAGAGTCGAGAAATCATCAGGCATGATAGATAATGCGCGCACAGCCTGAAAGCCATGGCTGGTAATTGGCGCAAGACGCCGGAGTTTCTGATCAGGATAGTGCAGAAATGAGTAATGAAGACCTGAAACGCAAATATCGCTGGCAGTGTCGCCGGGGCGCCTCCGAAGTGGAGGTAGTGCTGTACGGCTATCTGGATGACCATTTTGACGCGGAGCCGGCCGAGCGCCAGGCCCAGTTCGCCACCTTGCTTGCCTGTGAAGACGCCGACATGTTCGAGTGGTTTACCTATCGCAGCGAGCCTGCGGACCCGTTGTTAAACGAGTATGTACGTCATGTCCTCGGCCTGGTCTCCACGAAGAAAGGTTAAGCTCGGCGCTTCCCGCTATCCGGCGCGCCTGCGCTGGCTGGCGATGTTGGTGGTGTGGCCGGCCATTATGCTGTCGTCCTTGCCTGGCTGGGCCATGCTGGTGTTGTTTGGTGTATTGCCGGTGATGCTGTTGGGCTGGCGCCTGCCACAGCCGGAGGCGCTGGAATTGCACGCGCAGACGTTGACGGTAATGGGGGAGCATACCCAAGTGATGGAGCAGCCCCTGAGGGTCATTCGCCATGGCCCCTGGCTGGCCATGCAAACGCCAAAGGGCTGGCTGCATGTGTTTGCGGATCAGGCGCCGGTGGCAGAGTTGCAGCCGTTTTATCAGTGGCTATGGACCAACAGGAAGAGCAATTAATAGCTAATAATGACTGATTAATAGTTGCGCGAGCAGCGTATGTAGATTTCAACGCATAGAGACCGCGCCCAGCTCCTGGGCGCGGTCTCTTGCCTTTCAGAACAGAAAGGGGCATTCCATTCGCGACGTTATTAATTTTTAACTATTAACTATTCATTGTGTCCGGCGTCAGGATCGTGTCCCTGGTTTCTTCATTCACACCGGGAAAATCACGCATGAAATGCAGGCCGCGGCTTTCCTTGCGTTGCATGGCGGAGCGGATGATAAGTTCGGCGATGACGACCAGGTTACGTAGCTCCAGCAGGTCGTTGCTGATGTGGTAGTTGCTGTAATACTCGGCGATTTCGCTCTTCAGCAGTTCGGCCCGGTGCAAGGCTCGCTCCAGGCGTTTTTCTGTTCTCACAATGCCCACGTAATCCCACATGAAGCGGCGCAGCTCGTCCCAGTTGTGGCTGATCACCACGTCTTCGTCGGAGTCGGTGACCTGAGAATCGTCCCATTCATTGTCGTCCCGGGGCGTGGGGAGGTTGTGCAGGTGTGCGCCGATATGGTCGGCGGCGGCTTTGCCATAGACAAAGCACTCCAGCAGGGAGTTGCTGGCCATGCGGTTGGCGCCGTGCAGGCCGGTGAAGCTGGTTTCGCCGATGGCGTAGAGGCCGGGCACATCGGTTTGTCCGTGTTCGTTGATCATTACGCCGCCACAGGTGTAGTGGGCGGCAGGCACCACGGGGATCGGATCGCGGGTGATATCCAGCCCCAGCTGCAGGCACTTGGCGTACACGGTGGGGAAGTGCTCGATGATGAAGTCTGCTGGCTTGTGGCTGATGTCCAGGTACAAACAATCTGCCCCCAGCCGCTTCATTTCATGGTCAATGGCGCGTGCTACCACATCTCGGGGGGCCAGTTCGCCGCGTTCATCAAAGCGGTTCATGAAACGTTCGCCATTGGGTAGCAGCAGGTGCCCGCCTTCGCCGCGAATGGCTTCGGTGATCAGGAAGCTTTTCGCCTTGGGGTGGTAGAGGCAAGTGGGGTGGAACTGCATGAATTCCATGTTCGCCACCCGGCAACCGGCTCGCCAGGCCATGGCGATGCCATCGCCGGTGGCCACATCCGGGTTGGAGGTATACAGGTACACCTTGGAGGCGCCGCCGGTGGCCAGTACCACGGAGCGAGCCAGGATAACGTCGGTTTCCCCGGTTTGAATATTGTGTACGTAGGCGCCGCAACAGCGTTTTTCTTTGCCTTGTTCCCCGTTGAGGCTGTCGTGTTCCTGCACGATCAGGTCCACGGCCACCCGGTGTTCAAAACGGGTCACGTTGTTCTTCCGGCAGACCTGTTCGATAAGGGTGCCGGAAATGGCTTTGCCGGTGGCGTCAGCGGCATGAATGATGCGCCGGTGGCTGTGGCCGCCTTCGCGGGTCAGGTGGTAGGGCAGTTTGCTGCCATCGCCGCTGTCAAAACGGGTGAAGTCCACGCCCAGATCAATCAGCCAGCGAATCGCATCCGGACCATTCTCCACGGTAAAACGCACCGCATCGTCGTGGCAAAGGCCGGCGCCGGCCACATGGGTATCGGCCACGTGGCTTTCCAGTGAATCTTCCTGGTCCAGCACCGCTGCTACGCCGCCCTGAGCGTAGTAAGTGCTGGCGCTGGTGAGCTCCCCTTTGGAGAGCAGGGCAACCTGACACTCATCCGGCAGGCGTAGTGCGGCAGTCAGGCCTGCGGCGCCGGAGCCGATAATGAGTACATCGTGTCGGTAGGTGGCCATGGATAGTCCTGTTGTGGCGGGTCCTGTGGGATGGCATCAGCGCTGGCCAGTATAGCGGTGAATCCGCTCCTGGCTAAATGACCAATCCTCACGCATCCCCCAAATGGGGGATGCGGTTTTGTGACAGCGTTGTTATTTTCCTGTGACTTGGGATAGCGCTGCTTTCATTGGGGGAAGTGGCGTACGGACACTCAGTATCGGGGAACACTATGAGAAGGGTACTAAAAGGGCTGGCAGTCAGCGTTATCAGTGTTTGCCTGTTGAGCGGTTGTATGACCGCGAATTACTACACCGAGCAGGGCACGCCAATCACGCAGGATACGATTGATCTTTTCAACACCAATCCGAACAACCCGATTATTCCGTACAGCAAAGGCAAGGCTTCCTATAACGCATATTCATGGGCCAGTGAAAGATTCCAGAAATCGTTAAATTCAGATCCGAGCAGCAGCGCTAATGACGAAATGGGGTTGGTAGCGGATTATTGGTTGCATGATGGTGATATGCCGCCACTGGATATTACCGTGACGCGGCACAGACCGAGGGCGGGCGTAGGACGGGTTGCTACCGTGCTGGTCACAACGTTTGGCTGTGTCTTCAGCCTTTGTATCGTGCCTATGGTGGCTCCGGAGCATTTCGATACGACGATTGAAATGCGTTCAGAAGGCGAGTTGGTCTACAGCGCGAATGCGCAGTATCGCGGCACTGTTTATATGAGCTGGATCCCCCTCGGCAAGTTGCGTGGTACGCAGACAATTACAGATGCGGCTTGGTATGCCTCATTTTTTTCCCACGAGGAAAAGCTGACACGCAATATTGTTGCGGAAGAGCCCCTTTACAACTCACTCAAGAAGTCAACGGATACGGACAAGCTGGCCGCTGCGCTGGATAACCCGCAGCTGAAATTCTACCGACCTTTGGTCTCTGACCGTCTGGCTGAGGTGCTGGCGGGGCAGAAACGCAACGAACGCCTCAAGGCCTACGCCGCTATTGTCGACAAGCACCCGGAATTTGCCGATAACATTCAGGGCAATGAGCGGCTGCTGTTTGTCGGCCCCGCGGATTTGCGAGTGATGGATGTGCTCAAGCAGACCTACCGCAAGCGTTCTGCACCGGCTATGGCAGCCAGTATCAAGGCCGCGGGCCAGCCCTATGCCCTGTTTACGCCTGAAGAATCCAGTTGGTTGACCAAAGAGGGGGTACCTGCCGACGTGGTGGCTGCGATGATCGAGACCAGTGAGCCGAAGACGATACCAGGGGAGGCGGCGCCTGGCTTGATGACGGCGGCCGCGCCGGGCGGGCAGGCCGGCGCACAACCGGTGGCAGGCAATACCCTGGAAGCCACCGCCACGGAATGTTCCAAGGCCTATGCGGCCAAGAAAGTCTGCGAAACGCTGCCAGGCGACCCGTTCGGTTTGCTGATGCGTGGCTGTATGGCCCAGGTGAAAAAGAAATTCGGCGGTAGCGGTTGCTCAATTTTCTAGTCAGGCCCTGACCTTCGACGGTTCCTCACAGGGGCGTTATCGCCTGTGAGGGGCTGATTGTCCCTGTGTTACCTTGAGAATGCGTCTGATTTTCAGTGCTGCTGGAACCATCAGGGCTCCCGCCTGTCCGATTGTGTCCTATAAATACGCCACTGCATTGCCAAACAAATGTTCAAGCAATGTGAAAAGGTGGCGAAATCGCGCTCATGGTGTAGCCGCCGCGTCGGCAACTGCTACAATGGCGCGCTTTAGCGGGTCGTCATGCGGCCATGGTTACTTCACGCGTTTCGCGATAGATCCGGGGGATCGGTGTCAGACGAAGAGTTGGTCAAGAAAGCCAAAACCGGCGATCAGCGTGCCTTTGAGGTGTTGGTGCACAAGTATCAACAGCGCCTTTTTGCGTTGATCAGCCGTTATGTGCGTGACCAGGACGAGGTCCAGGATGTTGCCCAGGAAGCCTTTATCAAAGCCTGGCGCGCGCTGCCCCGATTCCGTGGAGACAGCGCCTTTTATACCTGGCTTTACCGTATTGCGGTCAATACTGCCAAGAATCATCTGGTGTCTGCCAGCCGTCGGCCGCCGGGGTCTGATCTGGATGCTGCTGAAGCCGAACAGTACGCCGGTGCAGAAATGCTGCACGAGATTGGAACCCCGGAGTCGCTTGTGTTGTCAGAGGAACTGGAGGCGGTGATCCATGCAGCGATCAACGAGCTGCCTCAGGAGTTGAAGACTGCGGTGACCCTGCGTGAATTCGAGGGCCTTAGCTACGAAGACATTGCGGTCGTCATGGAATGCCCGGTGGGCACAGTTCGGTCCCGGATTTTCCGGGCCAGGGAAGCAATTGACACAGCTGTCCGCCCGCTATTGGGCTCACAGCGCGGCGATAAAGGGTGAGAGTATGAACAGGGATTTGGAAACGTTGTCCGCGTTCCTCGACGGTGAAACCAGCGAGCTGGAAACCCGCCGGGTAATGCGTGATATCGATGATAGCGAGCTGGATACGCTGGCACGTTGGCAGCTGGCCAGTGATGTTATGCATGGTCAGGCGTCCATGGCAGTGCCCGCGGGTTTTAATGCCAGCCTGTCTGCTGCGTTGGCGGACGAAGCGGTACCGGCGCGTCGTCCAGCATGGCTGGGTGGCATGGCACGTCTGGCTGTGGCCGCTTCTGTGGCGGCGGCCACGGTGGTTGGCTGGCAGACCTGGGAAGGCAGTCAGGCGGTGAATGGTTCGGCGGCCCCGGCTCTGGCCGCTGCGGCGCCGGATAACCGCATCAGCCGTCCGTTTGGTGAAACCTCCCTGGTATCCCAGGCGTTCAAGACCAGCAATGTGACGGCGACCCCCGCTACTGCGGTGCCGGTCTCCCAGCCCCGTGTGAACAACATGCTGTTGCGTCATAGCGATTTCGCAGCGCGCCATAGCGGCCAGGGCATGATGCCCTTTGCTCGCCTGGTCAGCATGGATGCCCGTCACGGGGCCCGCTAACGGATGATGCTTCGAGCTCTTGCCTTCTCTCTGACCCTCTGCTCGCCAATGGTGGCGCTGTCTGAAGTGGCGCTGGCGAACCCCTCGCCGGCGCAGGATCAGCTCCAGTCCATGGCACAGGCCAATCGATCCCTCGATTACACTGGCCGTTTCCTTTATCAGTTTGGTGCCGAAGTCAGCACCATGGAAGTGAGCCATGCGGTGATCGGTGGCCGTGAGTTCCAGCGGCTGACCCATCTGGATGGTCGCCTGGTGGAGGTGCTGCGCCGGGGCGACGAGGTGGTGTGTCTGCACCCGAACGGCACCCTGACTCGCATTAACCGTGAGAAGGGTGGCCCCTTGGCGCTGGGCGATCGGATCGCCAGTGATGTGCCGGAGCAGTACAACATTCTGGTGGATGGTGATGGTCGCGTTGCCGGCCGTGCGGCCACGCGTATGCGTGTGGCGCCCTTGGATAATCACCGTTACGGTTACCGCCTGTGGCTGGATAACGACAGTAATCTGCTGCTGAAATCGGAAGTGGTTGATGGCAGTGGTGTGGCGCTGGAGCGGGTGGAGTTTGTCACCCTGACGCTGGCGCCGCCGCTCACCGAGCAGGATTTCGCCATCCCGGAAACCGTGAAAGAAAGCGATCTTAAACAACTGGCGGATTCTCACCCGTCTCACCAGTTGTCGGTGGATGCGAAGTGGATGCCGGCGGGGTTTACCTCCGTGGATAAAGACTGGCGTCAGGGCGGTTCCGACCGCGAGCCGGTGGCAGCACAAGGCTACAGTGACGGTCTGGCGGCCTTTACCGTGTTTGTGGAAGCGGTGGGTGACAGCACCGTGGAGGAAGGCGTGAGCCGTGTAGGCCCTACGGTCGCCGTTAGCCGCAGACTCACGGCCCCCAGTGGTGCGTACCTGGTAACGCTGGTGGGCGAGGTGCCGCAAAATACCGCAGAGCGCGTGATTGAAGGCATCAGCGTGCGAGACAGCCAACCCTGATGTTGCAGGAGCAGGGAGTCGTCGTGGCGGTAGAGCCCGGGGCTATCTGGGTAGAAACTGTGCGTGCGTCCACCTGTGGTGCCTGCAAGGCGAAAGCCGGTTGCGGGCATCACCTTATCAATGAACAGCAGTCCGGGCAGCGTGCCCGCCTGCGCGTCCCTTCTCAAGATTCTCACCAGGTTGGCGATACCGTTAATTTAGCCTTACCCGAAGGCGCGCTGATGCGTGGTGCCTTGTGGGTATATGGGTTGCCGCTGGTGTTGTTGTTTATCGGTGCCTTGCTTGGCTCGGTGCTTCCCGTCGAAACCGTTGATACGTCTGCCTTGCTGGGTATGGCGGGGCTGTTTCTCGGTTTCGCGGTCAATCGTGTCATGAGCCGCCGTGCGGGGCATACTCTGGCTTACCAGCCTCGTCTGATGCCATCCGGGGACGATAGTTGTCAGGCGGTGGTGATTAAGCCTGCATCGCAATAAAAGGCCGTGAAAAAGGCCTGACAAAAGGAGACTTCAATGCGACGAGGATATCGTTTCGCAGCAGTGTGGCTTGTAATGCTGAGTGCCGTACTGGCGGCATGCTCCGACCCTTCTTCTGAACCCTCTGCCCAGCGCGGTGAGCCCCTGGTAACCGGGCTGCCTGATTTTACCCGTCTGGTGGAGAAGGAAGGCCCGGCGGTGGTGAACATCAGCACCGTTACACACCGGGATGAATCTTCCGCTGCGGATCAGCTCAAGCAGTTGCCGGAGTTCTTTCAGCACTTCTTTGAACAGTTTGGCGGTGAAGGCGATATGCCGTCGTTGCCGGAGCAGGACGACACCCGCTCATTGGGTTCAGGCTTCATCATTTCTGCCGATGGCTATGTGTTGACCAACAACCATGTGGTGGCGGAAGCCGATGAAATCATGGTGCGTTTGCAGGATCGCCGGGAATTGCCCGCTGAATTGGTCGGTGCCGATGAGCAGAGCGATCTGGCCCTGTTGAAAGTGGATGCCGGTGACTTGCCGGTGGTGGATATCGGTTCCTCTGCGGATTTGAAAGTCGGCGAATGGGTATTGGCCATTGGCGCCCCGTTCGGCTTCGACAGCAGCGTGACGGCCGGTATCGTCAGCGCCAAAGGGCGCAGCCTGCCCAGCGATAGCTATGTACCCTTTATTCAGACCGATGTGGCGATCAACCCGGGTAACAGCGGCGGGCCGTTGTTCAACCTGAGCGGTGAAGTGGTTGGGATCAACTCACAGATTTTCAGTCGTTCTGGCGGTTATATGGGAGTGAGCTTTGCCATTCCCATGGACATGGCCATGGATGTGGTCAGTCAGCTCAAGGATGGCGGTAAAGTCAGTCGAGGCTGGCTGGGAGTGCTGATTCAGGAGGTCGACCGGGATCTGGCCGAGTCCTTTGACCTGGATTCGCCCCGCGGTGCGCTGGTTTCCCAGGTGCTGGCGGGCTCTCCGGCCGAGGCAGCCGGGGTGGAGCCGGGCGACGTGATTACCCGTTTCAACGATGAAACCATCTACCGCTCCTCGGAGCTGCCGCGCTGGGTTGGCCTGGTGAAGCCCGAGTCGGATGTGGACATGGTGGTGATCCGCGATGGCGAGAAAAAGACCTTGTCGGTGACCATCGGCCTGCTACCGGATAACCCGGAAATGGCTCTCAAGGGCGGGGCGGAATCCGATAAGGCTTCACCCGCGGTGAAACTGGGACTGGCCGTGCGGGAAGCATCAGCGTCGGAATTGAGCCGTTTGGACCTCAAGGCCGGTGTGGTGGTGACCCAGGTGAGTGATGGCCCGGCCCGGCAGGCGGGTATTCAGGCGGGGGATATTTTGGTGACCCTGCACAATACCCCGATCAACAGCGCGGCGGATCTGGCCGATGCGGCGGCGGCCTTGCCGGAAGAGGGCACGGTGGCGGCACTGGTCAACCGTGATGGCACCCCCCGTTTTCTGGCACTGAAGCTGCCATAACCCCTTTTTCAGGGCCTGACACAGGGTTTTTCGGCGCACCGGACGGTGCGCCGTGCAACTCCCCCCCGATATCCGCTAGAATCGCGGCCCATTGTTTGTCGTTTTGAGTATCACGGTGTGTTGTCCGGCGCAGGGTTGGGCAGCAGGACGGTTCTTTCTGATCCTTGGTGTGACCAGGGGGTGGGAAGCATCGGTGCGGCAACGACTTTTTGTTCAACAGGCCTTATGACTGACATCAAGAATATTCGCAACTTTTCCATCATTGCCCATATCGACCATGGCAAATCCACGTTGGCAGACCGCTTTATCCAGGTTTGCGGCGGCCTTAGTGACCGTGAGCTGAAGTCTCAGGTGCTGGATTCCATGGAGCTTGAGCGGGAAAGGGGCATTACCATCAAGGCCCAAAGTGTGACCTTGTACTACAAGGCCCGTGATGGCGAAACCTACCAGTTGAATTTTATTGATACGCCGGGGCACGTGGATTTCTCCTACGAGGTCTCCCGCTCCCTGTCGGCCTGTGAAGGGGCGCTGCTGGTGGTGGACGCTGCCCAGGGTGTGGAAGCCCAGTCCGTGGCTAATTGCTACACCGCCATCGAACAGGACCTGGAAGTGCTGCCGGTCCTGAACAAGATCGACCTGCCCCAGGCCGAGCCGGAAATGGTGATCAACGAGATCGAGGAAATTATTGGTCTGGATGCTCATGATGCCTGCCGGGTGTCGGCGAAGACCGGCGTAGGTGTGGATGATCTGCTGGAACAGTTGGTCGAGCGTATCCCCTCCCCGGAAGGTGAGCGCGAATCAGATCTGCAGGCCCTGATCATCGATTCCTGGTTCGACAACTACATGGGTGTGATCTCGCTGGTGCGGGTGAAAGAAGGCTGCCTGAAAAAAGGTGACAAGATTCTGGTGAAATCCACCGGGCAGACCCACGTGGTCGACAGCCTTGGCATCTTTACTCCCAAACGCACCGAGACCAAATTGCTGGAAGCCGGCGAAGTGGGCTGGGTGAGCGGCAGCATCAAGGATATTCATGGGGCGCCGGTGGGTGACACCCTGACCCTGGCGAAAACCCCCAATGTGCCAGCTTTGCCGGGCTTCAAGAACGTCAAGCCTCAGGTGTACGCGGGCATGTTCCCGGTGAGTGCCGATGATTATGAAGATTTCCGTGATGCGCTGGCCAAGCTGACGCTGAATGATGCCTCCCTGTTCTATGAGCCGGAGACGTCAGACGCGTTGGGTTTTGGTTTCAGGGTGGGTTTCCTGGGTATGTTGCACATGGAAATCATCCAGGAACGGCTGGAGCGTGAATACGACCTGGATCTGATCACTACGGCGCCCACGGTGGTGTATGAGCTGGCGCTGGTGTCCGGCGACATCCTGCACGTGGATAACCCGTCCAAACTGCCGGAAGGCGGTAAGATCGAAGAGTTCCGTGAGCCGATTGCGCGGGTCAATATCCTGGTGCCGCAGGAATATGTGGGTAATGTGATCACTCTTTGCGTGGAGCGGCGTGGTTCGCAGATCAATATGCAGTATCTGGGTAAACAGGTTGCCCTGACCTACGATATTCCCATGGCGGAAGTGGTGCTGGATTTCTTCGATCGTATCAAGTCAGTGAGCCGGGGCTTTGCTTCCATGGATTATGCCTTCGAGCGATTCGAAGCCACCAAGCTGGTGCGCGTCGATGTGCTGATCAATGGCGATAAGGTGGATGCGCTGGCGATGATCTGCCACCTGGATCAGTCTGCCTACCGGGGCCGTGCCCTGTGTGAAAAAATGAAAGAGCTGGTGCCGCGCCAGATGTTTGATGTGGCCATTCAGGCGGCCATTGGCAGCAAGATTATTGCCCGCCAGACCGTAAAGGCCCTGCGCAAGAACGTGACCGCGAAATGTTATGGCGGTGACGTATCGCGTAAGAAAAAACTGCTGCAGAAGCAGAAAGAAGGCAAGAAGCGCATGAAGCAGGTGGGGAATGTGGAAATCCCCCAGGAGGCCTTCCTGGCCGTGCTGAAGGTGGATGATTAAAGAGCCGCAGCAGGCCGCACGCATCACGCAACACGCGAGAATCTGCGGTTCTGCCTTTCGGGCTTTTATTGGATCTGGAGTTCTGGCACTTAACTTTTCACATTAGGTGTTTTTGCTTTTGATGTGATGCGTGGGGCGTGCAGCTTGTTGCGTCTTTTAATGGAGATTTCTGTTGGATATTGATATCGGTTTCTGGTTGACCCTGGCGCTGGCGATTACCGTTGTCGTCTGGCTGATCGACAAGGCTCTGAAATTGAAGAGCAAGGGCGGCCCGGTGGCCAGTGTAGTGGAAACCTCCAACTCGCTGATTTCAGTGTTCTTCGTGGTGCTGGTGATTCGTTCATTTATTGTTGAACCGTTTACCATTCCCTCCGGCTCCATGCTGCCAACGCTGAAGGTGAATGACTTTATTCTGGTAAACAAGTTTGCCTATGGCCTGCGTTTACCCGTAACCAATACCAAAATCATTGCAACCGGTGAGCCTGAACGCGGTGATGTGATGGTGTTCAAGTACCCGGAAAACCGGAAGCAGAACTTCATCAAGCGTGTGGTGGGGTTGCCCGGTGACACGGTTCAGGTGAAGGATAACGTTCTGACGGTTAACGGGGAAATCGTTGACCGGGATCTGGTGAATGAATGGGCTGGCCCGGGTGTGTGGCGCAAGCAATATGTTGAGCAGTTGGGTGACGCGACTCACCTGATTTGGCAGGAAGGCAAAACCAACCCCTATACCGGGCGTCAGGTGCCGCAGGCACGCACCCAGGGGGAATGGACGGTGCCGGAAGATGCCTACTTTGTGATGGGCGACAACCGTGATAACAGTAACGATAGCCGATTCTGGGGTATAGTCCCTGAGGGGCTGGTCGTGGGGGAAGCGTTCATGATCTGGATGCACTGGAAACCGGTTTTCTCTCTGCCCAGTTTTTCTCGTAATGGCGCCATTGATAAGGTGGAGGCAAACTAAAATGATGACAACAACGCCCTCACGGCAACGTGGGATGTCACTGATCAGCTGGGCAGTCGTGCTGATCGTTGTGGCTATTCTGGGGACGGCAGCATTCCGTATGGTTCCGGCCTATATGGAGCACAACACGATTTCGACAACCATCCGCTCCGTGCTGCAGGACAGCAAAACAGCACTCATGTCCCCAAGTGAAATTCGCGCAGGGATAGACAAGCGTTTCACCATTAACCAGGTCGATGTAATTCGTGTCGATGACCTGGCTATCGCCAAGGAAGCCGGCGTGCTGACCGTGTCCACAGACTATGAAGTGCGCGAACCGATGTTCTACAACGTGAGCATCGTGATGACCTTCAAAGACGAGTTCAAGAAAGACGTTCGCCAGTGAACGGTGACCTTAACCGGCTGATGGCCCGCCTGGGCTATCAGTTCCAGGATATTTCCCTTCTCGAGTTGGCGCTGACACACCGTAGTGTCAGCCGCCACCGTAATTACGAACGCCTGGAGTTTCTCGGTGATGCCCAGCTCGGGCAAATTATTTCCGTTGCCCTGTTTGAACAGTTCCCGGAAGCAGCCGAAGGTCAGTTGACCCGAATGCGGGCGTCTTTGGTGCGTGGCCAAACGCTGGCTCTGGTAGCCCGGGAGCTGGGCCTGGGGGAATACCTGGTGCTGGGTGGCGGTGAGTTGAAAAGCGGCGGCTTCCGCCGTGATTCCATTCTTGCGGATGCGCTGGAGTCGATTATTGGTGCCATGTTGCTGGATGGTGGTGAGTCCCGTTGCCGTGAGGTTGTGCTTTGCTGGTTTGCGCCACGCCTTGACGCCATTTCCCCGCAAAGTGCCCAGAAAGATGCCAAAACCCGTTTGCAGGAATGGCTGCAGGCGCGCAAATTTGAATTGCCGACCTATGAAGTGACCCAAGTGGAAGGGCTGGCCCCGAAACAGACCTTCGATGTGCAGTGCTCACTGGATCAGGTGCAGCAGATATTTATCGCCCAGGGCGCGAGCCGCCGCAAGGCCGAGCAGGAGGCCGCAAGCCTGGCGCTTGAATGGCTGGAGCAACAGTATGACTGATATCCCAACGTCCCAACCCGATGACTCCCACGCGACCCGTTGCGGCATGGTGTCCATCGTCGGGCGTCCCAACGTGGGCAAATCCACGTTGATGAACCACTTGATCGGCCAGAAAGTCAGCATTACTTCACGCAAGCCGCAGACCACCCGTCACCGCATCCACGGAATTCTCAGCCGGGACAACTATCAGATTATTTTTGCCGATACGCCGGGTATTCATACCGGTCAGGAAAAGGCGCTGAACCGCGCCATGAATGAAGCCGCAGTGTCCACCCTGTTCGGTGTGGACGTGATCTGCATGATGGTGGATGCCATGAAGTGGACGCCGGCGGACGAGCACGTGCTGTCCCTGTTGCCGGAAAAGGATCAGGTGCCGGTACTGTTGATCATTAACAAGGTCGATAACGTGGATGACAAGGCAGCCTTGTTGCCGCATATCCAGACTTTGAGTGAACGTTACCCCTTCGATGCGGTGATTCCAGTCTCTGCATTGCGCGAACAAAACCTGGTGGAGCTTGAAAAAGCACTGGTTCAGCGTTTGCCGGAAGGTGAGTTCTGGTACGAGGAAGATCAGCTTACTGACCGCAGCTTGCGTTTTATGGTAGCGGAAATCATTCGCGAAAAAGTGGTTCGTCAGCTCGGGCAGGAAGTACCCCATCAGGTGAGTGTGGAAGTGGAGATGTGGGAAGATGGCCCCCGCGTCACCGAAATTTCCGCCGCCATTCTGGTGGAGCGCCGCGGCCAGAAAAAAATCCTTATTGGTGACAAGGGCGAGCGCATCAAGCAGATCGGCATTCAGGCCCGTGAAGATATTGAACGCCTGATCGAGCGCAAGGTGATGCTCAACCTGTGGGTGAAGATCAAGGCGGGGTGGTCCGATGACGCCCGTGCGCTGCGCTCGCTCGGCTACGATGAGCCGCGCTGAGACGTCACTGCAAGCCGCCTGGCTGATTCACCGGCGGCCTTTTCGTAATACCAGCCTGACGGTAGACCTGTTTCTTCCCGCGCTAGGCCGCATTGGTGCGGTGGTGCGCGGTGGCCGCAAAGACCCGTTGCTGGCACCGTTTACGCCCCTGTGGGTAGAGTTAAAGCCCTCCGGCGAGATGTATTCCCTGCGCGCGTGCGAGCCGCGCGGCAATCGCCTTATGCTGACCGGCAAGGCGTTGTACTGCGGGTTTTACCTGAACGAACTACTGACGCGACTGCTGCACCGGGACGATCCGAATCCGTCGGTTTGGCCTTTATACGAACAGGCTCTGTCCGACTTGCAGACGTCGACACCGTTCGACATCACGCTGCGGCAATTCGAATTGGCGGTGCTGGAGCAAATCGGTTACGGCATTGCTCTGGATCAGGATGTTAATGGGCACGGGCTGGATCCCGAGGCGTTATACCAGTTAAATCCTGAGCAAGGTTTGGCGAAGACAGAAACCGGGGCCGGTTATGCTGGCGCAGACTTGCTGGCCATTGCCCAGGGTGATTGGCATCCCGCTTCGCGCAGGGCAGCATTGAGTCTATGTCGACATTTATTGGCGCCGCATCTGGGCAACCGGCCATTGAAAAGCCGGGAGCTGTTTCGGGAGAAATGAGTTACAAGTTTAAAGTTCAAAGTTGAAAGCGCGAGGCAGGCTGACAGATACGGCATTGCCATACCGGGGAATTGCCTGCGGCAGCGAAACACGGCGCTGTTGGTTCCTGTTGGTCGGGGTTTTCAACTTTGAACTTTGAACTTTCAACCGGGTTTTGAACATGTCGAATTCTTCCCGCGTCCTTCTGGGCGTCAACATTGATCATATCGCCACTCTTCGCCAGGCCCGTGGCACCCGCTACCCCGAGCCGGTACAGGCCGCGCTGGTCGCGGAGCAGGCCGGTGCGGATGGCATTACCGTGCACCTGCGCGAAGACCGTCGGCATATCAATGACCGGGATGTGGAACTGCTGGCGCAGACGCTGCAAACCCGCATGAATCTGGAAATGGCAGCCACTGAAGAGATGGTAGGCATTGCCTGTCGAATTAAACCACCGCATTGCTGCCTGGTACCGGAAAAACGTGAGGAGCTGACCACCGAAGGTGGCCTGGATGTGGCGGGCAACAAGGCTTGGATTGCTCAGTGCTGTCAGCGGCTAGGGCAAGCGGGCATCGAAGTGTCGCTGTTTATTGATGCGGATAAAGCGCAGATTGTGGCTGCCCGTGAATGTGGCGCTCCGGCAATCGAAATTCATACCGGTGGATACGCCGACGCAGACACGGTGGACGAACAGCAGAAGGAGTTGGCGCGCATTCGTGCTGGCGTGGCGTTGGCACTGGAGCAGGGGTTGGTGGTCAATGCTGGCCATGGGCTGCATTACCACAATACTTTGCCGATTGCGGAAATCCCGGGCATCAACGAGCTGAATATTGGCCACAGCATTATTGCCCGGGCTGCGATCACCGGTCTGGATGAAGCTGTTCGCAGCATGCGGGCCTTGCTCGACCAAATCTAGGCGACTTTTACTGCGTGGGGCGGTCAGTCTGGCCCAGCGTCATGGTGTCACTCCGATCTTGCCAGAGCTGCTCCAGCGCGCAGATTTCATCACACAGGGCAGAGACGCGTGGCCCCAGGCCGGCGCGGTCGCTGCCGGTCTTCAGGGCTTCTTCCAGCTGTCGAGCACTCTGTTCCAGGCGGGGCGTGCCGCAGTAGCGGGTGGCGCCGTGGAGCTTGTGTACACGTTCCAGCAAGTCATCGTTATCGTTCCGGTCGAATGCGGCTGAGATAGCGGGCCGATCCGTTTCCAGACTTTCTAACAGCATTTTCAGCATTTCGTCGGCAAGATGATCCCGCCCCCCGGCACGACGGCGGGCCAATTCGGGATCGAAGACCTGATCGCTGTTGGCGTTACTGTCAGGGGCTTGCGGCAGATCATCCGCGGTGCTTTGCAGCACCCACTTGTCCAGCGTATGACGTAGTTGCCCTTCGGTGATGGGTTTGCTCAGGTAGTCGTCCAACCCGCGATCCAGCAGTTCCCGGCGTTCGCTTTCCAGGGCGTGGGCAGTCAGCGCGACAATCGGTGTATGGGTGCCATCCGGTTCGCTGTCGCGCATCCGCTGGGTGGTTTCCTTACCATCCATGCCGGGCATCTGGATGTCCATGAAGACCAGATCGAATGATTGTTCGCGGAAGGCATCAAGGGCGCTTTGACCACCATCACAGGCGGTGACCGTGACCCCGAGTTCCTCCAGGAAGACCCGGGCCAGTTTCAGGTTACCCGGGTGATCATCCACAAGCAGTACGGAAACCGGTTGGGTAAACGGTCGTGCGGCCAGTTGTTGGCGGGGTGCGGCGGTATCCTTACCGCTTAATGCGAGCAGAGCGCTATGCAGGCGCTGGCGGGTGGCGGGTTTTCCCTGAACCTGGCAGTGCGGGTAGTCCTCCAGCCAGTGGGAAACACTTTCCGGGTTATTGCACAGCACAAGAATCGGGGTGCCAAGGGCAGCCAGGTCATCCAGAAGTTGTTGCAGGTCGATGCCCGGTGCCTGGCTGGGCAGGCCGACTACCAGAAAATCACTGTGGGACAGCGCACCTTGATCCAGCGTCGCCATGAGATCGTTGAGGTTGTGCTGTTCATGGATGCGAAGCTGCAAGTGGCTGAGCATGTGGTACAGGCCCAGCCGGCCGTATTCATCACTTTCGATCAAGGTGGCGGTGCAGCCTACCAGCGCATGGGGTGGCTGCTGGGGGGGCTGTTTTGGATCCCGCTCGGTGCGCAGAGTGAACCAGAAGGTGGAGCCACGGCCCTCACTGCTGTCGATACCAATTTCGCCGCCCATGCCTTCTACCAGGCGCTTGCTGATAGCCAGCCCCAGCCCGGTTCCACCTTCCTGCCGGCGGGCGCTCTGATCGGCCTGGGTAAAAGCGCTGAACAGGTCTTTCTGGGCTTCCGGATTCAAGCCGGGGCCGGTATCGGTGACGGTAATCTTGATGATTGCTTCTGCACCCCGGTCTTCCTCCAGCATGGCACGCACTACCACGGAGCCCTGGTCGGTAAACTTGATGGCATTGCTGACCAGATTGGTCAGGACCTGGCGAATGCGCAGCGGATCGCCCAGCAAGGCGACCGGGACGTCTGAGTAGATAATGGCGGCCTGCTCCAGGCCCCGCTCCTGCGCCATGGGGGCGAGCAAGGTCTGCACGTCTTCGATCAGGTCATGAAGGTTCAGAGGGGTGTGGTCGAGGGACAGTTTGCCAGCCTCGATTTTGGAGAAATCGAGTACGTCATTGATGATCGCCAGCAGGGATTCGGCGCTCTTGTGAATGGTGGAGAGGTAATCTTCCTGCCGCGGGGTCATGGGCGAGCGGTCCAACAATTTGGTGAAGCCGAGAATGCCGTTGAGCGGGGTGCGGATCTCGTGGCTCATGTTGGCCAGGAACTCGGATTTGATATGGCTGGCTTTCAGGGCTTCCTTGCGCGCCATGTCCAGTTCGATGTTCTGGATTTCGATGGTTTCCAGAGTCTCACGTAGATCCTGAGTGGCCTGATCCACGTTTTGCTGTAGCTCGGTTTGGGCGTCGGCCAGTGCCGCGACCATCTGCCGCAGGGCGGTTTCCAGTTCTGATAACTCACCTTTGGCCTGGGTGTGAATGGCCATGCTGAGATCGCCATCGCGGATACGTTGCACCGCACTGACCATGTCGCTGATGGGCTGAGTCAGCTGGCGGGAAAAGCGCAGGGCGGGAACCATGGCGATCATGATCAGTGCCAGCATCACCAGAAACAGGGTGAGCAGATTTTCCAGCGTGGACAGATATTGCCCCTGCTGGGAAAACTCCACGGTGAGCTGGGCGGGCAGCACCCCGCTGAGATCCCGATCCAGCTGCCAGCTGGTATCGGTGGTGACCCGCCCCTGTGCATCGGGTGTCGCGCCGTCAGGGGCGGGGCGTAGCCGTGGCCCCGCATGCAGGGAGGGGCGGCCATCGTTGAATACCAGGGAGGCGGCCCGGACGTCCTGCTCCTCCAGCAATTGGCGTAACAACGTTTGCTGTTTGCGTTGGCTGTTGTGAGGCAGGGTTTCCAATTGCGCGGCATAGCTATCGGTGACCAGTTGCTGACGCTGGGCATTGGTATCACGGACATCCACGATCCGGTTGACCATGGAATAGCCACCAATCACCAGCGCCGCCAGCAGGGCGGGCAGGGCGGCCATGAACATCAGGCGTGAGCGAAGGCTTTGGTTGACCATGAATCCCCGATTGCTGTTATTTTTGCCCATTATGCCTGAAGGATAGCAACATGCAGCACGTCGCACGCAACCGTGTTGTTGCGTGAAGCGTGCAGCATGAAGCGGCTTTTTAGGTACAATACGCGCCATGAATCATAAAACCATTGAACAGACCGTGGGCAATACCCCTCTTGTGCGTCTGCAGCGTATGCCTGGCGCGACCAGCAATATCATTCTGGTCAAGCTGGAGGGCAATAACCCGGCCGGCTCGGTAAAAGATCGCCCGGCATTGAACATGATCCTCAAGGCCGAACAGCGCGGGCAGATACAGCCCGGTGATACCCTGATTGAAGCCACTAGTGGCAACACGGGTATCGCGCTGGCCATGGCCGCTGCCATGCGCGGTTACCGCATGAAGCTGATCATGCCCGCGAACCAGAGTCAGGAGCGCCGTGATGCCATGGCCGCTTATGGCGCCGAGCTGATTTCTGTGAGCAAGGAAGAGGGCATGGAAGGTGCCCGCGACCTGGCCCAGGCCATGCAAGCTCGTGGGGAGGGCACAGTGCTGGATCAGTTCGCCAACCCGGATAATCCGCTGGCCCATTATGAAAGTACTGGCCCGGAAATCTGGCGCGATACGGATGGCGGCATTACCCATTTCGTCAGCTCCATGGGCACCACCGGTACCATAATGGGGTGCAGCATGTATCTGAAGGAGCAGAATCCGGCAGTGCAGATTGTTGGCCTGCAACCCACCGACGGCGCCTCCATTCCCGGCATTCGCCGCTGGCCGAAGGCATACCTGCCCTCCATCTACGATGATTCCCGAGTCGACCGTGTCATGGACATGGATCAGGACCTGGCCGAGCGCACCATGCGCAGGTTGGCCCGTGAGGAAGGCATCAGCTGCGGCGTGTCGTCCGGCGGGGCGGTGGCTGGGGCGCTACGGTTGAGCGAAGAGCTGGAAAATGCCGTGATCGTGGCGATTATCTGCGACCGGGGCGACCGCTATCTGTCTACCGGTGTGTTTCAGCAAGCTCAACAAGGAGAGTCTCAGGGATGAACGTACTGGTATTCGACATCGAAACCATTCCAGACCTGGACGGCGGGCGCCGTATCTATGATCTGGACGGCCTGAGCGACAAGGACACTGCCAGTGCCTTGCTCAACCTGCGTCGACAGGAAAATGGCACCGAATTCCTGCGCCTGCACCTGCACCGTATCGTGGCCATTTCCGTGGTATTGCGCTCTGCGCAAGGTGTGAAGGTGTGGTCCCTGGGCGATGAGAACAGCACGGAGAAGGAGCTGATCGAGCGCTTCTACGATGGCATAGACCGTTTTACACCCAACCTGGTGAGCTGGAACGGCGGCGGTTTCGACCTGCCAGTACTGCACTATCGCGCGCTCAAGCATGGCGTTGCCGCTCACCGTTATTGGGAAACCGGCAACGAAGACACCAGCTTCAAATGGAACAACTACCTGAGCCGTTACCATCAGCGTCACCTGGACCTGATGGACGTGCTGGCCATGTATAACGGTCGCGCCAATGCGCCGCTGGACCAGATCGCCACGCTGCTGGGCTTTCCCGGCAAGATGGGCATGAGCGGCGGCAAGGTCTTTGATGCTTTCCAGGACGGCGATCTCAAGGGGATTCGGGACTACTGCGAAACCGATGTGCTTAATACCTGGCTGGTCTACCTGCGTTTTCAGCTGATGCGCGGTGAGCTGGATGCGACTGGCTATGATCAGGAGCTGACGCTGCTACAGGATTACCTGAAACAGGAAGGCCATCCGCACTTCCTGGCGTTCCTGGACACCTGGCAGAAAGCATCGGCGAGCTGAGTGGATGCCGCAAAGGCGTCACAAATCTGACGTCAGCGGCCTGAAACGCTACAATCCGCACCACATTGGCAGCCAGCGCATGGCTGCCTATCCCCAGATTGATCCCCTGAGCATTGAGATTCTCCATGGCACGACGTCGCAAGCAGTTACCGGAAACCCCGGAGCCCGCCAGCATTGAAACCCTGAGCCATGATGGCCGGGGCATCGCCCGCCGCGATGGCAAGACCACCTTTATTGATAATGCGCTTCCCGGTGAAGAGGTGATGTTCAAATTCACCTACATGCGCCGCAAGTTCGATGAAGGCAAAGCCGTGGAAATCGTCACCGCATCCCCAGACCGGGTCACCCCGCCTTGCGAGCACAGCACCCTGTGCGGAGGCTGCAGCCTGCAGCATATGAGCCCGGAGGTGCAGGTAGCGCGCAAGGAAGCGGTATTGCGTGAGCAGCTGCAACATTTTGGTGGTCTGGAACCGGAAGAATGGCTGGCACCGTTGACCGGGCCAGTGACGGGATACCGCAGCAAGGCCCGCCTGGGCGTGAAGTACGTGGAAGCCAAAGGCGAAACGCTGGTGGGCTTCCGGGAAAAACGCAACAGTTTCATTGCTCAGCTGCGTACCTGTGAGGTGTTGATTCCGGACGTGGGGCATCGCCTCTCTGAGCTGCGCACGCTGATGCACGGCCTGGAAAGTCGCAGCCGGATCCCGCAGATTGAACTGGCGGCCGGTGATGACGATGTGGCCCTGATTATTCGCCACCTGGACCCATTGCCTGAGGCAGATCAACAGGCTCTGGTGGGGTTTTGCCAGAATCTGGGCTGGCACTGCTATCTGCAACCGGGTAACGAAAGTACCGTGCATCGCATCTGGCCGGAAGGCGGCGAACAGCGCCTGTACTATAAACACCCGTCTGCCGGGGTAGAGCTGGCTTTCCATCCCACCGATTTCACCCAGGTGAATGCAGACATAAACCGCAAGATGGTGCCTTTGGCACTGGACTTGCTGGATATCTCCCCAGAACACACGGTGCTGGATCTGTTCTGCGGTCTGGGGAATTTCACCATTCCTGCCGCCAAGCGGGCCGGCAAGGTGGTCGGTGTGGAAGTCAGTCAGGCCATGGTGGAGCGTGGTTACGAGAACGCCCGGCGCAACGGCCTGGAAAACCTGGAGTTTCATGCCTGGGATTTGAGTCAGGACATTAGCGGGCAGGCCTGGGCCAGACAGGCGTATGATCGTATCTTGATTGACCCGCCGCGTACCGGGGCATTGGAGATGGTGAAACTGATGCCCCGGCTTGGTGCATCGAAGATTGTTTATGTGTCATGCAACCCGGCCACATTGGCCCGTGATGCCGGGGAACTGATGGCGCTGGGCTACCGTCTTAAAGCGGCCGGTGTCATGGACATGTTCCCTCACACCACCCACGTTGAGTCCATCGCTGTATTCGAAAAAGCGAAGAAGAAGTAGCAGGTTCTGCCATGGTAACGGTAAGGCGACAGCCCTCAGAAGGTTCCATAGTTCACTGGCGTGACTGGATAACGCAGTTGGAAAACCGTGCACCTGTCCGCGAGCGGGCATTGCTGGAACAGGCCTGCGAACGCGCTGAGCAATGTCAGCTTGCCGGTGAAGCTGCGGGTCGGGTATGGCCTTACGGCAAAGGGTGCCTGGATATCGGCCTGGAAATGGGCGAAGTGCTGGTGGACCTGGGAGCCGACAGCGATATTCTTCCTGCGGCTATCCTTTACCGGGCAGTCCGGGAAGGGCAAATCACCTTGCTGGAAGTGGAAAAGGAATTCGGCCCGGATGTGGCCAACCTGATCGAAGGCGTGCTGCGCATGGCGGCGATCAGTACCTCGCTCAACCCCACCCGCAAGGCCGTACTGGGCCAGCAGGATGGTCAGCTGGATAACATGCGCAAGATGCTGGTGGCCATGGTCGACGACGTGCGCGTCGCCCTGGTCAAGCTTGCGGAACGAACGGTGATCATTCGTGCGGTCAAGGAGTCGGAGCCGGAGCGCCAGCGCAAGGTGGCCCAGGAAATCTTCGATATCTACGCGCCGCTGGCTCACCGGCTGGGTGTTGGCCAGTTGAAGTGGGAGCTGGAGGATCTGTCCTTCCGTTACCTGCAACCGGGCGCCTACAAGAAAATTGCCAAGCTGCTGGATGAGAAGCGTCTGGTACGTGAAGAGTACATTGATAATGTGCTGGAGCACTTACGCGGCTATCTGGAAAAGAACGGTATCAGTGGCGCCGAGGTCAATGGGCGCGCCAAGCACATTTACAGCATCTGGCGGAAAATGCAGAAAAAGCACCTGGACTTCGGTGAAGTCTATGACGTGCGTGCGGTGCGTATTCTGGTGCCGCAAGTGCGCGACTGCTATGCCGCGCTGGGTGTTGTGCATTCTCTGTGGCAACACGTGCCCAAGGAATTCGACGATTACATCGCCAGCCCCAAGGGCAATGGTTACCAGAGCCTGCATACGGCGGTGGTAGGTCCGGAACGCAAGATGCTGGAGGTACAAATTCGTACCTTCGATATGCATGAAGAAGCGGAGCTGGGTGTCTGTGCCCATTGGCGCTACAAGGAAGGCGCCAAGAAAGGCAAAAGTGGTGTTACCGATTACGAGCAACGGATTACCTGGCTGCGTCAGGTGCTCGAATGGCACGAAGAGCTTGGTGACGACAGTCCGGATGCCATGGTCGACGAGCTGCGCCACGGCCTGGTCAGCGACCGGGTGTATGTTTTCACCCCGGAAGGCCATGTGGTAGATCTGGAAGCGGGGGCCACGCCGGTGGATTTCGCCTATCACATCCATACCGAAGTAGGGCATCGCTGCCGGGGCGCCAAGGTGAACGGTCAAATCGTGCCGTTGAACTACAGCCTCAATACCGGTGAGCAGGTCACTATCCTCACCACCAAGGAAGGCGGCCCCAGCCGTGACTGGCTGACCCCGTCATTGGGCTATGTGGCCACGTCATCCGCCCGGGCGAGAATCCAGCAATGGTTCAAACGTCAGGATCGTGATGTGCATATCGTTCAGGGCCGGACCATCCTGGAAAAGGAGATGTCGCGGCTGGCGCTGGAAAAAGTGGATCTGGATACCCTGGCGCCGCACCTCAATCTGAAAACCGGTGACGATGTATTGGCGTCGTTGGGTGCGGGCGACCTGCGCCCGGGGCATGTGGTCAATCAGGTGCAGGCCCTGCAGCCGGACCATAACCAGCAGGAAATGGAGTTCGTTCCGGCCAAGCCGAAAGCCTCCACCAGCGGCGATATCACCATTCATGGGGTGGGGAATCTGCTCACTCATATGGCCGGCTGCTGCCAGCCGGTGCCGGGCGATCAGGTCATGGGTTTTATTACCCAGGGGCGGGGCGTTACCGTTCACCGAGCCGACTGTGAGAAGTTGCTGGCCATGCAGGGCGATGACCCTAACCGGGTAATCGAAGTGACCTGGGGCGAAGCCGACCGGATTACCTATCCGGTGGATGTGTTCCTGCGCGCCTGGGATCGTCAGGGCCTGCTCAAGGATGTGATTGCCGTGCTGGCCAATGAAAAGGTCAACGTGACCGCCGTGCATACCCAGTCCCATCAGGATGATAACACCGCCACCATGCTGCTCACCCTGGAGATCGCCACCCTGGGGAACCTGGGCAAGGTGCTTGCCAAGATGGATCAACTGAAAGGTGTGTTGGAAGTGCGGCGCTACAAGAAATAGCAATTAATAATTAATAATGAATAGTTAATAACGAAAACCGAAGGGCATGCCCGCGCCAAGAATTTTGCCTTTCGTTATTAATTATTCATTCCGGTTCTGCATGATTCGCAAGCCATGCCACTATCAGCAGGGGAAAGCATGTCTACAACTCCCATCGAATCTCTCCTCTCCATCATGTCCCGCCTGCGCGACCCGGAAACCGGCTGCCCTTGGGACATCAAGCAGGACTTCGATTCCATTGCGCCTTATACCATTGAAGAAGCCTTCGAAGTGGCCGAGGCCATTGCCCAGCGGGACTATCCGGAATTGAAGGAAGAGTTGGGCGACCTGTTGCTGCAAGTGGTTTTCCATTCGCAAATGGCGCGAGAGCAGGGGCTGTTTGATTTCAATGAAGTGGTTCAGGTGCTGTGTGACAAGATGGTACGGCGCCACCCTCATGTCTTTGCGGATACCGAAGCGGGTGATGAGCAGGCGGTAAAGGCTAACTGGGAACAGATCAAGCAACAGGAACGCGCCCGCAAGGGGCGCGAACACTCCAGCGCCATTGATGGCGTACCGGAGGGCCTGCCCGCACTGCAACGGGCCGGCAAGGTTCAGAAGAAAGCCGCCAAGATTGGCTTTGACTGGCAGGCACCGGAACCCGTGCGTGAACAGGTTGACCGGGAGCTGGCGGAGCTGGACGAAGCACTCTCAAATGGTCACAAAGAGGCCATAGAAGATGAGTTCGGCGATGTGCTTTTTACCCTTGTAAACCTGTCCCGCCACCTGAAAATCGACCCGGAACAAGCGCTTCGCCGAGCAACCAACAAGTTTGAACGTCGCTTTCGCACCATGGAGCGACAGCAGCCCAACTCTTTGAAATTATTAGATGAAAACGCGTTGGAAACCGCCTGGAAACAAGCGAAAAAATCTGCAGATTGACCTTCAATAACCCCTCCTTGTTCCTGTGAAATAAAAACTTCACATAAGAGAAACTTTTCAGTCATCCACTCTCCCCATACTGCGCCACCAAGCAGTAAACGTTACCTCGCTTGGTTGGGGTTTCAGTCACGCTGTTACTTTGCATACAAAATATTGCCTGATTGAAGGAGTGTTGGAATGAAGAAGAATTTGCTTGCGATCGCTGTGGGGGCTGCCGTAGCCATGCCTGGCCTGGCCCTGGCCGATGGCCCGACTGTTTACGGTAAAGTGAACGTTTCCCTGGAAAACGCCGAGTTCGACGATGGTGTGAACCCCAGCGACGACGCATGGGAGCTGAACAGCAATGCTTCTCGTCTGGGTGTTAAAGGTGATTTCGATCTGGACGTAGCTGGCCTGAAAGCCATTTACCAGGCTGAATTTGAAATCAGCGTAGACGACGGCGACAAAAGCGGCCAGACCTTCACCCAACGTAACATCTACGGTGGTTTGAAAGGCGGCTTCGGTACCCTGAAGGCGGGTAAATTCGATACCCCCACCAAGAAAGCCCAGGGCAAGATTGACCAGTTCAATGATATCGGTGGCGATATCAAGAACGTTCTGTCTGGCGAAAACCGGGTTTCCAACATCATTCAGTACAGCACTCCTGCCCTGGGTGACCTCGTAACCCTGAACGCTGCATTCATTCCTGCAGAAAACAACGACATCGACGGCGACGGCGATCCGGAAACTGGCCTGGCGGACACCATCTCCGTGTCTCTGGTTGCTGAAAAAGACATGTTCTACGGTGCCATCTCTCACGATGCGGACATGACCGACGAGCTGATCACCGATGAAACCGGTACCAGCCCGGCCATCGACATCACTCGTGTAGCTCTTGGTCTGAAGCCGGGCAACTTCGAAATCGGCGCACTGTTCCAGACTGCTGAAGAAACTGAAGCGGACGGCGAAGAAACCTCCTACATCCTGAGCGGTGCTTTCAAGATTGATCGCGTGAAGCTGAAAGCCCAGTACGGCATGACTGAAGGTGACGTATCCGACGAAGAAGCGACTCAGGTAAGCCTGGGTGCAGACTACAAACTGGCCAAAGCCAGCAAAGTCTACGCTTACGGTACGCAGCTTGAGTTTGATCTGGCTGACACCGAAGAAACCATCTTCGGTATCGGTATGGAACACAAGTTCTAAAGAAAAAAGCTCAGGCAGCATCGACTGCCTGAGTAGATGTTCCTCGACGCAAGTAACAGTTGCCCGCCTTTTGGCGGGCTTTTTTTGAGTTCATCGCGGATTAGAGTGAAAAATACGTTCTAGTCTTTTAACAGGATTGCCGCGAACCTCTCGCACTTTGCATGACGCTCAACGTCGAACGCCAAACGAGAAAACCACACAAACAGGAAAAAACCTGCTCCAACGCCGCTGTAGGCGTTTCCTCTGGAGGGACGAACAATAATTCCCTGCCAACGGTTTTTCAGCGAGAGAAAGTCGAAGAGCGTGTCTTGATAAAGGCGTTAGGCGCCTTGGCGTTCAGGCGCCCAGTAGCCTCACGCTGGGTAAATGATGATTTCTTGGGAAGCTTGCAATTAAATAGTGCGCTATTTATTATGGCGCTATGAGTGACGACGCTAAATCAGAAAATTCACTGCTCGATCTGGATATGCAGGTCTGTTTTGCCCTGTATTCCGCCCAGTTGGCGATGAACAAGGTCTACCGCAAGCTGCTGAAGACGCTTGGGCTGACGTACCCCCAATACTTGGTGATGATGGTGCTGTGGGAGAAAGATGGTCAGTCCGTGTCGGAAATCGGCGATCGCCTGTATCTGGATTCCGCCACGCTGACACCCCTGTTGAAGCGTCTGGAGAGCGCCGAGTTGGTGAAGCGTGCTCGCTCCCGGGCGGATGAAAGGCAGGTGGAGATACGTCTGACCGGGCAGGGCAAGAAACTGCGGAAATCGGCCGAGGCCGTTCCTGAAGCCGTACTCTGCTCTACCCAGTGTGAGCCTGACCAATTGCTGCAGTTGCGCAATGACTTGCATTCATTGCGTCGCCGCCTGGCGAGTAGCGACCTGAACTAGGTTGGCAAAATTCATTGGGTAATATTTTTGGTATTTTTTTTACTGACAAATAAATAGTGCACTATTTAATAGTGCACTTTAAGTGAAAGGAGAATGATGATGAGCTTGGAAAAAGTATTGTACGAAGCGACAGCCACAGCGACCGGCGGTCGAGATGGCAAGGCCAACAGTGATGATGGCCAGTTGAGTGTGAAGCTTGCCACCCCGAAGGCGTTGGGCGGTTCAGGCGGTGAAGGCACAAACCCGGAGCAGTTGTTTGCGGCGGGCTATTCCGCCTGTTTTCTCGGCGCCTTGAAGCTGGTTGCCGGGAAGGCCAAGGTCGCATTGCCGGAGGACACGGCGATTACCGGGCAGGTCGGCATTGGCCCGCTGGGTGGCGGCTTCGGCATTCAAGCGACACTCAATGTCCATATTCCGGGCCTGGAAAAAAACGAAGCGCAGGCCCTGGTGGAAAATGCACATCAGGTTTGCCCGTACTCCAATGCCACTCGCGGTAACATTGATGTGGAGCTGGTGGTGACGGTCTAGGACGCCTCTGAAAGCGCCTGCTTGCGTAGGTGTTTTCAATAAAGCGTAAAAGAAGCAGCCTGAGGGCTGCTTTTTTGTGCTCGCTTCGTTTTACTGGTGTGAAAAGCGGTGGAACCGGGCTTCTGCCGTTGAGTCTGATGATAAAGCCCAACTTGAGGACACGCCCATGATGACCAGAACCCATGCTCTCTTTTCTTCATTGTTGCTTGGGGCTGCTTTGGCCCTTGCCGGTTGTGATCAGCCAGAATCGGATGCGCAAGGTTTGCCGGATGATCGGGCGAAACAGGAAAACGCCCAACAGCGAGTGCTCGCCGGGAAGGTCATGTATCGCGAGCGGATGGCAATGCCACCGCAAGCAACAGTGACGGTCACGTTGGCAGATGTATCCCGAATGGATGCTCCGGCCAGAATGATCGCTGAACAGCAGATTGATAACCCGGGCAATGTGCCGGTGCCTTTCGCATTGCGCTATGACAAGTCCTTTGCCGATAACGATCATCCGATGGCGTATGCAGTGCGTGCGGAGATTCGTGATGGTGATGGGCGTTTGCTCTGGACGACCACTCAGCGCCACACAGTGGAGCTTGGCGACAAGGAAGCGAACCGGAATATTACCGTGATGCTGGAGCGTGTAGCAGACAGTGCATCAGCCCAACCCGTCACCGATAAAGCACAAGCTAAAGCGGATGGGGCCAGTTTCTGGGCTACCGGTAACGAACCGGGTTGGCACTTGGCGGTTTACCCGGAGGAGCGGCTGGTCTTCGTGTGGGACTACGGCAATAGCAGCATGACGACCCCGAACCCGGGTGCCAAAACCGAGGGCGCGGAAACTATTTACATGGCTACCACGGAGACCGGTGCCCTGAAAGTGGAAATCAGTGAGCAGGACTGTGAAGACGTGATGAGTGGTGAAGCCTTTCCCTATCAAGTGAAAGTGACTCGCAACAGTACCTTGTACAGCGGTTGTGGCCAGGATCTGTAACACGGATATCTGCTAGCATTAGCACGGGTGGCCGGAAGGGGCCGCGTTCATAACGAAAAAAGGACGGCCGGAATGTTGAGTTATGTGGCCCTGGGCCTGCTGTTTTTTGTGGCGTTGGTGCTGTTTTACGGCATCATCGCCATTCACGATATCCCTTACGACATTGCCAAAAGCCGTAACCATCCCCACCAGGATGCGATCCACGTGGCGGGCTGGGTCAGTCTTTTCACCTTGCATGTGATGTGGCCGTTTTTATGGATCTGGGCCACGCTCTATCGACCTGAGCGAGGTTGGGGGTTTCAGCAGATAGAAGAAAATCAACGCACCGATGAAGCCCAGTTGGCTGCGCTACAGGAAAAACTGGACGCCCAGTCCGAGCGGTTAGCTCGGCTTGAGCAGGCACTGGCGCAGAAGACAGGCCAGAGCGGGGAGGGGACTCTCTGATGGAAACCTTATTGCTCCTTACCTACGCCGCTATCTGTATTTTTATCTTCAAGGTATTCAAGGTTCCGTTGAACAAGTGGACCGTTCCTACTGCGGTTCTGGGTGGCATTGTGTTGGTCGGTGGGTTGGTGTTGTTCATGAACTATAACCATCCGTTCACCGATAAAGTGCGCCAGGTATATGTGGTTACACCACTGGTGTCGGAAGTGCGCGCTCGCGTGCTGGATGTACCGGTAAAAGCGAACACGCGGGTGAAGAAAGGCGAGGCACTGGTGGTGCTGGACAGCACCCGGTTTGAAGCCCGCGTGGCTCAACTTGAGGCGCAATTGGCAGACATGGGCCAACTGGCTCAGGGTAATGTGGCCGCAGTGGCACAGGCGCGGGCCAAAGTTGCCCAGGCAACCGCGAAACGGGACCAGGCCGTGCGTACTCTGCGGCGCTACGAGGGCGCGGCCTCCGCATTCAGCAAGCAACAGATCGATACCCAACGTGAACGTGTCGTTGCCACCAATGCCGATCTTGATGCGACGAAAGCGGCGCTGGCCAAGGCTGAGACAGAACTGAGCGGTGAAGTGGATGGTGATGATCCCTCTGTGGCTGCGGTTAAAGCGCAGCTTGAAGAGGCCAGATTCAATCTGGAAAACACTATCATTAGGGCGCCGACCGATGGTTTTGTCACGCAATTGGCCGTATTGCCGGGGATGATGGCGGTGCCTTTGCCCCTGAAACCTCTGGCCAACTTCGTTAGTGATCAAGAGCGGCGTTTTGTGGCGGCGTTTCGCCAGCAGTCGTTGTTGCGGCTGCAACCGGGCTCTGAAGCGGAGCTGACCTTCACATCTTTGCCGGGCCAGGTCTTTAGCGCGAAACTGGTTGAGGTGTTGCCGACCATCGCCGAATCGCAACTGGCTGCAGGACAGCAGCTGGTTGGTGGGGAAGCGTTTCAGCGCATGGATAACGAGACCCTGACAATGATCGAGATTGAGAAGAACGAGGCCGTTGAAGCGTTGCCGTTGGGGGTAAGTGCTCAGGCGGCGGTGTACTCAGAGCACTTCCACCACGTGGCGATCATGCGGCAGATCTTGTTGAGAATGATGAGCTGGCAGCATTATCTTTATCTGGATCACTGATACTTGTCGTTATGATCCTGTGATGTTGCAGTGCGGGCGGCCTTTGGGCCGCCCGTTTTCGTTGCGGGGGCGAGTAAATGGTAGATAAACCGGCCCACGCCTAGCCAGAGCAGCAGGTTGAGGATAAGAAAGAAAACGCTGCCATCGTTGTAGAGCGCGTGGGTGAGCGGCCCGAACACAATGCCGCTGACCAGCAAGGCCATGAAAATGGCTAGCTGCCGGCGTCGGCGCAGGCTGTCGAGGGACGTTTGGGGGCGCATGGGCATGGTAATGAGCGGTTCGGTCACAGGGGGAATTACCTTACCATACCGTCCTGTGTTCTATCTGTCCCGGAGGCTGCCCATCGACGGTTACCCAGTTCCTGCATCGCCGATTGATCGCGAAATCGTCATCAATAAAAGCCGTTTTATTACCTGGCTGAGACCGGTTACTCACCGTGAAGACGCCATGGCGATTGTTGACGAGGCCCGTCAGCGTTACCCGGATGCTTCCCATCATTGTTATGCCTATTTGCTGGGCAATCCCGCCTCCGCACAGGCTGCAATGAATGACGATGGTGAGCCTTCCGGTACGGCGGGAAAGCCCATTTTTAATGTCATCCAGCACAAAGGCATGAGCGATGTGCTGGTGGTAGTGATCCGATATTTCGGTGGCGTAAAGTTGGGAGCGGGTGGCCTGGTGCGAGCCTATGCGGCAGCGGCGGAATCTGTGTTGTCGGCGGTGGAACCTGTGGAGCATGCTCCGCAGACATCCGTGCAGCTCGACGTGCCGTTTGCATTGGAGCAGCGCATTCGGCTTTGGGCAGGGCAAAACGCTGCGCAGGTCGAAGAGGTGATATACGGGCAGCAGGTACGCATGACGGTGCTTTGTCTGGCAGCGGATCGTGAAGACCTGCTTGCGTTGTGCGCTGCAGAACAGATAACCGTGATCAGCTCATGATACTGACTACTTTGTCGGTTGTTATGTCGTAATCCGCCCTTTTCCTTGCCGGCCTGACCCGGCAGGCTGGAAAGAAAAGGAGCCTTGTTATGAGTGATAAACCTGTCATTGATCCAAACCCTAAAAAATTGCCGGAAATCTTTGCGTCTCTTCCGGCAGATACGCCCATTGTGATGCTCAACCTGCTGCGTTTTAAGGACACGGCTGTCTACAAGGATGGCGAGGCGGATTACAGTGGCCGCGAGGCTTATCAGAAATATTCCGACGTGGCTTTTGGCAAGGTGCGTGGTGTGGGCGGTGAGATGGTGTGGAAGGGCAAGGCACTGGCGGGGGTGATCGCGCCAGAGGGTGAGCAGTGGGATGATGTGTTACTGGTTCGCTACCCCTCCAAAGACGCCTTTGCCGCCATGTTGGCGGACCCGGAATACAAGGAAGCAACTCGACATCGCACTGCCGCCCTGCGGGAAGCCCGGTTGGTGGCCATGCAGGAAAGCTGACGTTCCGTTATTCCGTGATGAATAGATAACGAAAAACGCGGGTCGAGTGGCCCGGTTGGACAGGGGAGGCCCTGAGCGTTAGTAGTAGTCTCACTGTTTCGTTATTCACTATTCAATGGTGTTGTCATGTCCAACCAACCTGTAGGCATTCCCATTCCCGGCGGCCATACCATGCGTGCCCGCTGGCTGCGCCCTGACAACCCTCACCCGCACAAGGCGGCGGTGATCGCCATCCACGATATCTTCGGTTATACCGATGATATTGAACGCATTGCCCAACGCCTGGCGGATAATGGTTATCCGGTGTTGGTCCCGGATCTTTATGATCTGCCTGGCAGCAAGGCGTTGTGTGTGGTCAAGACCCTGAAAGCCCATGAAACAGGCAAAGGCCCAGCCTTTGCCCAGCTGGAAGCTTGTCGTGAATGGTTGCTGGCCCAAAGCGAAGAGCCAGTGACCCAGGTGGGGGTAATGGGGTTTTGCATGGGGGGGCGATTCGCTGTGCTGTATGCCAGCCAGGCGCCTGTGCAAGTCGTCGCGCCCTTTTACGGCGGTATGCCCAAAAAGGCCGAGACGTTGCGTGGCATTTGCCCCGCTGTGGGTGGCTGGGGCAAGCAGGATATGCTTTACGGTGATCACGGTGAGCGATTGGCTAGCCATATGGAGGCGCTCGGTGTTCCCCACGATATCCGTAGCTATGACGACGTAGGCCATTCCTTCATGAACGACCACCAGACCTTCACGTTTAAGAAGCTGGGTCCCTTGCCGCCGCTACGATCAAAATTCGACGCAGGCGCCTCAGAGGACAGCTGGCAACGTGTGCTGGCGTTCTTCGAGAAAGTCTTCAGCGGTGAGCTGAGTGCTGCGCCTGAGGGATGATGCCTGACGCCAAAAGCCGCTCAAGTTGCCCGGCCGGTTTTGTTTAGTCGGCCGTCAGGCATTCGGCATCAGGCAACTTCGCCTCCCTGTCCCTCAATACCGCGATGAGCCTTACTTATCGCAGGCACCGAGCCATTTGGCTTCGCTGTGGGTGGTCATGGACTGCTTGTTGCCGGTGACCGTGATACTGGTGCTGTAGTGTTTGGCATTATGCAGCACCATTTCACCGCGGATTTTGGTGGGGCTGTTGCTGCCGGGCATTTTGCAGCTGGTGCTCCAGTGCAGAGTCTTGCCGCTACGGGTCACTTCGCCGGCCCCACAGCCTTCCTGTTTCCACGTGTCGCGCATGGCCATTTCCGGATCGGCCGCCTGGGCTTGTGTCAGGCATTCCTTGCGGACCTGATTGCGCATGGCGTCGGGTACTGCAGGTGAATTCAGTTTGGCGGTAATCTCCCAGAGGCCGGGGGTGAGTTCATTGGCCTGGGTTGCCAGCGAGGCAAGGCTCAGAGGGAGGGCAGTCAGCAAGCACAGGCCAAATCGGGTAACAGTATTCATAACGATTCCCTTCGCGAGTACAGGTTAAGGCTGCTCCCCGAGCTCGCGCCAGCGCCGGTTCAGGCGGGGCGCTGGCTGAGGGGGTATTCGCACAGATCCGCGATCAGGCAATCACCGCATTTGGGCTTGCGGGCCATGCAGACATAGCGGCCATGCAGAATCAGCCAGTGATGAGCATCGCGCAGAAATTCCTCCGGCACCAGTCGTACCAGTCGTTTTTCGACCTCCAGTACGTTTTTGCCCGGGGCAATACGGGTGCGGTTGGATACCCGAAAGATGTGGGTATCCACTGCCATGGTGGGGTAGCCATAGGCGGTGTTAAGCACCACATTGGCGGTTTTTCGCCCCACGCCGGGTAGCGCTTCCAGCTCCTCACGGGTGCGCGGGACCTGGCTGTCGTGCTGTTCGATCAAAATTCGGCACAACTGGATGATGTTTTCGGCCTTGGAGTTAAACAGGCCGATGGTCTTGATGTACTCTTTAAGCCCGTCGACGCCCAGAGCAAAGATGGCTTGCGGCGTATTCGCCACCGGATACAGGCGTGCGGTGGCTTTATTGACGCCAACATCCGTGGCCTGGGCCGAAAGCACTACGGCAACCAGCAGTTCAAAGTCCGACTGGTACTCCAGTTCAGTGGTCGGGTGCGGGTTCTGGGCACGCAGGCGGGAAAAAATTTCGGTACGTTTTTCGCGATTCATAGCATCTTCCTGTGTTCGCGAGGCAGTATAGCGGATGAAGCGCCGAGTGTGAGGGAGGCTCCCTCGATGCTGCGGCTTGTCAGGCCCTCATAGAGGGGCCAAAGAAGGAGAGTTAGATGCAGTTTTCCGCCATGGAAACCCTGATGATTGCCCTGCTGGTACTGGGCACAGGTCAGTGGCTGGTGCACCGGATTTCCATCCTTTCCCGGCTGAATATGCCGGAGCCCGTGGTGGGTGGCTTGCTGGCCACCATCATCGTAACGGGGCTTCAAATAGGTGGTGTTTCCCTGACATTCGATGAAAGCATGAAAGTGCCCTCCATGCTGTTTTTCTTCGGGGCCGTCGGGTTGGCCGCCGATTTCCGCCTTCTCAAGCAGGGAGGCTGGGCCATGCTGCTGTTTGCGGTGCTGGTGATTGTGCTGGTCGCCTTGCAGGACCTGGCCGGGGTTGGCATGGCCAAGTTAATGGGGCTTGAACCCTACTACGGGCTGATTGGCGGTTCGGTCACCATGACCGGTGGCCATGGAACCGGCGCGGCCTGGGCCAGTGTATTCGAGAAGGATTTTGGGCTCACCGGTGTGTCTGAGCTGGCAGCGGCGTCGGCCACATTTGGTTTGGTATTCGGGGCCTTGCTGGGCGGCCCGCTGGCCATGTTCCTGATTCGTCGCTACCGCATTGCCGCGCCGGCCCATGGGGCAGCCGAAGATGACGCGGCCTACGACAAGGCTGAACGGCCACACCCCATTTCAGCGGGCAGCGTGATCCGCATTCTCATGCTGCTTTCGGTGGGCGTGGTGGTCGGTAAGGTGGCAGCGGAAGAGTTCGCTTCCGTGTTCCGCCTGCCGACGTTCGTATGGGTGTTGTTTGTCTGTATCCTGTTGGGCAATACCGCACGCCGCTTGTGGCGCGTTAACGATGCAACCATTGATGTGGTGGGTAATACCGCACTGGGCATTTTCCTGGCCATTACCCTGATGAGTTTGCAGTTGCTGCAGTTGGTGGATCTGGCACTGCCTATGCTGGCGATGCTGATCGGGCAAGTGTTGTTGGCGCTCACGTTTATCACCTTCGTGACTTTCCGCCTGATGGGGCGCAACTATGATTCGGCGGTGTTGTGTGCCGGTCATTGCGGCTTTGCCATGGGCGCGACGCCAACCGCTGTGGCGAATATTCAGGCGGTGACGCAACACCATGGCCCGTCGCCGTTAGCGTTTATTATTGTGCCGGTTGTGGGGGGCTTTATCGTGGATATTGCCAATGCCACGATTATACAGACGTTTGTATCTGTGTTGTCTGGCTGATCGCCAGCAGACTGGCTCTTGTGGCGTGCCGATAAGGCACAAAAAAGCCCGCGGTTGCGGGCTTTTTTGTGCGCGGATGAGGGTTACTGAATTACCACGTCACCGTCTTCGATGCGCAGGCGGTCGCCGGGTTTTTTGTCCATGCGAATGGTTTCTTCACTGTCATTGAAGGTGTAGGTCACGTCGTAGCCTTCAGTGCGGCTTTTGTTTTCCATCACCGTGTTACAACGCTGTTCCGTGGTGGTGTAGGTATTTTTTTCCTGCATCCCTTTCTGGATCTGGTTACCGGCGACACCGCCGGCAATCGCGCCACCCGCAGTTGCGGCATCCTTGCCGCTACCGCCACCAAATTGGTGACCAACCACACCACCGATAACCGCACCGACCACGCTGCCGGTAACCCGGTGTTGATCCTTGACGGGTTTCTTGCGCTCAACATTAACCTGCTGACAAACCTCGCGCGGTTCCTGCCAGGTTTTCACAATGGGTTCCACGTCTACCACTTTGGCATAGCCTGATTTTTGTGGGGTTACTGCCTGATAGGCTCCATAGCCCACGCCTGCGACGGCCACGGCACCCACAATACTCAGGGCGGCAATTGCTGCGCTTTTCATGGCTCACTCCTTTTCCGTTATTTGCCAGTTAGAGCCAGTCTGACATAGAGAGTTCGTCTTGAGACGGAGAACAATTGCAAAAGAGTGTGAAGGTAAAAGATAGGTAAAAAATCACCGCAGCGTTATGCTATTGTCCGCCTGTGCAGCGGTTTGCAGTGCCAGGATCGGGAACAATTCTGGCGTACTGGTTAGTACTCTTATTGGGTATTTTATCGCCGGGATTCATGATTATTCACCGTCACAAAGGTGCATACGGGGGGACGTATGGAACAGAGTGTGGGGGCAATAGCCACTGACGCTGCGCAACTGGATGCGCAGTTGCAGGCAGAATATTTCCACCTCACCAGCTTGATTGATTCGTTTGATCAGAAGTCGCTGACCATCAAGGCCTGGAGTGTGACCCTGGCTGGAATTCTGGCGGGGTCAGGGGCGTTTTTTGACCGCCCGGCACTGCTGTGGGTTGGGGTAGTGGGAAGCTTGCTGTTCTGGTTGGTGGAAGGGCACTGGAAGGCATTTCAGTCTGCCCATTATGCGCGTATCGAAAAAATCGAGGCGCATTTTCGTGGCGAGGTTGACGAAATAGCCCCCTTCCAGAGCGCCGATAGCTGGGAACGCAGCCGCCGCGCTGGTGGCATGAAAGAACTGCTGCGCATCCTGCGCTGGCGCCACGTGTTTCTGCCGCACGGGCTGGTGGCGGTGGCGTTATTGGTAGTAGCGTTGGTGCTGTAGGAGCGGCGCTTGAGCCGCGAAAACGGTTGCCGTAGGAGTGTCGCTGGCGGCGCGATAACAACAGCGGCGAGTTGCGAGAAGCGAGTTTCGAAAAGCAGAATCTCAAAGAGCAGACGTTTCAGGCTTTCGCGACCCGGAACGACTTTATCGCGCCGCCGGCGACGCTCCTACGCGGGTGCAGTGGTGCGCTTAACTGACTTTACCGGTGGTGCGTACCCGGCGGCTGACTTTGGGTTCGTCGCTGGCTTTACGTTTTTGGACTTCTTTCAGGTGTTTGTCGATCACGTTCTTGCCGGCGATGATCAGGCCCAGGCCCAGGAAGGCCCCGGGAGGCAGGACGGCCAGCAGGAAACCACCGTAGTTGTCGATGACAGTGAGTTCCCAGTTGGCCGCCATGGGCCCGAACAGCAGCTGCATGTTGGTGAACAGGGTGCCCTGGCCAACCAGTTCACGCATGCCGCCCAGAATCAGCAGGATTACCAGGAAGCCCAAGCCCATCATGAAACCGTCCACCATGGAGGGCAGGATGGCATTCTTGCTGGCAAAGGCATCGGCGCGGCCGAGCACGGCGCAGTTGGTCACGATCAGCGGAATGAAGATGCCGAGGATTTCGTACAGCTCGAACGTGTAGGCCTGCATCAGCATTTCGATCACCGTGACCATGGCGGCGATAATCATCACAAAGGCGGGTAGACGCACCGCATCAGTGACGTAATTGCGAATCAGCGAGACACAGGCGTTGGAGCCCATCAGCACCACTAGCGTTGCCAAGCCCAGGCCCATGGCATTCACCACGGAACCGGTGACCGCAAGCAATGGACACAGGCCAAGAATCTGCACGGTGGCCGGGTTGTTATTCCACAAGCCATCCATGCTGATTTTTTTGTAGTTCACATCACTCATCACAGGTCTCCACCGGGGTGGTGTCCGCAGGGGCACTGAAGAGATTGTTTTGGTTGGCCGCAAAATACTGCAACGCACGGTGCACTGCACCGACCACCGCCCGAGGGGTAATGGTGGCGCCGGTAAAGCTGTCGAAGTTGCCGCCATCTTTTTTCACGGCCCAGCCCGATGGGCCGGGGTTATCCAGAGAATGGCCGTTGAAACCCAGAATCCAGTCGGATTTCTTGGTTTCGATGCTGTCGCCCAGACCCGGGGTTTCATTGTGTGGCGGCACCACACGAACGCCCTGGACCTGCCCTTGCGTATCCACGCCAACAATCAAGGCAATGGCGCCACCGTAACCGTCTGGCGCGGTGGCTTCCAGTACGGCGCCGTTGTCCTCGCCATTGAGGCGGGCCCGATAGAGGTGGTGCTCGTTGCGGCCCAGCAGCGGGTCGCTCACGGTGATGCGGTCGGTGAGCAAATCGTTGTCGTGCTGGTCGTGAGGCATGACCTGGTTCAGCGATGTCATCAGTGCTTGTTGTTTATTGCAACGGACCTGATCCAGCGTGGCTTCGTTGGTAATGGCCAGGGTGGCGGCGGTACCGATGGCAAACAGCCCGAGGATGACCGCGTTCTTGGTGATGGCATGGCGCATCATCAGCTGACCCCTCGATTGGATGACTTGTGCCCGTAGGTTCGCGGCTGGGTGTAGTAATCAATAAAGGGCGCAGACAAGTTCAACAGCAATACCGAAAACGCCACCGCGTCCGGGTAGCCGCCAAAGCTGCGAATCACCCAGATCAGCACGCCGATCAGCAGTGCATAGATCAGGCGGCCCGTGCGGCTGGTGGCGGCGCTGACCGGGTCGGTGGCGATAAAGAACGCGCCCAGCATGGCGCCGCCGGAAAACAGCTGGAAGAGGGGATCCGCAAAGCGCACCGGATCAATCAGCCAGGCCAGCAGGGCAGGCAGGCCCAGGCCGGCGAGAAAGCCGACAGGAATGTGCCAGGTGATGATCTTGCGGCTGATCAGATACAGGCCGCCCAGCAGAAACGCCAGATTGACCCATTCCCAGCCCAGCCCGGCAAACTGGCCATGCAGAATGCCCTGGTTAGCCAGCGCGTTTGCGGTGTCAGTGGCAGAACTCTGGACCGTGCGGAACGTGTCCAGGGGAGTGGCGCCGCTAAGGCCATCCACCGGAAGCTGCCCGGTGAACAGCTGCCAGCTTTGCACAAACGATAGTGGCTCACCGGGCGCCAGCCACTGGGTCATGGCCACCGGGAAGGAAATCAGCAGCAGCACATAACCGACCATGGCCGGGTTGAAGGGGTTCATGCCCAGCCCGCCATAGAGTTGCTTGGCCACGATGATGGCAAAGCTCACGCCGATCAGGGTCAGCCACCAGGGGGCGGTGGGCGGCAGGGCGAGCCCGAGCAAAACGGCGGTGACCACGGCACTGTAGTCTTTCAGGTAGAAGGCGATGTTGCGCCCTCGGGCTTTCAGGAACAGTGCCTCGCTGACCAGCGCAACGATGACCGCCCACAGCACATTGATCACCGAACCCCAGCCGAACTGCCAGGTGAGGACGGCAAGGCCAGGCAGGGTGGCGTAGATCACCTGGCGCATGAAGGCACCGGTGTTGTTTTTCACCGTGGCATGGGGGGAGGTGGACGTAATCAGGCTCATGCCGGTTCAGCCCTTGCCGTTCTGACGGCGGAGAATTTTCGCCCTAGTGCTTTTCCCCGTGAAGCCTGTTGCGTGATGGCGTGCCAGCGTTGTGTCATTCTGCCAATCCTTGTTCTTCTACCGCCTGCTTGAGCGCCTTGCGGGCAATCTGGGTTTCGCTTTCAAGGGCCTGGAGTTCCGAGCTAAGGGCTTCCAGAGTGTCTTCTGATGCGCTGCTGCGTTGTTGTTCCAGTTCCTGCTGCTTGTCGGCCAGGGCGCTTTCTGCACGCGCAGCTTCCAGCTTCAGGGTTTTCAAATCCTTGCCGGTGTGGGCGCGGATATCCGCCTTGGCTTCTTCGACGAGTGCGTCCAGCGCATCGCGGGCGTTGTCCGCCTTGGCCTTGAGCTTGTCGATCTTGCCTTGCATAGCCTGAAGTTCGTCGGCGCTGGCGGTTTCATTACGCTCGGCGCGCTCGTAGGCAGCGTGGGCTTCCTTGTATTGTTTGTGCGCCATGTTATAGGCGGTTTTCAGGCCCTTCAGCCGTTTCTGGCGCTTGGCTGCCTGCTCTGGATCCACCTCGGCCAATGATTGCGGTGCCTGTTCTTCCGGCACGGCGGGGCTATCCGTGGTGGCGGTTGTTGCCGGCGCCGCTTTCGGCGTGGGCGGTGCTGCGGCCTTGGCATCGCGCAGCTCTACCTTTAGCTGATCCGCGATGGCTTTCAGCCGGCCGGCTTCGCTGTGCAGGTCTGCCGCGTTGCCGGCGCCGTCTTCGTCGGCTTGCTTGGCCGCTTTTACCGCCGCCTTGTAGGCCAGTGAGGCATCACCAACTTGCTTCTTCAACGCGGCTACCGGATCCGGTTGTTCGGCCGCCGCTGCGGTAGAGGCTGTGGGTGCGACAGGAGCAGGGGATGCCGGTGCGTTGGCCTTGGCGTCACGCAGATCGGCTTTCAATTGATCCGCCACTGCTTTCAGGCGATCCGCTTCGGCACGCAGGTCCGCCGCATTATCAGCGCCGTCTTCGTCTGCTTGCTTGGCGGTTTTGACGGCGGCCTTGTAGGCGGAGGAGGCGTCACCGACCTGTTTCTTCAACTCGGCTACCGGATCCGCCTGAGTGACCGGAGCGGCAGAGGCGGGGGCATTGGTCTTGGCCTCGCGCAGTTCCGCCTTGAGTGCATCGGCGGCGGCTTTTAGTTGGTCTGCTTCGGCTTTCAACTCAGCCACATTGTCAGCGCCTTCCGCTTCGGCGGCCTTGGCCACTTTCACTGCCGCCTTATAAGCGCTGGAGGCATCACCGACCTGTTTCTTGAGCTTGGCCACCGTATCTTCTGCGGGAGCTGCCGCAACGGGGGCGCCGTCTTTGGCATCACGCACAGCCGCTTTGGCCTTGTCTGCCACGGCTTTAAGGCGGTCCGCTTCGGCTTTCAGCTCAGCCAGGTTGTCGGCGCCTTCCGCCTCAGCAGCCTTGGCCGCTTTCACCGCCGCTTTGTAGGCTTTGGAAGCGTCCAGTGAAGCTTGCTTCAGCGCGGCCACATCCACGGTGCTGGCCGCCGTCGGACCGGCTTCTTTCTTCTTGCGGTTGGCTTCCAGGCGCGCCTGCCGGCGGGCTTCTTTTTCCGCCTGCTCCTGTTCAATGCGTGCCTGGCGCGCTTCGAAGCGCTGGCGGGCCTTGTCGGCTTTTACCTGATCCGCCGCCTGCTGACGGACTTCGGCCTTGGCATAGCGATAGTACTGCACCAACGGGATATGGCTGGGGCAGACATAGGCGCAGGCACCGCATTCGATGCAGTCCATGAGATTGTGATGCTGCGCTTTTTCCAGATCGTCATTTTTGGCGTGCCAGTACAGTTGCTGGGGTAGCAGGTTGGCCGGGCACACTTCCGCGCAGGAGCCACAGCGAATGCAGGGTTGCTCCGGTGGCGGTTCCGGCAGTTCTTCCGGGCTGGCGGCGATGATGCAGTTTGTGGTTTTCACCACGGGCACGCCCGGGTTGTGCAGGGTGAAGCCCATCATTGGCCCACCCATGACCAGCCGGCCGATGTCCAGCCCCGCCAGATTGCCGTGTGCCAGTAAGTCGCGCACCGGGGTTCCCAGCAGCACCTCGTAGTTACCGGGCTGGCTGACGCCGTCGCCGGTGAGGGTGGTGACCCGGGAAATCAATGGTTCGCCATCACATACGGCCCGCTTGATGGCATAGGCGGTGCCCACGTTCTGGCAGACCACACCGACTTGGGCGGGCAATTGACCACTGGCGACTTCCTTGCCGGTGAGCAACTGAATCAGCTGCTTCTCGCCGCCGGAGGGGTATTTGGTGGGCACTACGCGCACTTCGATATCGCAGCCCTTGCAGGCCCGCTTGATCGCGGAAATGGCCTCGGGCTTGTTGTCTTCGATCCCGATTAAGGTGCGACGGGGGTTGAGCAAATACTGAAGAATATGGATGCCGGTGATGATTTGCTCGGCGCGCTCGCGCATCAGGCGATCGTCGGCGGTGATGTAGGGTTCGCACTCCACCGCATTGATGATTAGCTGCTCGACGCGCTGATGGTCGCCAAGGTTTACCTTGATGCTGGTAGGAAAGCCTGCGCCGCCCATACCGGCAATGCCGGCGTGGCGAATCAGATCGACCAGCTCAGCCGGGCTTTTTTCGGTGTAGTCGATGGTGCCCTGATGCTCAATCCACTGATCTTCGCCATCGGTGTCGATGACGATACAGACCGCATCCATGCCTGAGGGGTGTTGAATGGGGCGCGGACCGATGGCGCTGACCGTACCGGAGGTTGGCGCATGGATCGCGGCGCTTACGGCACCGATGGGCTCGGCAATCATCTGCCCTTTGAGAACCTTGTCACCGGGTGCCACCAGCGGTTTAGCCGGTGCGCCGATGTGCATGTTCAGCGGTAATATCAGCTGTTGCGGTAGCGGGCCGGCGGTGATGGGCGTGCCGTTGGACAGGTGCTTCATTTCCGGCGGGTGGATGCCGCCATGGAAGTCATGAATCTTCGCCGGACGCCGAATGCCCGATGTCAGACGCGCAAAAACAGAGCGCGTTTTTCGGGTTTTGTTTGTTTGCGCTTGGCTCATTTTCGAACCCCGGCCTTGGCGTTCAACGTTCGCAGGCTGCACGGTGCAAGCGTCTGGCGTGCTGCGTGTGGCGTGAAGCGTCTCATAAATTCACCACCTCAATGCGGCTGTCCGGGCGCTCACCAATCCCGGCCGGGCGCTGCCAGCCCCAGGTTTGCAAGGTCGGCTTCACTTCCAGCATATCGATACAGTCCACCGGACAGGGTTCCACACAGAGGTCGCAGCCGGTGCATTCATCAACAATGACGGTGTGCATCAACTTGGCGGCGCCGACGATGGCATCCACCGGGCAGGCCTGGATGCATTTGGTGCAACCAATGCACTCGTCTTCGCGGATGTAGGCGACCTTGGCCACGTTGGCATCTTCGGCGCCTTCGTCATCCAGGGTTAGCTCTTCACGACCCAGCAGGTCGGATAGTGCCACCACGGTGTCCTGCCCGCCGGGTGGGCAGCGGTTGTGTTCTTCGCCCTCGGCAATGGCTTCCGCGTAGGGGCGGCAGCCCGGGTGGCCACACTGACCGCACTGGGTTTGCGGCAGCAGCGAATCAATCTGCTCGACGATCGGGTCGCCTTCTACCTTGAATTTTTCCGAAGCAAAGCCGAGCACGGCACCGAACACGGCCGCCAAAGCCAACAACGCTGCCACAGCGATTAACACAGCGGTCATGGGCGCACTCCATTTATCTGCGTGCAGGCGTGATGCGTGTTTGCATGCAAGCGGCTTCTCATAACTTGATCAACCCGGAAAAGCCCATGAATGCCAGTGACATGAGACCGGCGGTGATCAGGCCGATGCTGGGGCCGCGAAAGGCTTCGGGTACATCGGCCACGGCAATGCGTTCGCGCATGGCGGCAAACAGGATCAGCACCAGGGAAAAGCCCAGCGCGGCCCCGAAACCGTAGGTCAGAGAGGACATAAAGGTGGCATCTTCCTGGCGCACATTCAGCAGGGCGACGCCCAGCACTGCACAGTTGGAAGTGATCAGCGGCAAAAAGACCCCGAGCACCCGGTAGAGCAGCGGGCTGGCTTTTTTCACGAACATTTCGGTGAACTGCACGGCCACCGCAATCACCAGAATAAAGCTGATGGTGCGCAGGTATTCCAGCTCAAAGGGCACCAGAATGTAGGCCCAGGTCAGGTAGGCAAGCACCGAGGACAGCGTCAGCACGAAAGTGGTGGCCAAGGACATGCCCATGGCGGTTTCCACTTTATTGGACACCCCCATAAACGGACACAGCCCGAGGAACTGCACCAGCACGAAATTGTTTACCAGCACAGCGCTGATCAGAATCAGGACGTACTCAGTCATGTGATCGCAGGCTCGCTTGCCGAAAAAATAGGAGTAGACGCCATGTTTACATGTCATCAAGGGCGCATAGTATGAGGCAGCGCCTGTATACGCTCAAGAATGATAGCGAATAAGCTTAATAGACAAGGGAGTACAGGTCATTGGCCGTCTTTTGAACAGTTGAGCCGGCTTTTGCCACTATTTTGCGGTTGAAGGCGGGCAAACGGTTGCGGTGCGCCGGTCAATCCAGTATCCAAGACAGACGAAAAACCCCGTACCCGTAACCTGGCTGATTGGGAGAGACCCGTGCCCGCTTTACCCCGCGATTTTGACCGTGACGGTCTGCTCGAATACTCCGTGGTTTTCACCGACCGTTCCCTGAACCATATGTCACAGCGTTTCCAGCAAGTGATGCGGGATATCTCGTCGACCCTGAAGCAGGTCTATAACGCGCATTCAGTGGCGGTGGTGCCCGGTGGCGGCAGCTATGGCATGGAAGCGGTGGCCCGTCAGTTCGCCACCGATCAGTCCTGCCTGGTGATTCGCAATGGTTTCTTCAGCTTCCGCTGGAGCCAGATCTTCGAGATGGGCAAGATCCCTTCGAAGGAAACCGTCCTCAAGGCTTCCCCGGTCAATGACCAGCCGCAAGCCGCGTTCGCTCCGGCGCCCATTGAAGAGGTGGTCGCAACTATTAAGGCTGAAAAGCCGGCCATGGTGTTTGCGCCCCATGTGGAAACGGCCTCCGGCATCATTTTGCCCGATGACTACATCAAGCAAGTGGCGGAGGCAGTGCATAGTGTAGGTGGCTTGTTCGTGCTCGACTGTATCGCTTCCGGCACCATTTGGGTGGATATGCAGGCTTGTGGCGTCGACGTGCTGATCAGCGCGCCACAAAAAGGCTGGAGCAGCTCGCCCTGCAGCGCCCTGGTCATGCTCAGTGAGGCCGCAGAAAAGCGCCTGCACGAAACCACCAGCACCAGCTTCGCCTGCGACCTACGCAAATGGCGCGACATCATGATTGCTTATGAAAACGGTGGCCACGCCTACCACGCCACCATGCCTACTGATGCGTTGACCGGTTTCCGCGACACCATGATGGAAACCGTGGAGCGCGGCCTGGAGACCGTTAAAGCCGAACAGTGGCAGCTGGGCAAGGCCGTACGCGCCCTGATGGCCGAGCACGGCTTTGCCAGCGTGGCCGCCCCGGGTTTTGAAGCCCCGGGTGTGGTGGTGTCCTACACCGGTGACGATGGCATCAAAAGCGGTGCGGCGTTTATCGCGCAAGGCCTGCAGACCGCCGGCGGTGTGCCGCTCATGTGCGACGAACCGGCGGACTTCAAGACCTTCCGCGTGGGCTTGTTCGGCCTGGATAAGCTCGGTGATGTGGATGCAGCGGTTGCCCGCCTCAAGACTGCGCTGGAACAGCTAGGTTAGACCCGTGAGTGGCCGGGCAGGGGCGCTGGCGTTTTCGCTTGCGTGCCTGCTGGCCTGGCCCGCAGCACAGGCGGAGGAAAACATGAAAGAACCGCAGTGTGTTGTGCTGCTTCATGGCCTGGCCAGAACCGCCCATGCCATGAAGAAAATGGAAACCGCCCTGGATAAAACCGGTTATACGGTGGTGAACCAGGGTTACCCCTCGACAAAACACCCTATTCAAACCCTCGCGGCGGAGACCCTTCCCGCTGCGTTAGCGCAATGCCCCGACGAAGGCAGCGTCCATTTCGTTACCCACTCCATGGGCGGCATCCTGCTGCGCCAGTACCTCAGCGAACACACCATTCCCCGCCTTGGCCGAACCGTGATGCTCGGCCCGCCAAATCAGGGCAGCGAAGTGGTGGATCGTTTGGGTGCCTGGGCACCATTTCAATGGTTCAACGGTCCCGCCGGCAGCCAGATGGGCACCGGCGCGGACAGCGTTCCCACTCAGCTCGGTCCGGTGGATTTCCCTGTCGGCATCATCGCCGGCAATCAGACCATCAACTTCCTGCTCTCCACACAATTACCCGGCCCGAACGATGGCAAGGTCACCGTAGAAAGGACCAAAGTCGAAGGCATGCAGGATCATCTGGTCCTGCCGGTGACGCATCCGTTCATGATGCGGAATAGGGACGTGATTGAGCAGGTGAAGGTGTTTTTGGCGACGGGTGCGTTCAGCAAGTAGGGATTGCGATTCCCCTTTTCAGCGGAAGCTTCCGCTGAACCCGGAAAGGGAAATGCCAACATGTTGATTTGGTGGATCTTTGATTTTTCTGTCTCAGAGTTCAAAGGAAAAGAGTTATAAGGAACGTTCCGCATAACTCCGTGTAGGAGATTGGCTATAGCATCTTAACCTATTGTTATGGCAGGATTTTCCTCGGGGTTGCACTCCTTGGTTTCAGAGTTATGAGGAACCGAGTTATGTGGAACGTTCTAACTAATACGCTGTTATGTGCGGTAAGGGGCTATGGGCATAACTTATAATCACCGTCATTTAGGCATCTTCTCTAGGCCTCTGGTCACGATCGAAGATGATTGCTTTTACTATAAAAATAGTAGGTATACCCACAGCGATATAAAGAACGTAAGAGTGGTCGGCGGTGGCGGGCAGCCTCAGCGTATGGGCGTTAAGCTGGTGGACGGGAGGCTCTTATTGGTAAATGCCGTTGCACTGGAGCGAGATGGAGTCAAGGCCAAAACAGGGTTTCTGTCTGGGACAAATAGTTTCTTCGAGGAGCTTCGTGAATTCTTCGAAGGGTCGAGCACATAACAAGCGGCGGCAGGCGGATCAAGTTTCCGCTCCTTCGTCGCTACAACTTGTCCGCTGCGCCGGGCGTTAGGTGAATATGAAAACAGTCACGCTTATTCTGCTCTGTCTGTTGCCGCTTAAGGTTCTGGCGCAATGTCCAGTCTGGAAGCCAGATATTAGGTTTG
>NZ_PBSH01000008.1 GCF_002726155.1 Alcanivorax sp. | reverse complement strand
TGGCTGCCGAAGAACCCGCCAGCCAGCGCCGCGGGCAGGTTTTTCGCAACCGGTTTGCCACCCCACACCACGGGCTCGGCGCCTTCCTGCGCTGGCAGTGGGAATCACGCGGACGCTTCCCCGACCACCAGTCCTTTCCGTTACACACCCCGGATCCGGAGCAACTGCGCCACCCCGGCAACCGCCCGCAAATCACCTGGATCGGCCACGCCACCTATCTGTTCCAGCACCGGGGCTGGAACCTGCTCACCGATCCGGTGTTTTCCGATCGTTGCTCCCCGTTCACCTTCGCCGGCCCGAAGCGGGCGGTGCCGCCAGCACTCACCATCGAGCAACTGCCCGACATCAATGCGGTGCTGATATCCCATAACCACTACGACCACCTGGACAAGGCCTCGGTAAAGCAATTACAGGCCCGCTTCGGGCGCGACATTCTCTGGTTCGTTCCCCAGGGTATTGCCGCCTGGCTGCGCAAGTTGGGGGTAGAACGGATCATCGAGCTGGGCTGGTGGCAGAGCGACTACCATGGCCAGGTGGAGGCTTTCTGCCTGCCCGCCCAGCATTTCAGCGGACGGGGTCCTAACGATCACAACCAGACCCTGTGGTGCAGCTGGCGCCTTAATTTCCCGGATTTCAGCCTCTATTTTGCCGGCGATACCGGGTATGCACCGCTGTTTAACGAAATTGGACAAGTATTCGGACCGGTAGATCTGGCATTATTGCCCATTGGGGCCTACGAGCCGCGCTGGTTCATGTCACCGGTGCACATCAACCCGGCAGAAGCGGTTAAAATCCACCAGGATATTCAGGCGCGCCAGTCCCTGGCCATGCACTGGGGCACTTTCGTGCTCACAGACGAACCCATGGATGCGCCGCCCAAGGCGCTGGCCCAGGCCCTGACAGAACAACACATTGAACACGCACATTTTCGGGTTCCGCAGCATGGCGAAACCCTGACCATTGAACTGACACATGAATAAACAATACCCCGGCCGCCGTCTGTGGATGGTGGTTCGCCTGCTTGCCTGGCTTCCCTTGCCGCTGGTCACCGGGTTCGGTGCCGCCGTTGCTACCCTCGTGACCCTGGTGCCGCTGCGCTACGCCAGCGCCTACCGGGTGGTGCTGATCAACCTGCTGGCCACTCACCCGCAGATGTCCTATGCACAAGCCAAAAAAATCGGCCGCCAGAGCCTGCGCGAGCTGGGCCGCACGCTCACCGAATTCAGCCACGTCTGGCACCGGCCCGTGGAGGAAACCCTGTCACGGGTGACCCATATCCATGGCGAACAGGCCTTTCTCGATGCCTGCGCCAGCGAACGGCCAGTATTGATGCTGTCACTGCACCAGGGCAGCTGGGAAATCAGCAACCTGTATGTGGGCGACAAGGGTAGCCGGGACAAAACCCTGATCATGTACCAGCCCCACCCGGCCACGCTGATGGATGCCATGGTCAAGGCGGCCCGCGAACGCACCGGCTCCGTGCTTATCCCGACCAACAGCCAGGGCGTCAAGCAGGCACTGGCGGCCATGAAAGCCGGCGGCACCCTGGGCATTCTTTCCGACCATAATCCGGGCAACCGCAGTAACCCCTCTGTGCCGTTCTTTGGCTATGACGTACCCACCCCGGCGCTGATCGACAAACTGGTCCAGCGTTACCGCCCCCATGTGTTTATCGTCTCCTGCATTCGCGGCGAAGGCGGCGTCAAAGATATCCACCTGCACTTCGAAGAGGCCCCGGCCATCGAGCAGGCCAACAACACCACCGATATTCTTACCGCCATGAACAGCGGCCTGCAGCGCTGTATCGACCGTAACCTGAGCCAGTACCAGTGGACCTACAAACGTTTCAAATGGAGCCCCCGCGGCCGCCGTAACTGGTACCGGCAATCCAGCCGCCTGCTGAGTGAGATTCGCAAGGGCACAGATCGCAAGGCGCTGGGCCTGCATCCCGACGCAAAGCAGTGAACCCGCTGCCGGCCAGCGCTCGGGTCGTGTAGAATAACGCCATTGTTTCATGCGTTTACGCAACGCACTCATTCACCTGTGACCCAAGGTCCTGGCCGCAGTTACCGGGTTTTCCGTTCTGGTCTCCTTGTTCGCCGCAGCACTGCCTGCGCCCCGGTCGCGTCTCACAGGAGACCGCAATGTCTTTCTTGTCTCGTACCTTTCAGGCCGTGGATGTGCCGGTCTTTATTCTCAGTGGCGGCCTGATCCTGCTGTTTGTGGGCCTGTCCCTCTGGGATCTTGAGCAAACCGCCGCCTGGGTACAAACCAGCTTTGCCTGGTCCACCAAGTTGTTTGGCGCCTATTGGCAGCTGCTGATGCTGGCCACCTTTTTCGTTTCCCTGTATCTGGCCATCAGCCGCACTGGCAACGTTCGCCTGGGGGGGATGGATAAACCGGAGCTATCCACCTTCAAGTGGGTGTCAATCATCATGTGTACCCTGCTCGCCGGCGGTGGCGTGTTCTGGGCGGCAGCGGAACCCATTGCCCATTTCATCTCGGCACCGCCGTTGTTTGGGGAAGGCAGCACGCCCATGGAGCAGGGCACAAATGCTCTGGCGCAGAGCTTCATGCACTGGGGCTTTCTGGCCTGGGCCATTCTCGGTTGCCTGACCAGCGTCACCCTGATGGTGTTGCACTACGAAAAAGGCTTGCCGTTGAAACCCCGGACACTGCTGTATCCGGTATTCGGTAACCGCATCATCCACGGCCCCGGCGGGGCAATCGTCGATGCCTGCTGTGTGCTGGCGGTGGTCGCCGGCACGGTTGGCCCCATCGGCTTTCTTGGCCTGCAAGTCAGCTTCGGTCTGAATGATTTATTTGGTATCGCCGATAACTTCAGCACTCAACTCGCCGTTATCCTCGGCCTGGTTTTGATCTACACCATCAGCGCCATTACCGGCGTAAACCGGGGCATCCAGATCCTCAGCCGCTTTAATGTGATCCTCGCCATCGTGCTAATGGTCTTTATCCTGATCGCCGGCCCGACCGCATTCATTATCGACGGTTTCGTGCAGGGCCTTGGCACTTACCTGGGCGAGTTTTTCCCTATGGCTACCTTCCGCGGTGACCCTGGCTGGCTGGACTGGTGGACGGTGTTCTTCTGGGGCTGGTTTATCGGCTATGGCCCCTTAATGGCACTGTTTGTGGCACGCATTTCCCGCGGCCGCACCCTGCGACAGCTGGTCGGCGTGGTGGCGCTGGTGGCCCCTCTCGTCACCTGCTTCTGGTTCACTATTGTCGGCGGCACCGGCATCTCCCTGGAAATTGCCCAGCCGGGCATTATTTCCAAACCGTTCGAAGGCTTTAATCTGCCCGCCGCCTTGCTGGCCACCACCCAGGCCCTGCCCTGGGGCACCTTGCTGTCCGGCCTGTTTCTGGTACTGACCACCATCTTCGTGGCCACCACCGGCGACTCCATGACCTATAGCGTATCCGTGGTGATGACCGGCACAGAAGAGCCGCCCTCGGCCATACGGGTATTCTGGGGCATCATGATGGGCGCCAGCGCCGCCATTCTGATCAGCATCGGTGATGGCGGCATTGACGCCTTGCAGAAATTCATTGTGGTCACGGCGGTACCGGTCTCACTGGTTCTGCTGCCCAGCCTGTGGACTGGCCCCGCACTGGCCGGCGAACTGTTGCGCAAGCAACAAGCCTAATTGCCTGCAGCCCAGGGCGGCGGCACAATGCTGCCACCCCGGGCTCGCATCCGGCTCCCCCTATTTTCAGCCCCTGGAGTGGCTCGCATGACTATCGAAAACGGCAAGGTGGTCACCTTGCAATACAGTCTGTTCAACGCCGATGACGGCAGTGAAATTGAAAGCTCCCGGGAAACCGGCGAGCCCATGGCCTACCTGCACGGCTACAACAACATCATCAAGGGCCTGGAAGTGGCGCTCGAAGGCAAGAACACTGGCGATGAAGTGGATGTCACCATCAGCCCGGAAGACGCCTACGGTGAATACAACAACGAGCTGTTCCAGCGTATTTCACGCAAATACCTGAAGCACGCAGGCAAACTGGAACCGGGCAAAGTGGTCACCGTTTCCACCGATGAAGGCCCGCGCATGCTCACCGTGTTGAAAGTGGGCCTGAAAACCGTGGACGTGGACGCCAACCATCCACTGGCCGGCAAGTCCCTGCGCTTCGTGGTGGAAATCACTGATATTCGTGACGCAACCGAAGACGAGAAAGCCCACAAACACGCCCATGGCGTCGGCGGGCATCAGCACTAACTCCGCTTCATGCATCGCGCGGCACGCACCAACGCGGGGAAAGGCCGGATAAACTCACAGGCCTTCTCCGCGACCTCACCGCAGGTGCTTGAACCCTTGGTTCGAGTAACGAGTTTCGAAAAGCGAAAACAGTGGGCCCGGTTTTGCCTTTCGAAACTCGTTACTCGTGACTCGTCACAGTTCCCCGAAGCGCGGCCCACCTTATCGCCCAACCCAATACCCCTCCCCGCGTTGCAGCTTGAAGCTTGCAACTGCGCATTTTCAGCCATTTCCTACCGACGGACCTGTCACCAACGTGCTATCTTTGTGCATCAGAATAATGCACAGGAACACAGGTATGGATATGCCGGAATACAGTTACTGGATTATCGCCGGGCTCGCTCTGATGATCGCCGAATTTGCCGTCTCTGGCCTGGTGGTGATCTTTTTCGGTATCGCCGCACTGCTGGTGGGCAGCCTGAAATTTCTCGGCCTGCTCGACGACACCACCTGGGAACTCACTATTTTCGCGGTTACCAGTGTGTTGCTGCTGGTGTTTGTTCGCCGGGTTCTCAATGACAAGCTGATGGGGCGCGAGCGGCAACGCCAGGGCGAGGAAGACAGCGCCGGCTTGATCGGCCACCGCGCCACCGTGGCTGAAGCCTTCGCCAAAGGCACCGGCACCGTCAGCTACCGCGGCGCCCGCTGGCAGGCCCAGTGCAGCCAACCCCTGAATCCAGGAGATATGGTGCGCATTACCCAACACGAAGGGCTCTGGCTCACCGTGGAACCCTGGACGCCGTCATCAGCGCAAAACGCATCAAACGACTGAATCATCCGTCGTTCATAAAGCACCTTCTCGCACATTTTTCTCACGTAACAACAAGGAACTGTATCCATGGCTGGTTTGATTATTTCCGGACTTCTCGCCCTCGGCGTTGTCGTTCTTCTCTTTATGGTGATTCGCATCGTGCCCCAGCGGCAGGTGTATGTGGTTGAACGGTTGGGCAAATACCAGACGTCTTTGGACGCAGGCCTGCATTTTTTGATGCCCTTTATCGACCGTGTCGCCTACAAACACTCCCAGAAAGAAATTGTTCGCGACGTACCGCGCCAAAGCTGTATCACCAAGGACAATATCGAAGTCTCCATCGATGGCGTCATGTACCTGCAAGTGGTCGATCCCAAAGCGGCCAGTTACGGCGTGGATGACTATGTCATGGCCGCCCAGCAACTGGCCCAGACCACACTGCGTTCGGTGATCGGTAAAATCGATCTGGACAAAACCTTCGAAGAGCGTGGCGAAATCAATATGGAAGTGGTTCGTGCCGTAGACGAAGCGGCCCAGCCCTGGGGCGTGAAGGTCCTGCGTTACGAAGTGGCCGACATCAATCTGCCCGTGTCCATCAAGGACGCCATGGAGAAACAGGTCCGCGCCGAGCGGGAACGTCGCGCGGTTGTGGCCGAATCCGAAGGTGAGCGCCAGGCCGCCATTAACCGTTCCGAGGGTGACCGCCAGGCGGCGATCAACCGCTCCGAAGGTGAAAAGCAGGAGATGATCAACATCTCTGAAGGTGAAAAAATGAAGCAGATCAACGAAGCGGAAGGGCGCGCGCAGCAAATCGAGCTGATCGCCACCGCCACCGGCGAAGGTCTGCGCCAGGTTGCTGCAGCCGTGAAAGAGGACGGCGGCCAGGAAGCGGTCAGCCTGCGCATCGCAGAGCAATACGTTACCGCCTTCGAAAAAGTGGCCAAGGAATCCACCACCATGCTGCTGCCCCAAGGCCTCAGCGATATCGGTGGCACCGTCGCCAGCCTGCAAAAAGTCCTCAAGACCGTGGAAAAAACCCCGGCCTGATCCCCACCTTAAGGAGCTTGCCCAGGCAAGCTCCGCCCTCTCTGTAGGAGCACCGCTTGAGGTGCGAACCGATCACAGCGAGGCGACAAAGGCAGAAAGCCCACCGAAAATTTCTATATCTGTCGAGCGCTGAAGCGCCTGATCGCCTTTCGTCGATTCCGCGTTGGCACGCGGTTCGCACCTCAAGCGATGCTCCTACAGCGGCTTTGTAGATATCTTCTTTCCGTCAAGGCTTGCATTCCCTCCCTACCATCCCGACATTCTTTAAATCCCTGTGCCACACTGATTAGGAGCCCCCATGTCTCGCCACTTTGAAAAAGCCGAAGGCCTGTTCGAACACCCCGATGAAGTTACCCACGAATACCTGTTCAACCAGACCATGCTGCGCATCAAAGACCCAAAATCCAGCCTGGACTTTTATACTCGCGTGCTCGGCATGCGGTTGGTTCGCAAGCTGGACTTTCCGGAGATGCAATTCAGTCTCTACTTCCTTGGCTACCTGAGTGAAGAAGACGCCGGCGATGTGCCTGCAGATGCCGCCAAGCGGCTGACTTACACCTTTGGCCGCGAAGCCATGCTTGAGCTGACCCACAACTGGGGCACTGAAGATGACGCAGACTTTTCCTACCACGATGGCAATGCCGAGCCCCAGGGCTTTGGTCATATCGGCATTACCGTTCCCGACGTTTACGCAGCGGCGGAGCGCTTCGAAAAACTCGGCGTGGACTTCATCAAACGCCCTGATGACGGAAAAATGAAAGGCCTCGCCTTTATCAAGGACCCGGATGGTTACTGGATCGAAATTCTGCAAGCCGACATGATGGAAAAGCAGCAGTCCTGATTGTTTTTTATTTCACTTTTTTGACAGAAAAAATTCCTTTTTGCATTCCCTCCCGACTCTCCCTTATGGTTTGGGTTTGGCATAACGCCGAACTCACCATACGGGGATGACTTGATGACCACCTTGCTTACCGCGACACAGAAAAAAGCCTGTCAATCTCACGAGCACAACCCCGCCCCCAACGGCCCGCGCGCCAAAGCGCTGCTGGCTATCAACAGCGGGGCAACACAGCAGCAAGCCGCTGCCGATTCCGGCCTCAGCATTGGCCAGGTACGTTACTGCCTGCGTCGCTTCCGGCTGGTAGGCCTGGATGTTTTCACAACACTGACAACGACAAAAAACAGCGCAACCAGCACCCAAAAAACCAAAGAAAAAGAGCCCAAGAAAAAATCCGGCAAAAAAGAAAAATCGGACAAGGGAAGCAAGAATACAGAAAAGAAAAAGAACAAAAAAACGGAAATGAAAGGAAAGAAAAAAGACAGCAAGAAAGTCAAAAAATCCAAATCGAAAAAAGACAAAAAAAAGAAGAAAAAGTAATACAGAATTAATTTTTCTTGCAAGAAACCCTGCTTATTTCACGTCGGTGATATAGTGAATGTCAGTGGCCAGAGGGCGATACCTGCCAGGCATAATCCATTTGCCGGGCGGTGCGCTCGGCCAGTTCGCGGCTGTGCAACCGTTCCACCAAATGCAGGCTCATATCGATACCCGCAGAAATACCAGCGGAAGTTAGTCGGTTGCCATCTTCAATCCAGCGCACTTCGCTCTGAACGTCCAAATCAGGAAAACACGCGCGCAGTTCAGCAATATCTTCCCAATGGGTTGTCACTTTTTCATCGGTCAGCAGCCCGGCTTTGGCCAGCAGAAATGCGCCCGTACAGACCGACGTCACCCAGCGAGCCTGTTCCCCCGCCCGACGAATAGCGCCGAGCAGGGCAGCACTGTTCATGGCTTCGCTATGTACCCCACCGCTGACCAACAGCACATCCAGGGACGGGTGGTCCTGCAGGGTGAAGTGACTTTGCACAGGGAAACCACCCCGAGCCATCACCGGCGTTTTCTCGCTGATTAACGAGACACGCCAGGGTGGGGCGTCACACAACCGGGCTGCGGTGGCAAACACCTCATAGGGACCAGCAAAGTCCAGCACCTCGGCCTCATCGTAGATTACAATTCCGATTTGCAGCATGACGGTACCTGTCCACTATTTGGCGGGAAGAAGACGCACGAATTCAAAGCACGCGCAAAGCCAGCGTTGCAGCACCTCATCGTCCGACAGCACGGCATCATCCACCATGATCATGCCCTTCATGGGCCGACCGGTGAAATCCATTTCGCTGGCCCCCGGCTCCATCAACAAAGCACCATAGGCCTGAGGCCCAACCCGGACCAACAACCGCTCGCCAAGAATGCCGCAACACATGTTTCCGGCGAGCATGAAGCACAAGCCGCCGAACATGCGTTTCTCATCTGGCAACGTGCCGGCCACCTGCAGCCATTGTTCCCGTACGCGCTGGGCCAGCTCACCATCGAATGCCATCAATCCCTCTCGACCATGCCGCTCAGCGGGACACGCCGCGCCGAATCACTAACGCAATGCCGCCCAGAATCGCCGCCGATGCCAGAAGCAAACGCAGGGTGAAGGCCTCGTCCAGCCATACTACCCCGGCCAGGGCCGCCAGCACCGGCACACTCAACTGCACCGTGGCCGCCGTGGAACTGGCCAGCCCGCGCAGCGCCAGGTACCAGATGGCATAACCGGCGCCCGACGCCAGAGCACCGGACAATACCGCATAAACCAGCCCGCTCCCCTGAGGCCATTGTGCCGGCCACGCAAATAGCCCCAGTGGCAGTAGCCAGATCAACGCCCGCAAGAAATTTCCGGCCGTTACCGCCGTGGCATCAGCCGCGCCCTTGCCGCGCAGGGAATACACTCCCCAGGCAGCCCCTGCCACCAACATCAAGGCGGCGGCTGCCAGCGGCGGTGCCGTGGCCCCGGGCAACATCAGCGCGACCAGACCCGTCAACGCCAACGTCAGCCCCAACCACTGCAGCGGCGCCAACCGCTCGCCACGATACAAACCGATACCAATCATGGTGGCCTGCACTGCGCCAAACAGCAGCAAGGCGCCGGTACCCGTGGCAAGCTCAACGTAGGCCAGCGAGAACCCGGCAGCGTAGACAAACAACGCCAACGCCGACCCCTGATTTCCCTGCGTAGCCATGGCTTTCACACTGCGATCGCGCAGCAACAGGATCAATCCCAGTGCCACTGCGCCGGACACCAGCCGCACCGCCGTAAAGCTGGCGGCATCTATTGCACCTTCGCGCAAGGCAAGACGGCACAGCACCGAATTGGCCGCAAAGGCCACCATGGCCAATGCTGTTAACCACAGGTTACGAGTCACAATCATTAACATTCCACAGAGAACGTATTAAAGGTAAGGACCAGCGGGGCAACAATCGGACTGGCTAACGGCATTGGCGCTCTTCCTGCTACGTCTGCTGCACTAACAATAGGCAAAAACAAGTCTTCCACTGTCACTAATACCGATGGCCATAAACGGCATCAACGAAGAGGGATAAATGGCTGCATAAGAATCCGCCACTGCATGGCTTCAATATCCAGCCATTCACGAAACGGAGCGGCTTGCTCCCCCATCAAGAAAAACAATACCGCTGCGGCATTGCAAATAACTGTGGCCCAAAATATGCCCGTGAACGGCTGTTTTCGCGTCTTGTGGCGAAACAATGGTCGGGCGATCAACGCCCCCGGCCAACCTCCCGCCAGCGCCAGTAGATGAAGGGTGTCCTCCCGCGTCCGCGGTTTCGATTTTACTGCTGCCCGTTTATCCCAGCCATAGAACAACAGCGTGATAATACTGAGCGCCACCAATGCCGCTACCAAAAAAGGCGAAAACACATAATCCCGACTCAACCATAGAACCCCGCCCAAGAACACAGCCGCCGCAACCATTGCAACCAACACCCCTACCGGGATTCTGTCTTGGCATTGCCGAGGACCAAGCACTTCTTCAGCTCGTAGCCCCTTATTTCTGTCTCTCCTGGTGCGGTATCGGACCTTGTCCCCTATTGAGGGCCTGGCTCGCCTAGCTACAAAAGCGCTGATATGAACAAATACCCTGTCACCACCATCACAAGGGGCAATAAAACCATAACCCTTGGCATCATCCCACTGAATCAGTTTTCCTTGCTGCAATGTCATTATCCCCACCACGCCCACAGCGCCGCCAGTAGCGCCACCGGCGCGGTTTCCGCCCGTAATACCCGGTTGCCCAGGGCGAAAGGGGTAAAGCCGGCCTCCGCCGCGCGCTGCAACTCGTCATCGGAAAACCCGCCTTCCGGACCCGTCAGCAATGCCAGTTCGGATTGCGTCTGCAAGGCAGCCGGAGAGAAGGGCTTTTCACCTGGGTGGGCAATCAACTTCAGGGCGGGAAGGTCCGACGCCAGCCAGTCACGCAGACTCAACACGCCACGCACGGCAGGCACCCGGTTCATCCCGCACTGCTCACACGCACTGATCGCCACCTGCTGCCAATGGGCCAGCTTCTTGTCCTGGCGCTCACCTTTGAGGCGCACTTCGCAGCGTTCGGTATCCAGAATGACCAACTCACCGGCACCCAGCTCGGTGGCTTTCTGGATCGCATAATCCATGCGCTCGCCCTTGATCATCGGCAGCGCCACGGTTACCGCCAGCGGGGCAGCGCGGTCTTCATCAGTAAACGCCTGCGGTTCGATGGTGACGGCTTTCTTGCTGATGGCAGAGATACTCGCCAACCATTCACCGCCACGACCGTTGAACACTACCAACTTATCGCCCACCGCCATGCGCAACACCTTGCCAATATGGTGGCTGGCGCTGGCACCCAGCTCTACGGCTTGCCCGGAAAGAAAATCCTGATCATCAAAAAAACGGCGCGGCATGGAATCTCCGTCATGAATAGCTGCCAGCGAGAAAAACAAAAGGCTACCATACGTGCGCCACGCGTCAGGCGTGATTTTTCCTTCCCACTGGATGAGACCCTGCCTATGGGCGAGATCGTACGGTCGGCATTTCGACCACCACTATGGTTACGCAACCCGCACCTGCAAACCCTGTGGGGGCCCATGGGCCGCAGCTTGCCGGAGGTGACACGGCGCAGCGAGCGGCTGAACCTGAAAGACGGTGACTATTTGCTGCTGGACTGGGCCGGGCCGGAAAGTCGCCCGGGGCAACTCACCGTGCTGTTACTGCATGGGCTGTCCGGCTGCAGCGATTCCCATTACATGCGCGGCATGCAGAAGGTGCTGGCCGAGGCGGGCATTCGTTCCGTGGCGATCAACAGTCGCGGCGCCAAAAAACCCAACGACACCGCCCTGTGCTACCACGCCGGGGAAGTGGACGATGTGGATGCGGTGATCAAACATGTCTTCCATGAAAACCCCACCGGCCATCGTATCGCCATTGGCGTTTCACTCGGCGGCAGCCGCCTGCTGAACTGGCTCGCCCACCGGGACAATGGCGACCTGAGTGCTGTGGCCACGGTCTGCTCCCCCTTGCGGCTGGATATCTGCGCCAACCGGCTGGATCAGGGGCTGTCGAAACTGTACCGCCAGCACCTGCTGAAAAATTTGCTGGCCAATTTCGCCGTTCAGAAAACCCACCTGGACAAGGTGAACCCCCCGGAAGCCAAACGCCTGCATCGCCTGAACATGAGCGGCATCCGCTCATTCTGGCGTTACGATGACCAGATCATCGCGCCGCTGTACGGTTTCCGTAGCGCCTACCACTATTACGCACAATGCTCCGCCGGCCCCAAGCTGCTACAGATCCGCACTCCGACCCTGATGTTGCAGAACCGCGACGATCCTTTCATGACACCGGCAACCCTGCCGCGCCAGGAAGAACTGGGGCCTGCCGTCACGCTGGAAGTGAGTGATTACGGTGGCCATGTGGGCTTTGTGGGAGACAAAAGCCAGCGCTATTGGCTGGAACAACGACTACTGGCGTTTGTGCAGGGGTTCGGGTTTCGCTGACAGGGATCGTTCTCGGCAGAGAGGGGGCAGGGAGGCGCTGAGGCCAATAACAACATGGGATCATGCCAGAATGCCATGGAGGTCAGTGAAATGTGAGGCCTGACCCCGTGCCCTGCTCCTTGACTTGTTAAGCGTCACCATCCCCACTTCAATCTATCATAAAGTGCAGCAAGCTTTCTAAAACTACTTGCATAGTTTGATACTCCATAATCAAACTTTTCTTCGTTATCAATTAAAAACTGACGAAGGGTTTCAGTATCAATTTTTTCTGCGCTTAGAAATGGAATGTAAGCAGCGGCATTTTCGGGAGTGCAAGCTTCAATAATTTGATCCATATTCATGTGGCGATAGTTTCTAAAATAAGGTTTTTTGTATGTATCCATCCTCAACTTTTTGACATCGCGAAATACAACCTTATCTATCTGATAACCGCTTTCCCTATACGCTTCCTCACTAGCAATACCCAACTTATTTAGGTACATAAACACCGGAATATTAGGTGTTGACTTACATGCTTTGGGAGCAACATGCTTTAAAATTTGCTCACAATCGTAGCCTTTATTTTCATGCAGCAAATCTTCAAACAATTCATTTTTACTAACGCTCGCATAGCCGATTGGTGACGGCCCTACAAAATCTTGTTGAGCAACCCCAACACCGACTAAAAACTCTACATCATCTTTTGTTTCAATTTCATCTATGTCAACAACGCAAATTTTCTTCTCTGGTTCTGAAGATTGCACCAGTTCGTATAGCTGCTCTTTGCAATAACGCAACACTCTGGCAGGAATTTTCCTTTTGGTGGAATGAATTGCTTTATAAACTGGAAGGAAGTCGTTAGTTTTAACTAACACTAATGGTATCTGTATTCCATCAATAGTTAAATAAGTGTCCGATATGTTTGGCTCTTCTCCTGCGGACAACCGCTGGACGAAAATCAGGTTTTTTCTCAGCTGCTCAATATTATCTTTCCCAATGCAGCCAGATATTGCCTTTAACAAACTGCTAATATTTTCATCCGAGATTGAATACCCAATAAATACAACGGGATGCTCAACAAACAAAGTTATTAATTTTGCTGCCAAGTAGGTGTTCTTTTGGTCAAAAGAATTATAATCAGAATCAGTAAGAACCAATGAATCTGAGTTAGTTGAACACCCGTGAATCTTGTATATCTCACCTATTTCCTGAGGATTTGAAAACAATAATTCTTCTTGTCCGATATACGTTTTATACTCCGGGAAAAGTTGCTCAATAAACATATCCCAATTGGTTGTAATAACGCCATCGACATTCAAGTTGGCTAGCAATTTAACCTCTTCAGAATAATCAGACTCTTTTGCTTTAGACTGATCTAGAGTAGCCAAGTAGTTACAAATCTCTATGCGAAGCGCAGATGTCTCATCTTTAATTTTTGATTTAAAGCGCTCCACACTTTTCTCATATTCTGGCGCAGCCCACCAATGTTCATTGAAGTCTTTTGCTAATAGAGCGGCTACTTTTGGATAATTCCCATTCGCGGAGGACAGATAATATTCGAATGGCTTCCCTGTCACGCAAAACTTGCTAAGCAGCCCCTTCCAGTCCTCCAGCCTCAAATATCTCCTAGAAAATCCAGACCCTAAAAAAAGAAAAGGCCCTGCTGATCGGCTTCGAAATATTTCAACTAAATTATTTTCTATATCCATATTTGTTCTCGTTCATAGCCTAATCATTCAAAGAACGTTTAACGCTTTTCTTCAGTTGCCAAAAGAACATTGAGGGTCAGGTCTTTCATCGTGCACTCGAATGCACGATGAAAGACCTGACCCCAAAGGTCGCTCTGACCCCAAAGGTCGCTACGAAACATAACGCCAAGCTTTTTGGCGAGCGGCGTAGCCGCGAGTCAAAAACAGCGCTTTGCTATACCTTTAATTGCATTATTTTCTGCGACTCGTTAACTATAGAGTCTCTGTATTTTCGGATTACGGGAATACTACTCTCAAGAAATCTGTCTATAGATTCAGGGTGCAAAGGATCTGGTATTTTATCAAAATACTCAGAAGCAAATTTCGATATTTGCTTCTGTATTTGATCAGGATAAAATATCAAATTGTTGTCAACTTCATCTTTAAATTTTTTGGATCCCATTACAGTGGCACCGTAAATAGCAGCCTGGAAACCCTGGTGAATTTCCGCAGGAACTTTTCCGTTCGAATTATGCCATAGCTGATCAAAAGGCAGTTTTAATGTATCCCGATATTTTATCGCAGATTCAGCACTCTTAAGAATTTCAGATACACTTCTTGTTAAAGAACTCAAAGCTGCGATCCGATCTTCGTAAAAAATTTTCGCTAGTTCCGTATTGCGTTGCTGCCTTATGTTATAGGCTTGAACCAATAAACTCGCTAGCGCAACGACTCCCGGGACCGCAATGGCAAGCGCTGATGTGCTATCTGACATTATTTATATCTCGTTTAGTTGTAGGCATAACGCCCGCAGCACGCGCGGCTTTGGAATGGAGGCGAAGCCGCAATGGAAAAGACGTAGCCGTGCCTGCGATTGTTAGCCCTTTTCACTGAAGTTTGCTGTCCAAGTAATGCAGAATCGTTCTACTTGCATTGCATACGAGCTCCGCATCTGCCTCCGAAAGCAGATTTTCATTTGCATGGGCCACACTCGCGTGGTTTCTCAGCTGATTCAGCGTATCTAAAACTGAAGAGAAGGACTTTAAGATTCGGTCAATTTCCGCTGACCAGTGACCGCCACTATTCAAACTTGGATGGGATTTCCGAAGAGCCTTATATAGCGAGGTAATCGTAGCATCCTTATCCACAGTGATTCCCGCCGCTTCACACTGGCTAAGGAAGTAGCCATGTAGCGCGGTATGCACCCTATCAACTCCGCTCGTGGCGCCTGATGTCGCTAGCAATGCCTCAGTATCTTTAAGCGCTCTCTCAACAACATCTCTGGCAGAGAGAGTTGGTGGCACAAACGTTGGAGCCAAGCCCTCTGGTTTTAGTCCAATTTCACGCATTAGTGCCGAGTGATTGCTCCAAAGCCAGTCCGCAGCTTTCTCGTTTTCGAGAAAACATTGCAAATTTTCGACATCATCGTTTAACAGAAACTCGATAGCCTGAAATACACAGGAGCCGTAATCGTCGTCACCCCAAGAAAGGCTGCGCAATAAACGAGAATGCCCTCGGATGTAATCGATTTGCCCAGCCTTATATCCGACCTCTTTCCAATCTGCGGCATCAAAAGTTTCAACAATAGCTTTTTGAAGGGCCAGAACCACCTTCCCCCGTAATTTACTATCTTGTTCTAGGCTCTCGAACATATGCTCTCTCACGGGGCTAACGCCTGCAGCAGGGGCGCGACGTCAGGAGCGTCCCTTGCCTGCATTGGTTGGGGCATTCATTGTCAATCACTGGCACGACTCCAAAATTGTCCCGCGATATCCTTGTGACCTGATATGTAATCCTCAACACAATACCAGCGGCCACTGACAATTAAGGGAATTTCGAAAATGATGGTTTTGGCTTCACCCATAATCTCAGTTGCATCGCCCCACTTGAGTCCAAAGTCAGCCGGATTATAGAAACGCCTCTCACCCTCAAGAGACGTAACCTGATAATGAGCGACCATTCTATCTCTCGCTTTCTGAACACGTTTAGCCAGACTACGCTCACATAACCGTGATAGCCTTCACGGACGGCTTTTAACCTTTGATCAAAATCTTCGGCAGCGCGCTCTCTATGTTCGGCATGAATGCTGGCCTCGATCAGTCTTTTGTCTTCTTCGTCCAAAACATCATTTAAATGATTGACTTCAAAAGGTTTGCAGTAGTTTTCTCTCAGCAACCCCACTAATCGCTCATCTTCAAGCATCTTACACACGTTATACAGACTTGCTGTCTTAGCGTAGTTATCGAACAAGAGGGGGTTCATGGCCGATAGCACACTCATATAGAGCGACATCCTCAATGCTTCTAGCCCGTGGGCAGCAAGACTATTATTCCAGTGCTGAATGATTGATTCATCAGACACAATAGGCTCCATCAGAGCCCTTTCTTGGTCAGCCATCAAGTATTTTCCGACAATGGCCTCTGCCAGGTGCTCAATCTTGTTCATCTGCTGACTGATAGTCATTGGGGATGCCCTAACAGGTATTAGGAAGCCGGCTCGAATATCCAATGAACGCGCCGGCTTCATATCACCAAATGCAAATTTGCATATCGAAAGATAAAAGCAGAAAAGTCAGTTAGTTACAAACCGGTCTGTTTACGCATGTTTCAATAACACTGACCTTAACGAAAAAATTATTGAGCATAGGACTCAGCCCATACACAAGGAGCGTGCAGGCCACCCCATAGGGACAAACAACCATCGTTTATCAACGCCTGCGTTGAGAGGGGTTAGTGGAATGCTTCCGGAAAAGACTGGTGGCCCTGCGTCTTCACCGCAGGGGCCCAGAGAGACAAAAGTTTTCTTCCGTGAGCTCTGTGCCCTCTGTGGTAAAACCGTTTTTTGCAGTGGCAGATGGAAGGGCAGCTATTCGCTGCCGGTTCTGTCCAGCCCGGGCACATGGCCCAGCAACAATTCGCTGGTGTTGTCCGCCGCCCGGTAGCGCGCCTTCATTTCCGTTAGATGCTCCCGGGCCTCCCCTTTCAGGAAAGGCTCCTCCAGGCAGATGATCTGATAGACGCCATGGCGCATCAGGCGCTCATCCAGGCCTTCATCTGCCGCCGCATCCGGGCGCAGGCCATGTATCAGGGCCGCCCACGACGACATCATCACCCAGGTGTTGACCATCAGCCCCTGCAGCTGCTCATCGTCCAGCGCCAGAATCCCGCTGCTACGCAACTCCTCGTAAATCACCGTCCCGCGCACCAGCACCGTTTCCACAAACTGCTGATAACGGGCCGCCAGTGCCGGGTCCGCGTGCAGAAAGTGAGACAGATCCCGGTGGAAAAACCGGTACTGCCACATGGACGCCAGCAACCCCTCGAAGTAATGCACCTTCACTTGCCAGCTTAACGGCCCCTGTGGCGCTTCCAGCAGAGCCAGAAGCTGGAGCTGATAGCGGTCGAACAGCGCGGCCACAATCGTGCCCTTGTTGCGGAAGTGGTAATACAGATTACCCGGGCTGATCCCCAAGGCATCAGCAATGTGATTGGTCGTCACATTACGCTCTCCCTGCCGATTGAAGAGGGCAAGGCTGGTTTCCAGAATACGGTCTTTGGTACTGGTCATAAGGGGCCAAATGTGGTCTTTCTGATACACGATGTTGACTCTTAGAGTAATTACTCTAAAAATCAGACTCAAGATGAATTTTTAACCATTCCATCATACCTAACTATTAAACTCGGGAGGCGAGGACCATGGTCGCCGAAGTAAAAGATCTGCACAGCAACAACCCAGACATCGCTCGCATGCAGAGCATCTTCGCTGCTCAGAAAGCGGCATACCGCCAACACCCTTACCCCAGCGCCGAACAGCGTATTGAGCTGATCAGCCGAATCAAACCGTTGTTGCTCGATCATATGGACGCCTGGACCGAGGCCCTGAACAACGACTTCACCACCCGTTCCGCCGACGAAACCAAACTCGCGGAAATCATGATTACCCTGGAAGGGCTGAAGTACACCACCAAGAAACTGCGCAAATGGATGAAGCCGTCCAAGCGCCACGTCAGCGCCATGAACTGGCCGGGCAAGACCTGGGTGGAATACCAGCCGCTGGGCGTGGTGGGCATTATCGTGCCGTGGAACTACCCGGTGCAGCTGGCCGTGGTGCCTCTGATTACTGCTCTCGCCGCCGGCAACCGGGTGATGATCAAGATGAGTGAAGCCACCCCGCGCACCGGTGCGCTACTGGAAAAGCTGATCGCCGATACCTTCCCGCAGGAGCAGGTGGCCGTGGTCAATGGTGAAGTGGATGTGGCCCAGGCTTTCTCCGAGCTGCCCTTCGACCACCTGCTGTTCACCGGCTCCACCACCGTGGGCAAGCACATCATGCGCGCGGCCTCCGCCAACCTGACGCCAGTGACCCTGGAGCTGGGCGGCAAGAGCCCCTGCATCATCGGCCAGGACTTCCCCATGAAGGACGCAGCCGAGCGCATCGCTTTCGGCAAGTGCCTGAACTCCGGCCAAACCTGTGTGGCACCGGACTACATCCTCTGCCCGGAAAGCCGCGTGGACGAGTTCATTGAAGCCTGGAAGGCGCAGGTCACCCAATCCTACCCGACCATGCTCAACAACCCGGACTTCACTGCCATCGTCAACGAGCGCCAGCACACCCGCCTCACCGGCTACGTTCAGGAAGCCCGCGAGAAAGGTGCCACGGTCATCGAGATCAACCCGGCCAATGAAGACTTCACCGGCAGCCAGAAGATCCCGCACACCATGGTGCTCAATGTCACCGACGATATGCGTATCGCCCAGGACGAAATCTTCGGCCCGCTGATGATTGTGGTGCCCTACAAAAACCTGGATGACGCCATCGAATACGTGAACGACCGACCCCGTCCGCTGGCGCTGTATTACTTCGACTGGAACCAGGACAACTGCAGCCACGTGCTCAAGAACACCCACTCCGGTGGCGTGTGCCTGAACGACACCATTTCCCATGTGGGCGTGGACGACATTCCCTTCGGCGGCATCGGCCCCTCCGGCATGGGCGCCTACCACGGCCCGGAAGGCTTCCAGACCTTCTCCCAGGCCAAAGGCATCTACAAGAAGGGCAAGATGAACGCCACCAAACACATCCTGCCTCCCTATGGGCGCGGCATGCACAAGTTCATCTACAAATATCTGTTGAAATAGAAGTCACCGTATCAACAGGAGCGCCGCCAGCGGCGCGCCTGTTGATAACGACTAACGAATAAGAAGAGTGCGCTATGGATCAGGGAATCAATCGCCGCGGCTTTCTCAAACTGAGCGCCGCCAGCAGTGCAGTACTGGCCACCGGTTCCGGGTTGGCCCTGCTCACCGGTTGCTCCAGCAATGACGGCCCGGCAACCGGCTATAAACACTTCCGACAGCAAGACGTGGACCTGCTGACCCCGCTGGTGGGCGCCGTGCTCGGCTCTGCCCTCAGCGATGCGGGCGCCACTGCCGAAGACGGCATGAAAGCCTTCGACGACCTGCTCGACGGCGGCATGCCCGGCACTCGGGGTGCGCTGTTTCAGGTACTGGATTTGATGCAACTGGGCGCCGCCCGCTGGTATGTCACCGGCAGCTGGGCCAGCTTTGCCGACCAGAGCGACGACGAGCTCCAGCAAACCCTGGCGAACTGGTCTGCCAGCGAACGGAGCCTGTCCCGCATGGCCTTCAAGGGCCTGACCCAGCCGATTTATATGGCCTGGTATGTCAAACCCACCGGCGCCCGTACTACCGGCTATCCCGGCCCGCCCCAAAAGATCGTTGCCTGACACGCGCCGCTCTCGGCCCACCCCACTTTCGGCCTTTATCGCGTGTACTGCTAGCCCAAGAAAAAGGATAACGCCATGCAGGATTTGACCACCCTCACCATCAATGTGAAAGATCCGTGGAAAGACCCGGCCAACGGCTGGGACGTGCTCGACGGCCGCACCATCACCGACAACCGTACCCTGGAAGCCGATGTGATCATCGTTGGCACCGGCGCCGGCGGCGGTGTCAGTGCGGAAATCCTCAGCCAGCGTGGCCTCAAGGTCATCCTGGTGGAAGCCGGCAAACTGAAAAGCTCCGACGATTTCAAACTGGATGAAGGCGCCGCCTACCGCGACCTGTACCAGGAAGGCGCCCTGCGTGCGACCAAAGACGCCGGCATGACCGTGCTGCAAGGTCGCACCGTGGGCGGCACCACTGTGGTCAACTGGACCAGTTGCTTCCGCACCCCCCACGAAACCCTGCAATACTGGCACGATGAATTCGGCGTGCAGGGGCTTAGTCGGGCGCAAATGGACCCCTGGTTCCAACAGATGGAAACCCGCCTCAAGGTAGAAAAGTGGGCCATGCCCCCCAACGCCAACAACGATGTAATGAAACGCGGCTGCGACAACAAGGGCTGGCACTCCGCCCTGATTCCCCGCAACGTGAGCGGCTGCTGGAACATTGGCTATTGCGGCATGGGCTGCCCCACCAACGCCAAACAATCCATGCTGGTCACCACCATTCCCGGCGCCCTGGATCATGGTTCAACGTTGATCCACAGCGCCCAGGCCGACACCCTGATCATCGAAGGCGATAGCGTCACCGGCGTGCGGGTGCGCCCGCTGAATGACGACAAGGTCCCCACCGGCGCCACCGTAACCCTCAAGGCAAAAACCGTGATCGCAGCGGGCGGCGGCATCCAGAGCCCCGCCTTGCTAATGCGCTCTGAGGCACCCGACCCCAACGGCCTGGTCGGCAAACGCACCTTCCTGCACCCCACCAGCTTTGCCTTCGGTATCTACGACAAGGAAATCGCCCCGTACTACGGCGCGCCGCAGTCCATGTATTCCGATGAATTCACCTTCAAGCACGGCGTCGATGGCCCCGCGGGCTACAAGATGGAAATGATGCCCATGCACCCGGGCCTGTCTGGCGCCTTGATGGGCGGGTTCGGCGAACGGGCCCGGGATGAAATCGAACGCCTGCCCAACCTGGCCGCCTCCATCGCCATGATTCGCGACGGCTTCCACGATGATAACCAGGGCGGCACCGTGGAATTGCGCGACAACGGCGAACCACTGCTGGATTACCCGGTTAACGAGTACCTGCTGGATGGCACCAAACGGGCCCACCTGACCATGCTGGAAATGCAGTTCGCCGCCGGCGCCAAAGAGGTTCGCCCCAGCCACGCTGATGCCGGCTACTACAAAAGCTGGAAGGCGGCCCGCGACGGTGTTGCACAGCTGGACTATGCCCCGGCCATCACCGGCCTGGGCAGCGCCCACGTCATGGGCGGCCTGACCATGGGCGCCGATGAGAGTCGCTGTACCGTTAACAGCGACAGTAGCTACAAACACCTGAACGGCCTCTACATCATCGACGGCTCCGTGTTCCCCACCAGCATCGGCGCCAACCCGCAGCTGTCCATCTACGGGCTCAGTGCACGCAATGCCTCGGCTCTGGCCGACAAACTGAAAGCCTGAGCCCCCCTGACTACCTGCTGCGCCACCTTCGCGCAGCAGGGCTTTTCATCATCCCCCTTACCGTCACACCCGACTTTCTCTGCCCATCCTCGCCGCTGCTTCCACACAAAAACAGCAGGAAGCAGGCGAAGCCGTGCGCCAAATAAGGTATAAGTGCGGCATGAAAACCCCGCAACGTTTACAGCCCCTGGTCGATGACGGTCTCGTCGATGAGGTCATCAGCCGTCTGATGAGTGGCAAGGAAGCCGATATCTTCGTGGTCCGCTGTGGCCAGGAGATCCGCTGCGCGAAAGTCTACAAGGAAGCCGCCAAGCGCAACTTCAAGAAAGCTGCCCAGTATCGGGAAGGGCGCAAGGTGCGTAACAGCCGCCGCAGCCGGGCCATGGAAAAGGGTTCCAAATTTGGCCGCGAACAGCAGGAGCAAATCTGGCAGAGCGCCGAAGTGGATGCCCTGCGCCTGCTTGCCAGCGCCGGGGTGCGCGTGCCCAAGCCCTACGACATGCTCGAAGGCGTGCTGTTGATGGAACTGGTCACCGACGACGAAGGCGATGTGGCTCCCCGGCTAAGCGAGGTGGTCATGTCCGCCGAGCAAGCCGAGGAAGACCACGCCCTGATGATGCAGTACGTGGTTCGCATGCTCTGCGCCGGCGTGGTTCACGGCGATCTGTCGGAATTCAATGTGCTGGTAGACGACTACGGCCCGGTGATCATCGATCTGCCCCAGGCCGTGGATGCCGCCGCCAACAATAACGCTGAAGCCATGCTCTACAGGGATGTGAACAACATGACCCGCTACTACGGCCAGTACGCACCGTCACTGCGCGGCAGCCGCTACGGCCAGGAAATCTGGGCCTTGTATGAAAGCGGGGAGCTGACACCGGATACCGAACTCACCGGCCACGTGGACGACGACGAGCACATTGCCGATGTGGATGATGTGCTGGCAGAGATCAAGGCCGCCTTCGAAGAAGAACAGGAACGGCGCGAACGCCTCAGCGGCGACGCAGAGGACAGTGGTTACTGAACGGCCCTGAACACACCGGGCTGGCGCAAACGCTCAGCCGCCGTGAGCTCTGGCAATCAACACTGGACGGGAATGTATTGCATCACTGCCGGCACACTGTCGGAACAGCCACGCACACATTCCATCGTCACCACTCGGGTTGCCTTTTCCGGCTCACCCACCTGCTGATACAGCGAACCACTCAGGCCACTGCCGGGCGACCCGGAACACACCAGCATCATGGTATCGCCCTTCATGAAGACACAAGGCTCACCCGTGAATGGGTGAATCGCGTCGAAGCCACTATCAGCACCTTGCGGCAACCGGACAACACCCGAACTCTCCATATCAAGACGAAACCTGTGCCCGTCGTCGCTCAGGCCTTCAAGGCGTCCCACCGACTCCGCGGACACCAGCGGCGATATCAGCAGTAGCACAATCACCCACGTTCGCATGACAACCTCCTTGTCATTGAAGCGAACCTTCACTAAAGCAAATGTGTGCGCATTTTGAAATAGCGGCTGCAAGGCGGAACCCGGAACCGCAGAGCTCAGCTTCCATCGCGACGCAGCACAAAGAAGAACGGTTGCTTCATGCCTTTCAGGTCCATAATGCCCAGCAGGGTGTTGGCGTCCACTTTACGAAAGACATCGTTGATCGGCAGGTTGTCGTACATCATGGTCGCCGTGGCCCCCCCCCGGTAAGTGGTGGTGCGCAGTCGCGCCGCCGATTTACGCCCGGACAACAACGGCAACATCCACTGAAACACCTTGCCCACAAACGCCGAATTCAGGAACGGCATCTGATCCAGCAACCCCAACCCGGGCATGGCCAGTAGCGGCTTCACCGAGGTGAGCTTGCCGGAGACCTTGCGGAACACCAGCGGGTGCACATGCTCTTCGCTCTCGAAGCGCTTGCCATGCCAGTGGCAACGCTCCAGCACCCCGTCCAGCGGGTGACCGGTTTCAAACCCTTCGCCTTTCCAGGCACCGATCATGAAATCCGGGGCCACCGGCTCCAGCGCATCAAAAATGGCCAGCGCCTCATCCCGGGTCACTTGTCCCTGTGCCTTTGCTGCCGTAAACGACAGGCCCGGCACAGCCTGAACAGAGGGATTAGCTTGCGTTGCGCGACTCATGGGCTTTCCTGCAGGTAACGAATAAGAGGAAAATCACGCTAATGACCGCGCCTTCCGCACGCCAGTAAAAATCGACACTTGTCCGACCAGGGCGCTAACCAAAACCACCAGAATTGACGAAAAGTGCCGCCAGCAGGCAAAAGGTAAATCTTTCTGGAAATTGCGTTTACCCTGCGCAGGACTGGCTGCGCCGCTGCGCCTCAGCACTGGCGAGCAAACGTTTTTGCTCCTCACCCAACAGCCGGCTGACCGCCTTCAGCTCCGTGATCTTGCGATCCACCGCGGCTTTCTTCTCGGCCATCAATGCCGCCCCCTGGTCACAATCGATGCTGTCACTGCGCAGGGCGTCCAGCACCTCGCGGATCTCCTTGAGCGAAAACCCCAGCGCCTTGAGCTGGCGCACCATGCCCACCCGCTGCACCGCTTTTTCCGAATAATCCCGGTAGTTATTACCCCGCCTGCCGACCTCCAGCAGCAACCCCTCTTTCTCGTAATACCGCAAGGTATGGCGGCTTACACCGGTTCGTTGCTCCAGCTCTGCAATGCGCATAGGAAGCTCACTTATTCCCTGTTGACCTTAGAGCATACTCTACACCTTAGCGTAGTCGTGAGCTTTCTCCGCACCTCCGTGAAAACAGGAAAAGGACATCACCATGATCTTCTTTATCACCGGGGCCACCGGTTTTATCGGTCGCCACGTCTGCGCCAGCCTGACCCGCCAGAACCACACCGTCGTCACCATGCTGCGGCGCCCAGAGGCTCAACTGGATACCCTCCGCCAACAGGTAAACGCCCTTGGCGGGCAAGGGGACTTGCTACAGCCGGTCAGCGGCGATCTGGATCAGCCTCATCTGGGCCTGACCGCCCCCCTTCCCGAACTCGACGCCGTCATTCACCTCGGCGCCCGTTTCGCCTGGCGGCTGGACACCAGGACCGCCCGCCACACCAATGTCGCAGGCAGCCTGGCCGTGGCCGAACTGGCCCGCCAACACCAATGCCGTCTGGTATTTATCAGTGGTTTTATGCTGGAAAACCGGGCGCACCTGACTCGGCTTGGCATTGATACCGCCGCACCCGCAGGCACCGACTGGCCAAAGGTCTACCGGCGGGCCGGCGGTTATGAAGCCAGCAAACTGGAAGCCGCCTTTCGGGCACGGGCTTTCGCCAAACAGCACGCGCTCGATTTTGTGGAAGTCCAGCCCGCTACCGTGGCCGGCAACAGCCAGACCGGCGAGCTGGATAACAGCCAACCGCTATACAGCCTGCTCGACAATCTCGCTCGCGGTCGCCTGGCGCTGGTGCCCGGCACGCCGGCACACTGGCTGCCTCTGGTGGCCGTGGACCACCTCGCAGACATCATTCGCCTGGCCGCCACCGCCGAGGCTGTACCGGAAAAACTGCTGGCCCTGGATAGGCAGACACCGAATCTTCAACCGATGCTCGCGCAAGCGGCCGCTCACATGAACAAACATGCCCCGCGTCGCTATATCCCCATTCCCGTTCTGGCTGCACTGTTACGCCTGCCCGGCCTGGCAGCATTGATGAATACTTACCCGGAAGCACTCCACTTTATTCAACCTACACGCTTTGATACCGCCATTACGGAAGCTTTTCTCCAGCAGCATCATGCCATCGCCCCAAACATAAAGGAGGTGATAGAAAAGAGCACCCGGCGATACCACCAGCAGCAGGCCCACACTGAGGCACAGTAAATTCCCAGGAAGCAATAAAGAAAACGGAAAGGGGAAAAGAAAAAGAGGAATGAGAAAAAGCCCCGCCAACCAGAAGGCATGGCGGGGTGAAAGCAGATTACAGCGACAGCGTGGATTCCACTTCCTGACAGTTACGGCGAGCCAGGGCCAGATTCGATTTGCTTTTGTCCAGCACCAGATAGATAAACAGGCCTTCTTTCGAAGCCACCGGACGAATAATGTGATACTGGGTCCCGAGGGTAATCAGGATGTCTTCAATCTTGTCATTGAGCCCCAGCGACTTCATGGTTTTCAACTTTGCGCGGACCACTTCCGTGTTGCCCGCCGCTGCCAGCTCCAGGTCCAGCCCGGTGCCGGATTGACCCAGCACCATGCCACTGTTGGCATCAACAATGGCGGTACACATGGCACCGTCAGACTGCAGCAATACATCCATACTTTCTTTGACATTAGCCATGGTAAATCTCCTTCAACACTTATGTTATCCCGATATTTTCATTGGGTTATAAAATTTACTTTTTTAGTTTTTCCTCCAGAGCGGCACAACAATTCTTGGCCCCCCAGAGAAGCTGCCCCAACAAAGAGGCATCGTTCGCCACCACTGCAAGTGCCAGTGGTGGCTTTAGATTCGGAACCTTCATGACCGCAACAACGCCTTCGTCCGATTCAACAATCAATCTGCTGCATTCGGAAATGCCCGCTTCCTTGGCAATGGCAGAACTGATCGCCGCCAATGAACTGCCCATGGCTGCAAGCCGGCTTGCGCTATCCTTGTTCACCTGTAACGAGGCCACTTCAAACCCATCGGCACTCAGCAGTACTGCCGAGGTAACGCCTTTGGTATTTTCCTGAAAACTTTCCAGTTCTTTCTGGGCAACCGCTGTTTCGGTTTTTCCCAGCGGAGAGACGACTTTCATGCTTGCATCATTCCCATTTCGTTAACTTCAATTTGGCAAAGCAATGCCTCGACCAGTAACAGAACATCGTCTTTTTCCCTGACATCCACAGAAAAAATGGGCGGTGAAATATGGCGTTCCAGCAAGGCATCAGTGATTCGTTCGATAATTTCAAAATCCTCGCTGGCCAGGCGACCTACGCCGATGACCATTGGCATGGCACCCTGCTCCCAGAATGCATCCACAAACACTGACAAGTGGCTATCCAGATCCGGGTGCTCGCCATTCAACAGCACAATCACACCAGCAGCATTATTGGCAAGAATCGGCCACATAAACCGGAACCGCTCCTGCCCTGGTGTGCCATAAAGGCGCACACCACCCCCGCCAGGAATATCAATGAAGCCATAGTCCAGCGCTGCCGTGGTCATTTCCTTGTCGCACTGGTCGATATCGGTATTCACCACATCCGTGGACACACATTCCTGGTCACTTAACGCAGTAATTGCCGTGGTTTTCCCTGCCCCCATGGGACCGGTAAAAAGAATTTTGAATTCGTCATTTGTCATTGCTAAGCACTCAACCCCAATCGACTGCGCAAGCCTTTGATCAAACCACCAAAGCGTCCTTTTCCTTCCTCGGCAGCGGCCTCCGGCAACGCCACCTGAACGGCTTCCTCGAACACCATCAGGTCACTCATTTCACACGCATTGATGAACCGGTCCAGCTCTTCCTCGCTGCAGTGTGACACTTGCTGAAGTTGCTCACGGGTCAGGGGGCGCTTGGTCATCAAGGCGCACAGAGACAAATGCGTGCGGCTCTTTTCCAGGGTGCCGAAACTGGGCCAGCGTTTAAGGTGAAACGCTCCTTCAGGATTCATCCAGGGTGCCAGATGCGTGGCGCCGTAACGTGACACCATCCAGCACAATGAAAACAGCGGACAAGCCACCGTCTCTTCCGGTACGACCTCTGTGGTAGGTTTCAGGGGGCCTAACTCTACGGAACCTGCAGCCAACTGGCGGAACAGCGCCTTGCTTGCATAGAAACGTTGGGACGCCGGCTTGAAATACAGCGCGCCATGGGACGATGACGACACCAACAGTCCTGCCGGGTCAGGCACGTTTCCATTAACCGCCTCATGCAGGGATAACCAGAAAGGAGAGACATTATTGGATACAGCCGTAGAGGGCGCAGTCACTTGGGCAGGGGAATGGGACGGTGATGCCGCCCCGGACGACAAGGTGTCCGCAACTTCGTCGAGCACGGATAACAACTGCATGACCCGAAAAGGGTGCTGCAGAATAAACGGCGACGCCGGTTTTTGCTGATTACCGTGGTATACGACAATGCGTGGCTTGTCGCTACGCTCCCAGCGTTGCGTTTCATCCGTTTGATCGCAGGAAATCATCAGCACATCTGCGCTGTCGGGATCACTATGGCTCCAGTCCACTTCAGACCGGCCATCCATGATCTTCAACATGGACAAGCAGGCGCTTGCCGTATCATCCCCCAATCCTACAAAGCCCAGCCGTTGCTTTCTCATCGTTTCCACAATCCATGAAATCGGCATCTATCCCTGAACATCCCAGACAAGGAGACCTTCCCTGGGACCGGCGGCTTCCGGTGCTACACCCGGTTAATACTTTATGTGACTTGAGTCCCAAACTAGTCCTGAGGCTTTTCAACCGGCAAACGGATGGCGACAAGCGGGCGATTAAAGCGGATGAATATATAAAATTAATTGCTGAAAGCTGATTTCCACGAAAATCAAGCACCAAACATTGCGCATTTTCCCTTACTTTATGTAAGCAAATGCTTACATTTGGGTGACCCACTTCATCAATCCCAGCCCCATTAGCGGGCTCCAACGTCCTTCTAACCGGTTTCAAACCCAGCTCCGTCATACCTGCAACTCTGCCAACGCATCGGGTATGCTTGCGGCACAGTGGGTATCCGGGGTGCTCCCGGATACGGTTTCTACCGCGACAGAGCGAGCCAAGCATGACCAACCGCGTAATTTATCCCGGCACCTTCGATCCCATTACCAACGGCCACCTGGATCTGGTGGAACGGGCCGCCAAAATGTTTGATGAGGTCGTGGTAGGCATCGCCGCCAGCGAGAAGAAGGGCCCCCTGTTTACGCTGGAAGAGCGCGTGGATCTGACCCGGCGGGTGCTATCGCACCTGCCGAATGTGAAGGTCACCGGCTTTTCCAAGCTGCTGGCCCATTTTTGCCGGGAAGAGGGCGGCAACATCTTGTTGCGGGGCCTGCGCGCGGTCAGTGACTTTGAGTACGAATTCCAGCTGGCCAACATGAACCGCCAGCTGGCGCCAGAGCTGGAGACGGTATTCCTGACCCCTGCGGAACACCTGTCCTTTATTTCCAGCTCCCTGATCCGCGAAATCGCGCTACTGGACGGGGATGTAAATAACTTTGTGCCACCACTGGTCGCCGAAGCCCTGGAAGAGAAACGCAAGGCGCGGCAGAAGTAACCGTGACGAGGTGCGAGTAACGAGTTGCGAAAGGCCAGGCCGACCACCAGCTTTGCCTTCCGTAATCTATCGGCTGATACCCGCGAATAGAACCATAAAGCCGGATGTTCATCGCCAGAACCAACGTGATCGCGAGTTATCCGCTTACGAGAGCAGGGCAGGCAGGTCTGCCCGGTTTTGCATTTCGACACTCGCTCCTCGTCACTCGTTACTTTAGCCTCGCCATCAGAACCGTTCCCTGTTGATAACGGCCTTAATAGGAGAAACCCCATGCGCCACCTGCTTTCACTCCTGCTGCTGATCACCGTCACCGCTCAGGCGGCCGGGCCGGGCAAGAACGCGGTGGCCAGCGCCCATCCTCTGGCCACGGAAGCCGGGCTCAACATTCTCGAGCAGGGCGGTAATGCCTTCGATGCGGCCGTGGCCGTGGCGGCGGCCCTGGCGGTGGTCGAACCCTATTCTGCCGGTATGGGCGGGGGCGGCTTCTGGCTGCTGCACCGGGAACAGGACGGTTTGCAGACCTTTGTAGACGCCCGTGAAACTGCTCCCGGCGCCGCCACCGCCACCATGTACCAGGACAAGGATGGCAACGTCATGCGCGACTGGGCGGTAAACGGCCCCAGCGCCGCCGGCATTCCCGGCCAGGCCGCCGCCTTCGCCCACCTTGCGGACAACTACGGCAAACTACCCCTCACTGCCACCCTGGCCCCGGCCATTGCACTGGCCGAGAAAGGCTTCCGCGTAGAGGAGCATTACCGCAAGCTCGCCGGTTACCGCGAAGACGTGCTCAACCGTTTCCCGGAAGCCGCCGCCATTTTCCTGCACAACGGCAAGGTGCCTCCCAATAACCACCTGATCCAGCAACCGGATCTGGCCCGGGTACTCACCGCCATCGCTGAACAGGGCAACGCAGGGTTCTATCAGGGCGCCGTAGCCAAACAACTGGTGGACGGCGTGCAACAGGCCGGCGGCATCTGGACGCTAGACGATCTGGCTAACTACACCGTGGTGGAACGCACACCCACCGTCAGCCCGTTCCGCGAGGGACGAGTCATCTCCGCACCGCCGCCGTCCTCCGGCGGCATCGTCATGGGCGAAGCACTGAACATCCTCAGCCAGTTCAACGCCGGTGACACCGGCGACATGACCCCGCACCTGGTCATCGAAGCCATGCGCCGCGCCTACCAGGACCGGGCCCGCTATCTGGGTGACCCGGATTTTGTGGATATGCCTGTGGATAAGCTGTTGAGTACCGACTACGCCAAACAGCGCGCCAGCAGCATCACCCTGGACAAGGCCACCCCCAGCAGCAGCCTGGGCGAGCCCATCGGCGTGGAAGAGGGCTTTCACACCACCCATTTCTCGGTACTGGATAAAGACGGCAACCGGGTCGCCGCCACCCTGAGCATTAACCTGCCGTTCGGTAGCGGCTTTGTGGCCCCCGGCACCGGAGTGCTGCTCAACAACGAAATGGACGATTTCTCCGCCAAACCCGGCAGCCCCAATGCCTACGGCCTGGTCGGCAGCCAGGCCAACGCCATCGCCCCCGGCAAGCGCCCGCTGTCTTCCATGACCCCCACCTTCGTGGAGTTCGACGACCGGGTCGCCATTCTCGGCACCCCCGGCGGCAGCCGCATCATCTCCATGGTGATGCTGGGCGTCATTGCAGCCGCCAACGATAAACCGGTGGAAGACTGGGTGAGCCGTGTGCGATTCCACCATCAGTTTCTGCCTGACGAAGTCCAGGCAGAGCCGGAATTCGTCGGCAGCCAGGCCGCCAAGGAATTGATGCTGATGGGACACAAAGTGGTTTCCACCGGCCGCAACTACGGCAATATGCAGGCCATCCTGTGGCGCAAGGGCAATGGCAAGAACAGCGGCGAAGTCACCGCTGCCAGCGACCCCCGTGGTATTGGCAGTGCCGAGGTACGCTCGCCGCAAGCGCACACCGATTAACCACTAGGGAACCTCTGAATAACTCCTTGCATGCTCAGTCTTTCAGGCTGGTTCGCAATCTAGGCGCGCTTTTGAAGGTGTATGTCCATCCATCAAGAAAGCGCAACAACGAGTGCGGGCCAGCCTGAAAGACCCGAAGGGCGCGGCCTGGAGCGCCCATCTACTGCGCCTTGTCTCTCGGAAAGGGAACCACCCTGTCCGTCCAGACAAGACACAGCAGCTGCACGCTCCAGACCACGCTGAGTACGCAAGGAGTTATTCAGAGGTTCCCTAGCGTTCATTCGCCTGATGAAAACCGGAGCCCTGTCATGAGTGAGCTTTTCCAGTTCGGCAAACAGGTTCTTGCCAGCCAGCCATTCAGCGCGCTGCTGGGTACCGAACTCGAAGCCTTCGAACCTGGCAAGGCCGTGCTGACGCTGGCCGTGCGCGATGAACTGAAACAACAACACGGCTTTGTCCACGGCGGTGTTGTCAGCTATCTCGCCGACAATGCGCTCACCTATGCCGGCGGCTCGGTACTGGGGGACTCGGTCACCTCCGAATACAAGATCAACTATCTGCGCCCGGCGCTGGGGGAGCGGCTAACGGCCCGCGCCACGGTGCTTTCCAGTGGCCAAAAACAGGCGGTTTGCCAGTGTGAAGTGATCGCCCTGAATAACGGCGAAGAACGGCTCGTCGCTGTTGCCCAGGGCACCATCAGCAAGGTGGATACAAGAAACTAATTCCTCCAGGCCCGAACCCGACAGTCATGCGCAAACAAATGACAACACCCATCGTGCTGACCGGTGGGCCCGGCGCCGGCAAGACAGCGGTTATCGAGCATATTGCCCACCTTGGTTTTCGCTGTTGCCAAGAAGTCGGCCGTCAGGTGATTCAATCCCAGGTTGAGCAAGGCGGAAAGGCCGTTCCCTGGCAGGACAAAGCCGCCTTTCGTGACCGAATGCTGTTTGCCGAGCAAGCCAACCTTGCCCGCGTTGCGGACCACGAGGGTACGGTCTTTTTTGATCGGGGCCTGGTCGATGTCTATGGTTACTCGCGCCTTGAAGGTCTGACGGTTCCCCCCTCACTGGTTAGCGCCTGCGAAGCGCACCGCTACCATGACCCCGTCTTCCTCTTCCCTCCCTGGAAGGCTATCTTTACCAACGACAAAGAACGCAAACAATCGTTTGCTGAAGCCGTCGCCACCTTCGAGATCATGCAAACAGCCTATCGGCATTTTGGCTATACGCTGATGGAAGTGCCCCGAGCCCCGGTCCACATCCGGGCCGAATTCATCCTGGATCGCGTGATCCGCTGACGCTCTTTCCAGCCTGACGAGGAACCGCCTATGCGACCGCTGTTCAAGACTGCCTTGCCTCTGATCCAGGCTCCCATGGCCGGCGTGCAGGACTGGCGCCTGGCGGCCGCCGTTTCTGAAGCCGGCGGGCTGGGCTCATTGCCCGCAGGCATGCTCAACGCCAGGCAACTGGAAGAGCAACTCGCCCAGCTTGGCCAAGCGACCCGCCAACCTTACAACGTGAATTTTTTCTGCCACACGTCCCCAGCACCCAACCCGGAAGGCGAACAGCGCTGGGTAGAAACCCTGCGCCCTTACTATGATGCGTTCAGCGCCGATGCGTCGGCCATTCCCGAAGGCCCGTCGCGCAAGCCGTTTGATGCCGATTGCGCGGCGGTGCTGGCACAGTTCCAGCCCGCGGTGGTGAGCTTCCATTACGGTTTACCGGAAGACGCTTTGCTGGATCGGGTCAAGGCCACAGGCGCCAAAGTGCTGTCCAGCGCCACCACAGTTGAAGAGGCTCTCTGGCTGGAAGCACAGGGGGCCGATGCGGTGATTGCCCAGGGCCTGGAAGCGGGCGGGCATCGTGGCCATTTTCTCAGTGATGACCTGAGCCGCCAGCAAGGCACCTTCAGCTTACTGCCACAGATCGTTGACGCAGTATCGTTGCCAGTGATTGCCGCCGGCGGCATTGCCAGCCCTGCTGGCGTCCGAGCCGCCATGACGTTGGGTGCAACCGCAGTACAAATCGGCACCGCCTACCTGCTGTGCCCGGAAGCAACCACCAAACCCCTGCACCGGCAGTGGCTGAACAGTGACAAGGCCCAACACACCGCGTTGACCACGGTCTTTTCCGGTCGCCCGGCCCGGGGCATGGTCAATCAGCTCATGCAGGAACTGGATTACTTCCCGGACGCGGCACCGGCATTCCCGCTGGCAGGTAACGCCATCGGGCCATTGCGCGCCGCTGCAGAAGCACAGGGCAGTGGCGACTGTTCGCCATTGTGGGCCGGGCAGAACGCCAGCGGCTGCCGCGAGGACAGCGCCGCCACGATCACCACCTGGCTGGCAGAAGGGTTCTGATACCCCGCCCAGGCAACCACGGCTGCCATCGGCAGCGCTATGGCCCAAATTAACCTTGCGGGTAGACAGCCAACAGGCAGAATCAACAACCTGTTTACTATCACGTTTGGTAGTATGAAACGTTTCCGGCGGCCTGCCGGGCAGAAGTGGGAGCAACCGCCATGCAACGCATCAGCATTTCCAAGACCTTTCCGTTCTCCGTGGACAAGCTGTTCGATTTTCTCAGCGTGCACGAAAACCTGGAACTGATTTTTGCCCCAGCCAAAATCAAGCGTATCAAGGATGGCCAGGACAGCCCCAACGGCGTGGGTTCCACCCGGAAAATGCAGATCCTGATCGCACCTCCGTTCGAGGAAACCGTCACCAAGGTGATTCCCAACGAACGCATTGAATACGCCATCACCAAGGGCAGCCCGCTGAAACACCACAAAGGCGTCATGCGCTTTTCCGAAGCGGCCAATGGCGGCAGCCAGCTGGACTACACCATCGAATTTGAAGGCAAGCTGCCACTGATCGGCCCGATCATCAAAGCCGGCCTGGGCCAGGCCATCGACCGCGGGCTAAACAAGCTGAAGCTGTAAGCCGCACTCTGTAGGTCAGATTAGCCGCAGGCGTAATCCGACATTAGGCGATGAACTCGGCAGCAGGCTGTCGGGTTACGCCGCTTCGCGGCTAAGCCGACCTACAAACGTTTCTCTAAAACCCTCATAAAAAAAACGCCGACGCCCTTGCTTGTGCAGACGTCAGCGTTAAACCGATTACCTTTTTACTGCTTCAATGCGGGTTAGCCGTAAGCGTCACCCGCTGAGCGTTCTCAAAATGTATAGTCGAACCGCACATTGGCCCCACGCGGCGCACCGTAGAACGCCTGCCCAACGTATAGCGAGTTGTAGTATTTTTCGTCGGTCACATTGTTCACGTTCAGTGTGGTGGTCAGGTGTTTGGTCCAGTCGTAACTGGCCATCAGGTTCACCAGCGCGTAACTGTCCTGGGTGGTTTTCGGTATACCACCGGTGCCGCCACGATAGATGCTGTCCTGCCAGCTAACCTGCACACCGGTTTTCAGTTTCTGAATGGCTGCCGGCCGGTAAGTGGTCGATAGACGGAAGATTTCCCGCGGGGTATAGGTGCGAATTTCGTCACCGTCTTCATCTTCAATTTCCAGCCAGGTGTAACCACCGGCCATTTGCCAGCCGGGCAAAATTTCACCGCTGATTTCCCCTTCATAGCCAAAGCTTTCCACGTCCACACCACCGTAATAGGTGTCCGGGCCGATCATGCCAGCAGCTTCTGCCAGATTTTCCTGATCAGTACGGAAGGCAATCAAGGCGGTATAAATTCGGCCATCCTGCCATTCGGATTTCAGACCCAGCTCCTGGGTTTCGCCGGTGACCGGCTCCAGCCGCTGGCCGGTGATATCTTCTTCCGTCTGCGGGTTAAAGATTTTGGTGTAGCTGCCGTAAACGGAGTGCACATCGTTCAGGTCATAGATCAGGCCCACGTAGGGTACGGTTTCGCTGGCGCTGGCATCCTTGCTGGCGCCGTAGCCTTCACCGTCACTGGTCACGTCCACATAGCGCGCGCCGCCAATCAGGGTCAACGGATCGGCCAGGCGCAGACGGGTAGCCAGGTAGGCGCTGCGGTAGCGGTCGTCCCACTTGCTACCGCTGGTGGAGGCATCAAAAAGCGGCCTGGGGTAACTGCCGCCAAACGCCTGGTCAGGGGTAAGCGGAGTCCCAATACCGCGTCCATAATTGGACGTCTCTTCGATCCGGCCTTTGGCATAATTCGCCCCGACTACCATTTCGTGAACACGGCCGCCCACTTCAAACGGGCCACGGGCGTACAGGTCAAACACCTGCTCGCTGACTTTGTCTTCGTAGTAACTGGGGTAGGCGAACAGGCCGGTTTCATCTCTGTTCGGCGTGCCATAGACGTAGAACAGTTCGGATTCACCTTCCATCTTGCGATAGGTATAAACCGCTTTCGCTTCCCAGCCGTTATCGAAACGCTGCTGCAGCTCGGCGAACACGGATTCAGTGTTGCTGTCCCAGTAGGCCCAGTCGGCGGCGGTACTGGTTTCCACGTCGTAGTCTGTGGCGGTGCCGTCGGAATAGAACAGCGGCAGCGAGCCCCACATGGGGCTGTCGGCGTTGCTGTTCTGGTAGCTATAACCCAGTGTGAACAGGGTTGAGTCGGTCAGGTCCGCTTCCACCACACCATAGAACACACCGCGTTCATTCTCGTAACGATCCAGGTAAGAGTTGCGATCCTGATAGGCGCCAACCATACGGCCACGGACCCGGCCGTTTTCAGTCAGGCTACCGGAGGTATCCACTTCCATGCGGCGGTTATCCCAGGAACCATAAGAGGCTGAAAGCGTGGTGTGGTTATCCAGGGTAGGGCGTTTGCGCACGTAGTTAACGGTGGCGGACGGGTTGCCCAGCCCCGTCATCAGGCCATTGGAACCGCGCACGATTTCTACCCGCTCGAACAGGCTAGTGTCCATATCACCGTTAACGATTTCGTAGGGCAACGGCATGCCCAAACCATCGTACTGGTAGTTGGTGATTTCAAACCCACGGGCGTTGTAATACACCCGGTCGGTTTCGACCTGGTCCACGACAACACCCGGGGCGGCAGCCAGCGCTTCACTGACAGACACAATCTGGAAATCATCCATCAGCGTCCGGGTCACCACCGACACCGCCTGCGGCGTTTCCCGACGGGTCAATGCCAGGCCTGTGGGCGCGCTGACCGGGGTTTTCGGTTCGTAGCTCTCCGAGGTGTCGGCGAGTGTGCCCTGATTGCCCTCGGCGTTAACGCTGACTTCGGGAATTTCGTGAACGTTACTGCCGGTGGTTTCCGTCTCGGTTTCAGCCGCCAATGTGGTCAACGGCAATAGCAATAAGGTGGCCGTCAGTGAACGGCTCAGCAAACGCGCGGGTATGGTCATGGGAGTGCCTGTGGTTGTCTCTGCGATCCCCCGGCCTGAGCCTTACCGCCAATAACGTCCCTTTCGTCAGCGCGGCAAACCGGAATCCAGGCCGGGATGATAATGCAGATGCAAACCATTCTCAATACTGATATATCGATTGTTACGACGCATCGCCCTCCGACAGTAATGACTGCAGCTCCGCGCGGCCTTTGGCATCGGTTTCCACCAGCATGTCCACGTCACTGCGATGGGCGATCTGCTCCTGTAACAGGCGATCATCCAGATCACGGAAACTGCGCACCAGATCAATGGCGGTGGACTCGGGCACGCCAAGTTGCATCAGTGTCAGCCGCGCACTGAGCAGGGCAGACTCGAAGGTTTCCCGGATCACTTGATGCACACCCAGCGCATGCAGCTGATAGGCGTGGTAGCGGTCTCGGGCGCGGGCAACAATGGTAATGGCGGGAAAATGGTGGCGCACCAGCTCCACGGTTTTCAACGATGCGTCCACATCGTCCACCGCCAACACCAGTACCTTGGCATGTTCCAGCCCGGCGTTATAAAGCAGGTCCAGCCGGGTTACATCGCCGAAATACACTTCGTTGCCGTAGCGCCGCAGCATATCAATTTCGTCCGGGTCGGAATCCAGGGCTGTGAAGGGAATCTGTCGGCCCACCAGAATTCGCGCGGTGATCTGCCCGAAGCGACCCAGCCCGGCAATGACCACCTGGGGATGGTGATCGGGCATGCTTTCTTCTTCCAGATCCGTGCGCTGTGTCTGGCTGCTCGTTTTCGGCCACAGCAACGCCATCAGCTTCAGCAATAACGGCGTGCAGGCCATGGACAGCGCCACCACCAGATTCAGCTGCCCGGCGATAGCACTATCGAGCAGATTCAGTGTTTGCGCCTGAGTCAGCAACACAAAGGCGAACTCGCCCCCCTGGCTGAGCAAAATGCCGAACATGAAGGTACTGCGCCACTCGCCACCACGCAGGCGACTGATCACTATCAGCACCAATGCCTTCAGGCCCAGCAGCATCGCCAGGAAAAGGGCGATGCTGCCCGGGTGATCGAGCAGCAAACGCAGGTCCATGGTCATACCGATCGCCAGGAAGAACAGCCCCAGCAGCAAGCCCTTGAAAGGCTGAATGTCAGTTTCCAATTGTTCCCGGTAGGGCGAGTTGGCCAGCAGCACACCCGCAACAAATGCACCCAGCCCCATGGACAACCCCAGGTGCTCCATCAGCGCGGCAGAGCCCAGCACCAGCATCAGTGCACTGGCGGTCATCAACTCCCGGTTACGCAGCTTGGCCAGCCAGCCCAGCCAGGGGTTCAGCGCATACTTGCCCGCCAACACCATGGCCACCAGCGCCGCCAGGCCCGCCAGCAATTGCGGGCTGTCCTCCCCGGCCTGGGCACCGGCCAGCACCGGCAACAGCAGCAGGATGGGGATCACCGCCAGATCCTGAAACAACAAAATGGAAAACGCGGAACGGCCCTGCGGGGTACCCAGCTGATTGTTTTCCACCAGCATCTGCACCACAAACGCCGTGGACGACAGCGCCAGCGTCGCGCCGATGGCCAGGCTCTGGTTGGTGCTGAAGCCCACCAGCCAAAACCCGCCTGCCAGCAACAACGCGCTGAAGACCATCTGGCTGGCACCCAGCCCCACCAGTCGACGACGCTGCGCCCACAACTGCTGTGGGGCCAGTTCCAGCCCCACCAGAAACAGCATCAGCACCACACCTAACTCGGCAAAGTGCAGCACATCGTTCCCGCCACTGACCAGGCCAAAACCCAGCGGTCCTACTGCGATACCAGCTGCCAGGTAGCCCAGGATGCTGCCCAGCCCCAACCGCTGAAACAACGGCAACAGCACCAGTGTCGCCCCCAGCAACACCAGCGCCTGCGAGAAAAATCCGTCCACACCGATCTCCTTTTTTATCTTGGCTCATGCTAGCGGATTTGCCTGGCTCGCGTTGTTAAAAAGCGGCCACAGGCTGCCGGACGACCATCCTCAGCCCCGCAGAGAATGCGGAACGCACCATAATTGCCCAAAGGGCCTCAAGGCCTTAGTATGCCCGCTCTTTTTCTGCCCCGGATTAGTGCACACCATGAGTAAGGAAAGTGATCAGCTCCGCCAGCAACTGGTCGGTGGCCTGTTGCGGCAGCTGCATCTGGAAACCATGAGTGAGCGCTTTAATCCCCGCGTCGTGCTGGCGCTGTTCAATCTGGTCAACGGCGGCCTCAGCATTGCACTGATTGCCAGTGTGGCGCTGGTGACCCAGCAGGCGTTTATCTTCCCCTCACTGGGTGCAACGGCCTTCCTGCTGTTCCACCTGCCCCTGGCGGAAGCGGCTTCCCCACGCAATGTACTCAGCGGCCATCTGATTGGCGCCCTGTGTGGGTGGGTATCACTGTGGTTATGTGGCCTGCACGATGCCCCGGCCGCCTTTATCTCCGGCGTTGAATGGTCGCGGGTAGTCGCTGCCGGCCTGTCGCTGGGGCTCACCAGCGCACTGATGATTCTGTTCCGGGTTGCCCACCCGCCTGCTGGCGCCACCGCGCTGATCGTATCGCTGGGGCTGATGCCGGAACTGCAGCAGCTGCCGGTGTTGCTCAGTGCGGTGGCCTTGCTGGTCGGCCAGGCCTTCGTGATCAATCGCCTGGCCGGCATTCCCTATCCGGTGTGGAAATCTCGCCAACCGAGCGTCTGATCCTCTCACTTCAGTAATGAGAATGATTCCCCTTTGTGCTAGGCTGCGCCGCATTGTCAGCCCCGGTTGGATTCCCCATGCGCGCATTTCTGGTTTTGCTTCATCGCTGGTTCGGCCTTTTCATTGCCGTCTTCCTGATTATTGCCGGCCTGACCGGGGCACTGATTTCCTGGGACCACGAACTGGACGAATGGCTCAACCCACACCTGTTTAAAAGCCAGAGCCAGGGCGAACCACTTCCCATGCTGGAGCTGGTCCGCCATGTGGAAGACGCCGACCCCAGGGTGCGCGCCAGCTTCTTTGGCCTGGAAGCCGAGCCAGGCCATAACGCGGAAATCTGGGTGGATGCCCGGGAAAACCCGGAGACCGGGCAACGTTATGAACTGGGTTACGATCACGCCTTCGTGGACCCGGTCACCGGCGAAATTGTCGGCAAGCGCGAGTGGGGGAAGATCTCTCTGCACCCGGAACACCTGATGTCCTTCCTCTACAAACTGCACTTCACCCTGCATCTACCGGAATGGAAGGGCATCGACCGCTGGGGCGTCTGGTTGATGGGTGCCGCCGCCATGGTCTGGCTGTTCGATACCTTTATCGCCATGGCACTGACCCTGCCACGCAAGCGCCGCGTACAAAAGCCCGCTGGCAAAGGCTGGCTGCAGCGCTGGAAACCCGCCTGGATGATTCGCCGGGGCGCAGGCGCCTACAAACTGAATTTCGATTTGCACCGGGCCGTGGGCCTGTGGGTATTCGGGCTGCTGTTGATGCTGGCCTTTACCTCCTTCTCCCTGAACCTGTACCGGGAAATTTTCTACCCGGTCATGTCCATGGTGTCCGAAACCACCCCCGGGCCGTTTGAAACGCGCACGCCCACCGCCCTGCATGACCCGGTAGAACCCCAGGTAAGCTGGCCAGAGCTATTCTCAAAGGCCCGCACCGAAGCGGACAACCGCGGCTGGGAAGAACCTATCGGCGATACCTTCTACAGCGACAATTTTGCTGTCTTCGGCGTACGTTTCTACTACCCGGGTGAAGACCACGACAGCGGCGGCATGAAAGTGAAAAGCCTTTACTACGATGGCAAGACCGCAGAGCTGATCGGTGACGAAGTCCCCTGGGAAGGCACCGCCGCCGATGTGTTCAACCAGCTGCAATTTCCATTGCACTCCGGCCGCATCGCCGGCCTGCCAGGACGCATTATCGTATCAATCATGGGGATTGCCGTGGCCATGCTCTCCATCACCGGCCTGGTGATCTGGTGGAAGAAGCGCAAAGCGCGGGTGGCGAGCAGAAAGCGTAAACAGGAAATGGCCTTGAACTCCGCCACCTACCAATAAGCACCTGTAGGAGCACCTCTTGAGGTGCGAACCGAGCGAAGCGAGACGACAACGCTTACGTTGCTCGCCTATCTTTTCTGAAACCTGTCCAGCGCTGTTATTCCTGATCGTCCTGAGGACGATTTCCGCGCAAAGCGCGGTTCGCACCTCGAGAGGTGCTCCTACCGGAGGCTATAGCCAGACGGCGTTCCAGTACGGGTAATCTTTTAGCGAACGCACAAGGCCAGCCCGCAAAGGATTTGCGACGATATACCGCGCAATATCCCGAATATTTTCTTCTTTGCGAACCGCATGATCATGGTAACCCCGCTGCCAGAGCGATGCTCCACAAAGCCGTCCACTTCGGCCTTTCACCCGCAACATCACCTTAGACAGTGTTTCGTCATCCCCCAGCTGAAACAGCCAATGCAGGTGGTCCGGCATCAGCACATAGCAGAGCGTTGTTGTCACGCCAGACAGATCGCTCCAGAGCAGCGTCCGGCATACCAGACTGGCCAGGTGACTGTCGGAAAAATAGGGGTAACGACTCTTGGTCACCGTGGTGACATGGTAAATCCGGCCCTGCTCGGAGAATCGCCCCTGTCGCAGACGCGACCCGTGATAGATGACGGTCATGACAGGCAGCGTTACCCATCACGGCATATCACAATATAGGCGATGTCTGATGTTCCCGTAGGAGCACCTCTCGAGGTGCGAACCCCGGCATATAAATTATGCACAAACCTGTGGGTGTTGCGGAAAGGCTTCTGTTCGCACCTCGAGAGGTGCTCCTACAAAAAACGACAGGGAATCCTGCTCCCATCAACAAAAACCCCCGCGTTGCGGGGGTTTGGGGTTTACCACTTGAGGGGCGCTTCCGAGGAGCCCGGGGTGGCGGCCTGGCCGGCGGGTTGCGCCGACGCGTTTTGGGCCTGCTTGTCCGGGCGGACCCGGTCACCCACCTGCAGGGCACTGGCTTCGCCTTCCACACGGGCAATGCCATAGTCGGTGCGTACGTCGCTGATCTTGAGGGTCGCCAGCGCTTCGCCTTCCAGCTTGATGGTCATGCCGGTATCCGGGTCTTTCATTTCCCCGGCAGGGCGATACACCTTCATGATGCCGTCTTTTTCCAAACGACCCTGGCCCTGGCTAAGGAACACGGTCTCGCCGTCAACCTTGATCACCTGCACCGGATAGAGCACGTCGGTGGCATCGCCGGCGATGGCGCGGGCAATCTCGGGATAGAGAATGTCAGCCAGACGCTCCGGATGGTTGCGGTCATCAATTTTCTGCTCGCGGGCCATGGCACGGATTGTGGCTTCCGGCTTGTCCCACTCGTAGAGATCGCTCCACAGGATTTCCGTGGTGGTGGTGTCGATCAGGCGATAACGCACACGGACATAAGGGTCATAGCCGCCCATCTTGGCACCGTAGAATTCGCGATCACTGTCCCCAATCTGGAAGTCTTCGATGGTCCCCACCAGCAACAGGTCCGCGCCTTTACGCTGACCGAGACGGGCCATTTCTTCCGGCGCGATACTACCTTGGGAAACGGTCTGCAGCTCTTTTTCAATGTCGGCCAGATAAGAACGATCCAGCACCCGGAAACGCCCGGACTGGGTGAAGGCCATGGACAGATTTTCGCTCAGATCACGCTGTACTTGAGCAGCCGGCACCTTGATGTCTCCAAGGTCATAGCTTGAGGCGCGGACATCGAAAGTCGCAATGGCGATGCCGGGCAGATGCGAGCGATCCGGACCGATGGATTTGGGGCGCAGGATTTCCGCCTGCACGTCCGCCTGCCACATGCCGTCATCCACCTGTTTCACAGACTGGACTTGGTAGGTCTTGATGTTGCCCAACGTGGGCAGCTGCGGCTCCGGCACGGACGTTTCCTTACCCATCCAGGTAGAGACATCGCCCTGGGACTGGATCACCCACTCATACACATTGGTGCGGAAATTAGGGTCCACCGCCAGGGTCACACCGCCGCCCTGGCGCACGGCGGCGACCAGGGCATTGGTCATGGCCTGCTCCGGGTTATCGCCGTAACCCCGTGCGGACACGGAAACGGTTTCCGTCATCGCATGGCTGAAGGACGACCACAATAGCAGGACAAGAAAAAAGGGAGAGAAAAGACGTTTGATCATGATGACCTCCTTGCCAGTAGCGACAATCGTGTCACCACTTATATCACGAATAAGGCCGGCGTGAGCCGGAAACGGGCGGCATCGACGATACCGCCCCGGCGAACCACAAGCGGCCGGGGCAGGGTGGCCCTGCCTCCAGCCACCCCGCGGATCCGTACACGGTGGCTGTTGCCTCTTGCCGTCGCGAATGCGGCCGGTTTACAGGCCGAACAGGCTCTTGGATTTGGTCTTGCGAATTTCTTTCTCGTTGGCCCACTCGATAATCCCGGTCTGGATATTGAGCAGTTTCAGGGTGAACTTGTAGTACACGTCCTTGGTGCTGCCATCGCGCTTCACGATGGACGAGAAGTTACCGTACATCATGAACTCGGCACCAATTTGACGACCCATGGCCGCAGCGGTGCTCTGATCCACCAGGCCGGACTCGCTCTGGTAATCCAGCTGTTCGCGTACGCGCTCTACGACCGTCATGTCCGCAAAGCGGAACTTGCCGGAGTTGATCAGCTTGGACTGAATGGTGTCGGTGATGGACTCGGTGTCCACGTGCTCGGTGGTCTTGTTCTTGATGCGATCCACAAACACCACCGGGCGGCGGCTCTGGGTCATCTGTACAATGGGCGGAAACACCAGCATGTCATCGACCATCTTGCTGGCAATCATCTGCAGGTCAGTGGAACCGAAATCGGTGTTGACGGTTTCACGGCCCTGAGCATCGCCATAATCCACGGTGGAACAGCCAGACAGCACCAGGGCCGCCCCGAGCATCATCATTGAAAATACACGTACCATTCTTGTTTCTCCTTGTTCCTTGTTACGTCAGCTGGGCTGACAGTTATTCCTGCACCCAGATTTCGAAGCGCACGGCGGACGGGTTGGGGGAGACCCCCTGCACACTGTTCTGACTGCGGCCGGCCATCACCACCTGCCGCCAGGGCTGGGCTTCCGGTTCCAGTTCAAAACCGTCGGCATCAAACCATTTGAACTTGTATTGGAAGTCGAGCTGGAATTTCCAGTCATTCTCCAGCACCGCCTGAACCTGAAGCAGGTCGCCGGCGCGTTTCTGGCGAAGGTCTTCCACGGAAATGCGGCTGGAAAGCAGGCTGTTGTTGGAATACACCTTGGTAACGACTTCGCCGTCTTCGGTGACTTCCATCTGGCCTTTATTGCTGGCAGAACAAGCCGCCAGCATCAACGCTACCAGTATCGCCAACATTGGGCGTAAGAATGTCATAAGGGTCCCTCCTGAACGGGTAACACGCGAGTAATCAACTGGCCGGGAACGGCCACTGCATGAATCACGGTGAGGCCCCGGCGTACCACCGGAACCGTCAGCGTTCTATTACCTGCCGGCGTGCTGAGCACCAATGCATGCTCGCCCTGGGGCAGCTGAAACCGGGTAGCCTGGGCGTAGGCTGGCAACGTCAGCCAGCTGCGCCGGTCGGCCTGCTCACTGACCAGATTATAAATCTGTGTACTCAATGAGCCTAACAGACCGAAGTTATCATTGGCCTGTTTTTGCATATTGTATTTGGCGGTGGCTCGCAGGGTCTGGCGCACCAACATGCCGGGCATACGCTCTTTCAGATCTTTCGCGGCCAGACCACCCACGTCCGCCAGCACCACGGTTTCCCCCAGCGGCTGGCTGGCGCTATCGAGCACCCTGAGGCTGTCCGGACGCGGCTTGCTGCCAATGGCGTAGGTGGGAAAGGCCACGGAAAACACCCCGTGGATGGTCGGAATCGGCAGGGAAAACTCTTCCCGGGGCTGCACAAAACCCTGTTCGTACAATACCGCGACCATCCCTTCGTCGCTGCCTCGCAGGGCACGGGGGTTGGAGACCCGCTCCACGTCTTCCTTGATCATATCCACGCCGGGATTGATCTCCAGCGCTTTCTTGTAATCGACCAGGGCATCGTTGTATTCGCCGTGGGCTTCCCAGAAGAGAGCCGAGAGGTAAAAGGTCCAGGCGTTCTGGAAGCTGGCTTTGACGCCACCGGCTACCGCGTCAATGCCGTCGAAGTAGCCGTCGAACTGGTTCAGGTCGATCTTGTTTTCTTCGGCCTCTTCTTCCGCCTTGGCAATTTCCTTTTCCCGCTTGTTGGCGGAAACCCGCTGCTCCAGGGCCGCCGCCCGCAATTCCACCGCGGTACCGGTGACATCATTCTCGGCCCAGTAATTCATGGCCTGATAGGCACGGGTGAAGATGCGCTCGTAATCCGGCGCCACATAAGGGCGGGCGTTATCGTTGGTAATCAGCGAGGTGCCGCTGGCAGCCAGGGAAGACACCTGGATTTTCGCGCTGGCGTCTTCCGCATCGTACTTGGACACCACATCGGCAAAGGCATTGCGGCTGGCTTCACCTTCCCCATTGAGCTGTGTGACGCGCCCCAGTTCCTGAAGATAGAGTACCCCATCGCCCCCGGCGGTGGCCTTCTCCAGCTTCAATGTGGTCCCTGAACTGGCGGCCTCATTCCCCAATGTGGCCTTCCATTTCTCTGCCTGGCTAGGGTAGGACACGAACAGGGAGTTCGTGGCACAGCCGCTCAGCATCGCCAATAACGCGACAGACAGGCATCCCTTCCTGAAGAAATTCATGATCTTAGTGTACGCCCCAAGAAAAAAGCCGAAGCAGGCAAGTTAGCCTGACTCCGGCTTTTTGTCGAGCAGTTCACATCCTGCTGGCACATTATGCCAACATTTGTATCCCGCTATTTCGACTAGAACAGCACCCGGGTGCGGATGGTGCCGTCAATGGTGCGCAGCTTCTCCAGCGCCAGCTGGCTGTAGCCCTTATCCACATCGATCACCACGTAACCAATCTCTTCGTTGGTTTGCAGGTACTGGCCACAGATGTTGATGCCGTTCTCGGAGAAAACGGTGTTGATCTGGGTCAGCACGCCGGGCACGTTCTTGTGGGTGTGCAGCAGGCGGTGCATGTCCGGGTGCGGCGGCAGGGCCACTTCCGGGAAGTTCACCGCGCCCAGGGTGGCGCCGTTATCGGAATAACGGATCAGCTTCTCGGACACCTCGGTGCCGATGTTCACCTGCGCTTCCTTGGTGGAGCCACCGATGTGCGGGGTGAGGATCACATTATCGAATTCACGCAGCGGGCTGATGAACTCATCATCATTGCCTTTGGGTTCTTCCGGGAACACATCAATGGCGGCGCCCAGCAGGTGGCCGTCTTTCAGGGCCGCCGCCAGCGCGTCGATATCGACGACTTTGCCGCGGGCGTAGTTGATCAGGTAGCCCTTGGGCTTGATCGCACGGATCTGCTCTTCCTGGATCATCCAGCGAGTGTCGGCGGTGTCCGGCACGTGCAGGCTGACCACATCAGACTGGGCCAGCAGGTCGGTGAGCGTGCCCACCTGTTCCGCGTTGCCCAGTGGCAGCTTGGGCACCACGTCGAAGAATTTCACCTTCATGCCCATGGATTCGGCCAGCACGCTCACTTGCGCACCAATGTTGCCGTAACCCACGATCCCCAGGGTCTTGCCACGGATTTCGTAGCTGTCCTTGGCAGACTTCAACCAGCCGCCACGGTGGGCAGAGGCGTTCTTCTCGGGAATCCCGCGCATCATGTTGATGGTGTGGGCAATCACCAGCTCCGCCACGGAACGGGTATTGGAGTAGGGCGCGTTGAAGACCGGGATACCACGCTTGAGAGCGGACTTCAGGTCCACCTGGTTGGTACCGATACAGAAACAGCCGACGCCAATCAGTTTTTCCGCCGCCTCGAACACCTCGTCGGTGAGCTGGGTGCGCGAACGAATGCCGACAAAGTGGGCATCCTTGATTTTGGCAATCAGGTCATCCCCGGTAAGCGCAGTGGGCAGCAGCTCCACATTGGAGTAACCGTTCGCTTTCAGGTTCTCCACGGCGTTTTCGTGGATGCCCTCGAGCAGGAGAACGCGGATCTTATCCTTCTCAAGAGAAGTATCGGCCATGATTCTGTCTCGGTAGCCTGTGAAATGGGCGCGTATGTTAACATAGCGCGCTCAAATTGAGAGCAACCCATGCTGTACTTCTGCTCAAGTCAGCGTGAAGCCGTTTCAAGCCCCCGGTTAGACCCGTTCAGGAGACCTGTTGATGACTGCCCTTGCCCACGCTGCACTGGAGCAACTGACTGATTTGCTTGGCAATCGCTGCCTCACCGACCAGGAAAGCGCCGAACGCTTCGGGGTCGACTGGACCAAGGTGTGGGCGCCGGCCCCCTGCGCCGTAGCACTGCCCGAGACTGCGGAAGAGGTGCAACAGATCGTCGAAATCGCCAACGAGCATGGCTTGCACCTGGTGCCGTCCGGGGGCCGCACCGGCCTGTCCGCCGGCGCGGTCGCCGCTAATGGCGAACTGGTAGTGGCCTTCGATCGCATGAACAAGGTGCTGGATTTCAACGAATTCGACCGCGCCGTCACCGTTCAGCCCGGCGTCATCACCCAGCAGCTGCAGGAATTCGCCGAAGAAAAGGGGTTGTTCTACCCGGTGGATTTCGCCTCCGCCGGCTCCAGCCAGATTGGCGGCAACATCGGCACCAATGCCGGTGGCATCAAGGTGATCCGCTACGGCATGACCCGTGACTGGATCACCGGCCTGAAAGTGGTCACCGGCAAGGGCGAGCTGCTGGACCTGAACAAGGGCCTGATCAAGAACGCCACCGGCTACGACTTCCGCCACCTGTTTATCGGCTCCGAAGGCACTCTGGGCTTCGTGGTAGAAGCCACCGTCAAACTGACTCGCCAGCCCAAGGACCTGACCTGCCTGGTGCTGGGTGCCCCGGGCTTCCGCGAAGTGATGAAGATCCTGCATGCCTTTCAGCAGGACATCGACCTGACCGCCTTCGAATTCTTCTCCGACAAGGCCATGGCCCACGTACTGGCCCACGGCGTGCCCAAGCCCTTCGACACCGAGTGCCCGTTCTACTGCCTGTTGGAATTCGAACAGCTATCCGAACAAATCGGAGAGCAGGCCATGGCCATCTTCGAAAAATGTGTCGAGGAAGGCTGGGTGCTGGACGGCGTCATGAGCCAATCCCTGCAGCAGCTGGACCAGCTGTGGCAGCTGCGTGAGCGCATCTCCGAATCCATCGCCCCACACACCCCGTACAAGAACGACATCTCGGTGAGCATCGCCAAGGTGCCGGACTTCGTGGAAGACGTGGACACCGTGGTGCAGGACGCCTACCCGGATTTCGAAATCGTCTGGTTCGGCCACATCGGCGACGGCAACATGCACCTCAACATCCTCAAGCCGGCGGATCTGCCCAAGGAAGACTTCTTTGCCAAGTGCAATAACGTCTCCAAATGGGTGTTCGAAATCGTCGAAAAATACAACGGCTCTATCTCTGCCGAACACGGCGTGGGCATGACCAAGAAGCCCTACCTGGAATATTCGCGTAGCCCGGAAGAAATCGCCTGCATGAAAGCCGTGAAGCAGGTGTTCGACCCCAATAACGTGATGAACCCCGGGAAGTTGTTCGATGTTTGATGAGATCAACGAAGTCCAAATCGACCCGAACGGTTACCAACATCGCTGGATCGACGGCTCCGCCATGAACATGCCGGTGGGCAAGGTCGTCTGCGTGGGCCGCAACTACGCCGACCACGCCAAAGAGCTGGGCAATGACGTGCCGGATTCCCCCCTCCTGTTCATGAAACCCGCCACCGCCCTGGCCAGCCTGCACGAACCGCTGGTGCTGCCCGAAGGGCTGGGGCCGGTACACCACGAAGTGGAAATGGTGGTACTGATCGGCAAGCGCATCCGCAAGGAAACCCGCCTGGATCACATCCGCTTCAGCGTCGCCGCCTACGGCATCGGCCTGGACCTGACCCTGCGCGAACTGCAAAACCAGCTAAAAGAAAAAGGCCACCCCTGGGAGCGCGCCAAAGCCTTCGACGGCGCCGCCCCGGTGTCCGGCTTTATTGATGCCCGCGGCATCTCGGTACGCCAGGATCTCGGCGTCACCCTGGAAATCAACGACGAAGTAAAACAACACGGCCACACCGGCCTGATGCTGTTCCCCACCTTCGAACTGCTCGCCGAAATCAGCCAGAGTTTCACTCTGGAACCCGGCGATGTGGTCTTCACCGGCACACCCGCCGGCGTCGGCCCCCTCACCAGCGGCGACAAGTTCACCGCGCGGCTGGGGAATATTATTCAGGTGTTTGGTTCGGTGGCCTGACAGAAACCACCGCAAGGCCAGCCACAAAGCAACCTTTGCTTCTTTCCAGGGTCTATTCCGTTAACGCAACGGGAGAGGGTTATGGAATCAAAAGGGTTGTGGTTATCCGTATTGGGTACCGTGTTGATGGCGGTGCTGGGCTTCGGGTTTGCCCACCTGGCCGAATCCGACGCGATTTTTCTGGACGGGGTGTTTTCTCTCGTCAGCTTCATCATGTCCCTGCTGATGGTTTATGTGTCGCGGCTGCTGCAACGTAATGCAGACCACCGCTTTCAGCTGGGCTACGCCAGCTTTGAGCCCGCCTTCAACGTGCTGCAAAGTCTGGTGATTCTGGGCGTGCTGACCATGGCACTGGCCTCTGCGCTGGCAGCCCTGAGCGGGAACGGGCGCCTATTGCAACCGGGGGTGGCAACGATCTACGCCGTGTTGGCCACGGCGGGCTGTCTGGCCGTATATCTGCGCCTGCGCACGATTGCACGCGACACCGGTTCCGAGCTGGTACGGGTGGATGCTTTTGTGTGGCTGATGGATTGCATACTCAGTTCGGTGGTGCTGGCGACCTTCCTGGCCGTGTGGCTGCTTGGCGAACACCTGGGTGACTGGCTGCCCTATGTGGATTCGTTGATGGTAATCGTGATGGTGCTGATCATGCTGCCGGTGCCGCTGCGAACGCTCTATCGCAACCTGATGGAAGTGCTGCTGGCCGCCCCCTCGCAACAACAACAGGAGCAGGTGCACGCCGATTTTCGCCGAGCCATGGTGGCACTCCCCGCGACGCGCTGGTCCCTGCGGATGAGCAAGACCGGGCGCATGCTGTATCTGCAGGCCAGGGTTCTGTTGGAAGAGGGCGAGCAGCACAACGATGCCTTACAAGCCGACCTCTGGCGTCGCCACTTGCAGGACGTTCTGGCGCCGCAATACCCCGATCTTGAGCTGGATGTGATGTTCACTGCGGATCCCAACAACTTGCAGCCTGGAACTGGGCAGCCCGCATGACGCACACCGGTCTTTCTGGCCGCAACAGCGACGTGAAACACCATGGTTGCCTCCCCGGTGCTGTGTGAGGATCCCTTATCCACCCATAACCACAGCCAGATAACGGGAGAGAACCATGATTGGTATTACCGCTGTCATGTCCGCCACGCCGGGTAACGGCGACGCCCTGGTCGCAGAAATGAAAAAGATCGCCGCCGAAGTGGTGAAGGAAGCCGGCAACCACTGCTACCTGGTGCACCAGTCCGTGGACGATGCGGATACGGTGCTGATCTACGAACAGTACACCGACCAGGACGCGATTGCGGCCCACCAGGAAAACATGAAAGCCCTGGGTGGCGGCCTCAAGGGGCTGCTCGCCGGGCGCCCGGATGTGAAACTGTTTACGCTGGAAGGCTAAATACACACCCGCCAGGGGCCGGTTGTCACCCAAAGGCCCCATTCCTCCGTGCGCACTTCCCTCAATCTCTCCTGCACTTATCCCTCTGGCTGCTTTGTGCCAAGCTGCAACTCGAACTTGCGGAGGCGGAGAGCCCCATGAAGAAACTGAAAAACGAGAAAGAACTGGTCAAGAAAGCCATACAGCTGGGCGTTGCCTACGCGGAGAAACGCGGCGTGGTGGAATTTGAAGCGACGGATTCGGCCTCTGAAAAAACCCTCTATATTTATCGCCTGCTGGTCCATGACAAGATCATCCAGCCACTGCCGGAAGACCAGGTCTCGCAGCCGGCCATTCAGCACAAGCTGGCAATCTGGGCATCCAAACAACAGTAATTGAACTATAAAACCGTGCTAGGGCAGACGGGCCTTACGCACGGTAAGCACCGCGTCCAGCAGGATAATACCCAGCAGGGCAGCAGCAGATAGCGGGAAGGCAAGGGCCACCAACAGCATGATCAAACCCACAGCCCGAGCCGGGGCGATTTCTGCCTTGGGTGGGGCGCGGCGGGTCTGGCGTTTCCACCACAACAGGGCGCCGGTAATAATCAGCGCCATGATCAGGCACACCAGCAGCACATTCAGTAGCCAGTTCCACAACCCCAAATCCCCCTGGTGCAAGGGAATGGACGCGGCCATGGCCTTGCCCATAACGGGGTAATCGGCGAAATGGATATCCTGCAATACCTGACCACTGTGCGGGTCCAGATGCACAATCCGTTCGCCGGCGGGGTTGTCGATATCACCGGCGATGGTGGTGGCTGATACCGTCCATACGCCACTGTCGCCTTGTGGAAAGTGCACCCGATAATGCCCCAACCCCTGGTGACCCGCCAACGCCACCACCTCATCCAGCAGTAAGGTGTTATCCCCCGGTACCGACTCAGGCATAGGGGTCTGTTCCACCGCCCAGGGCACTCGATGCAGACCTGCCTCGTTCATGGAGGCATGATCGGTCACCGGCGGCCGTGCTGTTTTCTGTTCCGCCTGTACTGCCTGCGGGCCTTTATAAGTCGTGCCGGGCAGCGAGCCCCAGGGCTGTACGATCTTTCCACCCCAGATATTGGTCCAGGCCAGGCCGGAAATAAGGAAGAACAGCAGCGGCACCGCAATCAGCCAACCCAGGCTCAGGTGCCAGCGACGCCAGCCTTCCCGCTGGCCTGTTTTCTTTGCCGACGCCGGAGGTCGCCCATCGCTCTTGGGCCAGGCCAGATACAAACCAGAGACGATCATCAATACCGCCAGGCCAACGGCAATCTCTATCAACGCATCACCCAGCGAGCCCATAAAAAGCGAGCCATGGAATGTTTTGATTCGAGCATACAGACTTGCCGCCGGGTCCTTGTCACCCAGTATCTCGCCGGTGTATGGATTCAGGTACACCAAGGTCGAAGGCGCATGGTGGCCACCATGGCCTGCATGAGAGTGGGGCTGCAGGGAAAAACGGGCGGATTGATTTTCCGCCTCCGGCGGCAAATACAATTTCACCGACGCATGTGGATAGTGCTGCTCGACGGTCTCCAGCAGCACGGTCGCGGGCAGAAGCTGATCGCCCACTTTCACCGTCAACAGCGATTCATTCAGAACACTATCCAGTGGTTTGCTCAACAGCATGAGCAAACCACTGAACGCCAGCAGGAACAGGAAAGGAATGACCAGCACGCCAATCATAAAGTGCCAGCGCCATACGGCCGCATAAAAGCGGCGTGACACAGACGAAGCGGGTAATGTGCGGGTCATGTCAGACACTCTTTACTTCAAAAGTCGAAACGGACGCCAGCATAAACAGAGCGGGGCTCGCCTGCCTGAATGCCGACCGGATTAATGGTCTCGTCGTTACTGACGCTCACATTGGTGACATAGACTTCGTCGGTAAGGTTGCGGCCTTCCAGATAGACTTCCCAGCTATCCCGGGTGACGCCGGTGCGCAAGCCCAGCAGCTCATAACCTTCCACATCCTTGTTGTTGGCGAAGTCACCGTAGCGATCGTCGACAATGTCGAAGGTGGGGCCAGCGAAGAAGCCATTGCCATGGCGATACATGATTTCGCCCTTGATGAAAAAGGTTGGCGCCACTGGCAGTCGGTTATCGCCATACTTCGGGTCGTTGTCGAAGGTGAAGTCGTTATAGGTCATGCTCAGCAGCGGCTCAATACGCTGGCCGTCATTACCCAACGCAAAACTGGCGCCGACCAGGGCTTCCACGCCGGCGTGAATGGTATCTTCCACATTCAGGGCCAGGCTGGTGCCAGTTGCTGCCGGGTTATCCACAGAGAGGATTTCATCTTCGAGCTGGGCATAGTAAACCGAGACTTCCCAGTTCCATTCGCTGGCTTGCCCCAAGGGGGCCGCACCCCGGGTTCCGATTTCCCCTACCACGCCTTGCATGGCATCCAGGGTTTCGTCGCTGGCATCCGCATCGTCTTCCAGTTCGTACAAGGTCGGCGCTTCATAAAGCTTGCTGACATTGGCGAATAACTCACTGCGATCCGCAACCTGATAGATCACCCCCACACGCGGGTTGATGGATTCATAGTCATCTTTGGGATTGCGTTCGGTTCCCGCCGCAACGTCCACGTTGCGGACCTCGCGGGTGCCGGTAACGGCTTGAGCGCCGTAGACCAACGTCCAGCGGTCGGCAAAATGCCAACGATCCATGGCGAAGACTTCCAGGTTATCGGCCTTGTTATCCACCCGCACATCAAGGGCGCCACGAATGCCGCCAGTATGAGAGTAGTTACCGCCTTTCACCCGGGTCTCGCCATAGTTAAGGCCGAACAATAAATCGTGATTACCCAGCTGCTTGTCATAACGAATGTTGGTGCCAAAGGTGGTCTGGTCATTATCGATAAGCAGGCTGAAGCCTGGAGAGGCGCCCCCGACAATAGGGTGGTAGAGGTGTTGGTCCTCGAAGGAAAAACCCACCACCAGATTGCTGGTGTCGCTCAACTGCCACTGAGTACGGTTGGCGACACGCCAGCTTTCCACGTTCTTGAGGAAGTTACCTGGGATGTTATTCGGGTTGGCCTGATAGGGATCGTCGTCGAACTGGGCCTGTGTCAGCGAGCCGGGAAGCTCCTGATCATTGTCCACATAAGTAAAGTAAAAGCGGTTCTCCACTGCGTCGTTTATCTGCCAGCCGGTGTTGGCATACACGCTACCGCGCTGTTGCTCCTGATGGCCGCGAAAACCGTCATAGCTACGCTGCTCCACGGTCACCAGGCCATCCAGATCACCCTCAACACCGCCCGCCGTGATGCGGCTTTGTACTGTGCCGTGACTACCGCCACTCAGGTAAATTTGATTGTCGGTGTTGCGCGCCGTGGGGCTGATGAAATTAATCGCACCACCCAGGGTGCTGGCCCCATACGTGAGCGCATTGGCGCCACGGGCGATTACCGCATAACGGGCCGCCAGCGGGTCAATAAAACTGTTGTGGTTGTTGCCATCAGCAGCGGTCACCGGCAACCCGTCGACCATCAGCTTGACGCCGTTGCCATCGTAGGCGACCGCATCCAGATTGGAGCCGCGACTGGAAAGAAAGGTGTCGTCACCGGTAGAGCCCGTGGCCGTCCAGATACCCGGCACATAACGCAGCATGTCACCGATGCTGACCACGTTACGCTCGGTCAGGTCTTCCGCTTCCACCAGCGTCACCCCGCCCGGCGTCAGGGCCTGCTCCCGCTGAAGCTGGGTTTTTGTGGCTGTTGCGCTATGCGCCTCCTGCTCGGAAACCGTAATCGGTGCCAATTCATTGGCCTCGGGTTCCACCGCAAGCACACTGACTGGTGAGAAAAAGGTCAGACAGCCAAGCAGTGATGTTCGAGTAGACAAACGCATGATGGTATTTCCCCCAAGGCAACCGGTTGCGGCCACAGCGGTTATGGCAGCAAGACGGCGAGGGATTCTACGGCAGGGGATGCGGTGCCAACATGCGGCATATCGCCGCACAGGCCGGATCACTCTCCGTCTCAGCGGCATGTCCGTTGTGAGAAAGCACCGGCAGTGGACCTCTCCTGGGCGGCTCTTCAGAGCGCCAGACCCCACCCGCCAAGACGGCAGGCCCCAAAAGCTGGATAATGACCGCCTTAGCCATTCCCCCGACCCGGTAGCCCCGCCATGGAAATCAACGTCAACTTCCTCGACAACCTTCGCCTGGAAGCCAAGTTCGACGACTTTACCGTCATCACCGACCAGCCCATCCGCTACAAGGGCGATGGCTCGGCGCCCAGTCCGTTTGACTATTTCCTGGCATCGTCCGCCATGTGCGCGGCCTATTTCGTGAAGGTGTACTGCAAGGCGCGGGATATCCCCACCGACAATATCCGCCTGTCGCAGAACAATATCGTGGATCCGGAAGACCGCTATAACCAGATTTTCAAGATTCAGGTGGAATTGCCGGAAGACATTTCCGACAAGGATCGACAGGGGATCCTGCGCTCCATCGACCGCTGCACAGTGAAAAAGGTGATCCAGACCGGGCCGGACTTCCAGATCGAACAGGTGGACAGCCTCACCGAAGACGCCCAGGCACTGTTGATGGTGGAGCCTGATGAAGCCCACCGCACCTTTATCGAAGGCAAGGACCTGCCACTGGAGCAGACCATCGCCAACATGACTGCGATCCTCGCAGAGCTGGGCATGAAGATCGAAATTGCCTCCTGGCGCAATATCGTCCCCAACGTGTGGTCACTGCATATCCGCGATGCGGCGTCGCCCATGTGCTTTACCAACGGCAAGGGCGCCACCAAGGAATCTGCCCTGTGCTCCGCACTGGGCGAATTTATCGAACGCCTCAACTGTAACTTCTTCTACAACGACCAGTTCTTCGGGGAAGACATCGCCAACAGCGACTTCGTCCATTACCCCAACGAAAAGTGGTTCAAACCCGGGCCCAACGACGCGTTACCCGAGGGCATTCTGGATGATTACTGCCTGGGCATTTACAACCCGGAAGGCGAGCTGGGCGGCTCCAACCTGATTGATACCAACTCCGGCCGGGCCGACCGGGGGATTTGCGCATTACCCTTCGTCCGCCAGTCCGACGGCGAAACGGTGTACTTCCCGTCCAATCTGATTGAGAACCTGTACCTGAGCAACGGTATGAGTGCCGGCAACACCCTGGCCGAAGCCAAGGTCCAGTGCCTGTCAGAAATTTTTGAGCGCGCGGTGAAGAAGCACATTATTGAAGAAGAGATTGCCCTGCCGGATGTGCCCCAGGACGTGCTGGCCAAGTACCCCGGCATTGTCGAAGGTATCGCCGCACTGGAGGAACAGGGCTTCCCGGTACTGGTGAAAGATGCATCCCTGGGCGGGCAATTCCCGGTCATGTGTGTAACGTTGATGAACCCGCGCACCGGCGGCGTGTTTGCTTCCTTTGGCGCCCACCCCCGCTTTGAAGTGGCGCTGGAACGCAGCCTTACCGAGCTGCTGCAGGGGCGTAGTTTCGAAGGTCTCAACGATCTGCCGCCGCCCACGTTCAATAGTCAGGAAGTCTGTGAGCCCAACAACTTCGTGGAGCACTTCATTGATTCCAGTGGGGTAGTGAGCTGGCGTTTCTTTAGCGCCAGCGCCGACGAAGCGTTTTGCGAATGGGACTTTGCCGGCACCACCGAAGAAGAAAGCGCGCGGCTATTCGGTATCCTGGAAACCCTTGAGAAAGAAGCCTACGTGGCCGTGTACGAAGAACTCGGCGCACCGGTCTGCCGTATTCTGGTGCCAGACTTTTCCGAGGTATACCCGGTGGAAGATCTGGTCTGGGACAACACCAACATGGCGCTGGATTACCGTGAGGATATCCTCAACCTGCATCGCCTCAGCGATGAGCAGCTGGGGCAGTTGGTAGAACGGCTGGAAGAAAGCCAGATTGATAACTACACCGACATCATCACCCTGATCGGCATCGAGTTCGACGAAAACACCGTGTGGGGACAGCTCACTATCCTGGAATTGAAGCTGCTCATTTACCTGGCCCTGCAGCGCCATGCTGACGCCCTTGAACTGGTGGAAATGTTTATTCAGTTCAACGACAACACCGTGGAGCGCGGCCTGTTCTACCGGGCGGTAAATGCGGTATTGGAAATCACCCTGGATGACGAACTGTCACTGGACGACTACCAGAAAAATCTGGGGCGCCTGTATGGCGAGGACACCCTGAAAACCGTAATTGGCGCCGTTGATGGCAGTGTCCGCTTCCCGGGCCTGACGCCCACCAACATGCAATTGGATGGGCTGGAAAAACATCAGCGTCTGATCGAAAGTTATAAAAAACTGCATGCGGCGCGGGCGGCGAAAGCCGCACGGTAACGGGTTACCAAGAACCACTCTCGCCGCTCAGTAATCCGAATGACTGGCGGCGACTAGTCATTGGCCACATCAATAACCACTTTACCGCGACAACGTCCGGAGCGGCTGCGGTTATAGGCGGCTTCGCTTTCTGCCAGCGAAAAAGTACTGTCGATAATCGGCGTCAAAGACCCTGCCTCTACCATGGCCTTCAGGGTTTCCAGGTCACGCCGGTAGGATTCCACCACTACCGTGCCGGCTTTTTTACCCAGCAACCGATAGAGCGGGGTGCCCAACATGGATTTGCCATCGCCACCGGTGGAAATGAAGTAGCCGTTCTTGCCCAACAACGCCGCACAGGTCAGCGGGGTTTCATAGGACGTCACATCGAAGACCAAATCAAACCTCCCCGCCGACTGGCGGTAGTCCCCCTGGGTGTAATCAATCACCGCATCGGCACCCAGCTCACGAACAAAATCCGTGTTTCGCCCGCTACACACGCCGGTGACATGCAAACCCAAATTTTTGGCCACTTGCACCGCGAAAGTCCCCACCCCACCTGAGGCACCGATAATCAGCACGGTTTTACCCGTCTCGGCCTTGCCTTTGCGCAGCCCTTGCAGGGCGGTGAGCGCGGCCAGCGGCATGGCGGCGGCTTGCGTAAATGACAGGTTCTCCGGTTTTTTGGCAATGCGGCGCTGGCTAATGCGCGCCAGTTCGGCCAGGGATGCGGTGCGCAGGCGCATGTCCATGCCGTAGACCGCATCTCCGATCTCGAAATCACGCACATTGCGCCCCTTGTCCACCACGACACCGGCCAGGTCATCACCAAAAAGCGGCGGCAGGTGTTTGACCATGACCGGGCTGGCAGCCACCGCCAAATTGTAATTCAGCTTCCAGTCCTTGGGATTCACCGACGCCGCATGGACCGCCACCAGCACGTCATCCGGTTTCAGGCCACCGGGTTCGTCTGTTTCAATCAGGGACAGGACGGGCTTGAGGCCCCAGCCGGTGGTGGCAATAGCTTTCATGGTTTGCTCCGTAAGGGTGGAGGGTGGATGCGGCCCCAAGCTTAACAAGTGGTGGGGGAATGGCAGCAATCCGATAGCGCCAAAGCGACGGGAAGTTTATGTCAGTGGCGCGGCCTTCCTATACGCGCGCCCTTAAAATCAGCCATTTCCTACAGAGCCCCGAGGTCTTATTCGACATAATGTCCCGGGTTTTTATGATCATGCACGCCTCAAATAGAAAACACTTCATAACAGGGAAGGGATAATTCAATGTATTTTCGATTAGCATCACTGATGATTCTGGCTCTGCTGACCGGCTGCGCTGCCAATCCCATGGCGCTCTCCAGCCAGCAAACCATCCAGCCGCCCGCCACACAAGAAGCGCAAGTGGTGTTCATGCGCTCCAGCTTCGTTGGTAGCGCCATTGGGGCGTCCCTGTACGAGGTAACCGATGACACGATTACGTTTATTGGCGTCATCAAGAATGGCACCAAGGTGTCTTACACCACCACGCCGGGGCACCACGTCTTTATGGTGGTTTCCGAAGCGGCGGACTTCATGGAAGCCAATCTACTCGCTGGGAAGAACTACTACAGTATTACCACCCCTCGCATGGGCGCCTGGAAAGCCCGCTTTTCCCTCTGGCCGATCAAGAATGATCCCGACACCAAATTCAGTCTGCAAAAGTCCAGCTTCGAAGGCTGGGTGTCCGGCACAAAACGGGTAGAGAACTCGGAGAAATCGCTCAGCTGGTACCAGAAAAACAAGGACAGCGTGCAGAAGAAATACGAGAAATACTGGCCTGTCTGGCTGGAAAAAAGTGAGGCCGATCTCGCCAAGCGTACCCTTTCCCCGGAGGACGGCATCTAGACGGCTTTGTCCTTCTGCCTCTGACCATTTTGCGTAGAGAGGCAGAAGGCTCGTTCATCATCCCCGCTTGCTATTCAAATAACGTCTCAGCCAATGTCGGCTCATCAAAATGACGCCGCCCCTTGAAAGCTACTGCATGTTCACCGGGTTGGCGCATGGCGCCAGCGGACGGCACCCCCATGGGCCAGAGAAAGAATCGTTCGCCCCGTTTCGAGATCGGTACCAGACCACCGGCATTGAACAGGCTGCCCACACTGCCATCCGGAAGTGGCAAGGCGCGCAGCGTGTCGGCATCAGCCAGCGAGTAAGGCGAGGTCGGTAATCCATCGTCTACCCGGGTAACGCGCACCAGATAGTGGGTATTGGGCTCCAGCAGCAATGCCAGGCGCTGGTCGCGGGCATCAGCCACTCTTTCCGAATAAAGCACCGGTTTATCGCCCTTGATCTGCGCCAGCGTCAACGTCGGGTCCACCGGGTAAATTTTGTGGTAACAACCGCAGGGGTGAATGCTGTCGTAGAACAGCACCTGGCCATCGGGCTTGAGCGTCACCCGCCAGATCAACCCGTCCAGGGTGCCCGCATAGCTATCCAGCCACCCGTTTTTCGGGCGCTGGCTGAACCAGAACTGGTAGTTGAGTTGCAACAGGTGCTGACCACGGAAATGGGTCCAGCTCTGCCAGGTGTACGTGACCGGTTCCGCAGTATTGATCACCGGCGCGTGTGCATCATCCAGCTCGACGCGCCCGGGCAAATTCCAGGCTTGGGTATCGGCCACCGCCAATACCGGCGCATAGTGTTGCATCAGCGCCTGCAGTTGCTGGTTATCCGGCAAGGGGATGTGCAGAGGGTTGCGCGCCACCGCGTTCGGAGCGACCGGTGCAGAGGCACCCACAGGGGGCGCAAACTGCTGGCGCGGTTGTGGCGCCGGCTCACGGAAACGGGCGGTCATCTCCTGGTGATAATCGTTGATGGACCCGGTAGCCAGCCAGGCTGTCAGCGGGTAGAGCCCGGCGACGCGCAGCCAGGTGGCATAGCTGTCCGGAATCTGCGCCTGGGGCAGCGTCGAAAAATCGGTTCGCGCTGCCAGAACCGGCAGGCAGGCTTTCAACAGCAAGTGCGCTGCTTGCGGGGTAAAGGTCGCGTTATCCTCTGGCAGCCGCAGGGCCAGTAGCGTCTGATCCCGCCAGGCTTTGGCCGTCGCCAGGCGAATCCACTGTTGCTGTTGAGGCACGGTAACCGCCTGCTGTTGCAGGAAGGCCAACCAGCGGTTTACGCCCAGATGGGGATAACCGGGCAACGTCTTCGCCTGAGCATCGTGGATACCCGCACGCTTCAGGGCCTGCTGCAGGGCAAAGAAACCGGTCTCACAATCGGTGTCAGCCAGCCCCGTGAGCGGCAGGCTCAGCAGCAGGGCAATCAGTCCGTTGCGGATCGCGTACATAATTCTCCAGCGCGGCCAGCGCCGCTTCCATTTGTCCCGGGGCAAGCCGGTCGGCCAGCCACTGTGGAATGCCCCCGCCCGGATTCACCCGTTGCCGGTACACCACGCGGGTACGGCCCATTTCAGGTTGCGCCTGCAAGGACCAGCTGCCTTCCGTGAACGGTACCCGCACGTGGTCCGGTTGCTCGGGCCAGGCATCGGGCTTGCCTTTCATGGTCAACACCACCGGGTCGCCGGAGTGGCGCTCAAACAGTGTAACCGCATCACGACCACTGAGGGGCCAGGGGGCGCTGCGCGCCATGTAGACCAGCGTTCGGGTGGAAGATGGGCGTTCGAGAATGGTGAGGGTGTCCACCCCCGGCATCCATTGCCGTACATGACATGGCTGCTCCAGCAAAGGCAATAACTCCGCGAGAGCCACCGGCAATTCCGCCCGCAGTTCAAACTGGTCCGGGCCCGGCATGGCCGTGCGCGTGACCGGGTGCGCCGCCTGTGCCCAGGCGCCGAAGCTTGCCAGCAAACTGACCAGTAGAACCCTACCGCGCCAGCGCATCGGCAAAGACCTTGCGTAGTTGATCCGGCGTCAGCGTGGCGGGCTGAGCCGGCAGCACCGTTATGCGCACGGTACCTGCACGCATGAGCAACCCTTTGGCCGGCAGAATATCGCCACTGTTGTGTAACACCACCGGGATTAACGGCGCGCCAGACTGCTGGGCCAGCCACAGGGCGCCGGGCTTGAACGGTTGCAGGGTACCATCGCGGCTGCGTCGGCCTTCCGGCGAGAGCGCCACCGCATAACCGTCAGCCAGGGCCGGCAGCAAGGGGGCCAGCACCTGGGGGCCGATGCCCTGTTCCCGTTTCACAAAGACAGTGCCCAGCATGCGCATCAGCGGGCCGAGCAAAGGGTGATAACGCAGCTCATGTTTGGCAATGGCAACCATGTTCCGTTGCAACAGGGATGCCACAATAATCGGGTCAGTACCGCTCTGGTGGTTGATCACGAATACTGCCGGACGTTGTTTCAACAAAGCCCCGTCGCCTTCGATCGACAAGCGAATACCCGCCAGGCCCAGCCCCAGACGAGTAACCACGGCAATACCCAGATTGGCAGCGCGGCGACGTCCGAACGGTGCGCACAACAGAAACAACACCATGCCCACAACAGGTGGAACAACAAACGCCAGCGTACTGCGGATCACCCGCACGATGAGGGTGGTCACTAGTGGGGGTCCACCTTGCCACGCAGGGATTTGGTTTTGCCGCGTTTGGTCTTGCTGTCCAGGCGACGGCGTTTGCTGCCCAGGGTCGGGCGCGTAGCCTTGCGGGGCTTTTGCTCCACGGTCACGCTTTTGATCAATTGGGCCAGCCGCGCCAGGGCATTTTCCTTGTTCATTTCCTGGGTGCGAAACTGTTGGGCCTTGATAACAACAACGCCGTCGGTGGTAATGCGCTGGTCACTCAACGCCAGCAGCTTGTCCTTGTAACGGTCGGGCAGGGACGAGGCACGAATGTCGAACCGCAAATGAATCGCCGAAGCGACCTTGTTCACATTCTGGCCACCACTGCCCTGAGCACGGATCGCCTGCAGGTCGATCTCGCTGTCGGGAATCTGTAAATTACGGCTGACTTGAAGCATAACCACGGCTGCTACAACGGGATTGTCAGCCTAACAACAAGGAACGCGCATGACCATTATCGGTATCGACCTGGGGACCACCAACAGTGCCTGCGGCATCTGGACGGACGAGGGGGTCACACTGATACCGAACCGGCTGGGTGAAGTCCTGACCCCCTCGGTGGTGGGGCTGGACACTCAGGGCGAACTGATCGTCGGCCGAACTGCCCGACAACGCTTGATCAACCACAGCGACAGGACAGTGGCCGCTTTCAAACGGCTGATGGGCACCGATCACAAGATCAAACTGGGGCGACAGGCTTTCTCCGCCACGGAACTGTCGTCGCTGGTGCTGCGCTCGCTCAAGGATGACGCCGAGGCCTACCTGGGCGAGCCAGTGACCGAGGCGGTGATCAGCGTGCCCGCCTACTTCAACGACAACCAGCGCCACGCGACCAAGCAGGCCGCCGAGCTGGCAGGATTGAAAGTGGAGCGGTTAATCAACGAGCCCACCGCCGCCGCCATTGCCTACGGTCTGCACGAAAAACAGGAAGGCCTGTTCCTGATTCTGGATCTGGGCGGCGGCACCTTTGATGTATCACTGCTGGAATTTTTCGACGGCATCATGGAAGTCCACGCCAGCGCCGGGGACAACTTCCTTGGTGGCGAGGATTTTGTCGATGCCATGGTGGACGACGTGCTGCGCGAGCATGCCCTGCGTCGCGATGACCTGAAGCCTCAACAACTGCAACAACTGTACCTGCAGATGGAAGGCGCCAAACGCAAGCTGGGGCCGGCGGATCAGACCCTGTCGCTGGACCTGGGCAGCAAGACCGTGGAGCACGTGGTCACCAGCGACTGGTTCACCCAGGTCAGCACGCCGCTGCTACTTCGTGCCAAGCACCCTATCGAGCGGGCGCTGCGCGATTCCAGTACCCACCCGAGCAAGATCGACGATGTGGTGCTGGTGGGGGGCTCCACCCGGCTGGCCATTTTCCGCTCCACTGTGGGCAAGATGTTCGGCCGCCTGCCGTCCTGTCATCTGGACCCGGATACCGTGGTGGCCATGGGCGCGGCCATTCAGGCCGGCCTGATGATGCGCAACGAAGCCCTGGACGATGTTGTGCTGACCGATGTGTGCCCGTACACCCTGGGCACCGGGGTGATCAATCGCGACAACAGCAAGCTGGGCGATTATTTCATGCCCATCATCGAGCGTAATTGCGTGGTTCCCGTGAGCATTGCCCGGCAGGTATGCACTGCCTACGACGACCAGACCGAACTGACCATCAAGGTCTACCAGGGCGAAAACCGCTACGTGGAAAAGAATGTCTTTCTTGGCGAACTGAATGTGCGGGTGCCCAAAGGCCAGCGAGGCGAGCAAGCGGTGGATGTTCGCTACAGTTACGACATGAACGGTTTACTGGAAGTGGACGTGACCGTGGAATCCACCGGCCAGGTCCACAGCCACCTGATCGAACACGCTCCAGGGGCCCTGAGTGACGAGCAAAAACAGGCCGCCCGGGAAAAACTCGCCGCGCTAAAATTTCATCCCCGTGATGGCGAAGACAACCGCGCATTGATCGCCCGGGCCGAGCGCCTGTATGAGTCCAGCCTGGGCGATCGCCGTGAGTACATCGCCGACGTCATGAAGCGGTTTGAAAAAGTCCTCGACGATCAGAACCCAGCGGACATTGCGCGTATCCAGAAACAGGTCAAAGAAGCGCTGGATAGTCTGGAGAGCGAGGACTGGTTCTGATGCCGCCCTGGGACATTCTGCAGATTGAACCCACCGTCGACGCGCGGGCGATCAAACGTGCCTACGCGAAACAACTCAAACAGACCCGCCCGGACGAAAATCCCCAGGGTTTCCAGCAACTGCACCAAGCTTACAAGCAGGCACTGGCCTGGGCCGAACAGCAATCATCGCAAGACGCCCCGGCGGCGGCGCCGCAAGGCTGGCACAGCGAACCGCTCTCGCTCGCACCCCAGGAACCGATGGAAACCAGGCCGGAAGCGGAGCCCGAACCGGAACTGGTGCCGGGCCCAGCCCATACCCCGCCGCCCAGCCACGACACCTTTGTCACTGACCCGGAACCGGACGAAACGCTGAAGCAGGCCAGCTGGTCAGTGCAGCTCACTCCCACGCCACCGCCTCCTGTTGATGGTGAACCCGACCCGCTGGATACCCTTGACAGACCTGTCGTCAGTACCGATGAGCAGGATCAAACGCTGGCAGCACTGCTGGCTCAAGCCCGCGAGCTTCTGCAGCAACCGGAGGGGGCGCAACAAGCTGATCGCTGGCATTTTCTTACCCGCACATCACTGATACTGGACGACGCCTTTAACCACCGGCTTGGCCACGCCCTGTTTGCCGTGCTGACTGAACGGCAGCAATCCGGTCAGTCGCCGCTGTCGTACCCGGTGGTCCGTTACCTGAATGGGCTGTTCAACTGGGAAGGGCAGCGGCGCTGGCTGAATGAGGATTTTGGTGAAGACACCTGTGATTCACTCTTTCGCATCCTCGACGATATCCCGCTGAACCAGGACGCCATCAAGGCCGTTCGCGGTGGCCAGGGAGTGTTCGCACAGAAAAAGAAACCCCCGCAAGTGGCGCCGGAGGAAGGGATCATGGGCGGCTATTTGCTGCGTATGCTGGCCTTTGCCATGGACATGTTTCTGGTGGTGGTCGGCGCTATTTTTGTGGCCGAGGCGCTGCACCGTTTCGGCGGCAGCAGTGACGAAAGCGGCGCACCACTCGCCATAATACTGGCCGTACCACTCTATTTGCTGATGGCGCTGCTCATGGAATCCAGCCCGATGCAATCCACACCGGGGAAACGATTGCTGGGCATGCGCGTTACCAATCGACGGCTACAGCGACTGCACCCATTACACAATGTCGGGCGCATTATTGCATTTTGCCTGACCGGTATTTTGTGGAAGGTGATTTTTATTGTGAATGCCTTTATGAAAGGGCATCTGCTGCACGACCGCATCAGCCGCAGCTATGTGATTCTGTACCGCAAATCGGAATAGGGCAGGGAAAGGCTCCCCGCCCTGCCAGGAAGAAACACCGGGCTAGTAGATAGCTAACCCGGCGCAGAGCTTACTTATTCAGGTCCCGTTCATAACTCAAGCGCTTGGCCGCATCCAGCGTCAGCATCTGCATAAACGCCTTGGTTTCCGTATCCGCGCCGGTGGGCGTGCCGTTACTGCCACCACCAAACACATACTGCGGCACCTTGCGCTGCGCAAAAGCTTCCGCCCAGATTTTCTGAATCTGGATTTCGGCATCCAGCTTCTGGGCCAGGGCGTTATCCGCGCGCAGGATTTCCCGCTTCTGGTAAGCTTCTGCATCGGCCAGGGTGCGACGTGTTTCCGCTTCTACCCGCGCTTTTTCCAAATTGATTTCTGCGGTCTGTTTTTCAATTTCCGCTTGTTCCTTCAGCTTCTGTGCCTTGGTAATCGCCAGCTGCTTTTCCGTTTCCGCTTCCGTGGTGCGCTGGATCTGGTCTACCTTGGCTTCCGCCTGGCGCTCAGCCACTTCCCGCTCACCACGGGCAATAGCCAGCAACCGTTGTTCTTCTTCCTGAACCCGTTGCTCGCGGGCGATGGCCCGGTCTGCAGAGGCTTTCTGCTTGAGCTGCATGCGTTCCACGAAGCGCTGGTTCGGGTCCATCTGTGTCACCCGGGCTTCCACCACGGTGACACCATAATCAATAAACCGCTGGGACTTGCGGCGGGGCACGCCGGTATCGTCGAGCATCTTGCGTACCACGAAGATCACCTTGGCATCGTCGCCGTAGTCCTGCTGTTCAGTGCCCATGGCCACGTTGGCACTGCCTTTGATTTCACCCACGCGTTTCTGGCTTATTTCTTCACGACGGACAATGTAGATACCATTAATCATCTGGTTTTCGAACTCGGTATTGAATTCCGTACGCCCACCGGAGTAATACTCTTCAGCGCTCATCAATGACGCATTGGCTTGCAGGGTTTCCTTGAACGCAGGAATCAGTGCCGTGCGCAGTAGATTCGCTGGCGTACGATACTCATGGGCCAGATGTAGAAAGCTTTCCTGATCAGTGGGAATGGTAAAGCGCACGGTAGCCTGGGCATTGGCATCCACCTGATCCAGGAACATGATGTTCTGTGGTGGCAGGGCCGCCGACGTTTCCGAGTTCTCCACTTCCACGTAATCCAGGGTTTCACTGCCGCCGCGCACCGCCTGCACGGTCAGGGCGCGTTTCCAGGAATTCCAGCGGCCGAAAAGAAAGAACTGATAGCCCACATCCGACACCACCTTTTCCTGCCCGGTGATGGTACGCACGTGATACACGTAACCCGGTTCCGCATAAAAAATAGATTTATTGGCAACAATCAGCAGCGCCAGAATACCGATAACCCCAACCGCAACGCGCCCTAACGGCATTGCTCCCTTCAATTTTTCCGTAATCATGATTCCCCCATTTTTGTTTTAAAAAGGGAGTATTTTACGGAGCAATTTTGATAACGGTAATGGCTAATGTCTTACATTTCGCAAGTCGTTACACCGTTGCGAATCAGTCCTTTCCCCACATGCGTGGCAGCACATTAATCTGCCCGGGTTGCTTGCGATGCAGCAGGGCCATACCGATATGGCCGACGATCATGGCCAGCAGCACCCAACCCAACACACCGTGCAGCAGGTTGCCCGGTTCCACCATCCAGGCAATTTTGTCGCCATCGAAACCCGACATCAGGGGTAACCCAAACGGGTTAAACGCCCGGCCGGAACCATATTGCCGTAGCAACGCTAGGGAGGGGATCAGCAGCAGTAAACCGTATAAGCCTAGGTGTCCGAGCTTGGCCGCAAGGTTAATAGAGGGCGGACGCCGACTCAGGTTCATGACCGCCCAGCCCAACCGGATCACTGTCAACACAATCAAAACCAAGCCAAGGGGTTTGTGCGTGGGCCAGAAAAACGATTCAAACGCCGTGTCTTCGAATCCGTAATGTGCCAACGCAGAGAGAAACTGCCAGATCAGCAGCAGTGCCATACTCCAGTGCAGGAATCGGCTGATGCTACCGTAACGTGTCGGGGTATCGTCCTTCGCCATGGTGTTCTCCTGATAGGTCGCGCGTGGCTGCCTGGCATTATTTGTTGATGATCATTTGGCAAGGATGACAAGAAAATGTGCAGATAATATGCAAAGGAACTGTGGCCCTATGGATCGAAACGCAGACCGGCGTTGCCGGTCTGCGATATGCGCGTCAGGCAACGGGAATGGCAAAGTGGATCATCACATGCACCTGGAGCTCGCCGACCAGGAACCCCAGCAGCGCGCCCACGGTAATCAGAATCCATTCATCCTGTTGGAATGCCGGGCGCAGTAACCCTTCAAACTCTTCCTCGGTGAGTTCCTGCATTTTTTCCACCATCAGGTTTTTCAGGTCCATGGCTTCTTCCGCATACGCCTCCATGTGACTGAGGGTTTCCGGCAAATGCTGCATGACCTTTTCCGACACCGAGCGTTTCATTTCCTGGTATTTGGTGCTGCCAACAGCAAAGACGACCAGCGGCTTGGCCAACCCTGACTGCTCATCCAGGGTCCGCTGCACCTGCTTTTGCACCAGACCGAACAGGCGGTCCGACATGGGGCCTTTGAGAATGGCTTCGATCACCGCTGCCGGGGTGACGATTTCACTGGCGACCAGCTCACCGTAACGGGCAGCAACCTGCTTGCGCCGCTTGAGGAACAAGCCCTGCCATTCGAACAGGCCCAGATAGCGCACCGGCTGTTTGGGATTGAAGATCATTTTCAGCGCCAGCCAGTCGGTGAACCAGCCGGTGAACAACCCGAACAGGGGAATCACCCAGATATTATGGGTAAAGGCCCATACCACCGCCTGGATAATGCCGATGGCAAAACCGAAATAGATGCCGGAATTACGGATGAACTTGAATTCCACATGGCCGGCTTCCAGAAACACCCGGTTGAGCAATTCCTTGTCACGCACCAACGCATTGATCACCAGATCCTTGAGGTCAAACACCCGGGTAATATTGCTTTTGATGTCTTCCATGATCTGTTCGACCATGTGGGGTGCTTCATTCTGGATCCGCTGGATGATCAGCCGTTTCACGGATTCCGGTGCCGCTTCCCACAGGCCCGGCTGATATTCCGCCGCCACTTCCCGGGTGATGTCTTCCACCGAGCGGATTAACGGATCACGAATTTCCTCTGCCACCCGGTGAGGGTCCAGCTTGTTGAACACGTCCTCCGGTTTCAGCAACCGTTCCATCATCAAGTCGCAGGCAATGCTTGCCATGGTGGCCGCTTTGCTAGGCACGATGCCCTGCCAGCCCAAAAAAGGACGCCAGCCGACAAACTTCAATGGCTTGAACATCATCTTGATGGCCACCACCTTGGTGCCATAGCCAATGGCCGCCGCCACAAACGGCATGGACAGGTACAGTATCCAGTTGGCCTGCAAGTCGGCCAGAATCAAATCCAGATCGGTAATCACGGGCTACTCCTCAACGTCCGCAGGGATGGTCATCAACGTCCACAACTGACGACCCAATGGACTGATTCGCAGGGTTTCCCGGCGAGTGGACAGTTTGGGCAGGTGGCTTTTCAGTTCGGCTTCCGCTGAGCGGAAACCGCTATCGCCTTCGCACAGCTCGTAATCCGTGCGCAGGGATTCGGTAAACGCACTGGCAATCACCAGGCCCTGGGCAAACAGCCGGCTGAGGTACAGGGCAATAAAGTCATTACACTGAATCCCGGCGGCCCGGCCCACGTTGGAATAACGATGCAGCACCTCGCCGCGGGAGAAACGCCCACCGCTTTGTACCGTCAGCAAGGGAAAGGCACTACCGTCAGAAAGCGCAGCCAGCAACCGTGCCTCATCCGCGGTGAGCTGCTCCAGCTGGCGCTGCAACAACATGGCCTGGGCCTGGGAAACACTTTGCTCCATGGACACATCCAGCAATTCATGCAGGCTGTGTGGCGGGCCTTCCAGCTCGCCGGGCTCATTGAGCGATTCCAGGCGCTGCTTCAAGCCGTGAAGCAGCTCCTGCTCCACCTCGTGGTAACGGGCGTCTGCCCGTTGTACCGGAGGCAGCTGTAACAACAACTGCTGGATTCGCGTCCGCAGCGAAGCGGGCGAGAGGGGGGAGTCAGACACATTCGTTCCCTGTTGTTATTGTCGTTGTGGGCGCCACTTGGCTTACGTTCCATCAATACCCGCAAAGGATACAGCGCGCCCTTTATTATTGAGTGTCCGGTCTTTTTAACCGACTGCAAGTTACTGTGCGTATATTTTACGCAACCGACCTGCCCGTCAGGCTGAATCAGGGGCGCTCGCGCAGGGCCAGCACCCGTTCACGCAGATCACTGGCCTGCACGTCCTGGGGAGGCACTCCGGTGCCAACGGCCAGTTTGATACGCGACCAGAAACGGCGGGGCAGGCGGGTCAGGGCCTTGCCGCCCTTGTGGCTGAAAAAGCTCCCCCACAGCCCCGACAGGGCCATGGGAATCACCGGCACCGGACTGTCACTGACAATTTTCTCAATGCCGGCGCGGAATTCATCGATCTCACCGTCTTCGGTCAACCGGCCTTCCGGGAAGATACACACCACTTCTCCAGCAGCCAATTCTTCACGGATACGCTCAAACGCCTGCTGGTAAATCTCCGGGTTGCGGGTTTTCGAGTCAATCGGGATGGTCTTGCCGGTGCGGAAAATATAATTGAGCAGAGGCATGTCATAGATTGGTTTAAACATGACAAACCGGACCGGGCGACGAATCGCACCTCCTAACAACAGAGCATCCACATAACTGACGTGATTGCAGACCAGCATGCAGGGACCTTCATCGGGAATATTGTCCATGCCCGTGTGTTTTACCCGGTACATGGTGTGGGTGAGCATCCACACCAGCAAACGGATCAGGAATTCCGGTACCACGGTGTAAATGTAGGAGGCCACCAGAATATTGGTCAGCGCCAGGGCCAGGAAAAACTGTGGCACAGTCAGTTCCAGCAACCCGATCAGCACAATCCCCGCCACCGCTGACAACACCATCAGCAGGGCATTGAGAATATTGTTGGCGGCAATGATCCGTGACAGGTGTTTGGGGTTGGCCCGGTGCTGGATAAAGGCAAACAGCGGCACGATGTAGAAACCGCCGAACACCCCGATACCCAACAGATCCATCAACACCCGGTAACCGCCGGCCTGCTGCAGGAAACTGGCAATGCCGATGGTGTTATCCGTTACTTGCCCCACGCCCGCCAACCCGGCATAGGAGAAGAACAAATCGATACCGAACACACTCAGGCCAATGGACCCCAACGGTACCAGTCCCAGCTCTACCCGTTTGCCGGAGAGTTTTTCACACAGGAATGAACCCAAACCAATCCCCACGGAAAAGGTGCCCAGAAGCAGGGCGTACAAACCATCGGTGCCGAACAGGTAATCGTCCACATAGACTTTGAGCTGGGTGGTATAGGCCGCGCCCATGAACCAGAACCAGGAAATCGCCAGCACACACATCCATACGGATTTCACTTCCCGTGCATAGCCGACGATGTGCCAGGTTTCTTTCCACAAATTCCAGTTGATCCTGATTGACGCATCCGCAGCCGGGGCGGCAGGGATGCCTCTGGCGGCCAAATACCCCAGCAACGCCAATCCCACCACTGTCATGGCAACAACGCCATCGCCCACGCCATCCATCTTCAGCAGCACGCCGGAAATGGAGCCCAGCAGGATCGCCAGGAAGGTGCCCATTTCCACCAGCGCGTTACCGGAAACCAGCTCCTTGTCTGTTAGGTGTTGGGGGATAATCGAATACTTGATCGGTCCGAAAAAGGTGGATTGCAGGCCCATGCAAAACAGCACGGCCAGCAAAAAATAGACGCCATCAAAAAAGAAACCCACTGCGGCAGCAGACATGATGAACACTTCCACCATCTTGATCTTGCGCACCAGGGTGGCCTTGTCGTACTTGTCTGCCACTTGCCCAGCCAGTGCGGAAAACAGAAAGAACGGCACAATAAACAGTGCCAGTGCGACATTATTCAGGGTGTTAACACTGACGGTGCTAACCACCCCGGAAGCAATGAGCAGAATCAGCGCCTGACGAAACACGTTGTCGTTGAAGGCCCCCAAAAACTGGGTAAAGAAAAACGGCCCAAAACGCCGTGAAGCCAATAGTGAAAACAACCCTTTTTTCATTTTTTCGCCTTTGGTTTTTGTTCGGGTTTGAGTTCAAAGTTTAAAGTTTAAAAGCGCGATCCTGATTGTCAGATTCTGGAAAGCTCTGCCCGCGCCAATGCCCATGAACGCGGGCACCACATTTGCAGTGATGTAGAACATCGTTCGCGTTTCAACTTTGAACTTTCAACTCTCCCCTGCCCAGCTGTTCAGATAGTTTTCCAGCAACGAATCCAGCATGGCCTGTTCATCCACATCGCCGGCCACTTCCAGTTTGTTTTCTGCCGCCAGTACCGCGATACCATGAACACTGCTCCACAGGGTTCGGGCTGCCAGATGGATCGCCTCGGTGGACTGCTGGTCTGCCATGCGGGCCATTTGCTGTTCTACCCGTTCAAACAATTGCGCCGTGCGCTGCTGATACCAGGGCGGCACCGGCGCCGCATGTTGCATCCGGTGCATAAAGACCATCTGCCACAGAGCCGTTTGCGTGCGCGCCAGGGACAGGTAGGCACTAGCCATCTGGTGCAATGCCCGGGAGGGGGGCAAAGCCGCCGATGCCTCCATGTCCGCCAGCAAGGTGTCGAGGGTGGCCGCATTGGCGTGCAGGATCAGGTCATCCAGATTGGCGAAGACGTGATAGAGCATGCCCGGGGTATAACGTATTTTTTCCGCCACCTTGCGAACACTGAGTTTGGCCAGTCCATGCTCCGCGACCAGCTCACGCACGGCATCAATTGCCAGGGTCTGTAATTCTTCGCGGCTATGTTGGTTTCGGCGTGCCATGTTAATGCTCAATAATCATTGTTGTTTCAGTGGCTGCCCAGACAAGAAACGGCAATACGATAACCCAGTAAAGGCATGTCGTAACGCCGCTCTTGCCCAAGCGCTTTTACGCCGGGCTCTGGCGTTATTCCCGGCTCAGGCGCTGCAGAATCTCCCTGGCCCGCTGACTGCGGCTATCACCAATGCCGGCTTCTGCCATGCGCTGGTCCAGGCTGTCACCCGGGAATGAGCCGGGCTGATCACGACAATGGATCTCACTTTGCCACAACCACCGGCATTCTTCCTGCCGTTGTTGAATCTGTAGCAGTGTTTGTTGGCTGTCGGTCAGGCGTTGCGCCAAACCCCGCCCCTGTTGCTGGCGCGCCTCAGCCTGACCGAACAAGGCTTCCTGGGTGCGGGCCATGGACTGCTCATGGCGCAAGCTTCTCAGCTGCTCTGCGGCCTGTTGAATAAAACGCTGGAATTCATTTTCCTGTTGGCCCAGTGACACCCCTTGCTGTTCCAGGCGAGCCTGCTGTGCTTCCAATTCTGCCAATCGCTGACCAATGTCCAGTGCCAGGCCCTCTTCCTCATGGAGCATTGCCTGACGGGCACCCGCTTCATAGTGATCTTGCTGGCGCGTTAACTGTTCGCTTCGCTCACGGTTTCGTTTCTGTTCCGCTTTCAGGCGCGCCAGCTGGCGGCGCGCATCACGTAGCGCATGTTCGGTTTCGTATAATTGCTGATCCAGCAACAGCATGTCGTTAGCGTCGACAAGCTGTTCCATGCTGACGCGGGCCTGGCCACGCATCACCGTTTTCAGTTTGTTCCATACCGTAGCCATTGTCGTTCTCACTTTGTGCATTGGGCCTGTGGGTTTGCCTTGTCTGCCATCCGGCATCAGGCGCCCAGCGTTCTATTCCGTATATTCCTTGAGCAACCGTTCGGTCTTGGCTTCGCTGATCCGGTTAACCAGCCGGCGTGCCTCGTGGTCATCACGAAGGGTTTTTGCCAGGGTGATGGTGGAACCCACCACAAACATGCTGCCCATCACCAGGTACCCCTTGATCCACAGGTCCGTGGGCAACCACACAATGCCCAGAATCATCAGGCCCAAGCTGATGCCAAAAGCCGCTTTGACATAAAACAGCCAGCCACTGGAATGTCGCTGAATCGCGCTCTCGTCCATGGGTTTTCCTCTCAGTCGTTATTGTTTGTTTAACGGCGTTCAATTAACCACAACAGCTAAACATCGTTCAATAAAACGACTGTTACCGGGTATGACACAAGGTGTTCAAGAAGAGGGCAGGGGCGGGGCGCCCGGACGACGGCCAATCGGGCGGGCGGGGTTGCCGGCAACGATGGTCCAGGCCGGCACATCACGGGTGACCACCGCACCCATGCCCACCACGGCATGGTCCCCCAGGGTAACGCCATCAACGATACCCGCACGGGCACCAATCCAGACGTCACAGCCAATGCGAATCCCCCGGGAGCTCACTGGCTGTTCGCGCACCCGCCGGTCCGCATCCATGCCATGATTGAAAGCAAAGAGGGTGCAATACGCGGCGATGCGGGTGTCATCACCAATGTCGATACCCGCCGCGCCCCCTTCCAGACTCACATGGTGGTTGAGGCTGACACCCTGACCCAGCCGAACAGGGCCGTGAATGACGCAATCAGCAGCGATTTGGCAGCCATCTCCCACGATAATATCGCGGCCCGGCTCGGCGAACAGAGCGGCCTGGGGCGCCACAAAGCAGTTTTCACCAAGGTGCACTGTCTCCAACGCCATCAACCGTTGCTGGATCCCCTGTTGCCAGGGTTCCGCCCAGGCCCGGTGCTTCGGCTTCAATCGCCCATACAGCCAGGGCATGTAGGCAAGGCGTTGTTTGTGCTGTTCGCGATAATCGTCGTCGGTCATAAAAGCAGGAGCGAGTTGAAAGTTTAAAGTTGAAAAGCGCGAGTCAGGTCATTGGGCCCTGAAAGCCCGTGCCCGCGCAACCGCTGATACCCTAATCGCGATGAGAATCGTTTTATCGACGATAAGGCCTTGTCCGCGTTTAAACTTTGAACTTTAAACTTTCCACTCAATGAAGTGTTTAGCCGCCCCCGCCCATGCAGTAGCATGCCCGCCAACAACAAGGAGAACACCGTGAAGAAACTACTTCCTCTTGCTCTTGGCCTGGCGCTGGCAGGCTGTCAGAACATGGAATCGGCCATGCCCTGGATCAACATGGGTAATCAGATGGCCAAGAATGCCGGTTACAACACCGATGAAAAGCTGGCCGCCGGTATTAAGGAAGCCCTGATCAAGGGAACGGATGTGGCCGCCAACCAGCTGTCACAGGAAGGAGCCATGAACCTGAAGCTCCCCAAGGCTGCGGACCCGGTGACTGATACGTTGCGTAAATTTGGCCTTGGCAGTTACGTGGATCAGTTGGAAACGGCCATGAACCGCGGGGCAGAAAAGGCGGTGGCCTCCGGCGCACCGGTCTTCAAGAACGCCATCAATGCCATGAGTGTGGATGATGCCCTAGGGATCATTCAGGGGGGCGATACAGCAGCGACCCAGTATTTCCGCGGGGAGACCGAGAACAGCCTGCGCCAGCGCTTCCAGCCGATTGTGGAAGACAACCTGCGCAAGACCGGTTTCTACGACCAGTATCAGACATTGCTTGGCGCCTACAATAAGTTACCGCTTACTAACAAGCCCAATCTGGACCTGGAAAGTTACGTCATCGACAACAGCATGGACGCGCTTTATACGCGCATCGGCCAGCAGGAAACCCTGATTCGCCAGAACCCCATGCAGCAGGGTAGTGCGCTGATCGGTGCGGTGTTCGGTTCAGGCCAGGGCGGGTAAAACAAGGTTTTCGGCAGGAGCGTAGCGCAGCGGAGCAACGACCGAAGGTCGGCCCATAGGGTGAGCGTAGCGAATAACGTCGCTGGCGGCGCGATCACGGCAGTATCGAGTTGCGAGCAGCGAGTTTCGAAAGTCAAAACCCGAAAGCCGGGACAGCCAGGTTTTCGCTTCTCGTGACTCGTACCTTAGGGAACCTCTGAAAAACTCCTTGCGTGCTCAGTCTTTCAGGCTGGTTCGCAATCTAGGCGCGCTTTTGAAGGTGTATGTCCATCCATCGAAAAAGCGCAACAACGAGTGCGGGCCAGTCTGGAAGACCCGAAGGGCGTGGCCTGAAGCGTGCAAGGAGTTTTTCAGAGGTTCCTTAGTTATCGCTACGCCACCTCCGCCAGGGTGAGCTGGGCGAAACGGGCAAGGATGGCGCTGGCATCGTGGCATTCACGCACCTCCTGCAGATGCGTATCCACTTGCTGCTGGCTCAGGCTTTCGCCACTCAGGGCCTGCAGGTAGGCGCGCATCACATCGGCACTGAATTCCGGGTGGAACTGCACCCCCCACGCCCGCTCGCCATAGCGGAAGGCCTGACAGGCATCATGCACGTTACTGGCAAGCACGGTGCAGCCCGGCGGCGAAGTAAGCACTGACTGTTTATGCACCACTTGCGCCCACGGATGACCCACCATGGCGCCCAGCAAGGGATCCTGATGCCCCGCCGGGGTGAGCCGTAACGGCACCGTGCCCACTTCCATGCCCAGTGGATTATCCGCAACCTCACCGCCCAGAGCCTGGGCCAGCAACTGGTGGCCAAAACACACGCCCAGCACCGGTAACTGCGGGGTGCTGTGTAGCGCGGCAAACAGCCAGTGCGCCAGCTGCCGCATCCACGGCTGTGCCTCGGTCACCATGGCATGGGAGCCAGTAATCACCACCCCCGCCAGCGATGCCGGAGCAGGCAGCGGACGCTCATCGGTGGCATCCACCTTGATGACCGGCGATGACAGGCCCAGTCCCTGGGCAATCCAGTCATCGAAATCACCGTAATGCTCGCGAATTTGCGGGTAGGTGTGTCCGGTTTGAATAATGGCTATCGGCTTATGATTGTTCATAACACTCTCCTTGTGAGAACAACCTCAGCAAGGGGTGTACCAACTTTTTACCCTGGGCCGCAGGAGCGTCGCTGGCGGCGCTCCTGCGGTGGCGATGTCAGGCCAACTGCCGGTGCCGCGGGCAGCTGATCAGGTGGTCGTTGACCATGCCGGTGGCCTGCATGAAGGCATACACAATGGTGGGGCCGACAAATTTGAAGCCGCGTTTTTTTAGGGCCTTGCTCATGGCCTCGGCCACCGGGGTGGTGGCCGGCACCTCCTTGAGGCTGCGGAAGTGGTTGATCTGCGGGCTGCCGTCGACAAAATCCCAGAGGAAATCACTCAAGGTCAGACCCTCATCACGCAGGGTCAGGTACGCATGGGCGTTACCGATGGTCGCCGCCACTTTCAGGCGGTTGCGGATAATCCCCGGGTCGGCCAGTAACGCGGCCACCTTGGCCTCGTCATAACGCGCCACCTTCTCGGCATCGAAGCCATCGAACACCTGCCGGTAATGCTCCCGTTTACGCAGCACGGTAATCCAGCTCAATCCGGCCTGGGCCCCCTCCAGATTCAGGCACTCGAACAGGCTGCGGTCGTCATGGTCGGGTACACCCCACTCGTGGTCGTGGTAGTGCTGATAGAGCGGATCATCCCCGCACCAGGGGCAACGGTCGTTCATGATGGTGTTTTCTCCTCGACGGTGGACTGTGGGTCGGTACACCGCGCGTCCATGGCGGCTTCATAATCGGCCAGGGTGTGGCCGGGCAGATGCGGATAACGGTCGCTCAGGGTCTGCAGAATCACGATACGGTCCACCCGGAAATGGCGAAACGCTTTGCGCAATTCACACCAGCCCACCAGCGTCCAGCAGTGGCCCCAGAAATACAGCCCCAGCGGCCAGATGACCCGCTTGCTGAACTGCTCCTGAACGTCACGATAATGCACTCGCACCTTGCTGCGTTCGCGAATGGCCCGCTGTAGCGGATCCAGCAACGCCCCGAGCATGCGCCGTTCCGGCAAGGCCGGGGCCGACACCGGCGAGGCCAGCGCACGCAGGTGGCTGGGCACAGCCATGGCCAGCTTTTCCTGCACCGCACGCAGCGCCTCGGCCTGGCGCTGACCGGCCCAGCCCTGGGCCATGGACAGGCCGGTCAGCAAGGCCTGCCATTCTTCCACGCTGAACATCAACGGCGGCAGCTGATAGCCTTCCAGCAGGGCGTAACCTTTACCCGCCTGGGAATACAACGGCACGCCACTGGCCGACAAATGGTCCACATCCCGGTATATGGTCCGTTCGGACACCTGCAGCCGTTCGGCCAGCGCCTGGGCAGTGGTCCACTGGCTGGCCCCAATAACCTGCACGATCTGAAACAGGCGCTCTGCTCGACGCATTATTCTTCCCTGTAGTGAACCTGACTGGGCGTTTATCTTCCGCCGTTCCCGATCCGCATTCTAGCGCCAGTCTACTGACACCGTGTTGTCAGTATCCTGCCGGGGCCGCCACCGGTATCACCGACCGGGCCGGGCCGGTATACTTGGCGCCTTTCGCGGCAATCCCTCGCGATAAATTGTCACCATCGGGTACCGGAATACTTTTACCGAATAACAGGATTCACCATGGCGGAACAACCGCAAACGGATATTTTGACTTTTCAGGGCCTGATTCTGGCTCTGCAACAATACTGGGCGGAGCAGGGCTGTGTCGTTGTGCAGCCGCTGGATATGGAAGTGGGCGCGGGCACTTTTCACCCCTCCACCTTCCTGCGCGCCATCGGCCCGGAAAACTGGAACAGTGCCTATGTGCAGCCGTCCCGTCGACCCACCGACGGCCGCTACGGGGAAAACCCCAACCGGCTGCAGCACTATTACCAGTTCCAGGTGGTATTGAAGCCATCGCCGGACAATATCCAGGAGCTGTATCTGGGGTCGCTGCGTATGCTCGGCTTTGATCCGCTGGTCCACGATATCCGTTTCGTGGAAGACAACTGGGAATCGCCCACGCTGGGCGCCTGGGGTCTGGGCTGGGAAGTGTGGCTCAACGGCATGGAAGTTACCCAGTTTACCTACTTCCAGCAGGTGGGCGGCATCGACTGCTATCCAGTCACCGGGGAAATCACCTACGGCCTGGAGCGCCTGGCCATGTACATCCAGGGCGTGGATTCGGTGTACGACCTGGTGTGGTCCGACGGCCCCTTCGGTAAAGTCACCTACGGTGACGTGTTCCTGCAAAACGAAGTGGAAATGTCCACCTTCAACTTTGAACACGCCAACGTGGACGAGCTGTTCAAGCAGTTCGATTTGTTCGAGGGCGAGTCCACCAAACTGATCGACGCCGGCCTCCCGCTGCCGGCCTATGAATATGTCCTGAAGGCCTCCCACACCTTCAACCTGCTGGATGCGCGCAAGGCCATTTCGGTCACCGAACGCCAACGCTTTATTTTGCGTGTGCGCACCCTGGCCCGGGCCGTGGCCCAGGCCTATTTCGACAAGCGCCGTTCGCTGGGCTTCCCCATGGCGGATGACACCATTCGCGACGAAGTGATGGCAGAGCTGCAAAAGCAGGATGACAAGGCCGCTAAAAAAGGCGCCGCCGAGAAAGGCGATAGAAAGAAGGGGAAGCAATAATGTCCCGGGATTTGCTGATTGAACTGGGCACCGAAGAGCTGCCCCCGAAAGCGCTGGCATCACTGAGTGCCGCGCTCACCGACGAATTTGTTCGCCAACTGGATGAGGCCGGCCTCAACCACGGTAACGTGGAACGCTTTGCCGCCCCTCGCCGTCTGGCCTTGCTGGTGCGTGATCTGGACGAGAAACAGGCCGATCGCGATATCGAGCGCCAGGGCCCCGCCGTGCAGGCCGCCTTCGACAGCGACGGCAACCCCACCAAGGCCGCCCAGGGTTTTGCCGCTTCACTGGGCCTGACCGTGGACCAGCTGGGTCGTCAGGACACCGGCAAGGGCGAACGCCTGGTGGCACAGATCACCGAGAAGGGCAAAAACGCCGCCGAACTGATCCCCGCCTTTTTCACCCAGGCTATCCAGAAACTGCCCATTCCCAAGCGTATGCGCTGGGGCAAGCGCAAGGTCCAGTTTGTGCGTCCCGCCCACTGGCTGGTGGCACTGTTCGGGGACGAGGTGATTCCCTTCGAATTGCTGGATCTGCAATCCGGCCGCACCAGCTATGGCCACCGCTTCCATGCACCGGGCGCTATCGACCTGGCGACCGCTGGCGAGTATGCCCAGCGCATAGAACAAGACGGCCACGTCCTCGCTGACTTTGATCGCCGTAAAGCCATGATCGAAGAACAGACCCTGGCGGCTGGTAAAAAGGCAGGCGGTGTGGCCCAGATCGATCCGGACCTGCTCAACGAAGTCACCGCTCTGGTGGAATGGCCCGAAGCGCTAATGGGCAGCTTCGATGACGACTTCCTGCGCGTTCCCCAGGAAGCCCTGATCAGCGCCATGGAAGAACACCAGAAATACTTCTCGGTGCTGGATGCTGACGGCAAGCTGATGCCCCGCTTTATTACCATCAGTAATATCCAGTCCAAAGACCCCCAACAGGTGATCCACGGCAACGAAAAAGTGATTCGCCCGCGCCTGGCCGATGCCGCTTTCTTCTACGACAACGATTGCAAGCGCACCCTGGCCCAGCACGCCGAAGGGCTGGCCAATGTGGTATTCCAGCAACAGCTGGGTACCGTGGCCGACAAGTGCCAGCGCATCGGCAGTCTGGCCGCCGTGATTGCCGGGCAAATCGGTGGTAACGCAGACAACGCCAAGCTGGCCGGCGAACTGAGCAAGGCCGACCTGAACAGCGAAATGGTCGGCGAGTTCGACACCATGCAGGGCATCATGGGTTTCTACCTTGCCCAGCGCGAAGGCCAGCCAGACGAGGTCGCCAAGGCCCTGTATGAGCAATACCTGCCACGCTTTGCCGGCGATACCTTGCCGCAGAGCAAAACCGGCATGGCGGTGTCCCTGGCCGACAAGATCGACACCCTGGTGGGCATTTTCGGTATCGGCCAGAAACCCAGTGGCACCAAAGACCCGTACGCGCTGCGTCGCGCAACCCTCGGCGTGCTGCGCATCATTATTGAAAATGAACTGGCCCTGGATCTGCGTGAACTGCTGGACCAGGCCGCCGCACAACTGGGCGAACGCATTGATGCCGGCCAGGTGGAAGACGCCTTCGACTTTATCAAGGGTCGCTACCGCGCCATCTATCAGGAGCAGGGCATTGCCACCCCGGTGATCCTGTCGGTGCTGGCCATCGACGATGCCTGCAGAAAGCCTCTGGATTTTGATCGCCGGGTGAAAGCCGTGGCGGCTTTCCAGCAGCGCGAGGAAGCCCAGGCACTGGCCGCCGCCAACAAGCGAGTGTCCAACATCCTGGCCAAGCTGGACAGCGCACCGCCAGAGGAAATCGATGGCGCCTTGCTGGAAGATGAGGCCGAAAAGACCCTAACCAATATGGTGGTTGGCGCCTTTGAGCAGTCCTACGAACTACTGGAAGCCGGCGACTACGCCAGCGTCCTGGAAATGCTCGCAGATCTGCGCGAACCGGTGGATGCCTTCTTCGAGACGGTAATGGTAATGGCCGACGATGAAGCGGTGCGCAACAACCGGCTGGCGCTGCTGGCGTTCCTGCGTGACCTGTTCCTGAACGTGGCGGACATCAGTCTGTTGCAGGAATAAGAGACGCAGTACGCCCGGCGCATCATGCAACACGCTAAATCAAAGGCCGCTAAATCAGCGGCCTTTGTGTATATCGCGGTAGGAGCGGCGCTCCGGCGGTAAAGAGAGAAGACAAGCCCCATGAACAAACTCATCATTCTGGATCGCGACGGGGTCATCAACGAGGACTCCGATGCCTACATCAAGACCGTGGACGAATGGATTCCCATCCCCGGCAGCATCGAGGCCATCGCCCGTTTGAGCCAGGCGGGTTATACCGTCACTGTGGCCACCAACCAGTCCGGTATTGGCCGTGGCTATTATGATGTGGCCACCCTGGATGCCATGCACGCGCGCCTGCGTGAGTTGGTGGCGGAGCAGGGCGGTGCGCTGGGCAAGATCGTCTATTGCCCCCACGGACCCGATGACGGCTGTGATTGTCGCAAGCCGCTGCCAGGCCTGATCGACCAGATTGTTACCGAGTATGGCGATGTCACCGGTGCGCCCCTGATTGGTGATAGCCTTAGGGATCTTGAAGCGGGAGTCGCTCGCCATTGCGCACCGGTACTGGTGCGAACCGGCAAAGGGAACAAGACTCTGGAAAAAGGTCTGCCTGAATCCCTGGGCCCGGTTGCCATTTACGACTCACTGGCTGACTTTGCAGATCACATCTTGAAGGAATAGGCATGACACAGCACGCGCCACCGTCGCTGTCGATCAAGGTCCGCAGCGCGTTGTTTTTTGTGCTGTATAACCTTGCCGGTATTTTCCACAGTTTCCTCTGTGTCCTGGTTGGCCCCTTCCTGCCGCTGCGCGCCCGCCACCGGTTTATTAACCTGTGGACCCGTTTTGCCATGTGGCTGGACCACCGCCTCAACCGCATCACCGTGAACGTGGAAGGAAGGGAATACCTGACGGATGCCCCCTATGTCATTCTTGCCAACCACCAAAGCAGCTGGGAAACCTTTTACCTGCAGGTGCTGATCAGCCCGCAAGCCACGGTGCTGAAACGGGAACTGCTGTGGATCCCTTTCTTTGGCTGGGGGTTGGCACTGCTTAATCCCATTCGTATTAACCGCAGCGATGGCAAGGCCGCGTTAAAATCGGTGCTGTCCCAGGGTAAGCAGCGCCTCAAGCGTGGACTGCGGGTGGTAATTTTCCCGGAAGGCTCCCGACAAGCCCCAGGTACCCATGGCAAGTTCAACCACGGTGGCAGCATGCTGGCCACGCAGGCCGGGGTGCCTGTCATCGCCTTGACCCATAACAGTGGTGATTGCTGGCCCCGCAAAACCTGGGTGCGTTACCCCGGCACCATCACACTGCGTATCAGCCCTCCCATCGACACGCACAATAAAAAAGCCAAACAAGTCAGCGCTGAAGCCCAACAGTGGATTATGGAGCATTACCCCGGTTAACAGCCGGTGCGTGTTATTCACAAAAATGGCAGGAAGGCGGTGATTTTATAATCACCGCGGTGGAAATATTATTCCGAACCTCCGTATTTTTTTATTTTCCGCTCGGCGTTCAAGTCTCTATATTGCCAATGCCCATTAAAATAATTACAGTCTTTGCCGTTATTCAATGACCTAAAACAAGGGCACCTTAATGAGCATCAATCTTGACGAACTGTCTGTCGACGAGCTGGAAAAACTGATCAAACAGGCAGAGTCTGCGCTCGACAAAAAGCGTAAGGCCGAATTGAAAAATGCCCAGGCAGTACTGGAAAAAATGGCCAAGGATCTGGGTGTTGATCCCCAGGACCTGCTTAAAAATGCTGCCGACAAGAAGAAAACCACACGCAAAAAAGCCGCCAAGAAAAAAACCGGCGTTCGCCGTCCGGCCAAAGTAAAGTTCCGCGACCCGAACAACAGCAGCAACACCTGGACCGGCCGCGGAAAACGCCCGCTGTGGTTGCAGGATGCCCTGAGCAAAGGCGCCAATCTGGACGATTTTTTGGTGTAATCAAGAGACGCTACACGCTACAGGCACCACGAAAAAGCGAACCCGAAGGTTCGCTTTTTTTATGCGTGTTGCTTGCCGCATGAAGCATGCAGCGTCTCTTTAAACATCCAGGTTGGATACCTGAAGTGCATTGGACTCGATGAACTGGCGGCGTGGATCCACGTCGTCGCCCATCAGGCAGGTAAAGATCTGGTCTGCCGCGATGGCATCCTCGATGGTTACCTGCAGCATACGGCGGCTTTCCGGGTCCATGGTGGTTTCCCACAGCTGATCCGCGTTCATCTCACCCAGCCCCTTATAACGCTGGAAACTGGTGCCACGACGCGCCTGCACCATCAGCCAGTCCAGTGCTTCGGCAAAGTGGCGAATAGGCCGCTGCGACTCACCACGCTGGATATAGGCATCCTCTGCCAGCAGGCCTTCCAGGGTTTCCCCCAAAGCCTTGATCTTCTGGTAGTCCGGGGACTGCAGAAAATCCAGAGTTACACGGTATTCGCGGGGTACACCGTGAGCGAGCACTTGCACACGTGGCAGATACAGGCCCCGCTCTTCATCACGCTGAGCGGTAATGGTAAACGCCTGAGTCGCATCGGTGATGGCATCCACACGCTTGCCCAAGGTCTCGCACCACTGCGCCATTACCGTTTCATCTTTCAGAGAGGCTTCACTGAGTGACGGCATGTAGATCATCTGCTCCAGCACTTCTTCCGGGAATACCCGGGACTGACGATCAACAATTTTCATCACACTACGGTACTCGGTAATCAGGTTAGCCAACGGTTCACCACTGATCGGCGGCGCACCATCCCCCGGGTACAGGCCAGTTTTATCCAACGCCAGCGTAGTGAGGTATTCCTCCATGGCCGGGTCGTCTTTCAAGTAGGTTTCCTGCTTGCCTTTTTTCACCTTGTAGAGAGGCGGCTGAGCGATGTAGATATAGCCCCGCTCAATCAGCTCAGGAAGCTGACGGAAGAAGAAGGTGAGCAGCAGGGTGCGGATGTGCGAACCATCCACGTCCGCATCCGTCATGATAATGATGCGGTGATAGCGCAATTTGTCGATATTGTATTCGTCACGACCAATGCCGCAGCCCAGCGCGGTGATCAGGGTGCCCACTTCCTGGGAGGAAAGCATCTTGTCGAAGCGCGCCTTCTCCACATTCAGGATCTTACCCTTGAGTGGCAGAATCGCCTGATTCTTGCGGTCACGGCCCTGCTTCGCAGAGCCCCCCGCAGAGTCACCCTCCACAATATAGAGTTCGGAGAGTGCCGGGTCTTTTTGCTGGCAATCCGCCAGCTTGCCGGGCAGACCAGCGATATCCAGCGCCCCTTTGCGGCGAGTCATTTCGCGGGCTTTACGGGCGGCATCACGGGCACGGGCCGCATCGATAATTTTTTGCACAATGCTGCGGGCTTCGGTGGGGTTTTCCAGCAAGTAATCCTGGAACAAGTCACCCATGGTCTGTTCCACCGCGCTCTTCACCTCGGAGGAGACCAGCTTGTCCTTGGTCTGGCTGGAAAACTTGGGATCAGGCACTTTCACGGAGATGACCGCCGTCAGGCCTTCCCGGGCATCATCCCCGGACGGGTTGGCTTTTTCCTTCTTGAGGAAGCCTTCCTTATCCATATAGCTGTTCAGGGTACGGGTCAGTGCGGCGCGGAAGCCCGCCAGGTGCGTACCGCCATCGCGCTGGGGAATATTGTTGGTAAAGCAGAAAATGCTTTCCTGATAGGAATCATTCCACTGCATGGCCACTTCCACCGCAATGCCATCCTCTTCGCGCTCGTAGTTGAAGTGGAAGACCTGGTTGAGGGCGGTTTTGTTGGTATTCAGGTAGCTGACAAAGGCACTCAAACCGCCCTCATACTCGAACACATCCTCATCGCCGCTGCGCTCATCCATCAGGTGGATACGCACCCCGGAGTTCAGAAAGCTCAGCTCACGCAGCCGCTTGGCGAGGATATCGTAGTGGAATTTGATATTGCTGAAGGTTTCCGGGGAAGGGCGGAAATGCACAGCGGTACCACTGGAATCCGTCGTCCCCACGACCTCCAGGGGGTTCGCCGGCACACCGTGGTGATAAATCTGCTCGTGAACCTGACCATTACGGCGAATCGTCAGCTTCAATTCTTCCGACAGGGCGTTAACCACAGACACGCCCACACCGTGCAGGCCGCCGGACACCTTGTAGGTGTTATCGTCGAACTTACCGCCGGCGTGCAGCACCGTCATGATCACTTCGGCAGCGCTTACACCTTCCTCTTCGTGCAGCTCGGTAGGAATACCACGGCCATTATCCTGGATGGACATGGACTCGTCCGGGTGGATAACCACCTTGATTTCGGAGCAGAACCCGGCAAGTGCTTCATCGATGGAGTTATCCACGACCTCAAACACCATATGGTGCAGGCCCGTGCCATCATCTGTATCACCGATATACATGCCGGGACGTTTACGTACGGCATCCAATCCTTTCAGCACCTTGATGCTGGATGAATCGTAATTTTTCTCCGCCATGGTATTTCCTTATTTGCTCTCGGTGAGGGGTCGCAGCTTGCCATGTTCCACGTGGAACATTTTGCTCTCAACCGCCTGTAATGCGTTATTGTCATTCACGATGGCAGCCCACTGGGGCATGTCCAACGCTGTAATCAATGTCTGGTGGCCTGTTGTGGCCAGATAACCCAGCAACTGATTGCGGTGCTCTTCATCCAGCTCTGCCGCCAGATCATCCACCAGCAGGGTACAGACCTTTCCGGCTTGGCTAATTAACGGTAGCTGGGCCAGCACCATGCCATAGGCCACCAATTTGGCCTGACCACGAGATAAACGATCGCGGGCCACAACGCCGTGACTCTCAATACGAATATCACTGCGATGGAATCCAGCCTGGCTAAAACCTCGCCTGAGATCATCTTGCTGCAGTCGATCCAGCGCCTGACCATAGGACTCATCTTTCTGCAGCCCTGTATTCAGCCTGAGCCGTATTTTCAGCTCAGGAGCCAGTACCGCCAGGACCTCGTCCAAACCACGCTGTAGCGCAGCCAGATAGCCTCTGCGTAACCCTTCGATTCTATCAGAAGTCTGCGCCAGTTGCTGATCCCAAAAGCCCAGTTCCCGGGGGGACGGACGACCGGTGCGCAGCAGGGCATTACGCTGCTTCAAAGCGGCCGACCCCGCGCGCCACACAGGCATGAATTGATGTTCCACGTGGAACATTCCCCAATCCATAAAGCGACGCCGCAGTTGCGAGGAGCCGAACACCAGCTCCACAGACGTAGGGTGTAGCGCCAACACCGGCAGCAGCGAAGCCACCTCACTCAACGCTTTAGGGGTCTGACCATCCAGCTTGATGGCATCGATACCACCCGGGGTTCGACGCACCCCAAGCCGGTGCAATTCTTCAGCGGCAGAAACCTCAGCGTACAGCGTGGCTGCTTCCGCACCATCGCGCACCAGGCGCGACAAACGACCGCCCCGAAACGAACGGCCACCGCTGCCAATAAAGTAAATTGCTTCAAGAAGACTGGTCTTGCCGCTGCCATTATCCCCCAGGATCACATTCAGCGACGGGGACAACTCCACCTCTGCGGTGCCGTAATTACGGAAATCGCTCAATTGAAGGCGGCTAAGCATCAGGAGGACAACAACAAAGAAACAGGGGAGGGGAGAACAACGACGGGGCGGCCGTGGCGGCCACCCCGGTAAGACACATCATGCTCAGAGGCGCATCGGCATAACCACATACACGGCTGCCTTACTCTCAGGGTCAAACACCAGGGCACTGCTATTGCTGTCACCCATTTCCAGCTCTGCCTGAGTGCCACCCATGGTGTTCAGCACATCCAGCAGGTAGCTCACGTTAAAGCCGATTTCCAGCGGTGAGCCATTGAAATCCACGGACACCTCTTCCTCCGCTTCTTCCTGCTCCGGGTTGTTTGCCACAATCCGCAAGCTGCCTTCAGACAGCTGCACCCGCACGCCGCGGTACTTTTCGTTGGAAAGAATCGCCACCCTGGCCAGCGCCTGGCGCAAGGTTTCGCGGTCTGCGACCACTTTGCGCGAGCCTTCCTTGGGGATCACCCGGTCGTACTCCGGGAACTTGCCATCCACCAGCTTGGACGTGAAGGTGATGGCCCCCACCACGATGCGGACGTGATTACGGCCAATGGTCAGGCGAGCTGCCTCACCGCTGTCACCCAGAATACGCGACAGTTCCATCACCCCTTTACGCGGCAAGATCACGGAGGCTTCTTCCACCGGCGCGTCCAGCTCGGCATCACACAGCGCCAGGCGGTGACCATCGGTGGCCACGGCGCGCAGACGACCCGGCTTGAGCTCAAACAGCATACCGTTCAGGTAATAACGCACATCCTGCTGTGCCATGGAAAAGGCGGTGCGATCGATCAAGCCCCGTAGCACATCCGGCTTCATTTCCAGGCTACTGCCTGCGGCATCTTCTTCCAGGTTGGGGAATTCCGAGGCCGGCAGAGTGGACAGGGTAAAACGGCTGCGGCCGGAGCGGACCAGCATGCGCTCGCCATCCACTTCGAAACGGATATCGGCCTCTGCCGGCAGACTCTTGGCAATATCCACCAGCTTGCGGGCAGGCACAGTGGTTTCGCCCGGCTCCTGCTCACCTTCCAGCGGCAAACGCGCCACCAGTTCCAGCTCCAGGTCTGTCCCGGTCATGGAAAGCTGGCCGTCGCCCACCTCCAGCAAGACGTTGGACAGCACCGGCAGTGTCTGTCGCTTTTCCACCACGGCGGCGACCTGCTGTAGCGGCTTGAGCAGTTGTTCTCTATTGATTGAGAATTTCATTGCGCTTTCCCGTTCTGGTTATTGGGTTTGCTCGCCACAGAGCCACCCCGATTAGGACGTCAATGTCCGTAACAGATTCTGATAATCTTCTTCGATTTCCGGATTGGATTCCCGCAGCTCCAGCACCTTGCGACAGGCGTGCAACACGGTGGTGTGATCCCGGCCACCAAAATTCTCACCGATCTCCGGCAGGCTGTGGCTCGTCAGCTCTTTCGACAGAGCCATGGCAACCTGGCGGGGCCGCGCCACCGAGCGTGTCCGCCGGGGCGACAGCAAGTCGTTGATCTTGATTTTGTAGTACTCGGCCACGATGCGCTGGATATTATCGATGCTGATTTGTCGCGCCTGCAGTGCGATCAGATCTTTGAGCGCTTCCTTGATCAGGCCGATATCAATCTGTGCCCCGGTAAAGCGCACATGGGCGATCACCCGGCGCAACGCGCCTTCCAGCTCCCGTACATTAGAACGGATTCGCTGGGCAATAAAGAAGGCCGCGTCGTTGGGCAGATCCACCTTGGCCTCTTCCGCCTTCTTTTTCAGGATTGCCACCCGGGTTTCCAGCTCCGGCGGCTCCATGGGCTGGGACAACCCCCAACCAAACCGGCTCTTCAGGCGCTCTTCCAGCCCATCCACCTCTTTGGGAAACTTGTCACAGGTGAGGATGATCTGCTGACCATTTTCCAGCAACGCGTTAAAGGTATGGAAGAACTCTTCCTGGGACTGCTCCTTACCTGCAAAGAATTGAATATCATCAATCAGCAACGCATCCACCGAACGATAGAATCGCTTGAACTCGTTGATGGTCTTGTTGCGTAGCGCGGAAATCATATCCGCCACAAAACGCTCACTGTGCAGGTAGACCACCTTGGCATTGGGGTTGCGCCGCAACAACTCATTGCCCACCGCATGCATAAGGTGAGTCTTACCCAGGCCAACCCCCCCGTATAAAAGCAACGGGTTATAACCGTGGCTGGCCGGGTTTTCCGCAACCTGCTGGGCAGCAGCAGCCGCCATACGGTTGGACTTGCCCTCGACAAAGGTGGAAAAGGTAAAGCCGGTATTGAGATTGCTGCGATGCTTGCGGGCGCCGCCCAGCGCCGTGGGCTGCGGCCGGCTATCCGATTCAGGCTGACGGGGCGCAGGAGCCACCGCAGGCGTGGTTATCGGGCCACTGCTGACCGCTGGGGTAGAGCCATTGAAAGACGCCGCTACGGGCGTGCTGGCACGGGTAGAGCCCACCTCCAGGCGCAACTGCGGCAGTGGGCCTGATTGCATCTCGCCCAACACCTCGCCGATTCGGTCCAGGTATTTGTCACGGACCCAATCCACCACAAAACGGTTGGGGGCAAACAGGGTCAGCTCCGCACCATCCGCAGATGCAGCCACCTGAAGCGGCCGGATCCACATGTTGAACTGCTGCGACGGCAACTCATCCTCGAGTCGCGTCAGACAGCGTTGCCAGAGCTCTTCAGACACACACCCGCCTTTATTTCCTTGATGAATTGCTCGTGGTGATCGCGGTGAAACCGTTCATGCACAACCGCCGTCGAGCCAGCCATTCTACCCCTACAGAAGCCCACCTATCCACAGGCGACTGGGCTTTTTTTAATGGCAACTTTCTGTGGATAACTAGGCCTATAACCCTGTTGACCGGCACCAGTACAACCCGGTGGATAACCTGAGGCACAACTTATACCCACATTTAATGACAGCTCATCCCCACACAACCCCCAGCACTTACACACAGTGATACGCAAGTTATCATTACGCCAACCGATTGAAATAAATACAGTTTTCAGGCTTACCCACAAAAATCGCCTCCCCTTATAACTACTACTACAATCAATAAATACTTAAATATATAAAATCTATTAACAGTCTTTTCTTTTCTTCTTTCGAGCAGGCTGAAAAGCGCGTTGACACAACCCCTCCGGTTCCCTAGACTTGCCGCCCTTCTAATCGCTGTCTAATCCATGGGGAAGACGCCATGAAACGTACATTCCAGCCAAGCGTGCTCAAGCGCAAACGTGCTCACGGTTTCCGTGCTCGTATGGCCACGAAAAATGGCCGCAAGATTTTGGCCGCTCGTCGTGCCAAGGGCCGTAAGCGGTTGGCTGCATAAGCCAACCGTTTTACCTTGCCTTCCTGGCTGAGGTAACAGTGCCCATCTCACAGGCCTTTACCCGCCAACACCGCCTCCTTACCGGTTCCCAGTATCAGACCGTCTTTGATCAACCTGAATGGAAGGTTGGCTTGGGCAGTTACTTACTTCTGGTAACACGCAATACCCAACCGCAACCCCGACTGGGCCTGGTGATTGGCCGTAAACGCGCCAAACGCGCCGTAGACCGTGCCAGAATCAAGCGGCGGGTACGCGAACAGTTCCGCTGCCGACAGCAAGAACTGGCGGGTCTGGACATGATTCTGCTGGTCAGGGGGCGAATCGAGAACCCGGATCCGGATCAGGTTACCCGCGATATCACCCGGCTATTTGACAAGCTGCTTGCTAAGTGCCGGCAAGCTTGAGAAACTGCGGCCCGTTTTTCACGCCACAGATAAGCCTCCTATGGAAATCCAGCGCGCCCTAGTTATTACCGGTATTGCCGTTGTCTCTTACCTGATGATTCAGGCTTGGCAGCGGGATCACGCAGACTCGGCAACCCCTGTCCCTGTTGAACAGGTGGCAGAGCAAGGGAGCCCTTCATCCGCAGACAGTGCGGATTTGCCTGCGCCGCAACCGGAAACCGAGAACAGCATCCCAGCCGCCCAGGCTGACGGTGATCAGCCTGTCGCTCCCCTAATCGAGACTCCGGATACCGCAACTTCCTCCCAACGTATTGAGGTCAGCACCGATGTGCTGAGGGTGGAAATCAACCCGGTCGGTGGTGATATCGTTCGATTGGCATTGCCCGATTACCCCAAGCATATCGATACCCCTGACCAGCCCTTTGTGTTCATGGACCAGAACAACAGTGGCACCTACGTGGCCCAGAGTGGCCTGGTGGGCAAGAACGGCACCGATTCCAGCAAAGGTCGCCCGCACTGGAGCAGTGCCCAGCAGAGTTACCAGCTTGCGGAGGGCAGCAACGAGCTGAATGTGGATCTGACCCTGACCCAGGACAATGGCGCCGAAATCATCAAGCGCTATACCTTCGAGAAAGGCAGCTACCTGGTTCGTGTCAGCCATATCGTCCGCAATAACGGCAGCAGCCCCTGGACCGGTGCCCTGTATGGCCAGATCAAGCGCGATGGTAGCGATGACCCCGGGTTATCCACCACCGGCTTCGCGCCCATGCCCACCTATCTTGGGGCTGCGTACTGGAACCCGGAGAAGCCTTACAACAAGCTCACGTTTGATGACATGAGCGAAGACGGGGTGAAGCTGGACCAGACGGTGGAAGGCGGCTGGCTTGCCATGGTCCAGCATTACTTTGTATCTGCCTGGATTCCCGACGCCAAACAGAAAAACCATTACTCCAGCGTGTACCTGCAATCACGCGACCAGTATCTGCTCCGGTTCGTTTCCCCGAATACCACAGTGCAGCCGGGTGAAGAATCGGTGTTGTATGCCGAGTTCTATGCCGGTCCCAAGCAGCAGGACAACCTGGAAGCCATCAGCCCGGGCCTGAACATGACCGTGGACTACGGCTGGTTGTGGTTTATCTCCCAGCCCATCTTTGCCTTGCTGGTGTTCCTGCAGAGCGGGGAAGTGTCTGTCTTCGGTATGGATATCGACATCGGTGGCGGTGTGGGCAACTGGGGTGTAGCAATCATCCTGCTGACCTTCATCATTAAGGCGATCTTCTTCAAGCTCAGCGCCACCAGCTACCGTTCCATGGCCAAGATGCGCAAGGTTGCGCCGGAAATGCAGCGCATCAAGGAGCAGAACAAGAACGACAAGCAGAAGCAGCAGATGGAAACCATGAATCTGTTCAAGCGGGAAAAGATCAACCCGCTGGGCGGCTGCTTGCCCATGCTGGTACAGATGCCGGTGTTTATCGCCCTGTACTATGTGTTGCTGGAGTCCGTTGAGCTGCGCCAGGCGCCGTTCTTCCTGTGGATCAACGACCTGTCCGTGATGGACCCGTACTTTGTGCTGCCAATCCTGATGGGCGCGTCCATGTTCCTGCAGACCCGCCTGAACCCGACACCGGCAGACCCGACCCAGGCGCAGGTGATGAAGTGGATGCCGATGATCTTTGCGGTGTTCATGCTGTGGTTCCCGGCCGGCCTGGTACTGTACTGGCTGACCAACAACATCCTGTCCATTGCCCAGCAGTGGATTATTACCCGCAAGATCGAGAATGAGGCCTGACGCACCACGCTGGCCGCCAGACAGAAATGAAGCCGATCGATAGATCGGCTTTTTTCTTTTCTGCCCGGCGTATGGCGTGAGGCGCAAGGCGCTCTCTATAATCTTCTTATGCAGACCTCTTCCCCGGATACCATTGTCGCCATTGCCACCGCTCCCGGCCGGGGGGGCGTCGGTGTGGTGCGCCTTTCAGGTCCGCAGGCCCTGAGCATTGGGTCTCTCATTGTTGGTGAGCAATCACTATCACCCAGGGTGTCGCACTTTCGGCGTTTTCGTGATCAGGCTGGGGAGATTCTCGACGAAGGCCTGGTCATCACGTTTCCGGCCCCGCATTCCTTTACCGGAGAAGATGTGGTGGAACTCCAGGGTCACGGCGGCCCGGTGATTCTGGACATGCTGGTAGCCGCCTGCATCGCCGCCGGTGCGCGTCAGGCCCGCGCCGGAGAATTCTCCCAGCGGGCCTTCCTCAACGACAAGATGGATCTGACCCAGGCGGAAGCCATCGCCGATTTGATTGATGCCGGCACCAGCGCATCCGCCCGTGCGGCCCTGCATTCCCTGCAGGGGGTGTTTTCCGATGAAGTGAATCAGCTGGTCGAAGCGCTGATTGGGCTGCGGATCTATGTGGAAGCGGCCATCGACTTTCCGGAAGAGGAAATTGATTTCCTGTCCGACGGCAAGGTGGCCAGCGACCTGACGGCGGTACGACGTCAGTGCCTGCGCGTGCTGGATGAAGCCAACCAGGGCCGATTGGTGCGCGAAGGTATGACCCTGGTGATCGCCGGCAAACCCAATGCCGGCAAGTCATCCCTGATGAATGCCCTGGCTGGCTTTGATGCGGCTATCGTTACCGATATTGCTGGCACCACCCGGGACGTGCTGCGCGAATCCATTCAGCTGGACGGCATGCCCCTGAATCTGATCGACACCGCCGGTCTGCGTGACAGTGCTGACGTGGTGGAACAGGAAGGGATTCGGCGTGCCTACGCTGAAATGCGCAAGGCCGATCGTTTGCTGGTGATGGTGGATTCCCGCGATAGCGAGGGGGATATCAATGATATCCACAGCCTGCTCCCGCAAAGCCAGCAGCAGCTGGAAAACCTGGAACTGCCCGTCACGGTGGTGCTGAATAAGGCAGACCTGTCCGGGCTGCCGGCCGGTCAGCGTGAAGACGGCGCCTTTGTGATTTCAGCGGCCAGCGGTGATGGGCTGGAGGCGTTGCGCCGTCATCTGAAAGACGCCGCCGGCTACCAGGGCGAAGGGCAGAGTCGCTTTTCCGCTCGCCGTCGTCATATTACTGCGCTGGAGCAGGCGTTGGCGGCCCTGGACAGCGGTGAGCGACAGTTGCATGGCCATGCGGCTGGCGAGCTGCTGGCCGAAGACCTGCGCGCCGCCCAGAAAGCCCTGGAAGAAATCACCGGCGCCTTTACGGCTGATGATCTTTTGGGGCGAATCTTCTCCTCGTTCTGCATTGGCAAATAAGTGGTCCAATCCTCCCTGTAGCGTCGCTTGCGGTGCGATGTCAGTGCTCCCCAACTCCTGACCTGCGCCGCGTTATTCCCGAAGGGCATGCGCCCGTCACCCCAATCCTCCCCTCCAAAAACGGCAACCCGGCGTAGCACCAGCCAGGCTGAAATCTGCCGTTTGCATTCAGCTAACACATTACGTTTTCAGTTATTGTTCGGTGATTTTTAAGATATTGATATAAAAGGGGTTTGTTGGTTTTTTACTTCGCTGATTGGCCGGAATATTTGATTTATGACTTTTTCGCCCATTTGCCATCGACAGGAAAAAGCCATTTAAAACAGTGGTCTGAAAGTTTGTATACAAAAAATTGCTATGTGGTCATTGTTTGATCAATACGCTCGCGCCACTTTGTGTAAAACCATAGCAACCATCTGTGAATACGTTTTGGCAGATAGGAAATAAGAATAACGAAAAAGTATACGGGAGAGCGCGTGATGCGAATGGCACATCATCGCAAGCGTATTGTATGCAACGCAGTGCATTCAGTTCTGTTCGGGTGGCTGGCCTGCCTGCCCTTGCCGGGTATGGCGGCGCTTGAACAGATGGATGAGGCGGCCATGTCCAATGTCAGTGGCGCCGGGCTTGCCTTTGTCTGGGAGGACTTTCGCTGGCTCACCAAGCCAACCAGCTATTTCGAGCAGGTGGGTTCCGGTACAGACCCGGAGAGCACCTTCCAGCGTGGCGACCTGCGCTGGTACGGCATTAATGTGTCGGCCAAAGGCGCTGGTACCACCTGGACTGAAACCGGAAGCAGCATGGATGCTTGCGCAAACCAGGGGTATGGCGGCCTGGGATGTCCGCGTGGTGGCACCATTTCGCATTTTGCGGCCCACGATAATCCCTATGTCCTGCGGGTCATGGATTATTCAGGAAACGGCAGTGGCGCCAATCAAATAGGCAATGGCGTTGTTACCTGGGGCGGAGACACATCGACCAGCAAGACCGTCCTGGAATTGTTGGCTCCCACCTCTCAGGAGGACTACCGCTTTTCTTTCTGGGGAGAGATTGAGGCAGGCAAAGGTGGCCCGGCTGCTGATTACGGTCTTTTGAAAACCCAAACGATTATTCAAGGCAGTGCGGCGGGCAGTGTCCTGCAATTTTTCCAGTCTACGGAAGCGGGCAATCCGAATTTTGCTTTTCTCTATAAAAGCCATCTGCAAGGTGACTTTCGGTTCAGTGCCAATCAGGTAAACGGCAAGGATTCAGACACACTGGGAACACCGGTTCAGTTCGATGCTTTTGAGGGGATGCATTTTCGGAACGTGGATGCCTTTTTGCCGCTGGGTCACCTTTTTTATCAGGCATTCACGATTGATGTTCCAAAAGATGCAAGTGGTAACGATATTACCAACGGTAATTTCGTTCTGGCCCTCAACGAAATACCCGATAACCCCGCTGTTTATCGCCGTCATTACAGCCTGGCCGTGGCTGATTCGATTCATGCCGGTTATCAGACAGCTCGTGCTGCGTTACTCGCCAATACCTATGGTGCAACGCCTTCGGTCACAGTGCCCGATAATTATTTCCAGACCCATGGCTATTCACGCTGGGGTGACTGGTTCCCGTGTCAGGGAGTGGGATGTCCTGCGGTACCGACCAGCATGACAGTCACGGATGGGACAGGGGCGATCATTGCTCAACGAAATACCTTTAACGACACCAGTGACGGCATTTTTTTCAGCAAGTGCAGTGGATGTACTGACTTCGATGCCTTTGCTTACACCATGACGGCTGTGGATGTCAGAGCCGGGCAAAGCCAATACAACTGCCCCGGGGGAACGGAGTGCTCCGGTGATGGTTACAACCCGCGTGGAACAGGAAGCCGCTTTTACAAGCAAAATGACAGCTGCACACCATCCGGTGGCACAGGGCTGAATTGTGGATATGGCGGTGGATACAGCATCTCCGCAGGCAGCGCGTACACCAACACCAGCAAAGTCAATCCACAGGCCTTTTTCGATGCAGCCTCTGTAGGCACACAAACATTACCGGTAATACGAACGGGGGTAGCCAACCTGGGAGATTCGAGAGCAGAAGGCTTGCTGATAAACAGTTTCAAATTCACCAGCCTCGGTGCCCAGTACTAGGAGGGGCCATGAAAAAAACTCTACTTTTCCTCCTGGTCCTGAATGTCCCCGCCACTGCTTTTAGCGCGGAGCAAATGGCATTGCTCAATGATGAAGAGTTATCCGGTGTATCGGCCAGGCAGGGGATCGCTCTGAATTTTGAAATGCTTATCAATGCGACGCTGAATGCATCGGGAGAGGTGGTACCGGATAACTGCCCAACCTCAGCCTTGGTGGCTGCCGGCACACCGGATTGTCGATTCGCGCTCCAGTTCAATGGCATCGACGATGCCTGGCTGGTGGTAAAGGAATACTACGGGGTTTTTAAACTCAAAGAGGTCCACGTTGATGGTGTGCGAACTCAGGACAGCGTGTCCGGGTACTGCGATGCAGCATGCCAGGAGCGATTTGGGATGGGGTTTGACCCTGATGATCGCCCGGCAATCCAGTTGAGCTATGACCACTCCGATCTGGGCAGTAACACTGCCTTCTATAACGATGCAGAAATATTCCTGAATGCCGGCAAAGTGGCCGCAGAGTTCAATCAGAGCGACCCCGGTGGAAATATCATCGTGCCAGGTTACCTGAGAAATGAAACACCGGGTTCAGCGATCGGTTTGAGAATGGCGGATGGCGTTAATGGATCCGGTGGGCCTGCGCAACTGCGTTTTGACGGCAACATGATGATGTACGGGTACTAGGATGAATAAAAATAAAGTCGGTACCTGTCTTTTTATTGGGGGATTTTTTCTTTCTTGTTGGCAAACCGCAATAGCGAATGTAAGTGAAATGATCCCCCTGGAAGATAATGATCTCAGGCAAGTGGCGGGCCAGGGGTTGATACTGAATGACAAAATATCGGGCAGTGAGCTGGTTGGTGCGAATGCCTATTCTGAGCCTTTTGATTTTTACCGTATGGGCTTGAATGGTGAACTGGAAATGAACATGAATATTTCCAAACTGCAGCTTGGTTGTGGAGGGATTAATGATCATCTTTCCGGTTTTGCAGGCTGCGATATTGATATCGACTATGCGTCCCTGATGGGTAGAAATGGAACAGAACCCGGTGCATCCGGTAGTCCATTCAAATTGACACGGCCCTATGTGGAAATAGCGATAAAGAATGATGATACCGCCACGCTGAGAGAAGTGGCAGGGATAAAGATAGGGGGGGAGTCTGCCGACGGGGCCATGGTTGCCGGTCGAAGGTACACCCAGAATGGCGCGATCAATCAGGAAAATACTGCGTTTGCTGGAAGCTGTAATACTGGCGTTTCAACAGGAGCAGGCGTTGCGGGATGCCATTCCGGTATTAATACCGTTAGTGGTTTCCTGGGGACGGAGCTTTCCATCACCATGCGCGTACGTGCGAATATTTGCGGTGGTGCAGTGATTGGTGGTTTCTGTCTGGGGATTCCTATTCCTCTTGATGCCTGGGGATGTGCAGGTAGGACGCAGACGGAACTTGATTCATGCGGCACAGGAAAAAATGATGCGCTTTTCGTTGATGTGGCTGGTACCAGAATGCAGACGCTGGGGTTGCGCTCGGCACAGCTGAATCTTCAGGGGAATGGTCTTTCAGGCATTTTGACTCAAATCCTTGATTCTGCCTATGCGCAACTGAATACAGATCTTCGCCTGGCGCATAAATTGACTTTCGAAAATACCGGCGATTTTTTTCTTTCTTTCCAGCGAGAACCTATCGCTTACCCAAGATATAGCAAGATTACTCCAATACAGGAGTTTCAGAATGCGGGAACGTATAACACCGCAGTTGATGCCTGTACAACGAGTTACGCGACAGAAAGATGTAACAGCGCTTACTCTGTTCCAGCCAATACAGGGTGGTGGCTAAATGCACCGAGCGTGAAACTGATGGATATTGTGAATGAGAATGCTCAGCTGGGAACCTTGTCTATCGGTGATGCGTTGGATCTTTTAGGGGCGCCGGGCTATCTCATTGAACACCCTGAGTTTGAGATGACCCCACAACAGAACTGTCACGGCTCTACCAAGTTTTGTTAGGGGAACGCGATGATTAATAGAATAAGTCAGAAAATGGCTGCCGCTAAAATTTTTATTCTGACGATTATTCCTGTGTTGGCCTTTGCACTGGAGCCGATGACGGAAGGGGAGCTTTCCACTGTTCAAGGGAGGGATGGGGTAACGGTCAGTCTGAATGCTACTGGCATATCCGCTCAGCAATTATCCTTGCAGATTGATACTCCCACAGCCAGCCAGTCTGAGGGCCTGTATCTGAATAATTTACAGCTGACAAAAACGGGAACGGAAGACAGCTGGTTCACCACCGACATTGATGTGGGTTCCGATGTGAATGGCCCTTTGCTCAGCATCAATAGCCATGCGGATACCAGCCGTTTCTCCTTCAGTTCCATGACATTGAATGATTCGACTCGATCATTCGGAGAATGGGCGCTGGTGGGGGGAATGGATTTCCGTCTGATCAATCGCGGAATTTTCTTTACGGACGATATCAACAAGCCCGCTTCCCTGTATTTCGCGCTAACCGATGCCAAATGGTTCTATCGGCAAAACTGGTATTACCACGCCAACCTCACGCTCGATAACCTGGATTTTGTCTGGGATATGCCTGAAGCCTCTGTCGGAGTCACCAATGATGGATTGCGATTGTATGGCGATGTTAATTACCTTCTGAATTTTGATCTTCTCTACAAATTTCATCCTGATCAGGACATGACCACAGTGACCGCCAACGATAAGCGGATACTGAATTTTGGCTGGGAAGGCACGCTGTATGACACTGAACTGCAGGTTCGTGGTGGGGGGATCTGGGATGGCAGCGAAGTGGCCGGTGCCTATGATACTTCCGCACGAACGCAGGGCCTGAATTTTGGTGTCAGCTGGAATTACAAGAAAAACCAGGGGGATGGGGTTAAATCCACAGACCTGCGCTGGCAGATTGGTCAGGGCGGTGGTGAACAGGTTTTGCTGGAGTTTGGCGATTGGAGAAATCTTCAGGACAGCAGTGGTAATCGGGCTCCTCTGGGTTTTGATTTCCGCAATATCACGCTGGATGTGGTGACTGCCGGAAATGGCCCCGGTGGGTTGTGTTGGGGAGGCGCAACCCATGGTTCGGGGTGCGGAGGAAACATGCTGGGCTTCGATACCGGGTTGATCAACAGCTATAGCAACCAGGTTAATCGCACGGATGGTGGGGCGCTAATGGCGGCTATCCGTGACGGCAACCTGTTGGCGTATTCAAATCAGGTAACGGTCAGCTCAAATAACATGGCCCCGGAAACCTATGATTGGGGGTTGATTTATACCCTGGCCAACATCGATGCCAATATTGCCATGTATCCCGGTGGGAGCCCGTCGCATGTTACCGCAGACAGTGAGAATCAGGGTTTTATTATCGATTTTCTGCTGATGTCGCAGACATTGGATAACGCTGGCAATCAGGGCAGCAACTGGTCGCGGGGCACCCATTTCATGATTGCGGACACCGGCCCGTCGGTGAATATGGGCATCGGCATGTTGAATGCCAACTTCCTTCTGGCTGCCGATGATATGCGCTTGTGGATAAAAAATTCCGGAACCGTAGGCGGTGCTGCTTACGGTGGAGGTATCGACCTGCTTTCCCCTCGAGTCAGAATGCAGCTTTCGGCTGAGCTGGCCGGGGTTTCCCTGCCACGCGGGGATGACAAGGTAGCGATAGCCGATGTGGATCTCAATCTTGAGGGGCTGGTGAATTTCCGGTTATCTCCACCACCGGATGGGGAGAATTTTCTGGCCTACAGTGCTGCCATCAGACTCTATTCCATGAGCGATACCACGGACAGTACCTTGGTGAGTGGTCAGGGTTCGTTCTGGTCGATTGCTGAACCGGGGCGGCCGGAGGTTGAGTTGAGGCTGGCGAACATAGAGGGGGACGTGGCTATTGTGGACAGCAAACTGGAATTGCACGAACGAAACCACAGCGGTAACGGAGAAAGCCCTCAACTGGAAATTTCCAACAAGATTGTGTTCGGCGGTAGTGCTGTGCAGCGGTTACAGGATGGTACAGAAGGGCTTGCCTCGGTACCTGGCGGCGCCTTGGGGCAGGAAGTGAAATCGGATATTTATTTTGGCTCAGACCGTCTGGGGCAGTTGGTTATTCCCAATGGCAGCATCCGCACCACGATCGGTTTACTTCCTCAGGAATAAACCCTGCTTCACACCCGTTGGTGGAAGCAGGGCGAGCAGCCCGGTTTCAGGATGTGGGGGCGCCATCTGCATGCCATTCAAACTTTTTGAACGGCTTGTCGACGGGGGTGTTGGCCAGGTGATTGGTGTAATTGCTCATCACCTTCTGGGACAGGCCCAGAATCACTTCCAGGATATGCCGTTTTTCAAAGCCTGCGGCGAGGAAAGCCTGCACAGCTTCATCGTTCACTTCGCCACGATCGCGGACCACGGATAAGGTGAAGTCCCGCAGGGCTTCCAGTTTGTCTGTGGGCAAGGGGGTCTTGTCGCGCAGTGCGTTGGTGATGCGGTCGTCCACTTCCATGGATTTGGCAATGCCGGTATGGGCGGGGACGCAATAGTGGCAGGCATGTTCCACGTTGATGGTTTGCCAGACTACGGTCACTTCCTCGTCGGTAAAGCTGGTTTCCAGGAATAACGCGTGCAGTTTCTGGTAGCCCTCCAGCAGGCCGGGGGCTTCGGCCATGACGGCATGCAGATTGGGAATCATGCCAAAGCTTTTCTGCGATTCTTTCAGCAGCGCCAGGCTGGCTTCGGGGGCGGTCTCTTCTGTGTGCAGGGTGAAATCGGTCATGGTGTCCTCCTTTGGATCAGCCGGGATAAGCGATGTCTTTATTTGAGTGATCGCTCAACAACAGCGTCACCCTAACACGTGCAGAAACGTCTGCAATACCTTTTTTGAGCGAATACTCAAAAATTGTTAAACTGCGCTTATTGTTTGCATGGTGGAGATAACAGATGCCCAGAATGGCGGCGTACGATCGGCAAGATTGCCTCGAGAAGGCCGTGACCCTGTTCTGGGAGAAAGGTTTTCATGCCACCTCTCTCAAAGACATCGAGCACGCGCTGGATATGCGCCCCGGCAGCATCTATGCCGCGTTTGGCAACAAGGAGTCGCTCTATAGTCAGGCCCTGGACCTGTATGCCGGCACCATGGGCAAGGATTTCCTGGATAATCTCCGTGGCAAGCAAACCCCCATCGAAGGGCTGGCAGACTATCTGCGCGAACTGGGCAAGCTGCGCGACACCAACCCGCCTTCCCGGGCCTGCATGCTGGTCAAGGGGCTGCTGGAAGCGGGAGCAGAAACCCCGGCGTTACAGCAGAAAATCGAAACTCGCCTGGCCGATATGGAGGCGATTTTCCGCCAGGCCTTTGCCGAGGCGAAAGCGGCGGGGCAGATACGCGACCCCGACGACCCAGCCCATCAGCCGGACCGATTGGCGCGCCGTCTGCAGTGCGAAGTCATGGGATTGCGGGCGTTCGCCCAACGTTCCGGCGACAGGCAGGAATTGCAGCAGCTGGCGGGGGACCTGGCAGATACCGTGCTATCCCTTCAGGCCTGAGGCAGTCCGACTTGTAATGAATCCCCGTTGTCGCCATGCCATGATGAAACAACACAGGTTTTATTGTTGGCAGGAGGCTGATCATGTCCACGCACCATTGCGATACGCGCACAGAAACTGATTCCCTGGGTGACATAGCGGTTCCGGCCAGCGCACGTTGGGGCGCCCAGACCCAGCGCGCGGTGGACAATTTCCCTATCAGCGGCCGTCAGTTGCCAACCCGCTTTATCCAGGCCGTGGTCCGCATCAAACGCTGTGCGGCGGAAACCAACCGGCAGCTTGAAACGTTGTCAGCCGACAAGGCCGTGGCCATTGTCGGTGCCTGCAACGATCTGCTGGCGGGCCATCACCTGGACCAGTTTCCGGTGGATATCTTCCAGACAGGCTCCGGCACCAGCACCAACATGAACGTCAATGAGGTGATTGCACATCTGTGTGAGGAAGCCGGTGCTCCCATTCACCCCAATGACGATGTGAACCTGGGCCAGAGCAGTAACGACACCATTCCCACGGCCATTCATGTGTCTGCCGCACTGGCCGTCACGGAAAACCTGATCCCGGCGCTTGAGCAACTGATTGCCGAGCTGGGCTTGCGCGCCCGGGAGCAGCGGGAGACCGTGAAAACCGGGCGCACCCACTTGATGGATGCCATGCCGGTGACTGTGGAACAGGAGCTACAGACCTGGGCCATGCAGTTGCAGGATGCCTGTGGGCGTGTGGCGCGGGCCCGTGATGACCTGTTGGCGGTGCCTCAGGGCGGCACGGCCGTGGGCAGCGGTATTAATGCCCACCGGAATTTCGCTGACACCTTTGCCCGCCACTTGGCAGAAGAAACGAATCTGGCCTTTCGCGCCATGCCCCATCCCTTTGTGGCGCAGAGTGCGCTGGACAGTCCGCTGGCGTTATCGGCGGCGCTGCGCGGTGTTGCGGTGGTGTTGATGAAGATCAGCAATGACCTGCGCTGGATGAATTCCGGGCCGATCCACGGGCTGGGCGAGGTGCAGCTGCCGGCCACGCAGCCGGGTTCGTCGATCATGCCGGGCAAGGTGAATCCGGTGATTTGCGAGTCCGCCACCATGGTGGCGACCCAGGTAATGGGGCTGGATCAGGCCAATACCATCGCTGCCCAGAGCGGCAACTTCCAGCTCAATGTCATGCTGCCGCTGGTAGCCAGCAATCTGCTGGATATGACCGAATGGTTGGCGAACAGCTGCAGCAATCTGGCGGAGCGGGCGATCAAGGGGATGACGTTCAATGAAGCGCGCCTGGCCGAAGGCGTAGGGAAGAACCCCATTCTGGTCACCGCCCTGAACCCGGTGATCGGCTACGAAAAAGCGGCGAAGATTGCCAAAGAAGCGTTTGCCAGTGGCAGGGCGGTGCTGGATGTGGCGGAGGAACAGTCCGGCCTGTCCCGGCAGGAGCTGGAAAAACTGCTGGATCCGAAAGATCTCACCCATCCTTGATCCACTAACAGGATGGCAGCCCGACCTAAATGGGGGCTTCACGATGGGCCGCCAGGGCAGCAAACAAGCGCTGAAAGGCTGTGCTAGACAGGGTGTCTACAACGGGTAGTATTTTGTAACCTATTGGGCCTGCTGACAGATGACCTGTATGGAGGTCTGTGTCAGTCTTGAACGCCCACATACTGATGGGTAGGTAAGAGCGTGCCGCTTTTTCCTGCCCGTGAACGGCAGAATAACAAGGTAACGGAGCAAGTTATGAGTAGTCATCTGAACATCCCCCGCAGCGCCTCAGCGGTGGAGTCGTCACTGGTCATCAACCATATTCTGGAAGCCGGTGTGCGCAAGGCACCGGACCAGACGATTACCTATGGCGATCGCACGTTCACCTACCGCGACCTTGACGAGCGCGTGCGCCGCCTGGCCGGGGCGCTGGCGGCGCAGGGCGTGAAGCCTGGTGATACCGTGGCCGTGATGGACTGGGACACCAACCGTTACCTGGAAGCCTTTTTTGCCATCCCGATGATGGGTGCAGTGCTGCACACCGTGAACGTGCGCCTGAGCCCGGAACAGATTCTCTACACCATCAACCATGCGGAAGATGATGCGATTCTGGTCAACAGCGAATTCCTGCCGATCCTGGAAGAGCTGCAAGACCGCATCGAGACGGTAAAGACCTACATCCTGCTGGACGACACGTCTTCTCAGGAAGAGGGTGTGAAAAGCAGTGATAGCCTGCCGCTGGCGGGTGAATATGAAGAGCTGCTGGCCAAGGCGCCGGCCCAGTACGATTTCCCGGAGCTGGACGAAAACACCCGCGCGACCACCTTCTATACCACCGGCACCACCGGCCTGCCCAAGGGCGTGTATTTCTCTCACCGACAGCTGGTGCTGCACACCTTTGCCGGCCGTAACACCATGGCCGGTGTGGGGCAGGGGCGTTTCAACGAAGACGACGTCTACATGCCGATCACGCCCATGTTCCATGTACACGCCTGGGGCATCCCGTTCATGGCTACCATGATGGGGGTGAAACAGGTGTACCCGGGCCGTTACGAGCCGGCCACCCTGTTGAAACTACTGGTGACCCACAAAGTTACTTTTTCACACTGTGTTCCCACCATCATCCAAATGTTGCTGCAGGCGGAAGCGGCCAAGAGCATCGATCTGAGTGGCTGGAAAGTCATCATCGGCGGCTCGGCCCTGCCCAAGGCGCTGGCCATGGGGGCGCTGGAACGTGGCATCGATATCTATACCGGTTACGGCATGAGCGAAACCTGCCCGCTGCTGACCCTGGCCCAGCTGACCCCGGAACTGGAAAACGCGGACCTGGAAACCCAGGCGGATTACCGCACCCGCACCGGCCGCCCGGTGGCCATGGTGCAGATTCGCATCGTCGACGGTGAAATGAATGACGTGCCCCATGACAACAAGAGCCAGGGGGAAGTGGTGGTGCGCGCGCCCTGGCTGACCCAGGGTTACCTGAACGACCCGGATAAATCCGAAGAGTTGTGGCATGGCGGCTGGCTGCACACCGGGGATGTGGCGGTAATGTCCGAGGATGGTTGGCTGAAAATCGTTGACCGCATCAAGGATGTGATCAAGACCGGTGGCGAGTGGGTGTCTTCCATTGATCTGGAAGGCCTGGTGCTGCAGCACCCGGGCGTGGGCGAGTGCGCCGTGGTGGGGGTGCCCGATGAAAAATGGGGTGAACGCCCGGTGGCGCTGGTGGTGAAAAGCGGTGAAGCAGATGAAGAGAGCATCAAGGCGCTGGTTGGCGATTATGCCGACAAGGGCGTGATCAGCCGCTACGGTATCCCTGATCGGGTGGTCTTTGTGGACGAGCTGCCGCGCACCTCCGTGGGCAAGCTGGACAAGAAGAAGATGCGCGCGGAAATGGTTTAGAGAGACGCAACACGGTAAAAGAGACGCAACACGCTTCACGCAACACGCGGCACGAAAGAAAAAGCCCACCATGCAGGTGGGCTTTTTCTTTTCAGGGGCCACCACTGGGGCCGTGTTTTGTGCCGCTGACGATCTTTACATGAACCCTCTTCAATTTATTTGTTCCCACTAACGCAGCGGTTACGCATTCCTTGCATAATTGCACGTTAGACTTTCCTGTCGTGAATCAGACTTGGCTTGCATCGGAATAACGGAGAATGGCATGGCGCGGATTATCGCGGGGCTGGTGTTGGTGGCACTGGTGGGAATGGGGGCTTGGTGGCTGTGGCCGGCTGAGCAGGCGCCCATGGGAACCCGCCCGCCAACCGTAGTGAACCTGGCACCGAGCATTGAGCGCCCCCTGTACGACCGGGTGGAAGCCGTGGGTACCGCCCGGGCGGCCCAGGCTGTGGTGTTGTTGGCGGAAGTGCCGGGCCGGGTGGCGGAGATCCATTTTCAGCAAGGCCAGCAGGTCACCCGGGGCCAGCTGCTGGTGACGCTGGATGACCGTAATGCCCGTGCCGAACTGGCCCGTGCCGAGGCGGAATATCAGCGCGCCAGGGATGATTACCGCCGGGGTCAGCAGCTGGTGGAGCGTCGCGCCATTTCCCAATCCGAGGTGGATACCTTCCGCACCACCCTGGAAGCCGCCGAGGCCAGCCGCAATGTGGCCCGCGCCAATTTTAACGACCATACCATTCGCGCGCCGTTTGCCGGGGTGCTGGGGTTGAGACAGGTGGATCCCGGTGCCTATCTGCAGACGGGCAACCCGATTACGACCCTGGATAATCTTGGACATCTGGAAGTGGATTTCCAGATACCCGAACGCTACTTGGGCAAGTTGGCGGTGGGGTTGCCGGTGCAGGCGCAGAATTCCGCATTTGAAGATCAAATTTTTGAAGGCGCGATCACCCACCTGGATTCCCGGGTGAGCAGCAGCAGCCGTAGCCTGACGGTGCGTGCCCGGCTGAATAACCCCCAGGGGCAATTATTGCCCGGCCAGTTTCTACGGGTGTCCGTGCAGTTAGCGGAACGGGAAGCGCTGTTGGTGCCGGAGCAGGCGGTGATCACCCAGGGGGCGCAGAGTTATGTGTTCACGGTAAGCCCGGACAATAAGGCTCAGCGCCACCCGATAACGCTGGGCGGTCGCCGGGATGGCTGGGTAGAAGTGACCAGTGGCCTGACCAACAAACCGGATGTGATCGTCAACGGCCACTCCCGCCTGGGCAGCAGCCAGCCGGTGAAGGTGATCGAGGACCCGGAAGCGTTGATGCCCGGGCAGCGAGTATTGCTGAACCCGGCGCCACCAGCGGAGTCCCCCTCCGCTGAGCCCCCGGCGGCGGACCCGGATGGTCAACCGGTAACGGGCGAGGCCGCCGCATGATTTTGTCCGATGTCTCTATCAAGCGGCCGGTTTTCGCCACGGTGATCAGCCTGCTGATCGTGGTGTTTGGCGTTAGCGCGCTAATGAAGCTGCCGATTCGTGAGTATCCGGATATCGATCCGCCGGAAGTGTCCATCAGTGTGGATTATGCCGGCGCCGCGCCGGAGGTCATTGATACCCAGATCATTCAGGTCATCGAAGGGGCGATTTCCGGGGTGGAAGGGGTGCGCAAGATCGAGTCGCGCAGCCGCCTGGGCTCAGCCCGTACCACGGTGGAATTCACCCTGGAAAGGGATGTGGATATCGCCGCCAATGACGTGCGCGATGCAGTGTCCCGGGTGCTCAACCGGTTACCGGAAGAAGCGGAAACCCCGGTGATTGCCAAAGCCGATGCCGATGCCCGGCCCATTATCTGGGTGACCCTGACCAGTAGCACGCTAGCCCCTCAGGAGCTGACAGATTTTGCCGAACGGTCACTGGTGGACCGTTTTGCTGTGCTCGACGGGGTGTCGGAAGTGATCATCGGCGGTGAGCGTCGGTATGCCATGCGGGTGTGGCTGGACCGCCAGAGCATGGCGGCCAACCAGGTCACCGTGACAGATATTGAACAGGCCCTGCGCAGCAACAACGTGGAATTGCCGGCGGGCAAGCTGGAATCGGAATCCCGTGGTTTCACCATTCGGGCGGATAACCGCCTGGCCACGGTGCAGGCATTTGAGGACCTGGTGGTCCGCCGCCAGGGCGATTACCTGCTGCGCTTGGGCGATGTAGCGCGCGTTGCGCTGGGCGTGGAGAACGATGATTCGGTGCTGCGTGCCAACGGCGAAGCCGCCATTGGCTTGGGCGTTGTGCGCCAATCCAAGGCCAATACCGTGGCGGTGTCGGATCGGGTGCGCGAAGAAATCGAGGCGGTGCGCGATAGCCTGCCAGCGGATATTCATCTGGATGTCAACTCGGATGAATCCCTGTTTATCCGGGCGTCTATTCGCGAGGTGCTGATCACCCTGGGGATTTCCGTGGTGCTGGTGATCGCGGTGATCTTTGCCTTTCTTGGCAACTTGCGCGCGACTCTGATCCCGGCGGTGACTATTCCGGTGTCGGTGATCGGTGCCTTTATTGGTTTCGGGGTGATGGATTTTTCCATCAATGTGCTGACCCTGCTGGCGCTGATCCTGGCCATCGGCCTGGTGGTGGATGACGCCATCGTCATGCTGGAAAACATCCAGCGCCGTATCGATGAAGGCGAGTCGCGGTTGGTGGCTGCGTATCTTGGTGCCCGGCAAGTGGCCTTTGCCGTGGTCGCCACCACGCTGACACTGGTGGCGGTGTTCGTGCCCATTTCCTTTATGGGCGGCGACGTGGGGCGGCTGTTCAGTGAATTCGGTTTTACCCTGGCGTCGGCGGTAATCATCTCCAGTATCGTCGCCCTGAGCCTGGCGCCCATGCTGTGTTCCCGTTGGCTGCATCGCCATAGCCGCAAGGAACAACAAGGGCAGAACAATTTTCTGCAGCGGGGCCTGACACGCCTGAATCAGGCCTATGCCAACGGCCTGCAACGGACCCTGACAAGCCCCTGGCCGTTGGCGGTAGGTTGCGTGTTGTTGTGCCTGGCGGCGGCGTTGCTGTTTCGGCAATTGCCCCAGGAGCTGGCGCCCACGGAAGACCGTGGCGTCTTCATTATTCCTGCCACCTCGCCCCAGGGCTCTACGGTGGAATACGGCGCCCACCACACCCAGGCGGTGGAAAAAATGCTTATGCCCCTGGTGGAAAATGGTGAAGCCGAGCGGGTGTTGGCCATCGTCGGTTTCCGTGGCGTGCCGGAGCGGGCGTTTACCATCGTGAGGTTGAAAGATTGGGAAGAGCGCGACCGTACCCAGCAGGAGATTGTTGGCGAGTTGCGTGGGCAGTTGTCCCAGGTCACCGGCTTGCGGGCCTTTGCGGTGAATCCGCCGGGGCTGGGCCAGAGTGCCTTCGACCAGGCGCTGGAAGTGGTGGTGGCGGGGCCAGACTATGAGCAAGTGCTGGCCTGGAGTGAAACCCTGATGGCGGCCCTGCGCGAAAACCCGAACCTGACCAGTATCGACACCGACTTTGAGCAGACCCAGCCACAACTGGATGTGAATCTGGACCGTGAGCGGGCGGCGGATCTGGGCATCACCGCCACCGATGTGGGGGAAACCCTGCAGGCCATGTTTGCCACCCTGACCGTGTCCACCTATGTGGATCGGGGGCGCGAGTACGACGTGTTGCTGGAGGCGGAAAAGAGTGCCAGTGAAGTGCCTGACGATGTGCTGCCGATCTACCTGCGCAGTGACAGTGGTGGCTTGGTGCCGTTTTCCAGTGTGGTGGAATTAACCACCACCGGTGATGCACCTGAGCTGCGCCGGGTGGATCGTCTGCCGGCGATTACCCTGTCCGCCAACCTGGCCGACGGCTATGACCTGGCCACGGCCATGCGCTATGTGGAGGAGCAGGCCCGCGAGCGGCTGCCACTGGAAGCGCGCATTGGTTACAAGGGCATGGCCGAGGAACTGCAAGAGTCGGCGTCGGCGATTCTGGTGACCTTTGCGCTGGCGCTGGTGATTGTATTCCTGGTACTGGCTGCCCAGTTTGAAAGCTGGATTCACCCGCTGATCATCATGCTCACGGTGCCGCTGGCGTTGGCTGGCGCGGTGATTGCTATCAGTGTTACCGGCGACAGCCTGAATATCTACAGCCAGATTGGCATGATCATGTTGCTGGGGCTGATGGCGAAAAACGGTATTTTGATCGTAGAGTTTGCCAATCAGCTTCGTGATGAGGGGCGCAGCGTGAAAGAGGCGATCTATGAAGGCGCCATCGTGCGTTTCCGTCCGGTTCTGATGACCGGGGTTTCCACTATCTTCGGTGCGGTGCCGCTGGTGCTGGCCACCGGCGCTGGCGCGGAAAGTCGCTTCACCATCGGTGTGGTGATTCTTGGTGGCTTGTTGTTTGCCACGGTGCTGACCTTGTTTATCATCCCGGTGCTGTACCAGTGGTTGGCACCTTATGCGTCACCGGCAGATGCGGTCAGCCAGCAGCTGGACAAGGAGATGGCCGTTAACGAAAGCCAAGATGGATAATCCGTAGGAGCAGCGCTTGAGCCGCGAACCGAGCGGCAGCGAAGGAGTGTTTTCCCAAGTACGCTTTGCGGCTCATACTCGCAGAGCACAGAGAGCGCCGCTCCTACTAATCGCCAGACAGGATTCATGACCGACTACGAACTGATCCGCAGCAAACGCCGTACTCTGGAACTGCGTGTTCTGGAAGACGGTCGTGTACAGGTGCGCGCGCCGCAGCGAGCGCCCTTGCGCATGGTGCAGACCTTTGTGGACAGCCGCCGCCAGTGGATCCGGGATCAGCAACAACGTCAGGCCAGCCGCCCCCGACAGCGCTGGCAGGATGGCAGCACCCTGGTGTTTCGCGGGCAACCGCTAACCCTGGATGTGTCACCGGGCCGGTGGTCGGTGAGTGTGTCGGGCGGCTATCTGCAGGTGCGGGTTGCCGAGCCCGATAGCGAGACGGCCGTGCAGCAGGCGGTGGAGCGCTGGTTGCGCGAAGAGGCTCGCCCGTTGTTTGCCGACAGTATCGAGCGGCAGTTTGGCTGGTTTGCCAGGCAAGGCTATGCCCGCCCGGTATTGCGGGTCAAAAAGATGCGCACCCGCTGGGGCTCGCTGTCGGCAAAAGGGTATATCAACCTGAACATGGCCTTGTTGCATTACCCGCCAGCGGCACTGGATTACGTGGTCATGCACGAACTGTGTCATCTTCAACACATGGATCACGGCCCCGGGTTCCACGCGCTCATGGACACCCGCATGCCCGACTGGCGCCAGCGCAAGCACCTCCTCGACCAACCCTTATATCAACCCTGAGCGTGTTCGCTTTACCAAGCGCCGCTCCTACGGAAAAAGGGCGCGTGGTGCATCAGGGCGATGCGTGGAGCGTCTCTTTCAGCTGGGCATAAAAAAACCCGCCGAAGCGGGTTTTTTTACTAGCGAGGTTGCTTATTCAGCAACGACGTTAGCAGCCTGCGGACCTTTGGGGCCCTGCTGGATCTCGAAGGAAACCTTCTGACCCTCGGCCAGGGTTTTGAAGCCTGAACCGGTAATTGCACTGAAATGAACGAACACGTCCGCACCACCATCGTCCTGGGAAATGAAACCAAAACCCTTGGACTCGTTAAACCACTTCACAGTACCTGTAGCCATGTGAATCTATACCTCAAAACTATTACTTAGGGTGTTGCTTGCAAACCATGTTGGGCGGTGTTCGGAGACAACTTCAGCTTCACGCAGGGAAGACAACTACCAAAACAATCCACGGCCATAATTCGCAGCCACTTCCGACTTTACTCCCCTTTTTCTGATTGCACCACCCCTTTTTCCGGGCGGTTTTGGGGGTCGAGATCACGTGTTTGTCATAATCTCGACAGCCATTTCATGGTACTCGCCGGGGTCCAGAGTCAGCACATTATCCAGCACCCGTGCGGTTTCGATGCACAACATGCGCTGCCAGGCGTCGGGGGCGAACTGACTGAGCTGCAGGCTTTTATCCACCCAGGGATTCCAGACGACGGCGGAGTGGCTGCCCCGGCAGGTCAGTTGGATCTGTCGCTGCCAGAGCGGATCTTCCACCTGCAGTTGCGAGGGCAGTTGCAGATAAAGCCGGTCGGTTTCCTGGTCGAATTGCAGAGCATCGCTATCCTGGCGGGTCTGCCAGTCGGCCAGGGCATCCACGTAGGGCGTATGGGCGAGTCCTTGCACGGTGATTTGCCGACTGTCTGCCACGGCCAGATAGGTGTGCAGCGCCTGGCTGACGGTAACAGGCCGGTCACCGTGATTATGGTTGCCCAGACTGAGCGACAGGGCGTCGCTCAGGGTGATCGTCAGGGTGGGGGTGACGGGGGGTAGGTGCTGGCGGTCAGCCTGGTCGGCCAGCCGGAAAACCAGTTGCGCCTGCTTTGCGTGAAGATGCTGTTCGCTGAGCTGCCAGGGTTGCTGGCGGACCAGGCCATGGGCCGGGGGAGTATGGAGAGAGTATTGCTGGGTTACGCTGTCCGGGTTGCGTTCCAGCGCGCCGAACCAGGGCCAGCACACCGGCACGCCGCCACGCACGCCGTGGCCAATACGGTATGCTGCCTGCTCACTGAGCCAGAGAATCGGGGGGGCGCCATCGCGTCCGTATTCGAGCACCTGGGCGCCCTGCTCCGCGATTACCAGCGTCTGGCCGCGATGGCGCAGCTGCCAGCAGATGAGCTCGCCCCGGGTGATGCGTTTCAGATCGGTTGCCATGTTCGCTCGTTCGGTGCCAGACGTTGGACGCCCAGCCCGTCAGGCACCAGGCGTCTGGCGTTGTTATTTAATACCCGCGCCGATTTCCAGTTCGCGTATGGACTGCTCAAGGTAATCGAGCAGCCGCTGCATGGAGGGGAGGGTACGGCGGCAGGCAATCAGGCCGAATTCCAGCTGATCCACGTAGCTGGTGAGGGTGATGTTCAGGGCGATACGATCCAGGGCAATGGAGACAGGGTACATGCCTTGCAGTTTAGCGCCGTTCCAGTACAGCGGCTCTTTCGGGCCGGGGACGTTGGAAATCACCACGTTGAATGCCCGCCATTTGGGCGCCAGGCCGGTGAGCAGATTGAGGCCGGTGGGGGCCATGGTCAGGGCAGTGAAGTTGAGGATCTCTTCCGGACTCATTTGTGAGAACCGGGATTTGGCTTCCTGCACGGAGTCGTTGACCACGCGCAGGCGATTGGCCGGATCACAGATGTGGGTGCCCAGGTTAGCCAGAATCATGCCGATCTGGTTGCCACCGGCGCTGTCGTCCTGACGCAGGCTCATGGGCACCATGGCGATCAGCGGTTCATCGGGCAGGGCGTGTTGACTGATCAGATACTCGCGCAGGGCGTGGCCACACATGGACAGCACCACGGTGTTGATGGTGCAGCCGTAGGCCTTGGCAATGTTTTTCAGGCGCGGTAACGAAAAACTCTGGGCGGCAAAGCGGCGAGAGCCTGTGATGGTATTGTTCAAAATCGTGTCCGGCGCCTGGAAGATGGACACGTAGTTTTCGTCACTTTTCGCCTTCTGGGTGACCTTGTAGATCTCCCGCGCCAGGCCGGGCACGGTGGCGGCTTGTTTGCTGATGCCGGCGGTCAGGCGTGCCATGCTGGAGGCCACGTCTACCGGATTGCTGGGCAACGAGCGGGTGCGTTTACGGGTATTGAAAGCCCAGCCTGGTGCCATTTCCCGTTCGCTGGGGTCTGTGGACAGGGTCTTGGAGGCAATGCGCATGGCGGAAATGCCGTCCATCACCGAATGGTGAATCTTGTAATAGAGAGCAAACTGGCGACCGCGAATGCCTTCAATCAAATGGGCTTCCCACATGGGCCGTTCCCGGTCCAGCAGGTTGGAGTGTTCGGCGGAAATCAGAGAGAGCAGTTCGCGGATGCGACCGGGTTTGGGGAGCGCTTCGTGGCGGAAGTGGTGGTCGATATCGAATTGCTTGTCCTCAGTCCAGTAGTACTGGCCGAGCCGACGGGTCAGGCGCTGGTTGAATGGGGCTACCGGATGGCAGTAGTCCCGCATTTGCTGGGCCAGTTCACTGACATATTTCGGACCGGCATCCTCGGGAAAGGAAAACAGCTGTAAACCGCCCACATGCATGGGCTGCTGCCGTTTTTCCAGCCACAGGAAAAGTTGATCCACCGGACTAAGCGCTTTCATATATTCCCCTTGGTAATAATTTTCTCCCTGGACACAAGCTGTCTACCCTTAACAGGTAATGCACTCTCCATGCCAGCTGTGCAGGAAAGATCATAGTCGTAAAGGGGAGGGTCGGTCACTGTGTGCGGGCCGCAAAACGTGGGCGTTTCGGTAAATCAAGGCGCTGTCTCATTGAGCAATGGCACTGGGGGTCTTCATCTAATGCCTTAGTCTGAGGTGACTGCTCAGGCACGTTTTCAATCCGTTGGGTTATATCGTGGCATTCATGCTGTGAATACCGAATATAGATCATATTGATTATGTTTATGTGTCGCGGGGCACTAGAATGCGCGGCATCGGTAGACCGGCATGAAATGCATGAGCAGGGTTGCCCCTCTCCGGCGTCGATAAACCAATTTCATATTCAGAGGTTCACCATGTCATACACCAAAGACATCGAAGCACTCGGCTCCGTGGTTGGTGCGCAAAGCACCTGGAACGATATCAACCCGGAATCTGCGGTTCGCATGCGTCTGCAAAACCGTTTCAACACGCATCTGGACATCGCCAAGTACAACGCCAAGATCATGCGTGAAGACATGGCGGCCTATGACGCTGACACGTCCAAGTACACCCAGTCTCTGGGTTGCTGGCACGGTTTTGTTGGTCAGCAGAAAATGATCTCCATCAAGAAGCACTTCGGTAGCACCAAAGGTCGTTACCTGTACCTGTCTGGCTGGATGGTTGCTGCGCTGCGTTCCGAGTTCGGTCCGCTGCCTGACCAGTCCATGCACGAGAAGACCGTTGTCGCTGACCTGATCCGTGAGCTGTACACCTTCCTGAAGCAGGCTGATGCCTGGGAACTGAACCACCTGTTCCGTGCTCTGGACGATGCCAAAGAAGCTGGCGACGAAGCCAAGCAGAAAGAAATCATCGGTCAGATCGACAACTTCGAAACTCACGTTGTTCCGATCATTGCTGACATCGATGCTGGTTTCGGTAACCCGGAAGCCACCTACCTGATGGCCAAGCAGCTGATCGAAGCCGGTGCTTGCTGTATCCAGATCGAAAACCAGGTATCTGACGAGAAGCAGTGTGGTCACCAGGACGGTAAAGTAACCGTTCCTCACGCCGACTTCCTGGCCAAGATCAACGCGGTACGTTACGCGTTCCTGGAGCTGGGTGTTGACGACGGTGTCATCGTTGCCCGTACCGACTCCCTGGGTGCTGGCCTGACCAAGCAGATCGCTGTAACCAACGAGCCGGGCGACCTGGGTGACCAGTACAACGCGTTCCTGGACGGTGACGTGATCGAGTCTGCTGCCGACATCAACAACGGTGACGTTGTGATCAAGTCCAACGGCAAGCTGCTCAAGCCGAAGCGTCTGGCTTCTGGCCTGTTCCAGTTCAAAGCCGGTTCCGGTATCGACCGTGTTGTTCTGGACTGTATCACCAGCCTGCAGAACGGCGCTGACCTGCTGTGGATCGAAACCGAGAAGCCCCACGTTGGCCAGATCGCAGAAATGGTTAACCGTATCCGCGAAGTGGTGCCGGACGCCAAGCTGGTTTACAACAACAGCCCGTCCTTCAACTGGACCCTGAACTTCCGTCAGCAGGTATTTGATGCTTGGGAGAAAGAAGGCAAAGACGTTTCCGCTTACGATCGCGACCGTCTGATGAGCGCTGACTACGACAGCACCGAGCTGGCTGAGCTGGCTGACGAGTGGACCAAGAACTTCCAGCGTGATGCGGCCCGTGAAGCAGGTATCTTCCACCACCTGATCACTCTGCCGACTTACCACACTGTTGCTCTGTCCACTGACAACCTGGCTAAAGGCTACTTCGGTGACGAAGGCATGCTGGCCTACGTTGCAGGCGTTCAGCGTAAAGAAATCCGTCAGGGCATCGCTACTGTGAAGCACCAGGACATGGCCGGTTCCAACATCGGTGATGACCACAAAGAGTACTTCTCCGGCGAAGCAGCACTGAAAGCTGGCGGTAAAGACAACACCATGGGTCAGTTCGAGAACACCTAAGTCTCGATAGATTC